>NZ_JBHSMA010000002.1:0-987996 GCF_042655385.1 Larkinella bovis | reverse complement strand
ATATTGAAGTCTATTATAATCGGGAGAGAAAGCATTCATCGCTGGGCTACCAAAGCCCTGAACAATTTGAACAGAAGTATTACAAAAATCTGACAAATTCACTGTGCCGCTAAATCGGACCACCTCATACAGTTTCGTATGAAGCATTTCTTGAGCTCTACAAACAAGTTCAGGAACTCAAAAGGCAAGTAGAATTATTAGACTCTATTGCTATTCCTGAATGGCTGAGTCGGAACCAAGCAATGGCTTATTTGCAATGCAGTAGTACTAAGCTTTGGGAACTCCAAAACGATAATATGCTTGTATATACCTTCTCTGGTCGCCGACCAATGTTTTCTTACAAGTCTTGTCAAGAATATTTATTAAATCGGCATCTTACCAAGCAAGAATTGTATTCTCGCTTGAAAATAATGTTATCTATAAAAAAAATACAAAAAGATAAGGTAATTTATAAATAGTAATTTATCCAATTTTCTTATATGAATTACAAAGAGGAGTCTTACCAAGTTCCGTTAACTCCTATTGTGTCTTACGAGGCCTTTGTTGATCTTTACAATCAAGTTCAGGAATTAAAACAAAGAGTCGAGGCATTGAAGGCACTTACTAATCCTGAATGGTTAAATCGCGAACAGGCTATGGCCTATTTAAAATGCAGCTCCACTAAGCTTTGGGCATTACAGCGAGATAATCTAATCGAGTTTGCTTATCATGATAATGGCTATTCGCCTTTGTATTCTTACAAATCCTGCCAAGAATATCTAGATAAAAGAAGTATAAGTAAGGAAAAGGTTGAGCAACGGCTCAAAGAGCTGCTGGAAGCTAAGCAAGCTAAGCGGCTACTGTACTAAATAATAATTACTTCACCCGTTGGTGCACTTCGAGGACTTTCCATATGAAATGGATGTCATGTCTTGGGATGACTATTTCTCCAGCTCTTTCATTGTCTCCATAAAGCACAATGGTTCTATCATTATGCCGTAATTTATTTGCCTTGATTCTTTTGATTACTATTTGATCGGCAAAAGCAACGACGTATACCCCATCATTTATAACCTCAACTTCGCGATCAACGATTTGTCTTGTCAAGACTGTGCCACCTTCATTCACAGTCGGCCCCATGAAACTATCCATCATTTCGAAAGCTATATCTATATGTAACTCGTCTTGGTCATTGTTCTTCAGAATCACCGGATAGTATTCTTCCAGACTATTATAAAGTTCGTAAAAATCGTACGTATGTTTATAAAGTGAATCATGGTTTGATCTCGCAGACGGGCCAGGCGCTATCTGTAATAATTCATCATCCAAGTACTGGCGAGCAACCTCTTGGACTTTTTCCTTAAAAGACGACCAAGATTGCTTACTAACAAATGGAATTTCAGCAAAAGTAAATGAGGAGCCATACAGTCGCTTTATCTCTCCCTTCAAAACCTCTTCTTTGTTATCAATCCCGCCTTTGCTGAGATAATACTCAAGATTCTGCCCCCAACGTAAAGTATCGAAAGGAATATCTATTGCTTGGCTTATTCTTACTAATGTTTTGTCAGTAAGAGCCCTTGTCCCATTAAGCATCTTTGATATACTCTGCTCAGCTATTTCTACTCTCATAGCCAAGTCTCGATTGGTGATGCCTTTAACATCCAAAAGTCTCTTAACAACCTCCCTAGGTTCCATCTGATAATCAAGTAGTTAAAACAAAAAAGGCAATAATGTCTAATTTTTTCCATTTATTTATTGACAAAATTAGACATTTTGGCTTAACTTAGACACAAGAATTGATTGATCGGCGACAAAACGCCTACTAAACACTAAACATACAAACAGAATGGAACTAAGCAAGGACGAACTCGGAGTTATTCGTAAACGACTAGCTTCTACCGATGGCGGTATTAAGCGTGCTGCTGAATTAGGGAAGGTTTCGGAACCTTTTGCACATAAACTCCTAAGCGGAGGGAGCTGCAAAAAGGCCAGCATTGATGCCTTTCTGGATGGTCTTGCAAAACTTGAAGAAGAAGAATCCACGCTAACAAAACAAATCAAGAGCAAGATTAAACGACACACAAAGCCACAATTATCTGCTAACGTATAGCCAAATGGATGCCATTGCTGTATTGCCTGCCGAAAAGGTGCAACAAATGATTGACCGCCACGAAGCGGCAGCGCGAGAATTAGTCGAAGCCAAGCGACAACTGGCTGCTTCTCAAAACGAGCAATACGTTCCGCTCGAATGGATCGAGCAGTACCTCGACATAGGCAAAGTCACTGCTAAGGAGATCGTTCGGCAAGCTGACAAATGGCTCCGATTGCAGAAGAAAGAGTTACGGGTTTTTGCCCACGGCGAACGCATCAAACGTTACCGGCGCTCGGATATTGAACGGTATATCGAAGCGCATGAAATCAGCTACCGTCAGATGAAAAGTGCAAGCTGAATAGCTACAGAATTCAAATTATACACTCAATATAAAACTAACTAAGACAATGATTACTCCACTTCCAACGACGTTACCCGTGCGCCCAACAACTACCCACAGTACAAAAATTGCAGATTTACCAAAGGATGGCCCGGTAAATCCAAAGTCTAGACGCCATAAACGCTTTGGTCTTGCGGATACCCCGCTGCAGGTAGCAACTGCGCTTTGTATTGCTAAAGAGAAGGCGAAACAGCCAGGCCGGTTTTATCAAATGTCATTCGTATGCTTCTTACAAGGCAATCACATCATTGGAATTGAGCCGCTGGCACCTCATCGTAGCTATAATCCGAAAATCAATGTACAAGCTATCATTAAACAAGCCAAAGCAATCTATCCCTCTGCTTTCGGTGTAGTGTTGGCCACCTGGCATCAGCATGGACTGGAACGCCCCTGGGCGACAGAGCAGGCCGAGGAAATCACTCGCCAATACACTGAACTCAAAGCCTCAGGCTTATTCTTGATTGACCACTTGCGTATATCCGGCACCGGCACTTACTCTTTCTTTGCCAGTACGGCGGGGCCGTTTCGTTACACGCATGATCCCGTTCAAGCTGGGATGCTGAAATGCCTTTATTAGTACGGCAGCCTCCAAACACCGTTACAAACATTTTATCGAACAGTCTCACAAGTGTCATACCTAGATTATATCCATCACTTCTGGCGCAAAGAGAACCTCAAAGCTCCATTTATGGGCAATGAAGCATTGCTTTATTTTCATCTGCTTGAGGTCTCTAATGATCTGGATTGGCCTGAAGTATTCCCCTTAAGCAACCCCCGAATTTGTGGAATTCTAGGTCTTTCACCGAATACTATGAAGGCTGCACGGAGAAGGCTAATTGAACGAAATCTTATTCACTATGAAGCTGGTACAGGACGTGGCGATAACGGAAGATATCAAATTTTGACACCTTCCGTTATAATTAAACAAGAAAAGGAATCAAAATCTGACACCTTATCTGATATCTTACCAGAAAGCTATCAAAAATTGACACCTTATGAAAGTGAAAAGCTATCAGAAATTGACACCTTTAGCGATGAAAGGAATCAAAATTTGACACCTAATGAAAATGAGAAAATCGATAAATTCGCTAATAATGAGACATTTATAAAAAAACATCCAACTTTTTCGACAAGCCCGTCTTCTTTAGGTTCGAGTCGAAAGACTATAGATAGAAATATAGAAGAGAATAGAGATAATATTAACTCTTCTATTCTTAATGTTAATACTATTCTTAATTCTGGCGTTCAACTCGAAAATCAAACGCCTTCGCAATCAGCTTCGACTTCACAGCCCGATCCTATGCACCCGGGAGCACATACGGTGATTCCGTACATCACCGTAGGACAGCAGCGAATCAGCCCCGACGAAATCGGGATCCTGTTGAAGATTCGCGGAGTGTCCCACGAACGGATCGCGTCGTTTGTCGAAGAGAACCGGGGCAAGACCTACAACGACATGGATGAGCTACGAAACCTTGTCCGGGTCTGGCTTCGGTCGAGTCGCCCCGAACGTGCCAAGCCGAAGCTTGGTATTGAGGAGCAAATCAAAAACTTCCGGGTGGAGCTGGCTAATTATCGGCGCAATAACCCGAATAAGTACACTGACGATTTCTACAAAGACTTTTTTGAATACTGGACAACACCCAACGCTTCCGTTACGCTGATCCGGCGCGAGAAGGACAACTTCTTCAACCTCGGCCAAAAGCTGGCCTATGCCTACAAAAACATTTGGCTTCCTAATCTTAAACGCAATGAAACCTTTACAAATAACAAATCAGCTAGTGGCAATCCAGCAACCGGTTCAGGTTCCGGCAAAACTACGGGACACGTTGACTTTAGCCAGTTCATTAATTCTGACTCGGGAGAGACCAACTCCGAAGCAGTCGTTGAGGATACTTATGGGGAGGTTCTTAAATAGTTATTCATTAACAACACTATTGAGCGATGAAAACCTTAATTCCGATTTCACATTCTGACAATGGCCATTCGACGGTATCGGCCCGGGAACTTCACGAATTTCTAACGATCAAGACACCGTTTCACAAATGGATTGACCGGATGCTCTCATACGGGTTCAAGGAAAATCAGGATTACGTAGTGACGGACATTTTTGTCCCTAACTCAAAAGGTGGTAAACAACAGGTAACGGACTATGCCCTGATACTCAATTGCGCAAAAGAAATTGCAATGCTCCAACGCTCTGAGAAAGGAAAACAGGCCCGGCAATACTTCATCGACTGTGAACAAAGGCTTCGTCAGCAGTTGCCAGCGCTTCAAAACATTAATCGCCTAGTCGAGCAGGTACTCAGCTATCAGCAGCAACGACTGGCGGAACTGGAAACTGCCGTAAAACGGTTGACAGGTAACTCAACCGAACAGGCAGCCTCGGCCCCGATGCCAATCCATACGGATGAGCCTCCACAGCAAACGACCCGCAATCTAGTCCGGCAGCTAGTTAATCAGTATTGTCATGCAACTCAAAAGGATCAACCAGCGGTCTGGCGCCAGATTTACCAACGACTGTATTACCTCTATAACATCAATATCCGAGCCCACAAACGATCCGACCGGGAAAGTTGGTTGGATGTTGCCGATCGGTGCGGTCATCTTGGAAAACTTCACTCTATTGTCAATTCCGAATTTAAAATTTAATCAATATGCCTTTCTTTTTTAAAAACCAGCAAGACCTACTGATCAAAGAGATATTAACTGTACGTCCAGATCTGGCCGGGCAGTCCGCACAAAATATCATCAACAATTATCTTGGGACGACAATTCAAGCTTACTACAGTACACTGGACCCGCAGGACATTGAAATGATTTTGACAAGCGAAAAGCTTCCACCTCTTCCGGAATTACTGCGTAAAGTGTTAATATATAAGCACCAATTCGCCGAGCAAGGCCTGCATCCTTTCCATTTTTATCTTTCCACATGCATGGCGAAGGAATTTAGTGAGGGAACTAAAAAGCTCCGTGATCATCTGAAAGAAAGTGAAAGACAGCTTCATTATCAGGTCCAGGAGCATATCCGCCTTTATCAGCAAATAAACAGACTTACAGGCTATTCCAATCTAACAAGTATTGACAACCGCTTGAATTAGGCATGAAACGCGGCCGTAAACGAATTGAAATCGACTGGAACAAGGTAGATTCCATGATTAGTGTCATGGAGAGCGGTCAGGCTATTGCCCAAACACTGGGCATCTCTGACGAAACGTTATACACAGCCGTCCGTCGGGAGAAAGGCCTAAACTTTACAGACTATGCAAGGAAGCTGAAAGCCATTAGTGCATTCCGGCTAAAAGCTCAGCAATTCCGCGAAGCATTCGGCTACGATATATGGCTCACTGAAGAAGTAACAGTGATCAATCCGAAAACCGGTGAAAAAGTAGCCTTAAGGAAAAGGAAACAGACCAAAAGACCTCCATCGATACCAATGCTGATTTACCTCGGCAAGCTTTATCTTGGACAGTCTGACAGCAAAGATAATAGAAACGATGGTGAGACACCCGGATGGGACATTGTCGGCGATGAAGAAGATCCTAATTAAAATCTAAAACAATTATTAATACCTATATTATTAACTAAACAAAGGCTTTATTTAAATAACTAACCTTTCAACACTACTTCATAGAAGTACCAATCCGTATTTTTTGTTTTTTTTGGTCATTTTCCCAGGATTATAGAATTTTTACGTTTACCAAACCCCCTCTATTGCCTAGAATAGCCCATTTAATATAGGAAAGGCTATAAATACGATCGATTTCCTTGCCTATAAATTCTAAATTTCCTCAGAATATATCCTCAAATAGTATACTTTTCGGTTCATTAAGCAGCCGGACTGTATTCCTCATCAGTGAGATCAAACCCCTCCTACCCCTCTAAACGGCTTCAGCGGTGATGTTCCAAATTCTCTAAAAACTGCCACGGCTTCCAAATATGATTACTTATTAAAAGCGAATTCCATTGACTTTATTCATCAATCATTATTAATATTCATATTAATAATATAGAACAAAATAAAAGCAACATCCATTAGAATTAATGTTTACAATTAAGCACAAATACCCACCACAAAACATGGCCACATTTCGACCAACAATAAACCCATTTTATACATACTAAAAAGAGAATATTATTAGCTTAGCGAATCACCTTTACATTACTGGTTATGTCTGCTGAAGAAAAAAATATTCGATTCCGATTTGAGGCCGTTTCGGAACTCCCAACCGTCGAACAACAGCTTCAATCTCTAATTGAACTGTCCATCAAGCAGGAACAGATCGTCAAGCAGCAGGCGACCAGTCTACAGAACTCCGTCGCTTCGCAGGAAGCATCCCTTGACCGGCTGAATAAGGTCTGGAAGGAAGCAGGCAGCAACATTACCACCGTCAGCGACGCATCCAAACAGCAGACCGCTCAGGTTAAAGCCAGCCTCGAACAACAGACCGCGCTGGTCAAGGCCGAATCCCAGAAACAGATTTCGGAAGCCAAAGCCGCCGAAGCCCAGAAGACGCAAGCCGCTCGCGCCGGGGCCAACGAGCGCACGGCTGCGGCCAAAGCTGCCGCCGAGGAACAGGCCGTCATCGCCCGGGCGCTGGCCGACCAGACGACCGCCGAACTGAAGGCCGAGCTGAATAAACAAACGCTGGCGTTCAAAGCCGAACAGGAGCAGCAGACGACCATCGTCCGGGGCGAGCAGAACCGGCAAACCTTGCTGGTCAAAAGCGAGCTGCAACAGCAGACCGCAGCCCTGCGGGAGCAAAACGCCATCGTCCGGGACTTCAAAACGCTGATCATGTCCGCGTTCGGAGCCTACGAAATTATCGATTTTGGCAAAGCGGTCATCGAAGCAAAAACGAAGCTCGATACCTTCCGCATGGGACTCGCTCAGATGATCGGCACGAAGTCTGAAGCGAACAAGGTGTACGAAGATGTTATCGAGCTGGCAAAGACGACACCGTTCAAGATCGAGAGCCTGACCGAAACCACGTTCATGCTCAAAGGCCTGGGGGTTGCCACGCAGGAATTGATACCGACGTTGACCATGCTCGGTAACATGGCCGCTGTCGTGGGTGAGGATCGGTTGCCCCGGATTGCAAAGGCGTTTACGGATGTGCAGTCAAAGGGTAAGCTGATGAAGCAGGAGCTTAATCAGTTTGCCGAAAACGGGGTGCCCCTGTACGATCTGCTCGCCCAATCGTTGGGCAAAACCCGCGAAGAGGTCATCAAAATGGCCGAAGCCCACACGATCAGCTTCGATATGGTCAAAAAGGCGCTGTTTGATGCCAGCGAGGTAGGCGGTCGGTATTACAATTTGATGGCGTTGCAGTCCCAGACGCTCGGCGGTCAGGTTGCCAACTTAGCGGATAAGTACTTCGTTGCCAAGGCTAAAATCGGGGACTACTTCGAGGGTACGATCAAGAGCGGGATCAAAACGCTGAACCAACTCATTGACGCAACGATCGGTTCCGAGAAAGCAATTGATCGGACGGTCGCTTACATCAAGGCAGCGGCCACGGCCTACCTGTCCTGGCAAGCCGCGACCCGGGCGCAGGAACTGGCAACGAAGGCGCTGTCTATAGCCCAAACCGCCTGGAATGCGCTAACCATTGCCGGGACGCTGGCGACCGGAACGTTTAATCTGGCTCTCATCACGGCGCGGGGCACTACCGAAGGACTTACGAAAGCGCAACTCGAATCGGCGGTTGCCGCCCGGACGCTCTGGGCGGCGATGGCGTCGAACCCAATCGGTTTGGTAGTTGCCGCTATCGGTTTGGCGGTAACGGCGATTACCGCGTACGATGCGGCCACGGCACAGGTAAACGATACGCTGTCGGAGCAGCAACTCAAACTCAAACAGGAGCAAACCGAGCTACAGTTTGCCGCGCAGCGGGCGATGGAAGCCAAGACCGGCACCCTCGAACGGAAAAAGGCCATTGAGTCACTGATTGAAAAATATCCGCAGTACTTCAAGGGACTGGATTCCGAAAAAACGTCGAATTCGCAGCTCAAAATGATTCTCGATCAGGTGAATATCAGCTATCGGGAACGGATCGATTTGGCGCGGGATGCTTACAAAGTCGAATCGCTGACCACCAAACAACGGGAGTTATTTGAGCAGGAAGCGGCCTTGATTGCCAAATTGCCGCAGGATGTGCAGAACATGATCGGCGGAAGCCTGAAAAACCTGCTGGAAATGTGGCAAAAAGGCATGATCAGTGGATCAGAAGCCTTCCGCAACGAGAGCCGGAGTCTGATGGATCGGGTACTCGGCACAAACCGGCAAATCTCTCTGGAAACGATCAATGCGGTAGTGAATGGTATTGAGCAGACGCAATCCAAACTGGACGATTTCAGCAAAAAAGCCATCACTCAGAAGGAGAAGGAGCGCATTGCCGAAATCGGGGCCACCAATGCACTGTACGAAACCCTGCGTCAACAGGCTAAAGGCAATGCCGAGAAGATTGCCGAAATCAATAAACAGGAAAAAGCGAAGCTGGCGGAAATCAACGGCGAGTTCCGTACGAATGAATCCCAAGCGGACGACGACAACGACAAAGCCAAGAAAAAGAAGGTATCCCAAACGCTGATCGAAATTCGGGAGCTGAAGGCCAAAGACGGTGAACTGACGCTGGAAGACCGGAAGAAACTGCTCGACCTGGAAGAAAAGTACGAGATCGAGAAAGTGCAGAAATCGAAGCAGCTCGTCAAGGATAAACTGAAGGCTATCGATGAAATTCAGGCCGAATACGCCCCCCGGCGGGCCGCTCTTGAGAAGGAGATCGAGGACAAGAAAAATGCCGACATGCTTTCCAAGGCTCGGGAAACGCAGGAGCAAATTGAGGTGCTGACCGCCGAACGACTGGAAGCCGAAAAGATTCTGACCCGCCTTCAGACAGCCAGCACCGAGGAGGAGCGCCGGGCAATCATTGCCGAATACGGCAAGAAAGTCACCGATGAGGTAAAGGCTCAGGCACTCGAACGGCTCCGAATCCAGCGGGACGCTTCACAGGAAATTCTCGATCAGATTCGGCTCACCGAGGGTGAAAAAGGCGATGAGTACCGGGAAGCCTACAAAAAGGCGCTGGCGGACAATAAAGCCTACCAGTCGGCACTGACCGCCCAGACGAAGGAAGCCGCCCAGGCGACGTTTCAGGTGATCAAGGAAACCGACGCGCGGGTTGCCGAACTGCGGAAGCAGACCGCCCAACAGGAACGGGAGAACATCGAAAAGGAGCGGCAATTCCGCGAACACGCGATCAAGGCCGTGATTGATTTATTCGGTCAGGGTAGCCCCGTCGTGACGCAGTTTGCCGGGGCGATGCTGGCGGCCATCAACAACATTGACCAGCTTTCGGGCAAGAGCCAGAAACTGGCCGAGGATCGGCTCGGTCAACTAAAACAGACGCTAACCTATCTGGAAGTGATGCAGAGTTCCGGTTTGAAATCTGAGGAACAGATTCAGAAAAACCGGGAGAATATCGAAAAAACCAAGCTCGATATTACCAAAGCGCAGGGGCTCGTCGATGAGACGAAAATCAAATCGTTTGAAGCGACCATGGGCATTTTCAGCATGGTCGCCAATGTTGCCAAAGCGATTGCCGATGCGTACAATCAAATGCTTGCCGAGACGTATCAGGCCATTGCGGACGGCTACCAGCGCACCCGCGATGTGTTTTCGGAGATGTACGGTTTAATGATCAAGATGAACCGGGAAGCGCTGTCGACCGAACTTGAATCATTTCGGGGCACCTATGCCGAAAAGGAAGCTCTGATTCGTCAGTATTACGCGGAAGAGTTGAAGTACGCTGAAGGCCGCGACCGGCTGGATGCCGAGCTGGCTTATGCGCAACAGGTCGCCCAGATCAACGCCAATTCCGGCCAGAACATCAAAAAGTTCATGGCCGAGATGGTTGCCGCCCAATACGACCGGTTGGCTCGGGAAGAAGCGATGAACATTGCCAAAGTCGAACGTGAAATCGAACTGGCAAAGGAGTTGCGCGACGCCAAGATTGATGCCCTTCAGCAGGAACTGGACGCCTTCAAAGCGGCCAAAGAAGCCGAATCGCAGGCGTTGGAGGAACAGCTCAAACGACAGAAGGACGCCACGAATCAGTTCTACAGCGACAAGGAGCTGCGCCTGATGGAAGACGACGTTTACCGTCGGGAACTGCTCGCCCAGGGCGAAGCGCGGGAGGTTGCCGCCCTGCAAGCGGCCATGCAGCGCGAACTTGACCGAGCGACATCCGCCGAAGAACGCACCCGGATTCTGAATGCTTTCGAGAAGCTGATTGCCGAGAAACACGCCGAATACCAGACCGCCATTGGTGATAAGACGAAAGAGATTTCGCTTGCCAATCAGGAAACCAAAGCGCAGGAAGCCGACAAAATCAAGCAGCTCGAACAGGAAACGGCGGATAAGCAGAAAGAGCTGAAAGATCAGGTTGCCCAGAAGGAACAGGAAACTACTGCTGGCATGATCGGGGCGAATGCCGAATACAAGGAGTTTGTCAAGTCCGCCCAGCGGGAAATATTTGAAGTCACTAAACGCATGAAGATTGCCGAGCTTCAAGCTGAAATCGCGATTCTCTACGGAAAACGAAACTTTTGGAACAAGGGTAAAATTAATTCTGCCATTGACGATCTAAAAGCAGCAGTTGGTGAAATCGAGTCGCTGACCTTTGCCAGAGGTACCGAGTACGTCGATGCCGAAAACCGGTTTCCGAACGGGGTCGATACCGTTCCCGCCTGGCTCGATAAAGGGGAACGCATATTGACCAGGAAACAGAATAGGCAATTGGGCGGCATCAGCAACGATGAGTTGGTTAATCGTGTCATATCTTTTGAAAAGGTGACAAGTCAATTCCAGCTAAAATACCCTGAATTGTTAGGTCCCTCCAATTTTGGCACCGTTCCAACAATGGCATTACCTGCCGGAATGTTTAACGAAAATGGTGCCACTGGGAAAAGCTTATCCCAATTAGTTTCAGAGACTCAATTGATGAGAAATGAATTTAAATTAATGCGCAATGAGTTTGCTCGAAAAGAATTAGTAAAAATCACCGTTGATAAACAAGGTATTGGAACGTACGTCGAAGGTCAACAATCAACCACAAATTATCTTTCGAATCTGATGAGCCGCTAAGAGTCTTGACTAGTTCAGATAATACCACCTTAAAAGCAGAGCGGCACTTACCTGAAACAGGTAAGTGCCGCTCAAAGTGCTAAGTCAGAGTTTAAAAAGTTGGTGTTTGTCTAGGCCGCGGTTTGGCGCCATGTCCTTTATCCGGGGGAAATTCATCGTAAATCTCAAGCAGAAGCACAAGTAACAGTTCAATTCCTAAAACCGGCAACAGTTCAACTAATGTTTTCTGAACGAGTTCTTCGCTAAAATTAACCCAGAGCCTAATGGTAAGAGGCAACAATGAGAAAGCATAGCTAAAAAAGCGAATCTCTTTTGTAAAATGTACAGCCTTCTCTCGTAGACGTCCGATAATCCGCATTGCCACATAAATCACCAATAAAGCTCCTTGGACAATTAGATAATCCCAAATTGTGCTTTCCTCAAGCCTGCACTCACAAATTATCTCGTGACAATGATTCAAACTTTTGTAGATCAAGTAAGCAATTGTCAGCAAAATAACACCTGGCACAATTTGCTTGACCAGGCGTTTTGATTTAGCGGGTATACGTTCCTTCATGGCTCACAATGTTTTTCGGTGAAGTGTTTTCATCCGTACTCAGTCCCTTGCCAGAAGAATTATCACTGGATTGGTTACGGGTGAATTACTGATTTTTTATTCATCTTGTTATTTAATGAGATTGCTTTGTACAAATATAACAACAAAATAATATTTACAAAATTTTATACTGAAAAAATTGATTATTATACATTTTACACCCTAATATAGATCTAAACCCGAAATTATATTTGGTTTAAACTTTTATTTCGTCTATGGCGAAAGTTTAATCTGTTCAATAGTTCTAAAGCAGCTTTATGCAGGTGCTGCTACTTTGAAAGTTAAACTATATAGCATAATTTAAACTTTATATAGTAAAAGTTTAAATTTTTGACTTTATATAAACCTATATATTAATAATTATTTCATAATCTCTACCTGATATGTCGACATTGCCTCAAACAGATCCAATAACACCCAATCAAATCCGTAATACACTCCTCCACATCATTTTAGCTACTAGTTACATTGATAAATATGCCAAAGACGAAACCAAAACACACAATGAAGCCACAGAAAAAGAGACACAACCAACAGGTTCAACACCACAAAATCCAAAACTAAGAGGGATTTTAAACCTTCGAGACGCCCTTAACGAGTATAATAAGTTGAATAATGAAGGAAATAATAAGGGATCTTCGTCATTTATTACCAGCAATCTGCATGTAGCCCAAAAAAAAGGTGCCGGTGTATCAAAATCAATCGATACAGAAAGATTAAAGAAATGCTATAATCAATTGATTGGTAAGGCTATCGACAATGATGTGGTTGAAAATATATTTACCGCCCTCGATAGACCTACTGGCGCCTCTTACACAATTGAAGAGAAATCGAAGAAGATTGTTTCTGATTTCAAACCCTGTATTTTTCTGATCAATGAAAAATTTGGACGGATTAATCCGTTTACTGTTACTATTAATCAAAAAAGTACCTTACAAGCGGAAGAATATCATATTACATATAATAATGAAGGCATTCAGGGACCAGATACAATTGAAAAATTTCTGCATTCTAACCAGGAGCTTATCAGTTGGTCAATCAGTTTTAATGGTCTCCCATTGTTGCCTACTAATGATTATAAGTCCCAAAAAACAAGTAAGACTAAGAAAATATCTGGTAGTACTCTCTTAGAAACGTCAAACAATAAAAAAAATGTAACGGGTTTGGTCACATCTAGTTTTGAAAATATAGAAATACACAAAGAAATTCCCCTCAAACCGGACCACACAGACTACTGTATCGCACATTATTTAAATCTTGACCGTCAACCTACAATAGCTATCGTTACACTTAATTGGCATGGGCATACACTATTAGAAGCAAAAATGGAGCAGCTACAGGAGTTCATCCGAGGTAGAGTTCCATTAGCTTTTGACAGCCTGCCTGCAGGAGGCGTAATTGATGGTGGTAAGACCGTCTATGTGGTTTTACAGGAGCGACATTCAGCAAACAACAGCCAAGATGTACCTTTCCAGATGCAAATAAGCATAACTAAGGATGAGATTAATGGATTACGTAACGGTATTTACTCGAGTATTTTGTATTCGCAGAAACGAACATCCCAAGTAAGTTCTGCAGTTGTTTTGCAGACGATTAAAAATGCTGGCAACCTAGAAGATATTAAGCAATTAGGGCAAAACCTTAGTCAGTATTTTAAGAAGGGTTCTCGATCGGACAATAATAATTCATCCATTGATGAGCAAATATTAATAGCTACGCAAGACATTCGCTACCGCATCCTAGGACAAATGGTCAATATACAGGTTTTGAACGATCAGACAGTCGAGAAACAACGAAATGATTTTAGCCAGTTTATAGGGCATTATATCTGCTATTATATGCGTCTGGCCAAGTGGCCTGTAAAACTTGAAACCAGTTACATCCGAATCTACGCCGATGGAACAGTTTTACTGCGACAACCTCAAGACAAAAACGCAAGTGATTTGAATGGGTTTGTACGGTTAAGAGGCAGTCGACTTTGGATCTACTTGCACCATGACCTCTTTGACGGTTCTGGCCGTGAACCTATTCGCTTTATGATTGACAGTTCGAGTTCAGGCGGAAGCACCACTTTGAAAGGTATTTTTAGTAGCGAAACCAAACAGGGCAACTGGCTTGTGTCTGGCCGGATGCTTATGAAGAAAATTTCTGATTTTAAAGAAGCTGATTTTAAAATCGTAGAAAAGGATACTACCGACGTTACAATAGCCGACTTCGACCACGAAGATGATTTGCACTTTTTTACAGCGGAACAACCTGATGGTTTGATCCGTACAGATGGACCATTTTGGGCTGAAATAGCCAATCGGTTACAAGGTCCATCGGCATTTGACAAATTGGAGGAACTCTGTACTGATAAGTCACTTAACACTAATCCATTCAATAACAATCAGTTTTATTACTATACATTTAAGGCAGACCCTAACGATCCCAAAAACCGTGAAGCATTTATAATTGAGCGAAATCTAGTAACATTTCTGCCTAATGGAAAAGTTACAATTCATACAACAAATAAGAAACCTTATACTGGCAATGCCTATTTCCTGAATAATACCTTGCGACTCTCGGTATCTGAATCCAATAGTGGTTTCTTCGAACTGTTTCTGGATTTGCGAAATGATATAGTAGACCTTGCCCGTATAAAAATATTATATGGGATGAGTCTATGGCATAGCTCTATCCAAATTCAGGGAAAAATGGTCGTTCTGTCACGATTTAGTGGCAGACCTTTTATCAAAGAAGCTAAATGGTATCGCTTTACACCCGATCAGCGGCAAGCTATTGAAGAAGAAGACAAGAAGGAAGGTGGAGTCATTAGTTATTTACGTGGAGAAATCAATCGGTATATGCACGCCACTACAGATTCATCGCCCCAACAGTTTCGTCCGCGCGATCAGTCCTTCCGTGAAATTCATTTTCTAGTTGCCTGTTTTTACGGATACCTGATGAAAGCTTCAAAAGATGATAAAAAATTAGCATATCGGACTGGCGAAAATCAAATCAAGCTATGCCAAACACATCTTAAACAAGCGTACATACATGGCTTTGCCTGCCCGTTTGCTGGATTGAATTTTGACTCTGATAGGGTTAAATTTAATCCTGGCGAAATAGCCAAGGCCTATAGTACAGCATTATTAAGTCACCTCCCTGATGACAATACTCGACGAGCCTTTCTCGAAGAAGATGGCAAAACCCAAGAAATATTGAAGCGTGTTGGGCAAATTGCTGCCGAACAACGTTTTCTTAAACAAGCATTTAAATCTGGCGGCCCACTTGATAACAAAGAACTCTACGACTATGCATACAGGTACTGGCCAAATCTACTTCTCAATGAATCGCCTTCCTCTGATACGATCAACGATGGTATTCTCGACAGTCGTAGCTAATGAAAGCAACCTTCCTTTCCTCAAATATTGAGTTGTATAGAATCCTATTTGTAACTGCTGGCATATTTATGTCTGCTTCAAAACCTTTACTATCAAAGATTTTTAAACGGCAGCATCATTGGTTTTGTGCACCTAATGTGCACCTGACGCTCATAAAACAAATATAACCAACTGAATTTCAGTTGGTTATATTTGTTCAGAGTGGAGACGCAGGGAGTCGAACCCTGGTCCAGACAAGGAAACCGTCGTGCTTTCTACATGTTTAGCTGCGATTGGGATTGTCGGGAATCGGTCAGGCTCGCATCAGGCCAAACCTCATCCTTAGGTGCTTGTGTCTTACCCGATTGTTAACACCATAAACCGGGCCAGTACTGCGAGTCGATGCCTCCTGATCCAGCCAGCAGCACAGAGGCCGGGGAGACAATGGCTAAATGCTAATCCTCCGGATTAAGCAGCCATGGCGTAGTTATATTCGCCAGTTATTGTTCGAAGGTTTGTTATACAGGAAATGCCCTCAACTCCCGACATGCTTACACGCAGCCTCATCAAGCTGTCAATTCCGGTCGTCCCCAAATACGTGTACGAATAAGAACACAAAGCTACGAAAATTAGTTTGCCTTCGCTGCATCGATTTTTTCCAGCGCCATCAGACTGTCCAGCCAGGCGTTGTATAAACCGGTTTCAATCGCCACCGCCCGCTCGGCATGGGCCTGCCAGGCATCCCCGAAGAAGGTGTCCATCTGCCGCAGCATCTCGGCCAAATGCCCCTCCTCTTCCACAATGATCGACCGGACGTTTACTTTACTCCGCGCTTCGGTCAACACCTCCTGGTATACCGGATACAGCTCGTCGGCCCGCACCTCGATGGCGTAGGTTACCAGCAAATAAGCCGCGTATTTCAGTTCGGCTCCCGATAATCCCAGGGCGGTTTTCAAATACCGGCACACCTGCACATCGAGCCGGTTCAGATAGGCATGGCTGTCGGTTGGGGCCAGCAAATACGCCGGTTCGTAGGTCGGACAGTCGGTTTTGGTCAGCTTTTGAATCTGTTTTTTCAGGTAATAGGCGTGCCGGGCTTCTTCGGCCGCGTGTTTGAGCATCAGCAGATCAACGGTGGTTTTAGGCTCGGCCGCCGAAATCTTCCGGGCGCCCGTGTTCTCCATCATCGAGAGGGTATTCAACCAGCGGGCGTGCAGGGTATCGTCGGCGACTATGTTCGTCAACAGGTGTGTAAATTCCATCTAAAAACGTAAATAAGTACCCCGCAAAGATACGGCACAAGCGTGGGTAGCAGACGTTTTTTTTTGTACTTTTGAAGCTTTGGAAAAGTCTATTTGAAATCCGAATCTTCCTAAGTCGGTTTTCCGGGCAACAGCTTTTTTTAACAAACTTCTATGTATTCTTACACTTCCCAATCCTCGTTACGCTCTCGGGTGTTCCGGTCCTGGATGCTGGTGTGCTGTCTGACCATGTCGGCCCTGTGGTCGCTGGCCCAGGCACCCCAGAAACGATTATTAGTATTCTCCAAAACGAAAGGCTTCCGGCACGCTTCCATCCCCGCCGGGAAAATAGCCCTTCTGAAACTGGGCAAGGAGAACGGTTTTGCGGTCGATACCACCGAAAACTCCGCGAAGTTTACCGAAGACAACCTGAAACGGTACAGCGCCGTTATCTTCCTGAGTACCACGGGCGATGTCCTGGACGATCAGCAGCAGGCCGCTTTCGAACGCTACATTCAGGCCGGGGGTGGTTACGTCGGCATTCACGCGGCTGCCGATACGGAGTACGACTGGCCCTGGTACGGCAAGCTCGTCGGCGGTTATTTTGCCAGCCATCCCGGCAACCCGAACGTGCAGGAAGGCGAAGCTTACGTAACCAGCAAAGAGCACACCTCAATGTTCGGTTTTCCCGATCGCTGGAAAATCAAGGACGAGTTTTACGACTTCAAAAATGTCAATCCTGACATTAATGTGCTGGTCAAGATCGACGAAAAAACGTACAAGGAAGGGAAAATGGGCGATAACCACCCGATGTCGTGGTACCACGACTACGACGGTGGCAAGGTGTTTTACACCAACTTCGGGCACCCCGACGAAACGTTTGTCAACCCGGTTTACCTGAAACACCTGCTCGGCGGTATTCAGTCGGTAGTGGCCACGAAACTCGATTACGCCAAAGCCAAAACACTGCCGTTCCCAGAAGAAAACCGGTTTAACAAGGAAATACTCGCCGAAAAACTCGACGAACCAACGGAACTGGTGGTTCTCGACAACGGCAAAGTGCTGTTCACCGAACGCAAAGGTGCCCTGAAGCTCTACGATCCGAAAACCAAAGCCGTGAAGGTGGTCGCCAACATTCCGGTATACACCAAGCAGGAATACGGGTTGATGGGGATGAACATCGACCCCAAATTCAAGGAAAACCAGTGGTTATACCTGTATTATTCGCCCGACGCAGCAAAATGGAAAGCCGATACGGCCCAGCACCTGTCGCGGTTTAAGTTCGATGCCGAGAAAGATGAGCTGAAATCCGAAACCGAGCAGGTCCTGCTGCGGGTTCCGGTGAAACGCGACGATAAATGCTGCCATACGGGCGGTTCGATTGCCTGGGACAAAGCGGGCAATCTGTATTTGTCAACCGGGGACGATACCAACCCGTTCGAATCGCGCGGCTTTAGCCCTTCTGACGACCGCCCGGGTCGCGAAGGCTTCAACGCCCTGACGACGTCGAGCAACACGATGGACCTGCGCGGAAAAATCCTGCGCATCAAACCGCTCGATAACGGCACCTACGAGATTCCGGAAGGCAACCTGTTCCCGAAAGGAACGCCCAACGCCCGGCCCGAAATCTACGTGATGGGAAACCGCAATCCGTACCGGATTTCGGTCGATCAGCGCACCGGTTTTCTGTACTGGGGCGAAGTCGGCCCGGATGCGGCCAACAACGTCGAAAAATACGGCCCGCGCGGTCACGACGAAGTCAACCAGGCCCGCAAAGCCGGTTATTACGGCTGGCCGCTGTTCGTCGCCGACAACCGGCCGTACCGCCATTACAACTTCGCCGACAGCACGTCCGGCCCGGCTTTCGACCCGGCCAAACCCATCAACCCATCGCAGCGGATTCAGGGCCTGCGCGAGTTGCCCCCGGCCCAGAAAGCGTTCATTTATTACCCGTATGAAGACTCCCCCGAGTTTGGTCCGATTGTCGGCAAGGGCAGCCGGAATGCGATGGCCGGCCCGGTGTATTACTACGACGATTACGCCGACAGTCCGGTGAAGTTTCCGCGCCATTACGACGGCAAATTCTTCGCCTACGACTGGACTCGCGACTGGATTCACCCAGTGACGATGACCAAAGACGGTGATTTCGTGAAAATGGAAACCTTCATGCCCAACACCAAATTCAGCCACCCGATCGACATGCAGTTCCACAAAGACGGTTCGCTCTACGTGCTGGAATACGGCCAGAACTGGTTTGCGCAGAATAACGACGCCCGCCTGTCGCACATCACCTACAACGCCGGAAACCGCAAGCCGCTGGTGGTGGCCAGCGCCAGCAAAACCGTGGGTGCCGCGCCCCTGGCCGTGAAATTCGACTCGAAAGGTTCGCTGGATTACGACGGCGACGCGATCAAGTACGAGTGGTCGTTTGGACCGGGTTTACCGAAAAGCACCCAGCCCTCCCCCACATTTACGTACGCCAAACCGGGCGTGTATACGCCGGTGCTGAAGGTGACGGATGCGGCCGGAAACGTCTCTACCAAGAAACTTGAAATCCAGGTTGGCAACGAAGTTCCGAAAGTGGAAGTCGCCATCAAAGGCAACAAAACGTTCTATTTCGACAACAAACCGGTTGAATACGAAGTCAAGGTGGCCGATAAGGAAGACGGTGCCCTCACGACGGGCAAAATCAATCCGGAAGACGTGACCATGACGATCAATTACCTGGAAGGCTTCGACAAAACGCTGCTGGCGCAGGGACACCAGGCCAACGTCGGTTTCGCCACCGGCAAGCGCCTGATCGAACTCAGCGACTGCAAAGCCTGCCACAGCATCGACAAAAAATCGATTGGCCCGGCCTACCAGGAGGTTGCAAAGAAATACGCCAAAGAACGCCGGACGGAGATCGTCAACAAGCTGGCGAAGAAGGTCATCGAAGGCGGTGGGGGTGTCTGGGGCGAACAGCCCATGAGCGCCCACCCGCAACTGAAGGAAGACGAAGCGAAGGAAATGGTGAGCTATGTAATGTCGCTGGCCGACAAGAAGCAGGTCGACAAAAAACCGCTGAAAGGGTCGTACACGACGGCCCCCAAAGCGAAAGACGGTTCGTACCTGTTCTCGGCGACCTATACCGACAAAGGCGGCAATGTGATCGGCCCGCTGACCGGCACCTCGACCATTGCCCTCCGCAGTGCAAAAGCCAAAGCGAGCTCGTATGACGAAGGCAAAAGCGTTTCCAAATTCAAGTTGCCAACCGGTAGCGAGATTGTTTTTGCGGCCGAAAACAACGGTTATTTTGCCTTCCGTGACATCGACCTGACGGGCATCCAGAGCATAACCGTACTGGGTTCCGCTTCGTCGCAGTACATGGCCGGTGGCAAGCTGGAAATCCGGCTGGATTCACCAACCGGAACGCTGGTCGGTTCAGGCGATGTGAAAAGTGACAAAATGGAACCGGTCAGCATGGCCATCAAGGCGCCGGTATCGGGGCTCCATACATTGTACTTCGTTTATACCAACCCGAACGCGGGCAGCAAACCGCTGTTTGCTCTGAGCGACATTGAGTTCACCGCCGGAACGATGTAACGCTTCGTTCTTTCATTGCCAAAGCCGTCGGTTGAAACAATCGGCGGCTTTTTTATTTAGATATTTATCCGAGAAAACCCCGATCACCTCTGATTATCCCTGATGAACCCTGTGTTACAACCGGTTTACCGTTTCCTCAACCGCATAGCCATTCCGTCACTTAAACAATCATTTGGGGCATTGACAGAATAGAACTTCAGGAAGCATGCAATCGGGCTTAGGTTTGTCCGAGTAAGCAACAGCTATGTTTCATGAACACTAAATTGTATTGTATGGCCGCCCTGCTGCTCGTGGGGTGTTCCAAAGATCCTTCCGCGATTAACGGCGACGAACCCGGCCAGTGGGGCAATCAGCCGGCCTTACCCGTGGTCAACGGCGAAGCCTCGTTCACCCTGAATGCGGCCGACGATTACGTGAATGTAATGGAAAATGCCACGCCCCAAATGCCCAGCTTTCCGGCATTGACGCCCAGAAAAGGAATGGTTCGCGGCTACGTGGCCGACCTCAGCGGCAAACCGTTGCAGGGGGCCTACATCGGCGTCCGTTCCACCGCGACCGGCGGCTTCTACTCCGGCGCTTCCGACGAAACCGACGCCAACGGGTATTATGAAATTACGGTTCCCTGGGGTGCCGCCGAGTTTTACGCTGCGGGGTACACGATCGACTACGGCCGGGGACGCGCCCTGATGAGTCTGGCAGCCGCCGACGGGAAACTCGGGAGTTTTCCGTCGGCTGACGGTCTGGTGAAGAATTTTGTCCTCCTGTCGTATGGCACTTACAGTAAAAACCTCGCGGCCCAGAAACCGCGCGATCAGACCAATTACGCAGGTGGTTCGTTTTATATCACCTACAACGTAAGCGATCCAACGGATTACTACATCCCGCCCAACTACCTCGTGGAAGGATCCGAAATCCAGATTACGCTCACGCCCGATGGCCCCGGTTTTTACGGAGAAACAAAAAAATTCGTGATTAACAAAAAGGTGAGTCTCCAGAACTACAACATTCTGATTATGAACGTCCCGGTGGGCACCTACACGCTGACGGCAAAAATGAAAGACGGCAAACCGTTGCAACTGGAAGCCGTGGGCCGGTATGCCAACACCTCTCCCTATTTTGGCTTACAGCCCGGACAGGCGACCGGATCGGCTAAATTGCTGTTTACGCCCGATACCGCCAGCGAACTGGCCCAGGTTTTACCCAGCCGCAGCAACTGGGGAACGCTCCAGATCAAAGTAGACCGGATGGAATAACCGAGTGCATCGTTAGCCAAAAAGAAAGCCAGACGACGTGAGTCACCTGGCTTTCTTGTCGCTTCCTAAACGGTTATTTTTCAATCGGGTACTTTTCACAGTATCCCCGTTTATCAGCAACTTATGGGTATAAAACCGGCCCGGAACCGAATTGTTTTAAAAAAGCCAACTTATTTTTTTCGGGTCAGAACGGCCAGCCCAAACAGCACAAGGGCGCAGATGCCTAACCCACCGGATTCGCGGGCGAGTTCGATATTGATGGTTTTCATTCCCATTTCATCGAGGAGAAACCCTTCGAAAACCGGGGGCCACCAGTAAATGGCCATGCCCAGGTACAACACCCCGGCCACCCCGTAGAACCACGGCTGGAGTTTATTGCCCAACGCCAGAAAGCAGGCCAGAGCGGCAAAACCGTAAATGGGCACCCAAACCTGCGGATCGGGATCGTTGTACTGAAAAGCCGCAAAAAGCACGAAAATTAATCCAAAGGAAATCGCGATTGCTTTACGCATAAGAGTGTAGAGTTAAAACGTAAGAGTGAGAAGCTAAAACGTAAAAGTGAGGATAGTGGCCGTCCGACGGTTGGCTACCCGGTTCATTCGGAAATACTCTCCCAACTCCTTATTGACAGTATTCCGTTATATACGCTTCGGCTTCGGTATAGCCGAGCTGTTTGGCCTGCTTCAGGCTTAAACACCCATTTTCGCGCTGATTCAGCATCACCTGGGTAACCCCCAGCGCATTAAACGCTTTCCCGAATTTAGGATCCAGTTGTACGGTTTTGGCAAAATCGTCGAGCGCCTGGGCAAACTCATCCTGCTGAAACCGGATGTTCCCCCGGTTAAAATACGCCAGTGAATTCGTCGAGTCAAGCTGAATGGCCTTGTCAAAATCCATCAGGGCCGTTTCCAGATTGCCCGAATTGGCGTACAACTGCCCCCGATCCAGGTAAATATCCGACATTTCGGGAGCCCGTCGGATTGCTTCGGCATAGTCTTTCAGGGCCGAATCGGTTTCCCCCCGGGCGGTTTTGAGTTTCGCCCGGTTGTAATACGGTTTGTAAAATTCGGAATTCAGCTGAATGGCCTGTTCATAATCCAGCAGGGCATTTTCGTAATCTTTCAATTCGAAATAAGCAACGCCCCGGCTGTTAAACGCTTCGTGGTTTTTCGCGTCGGCTTCAACGGCCGCGTTTAAGGGCGTAATCGCTTCCCGAAATTTACCTTGTTGCATTAACGCCCGGGCTTCGGCCAGTTTATCGGCCGATGAGGTGCAGGCCTGGAATACCAGTCCGATGAGCAGAAAAGCCAGCCCATAAAGGGTGACGAACGTATTTTTTGTCCCGGTAAAAAAAACACGGGTCCGTGGTGCATTCAGAATGGTTTCGATCATAAAGTAGGTTGCCCGGTCGGGCCAAATTAGTAAACAGCAAAGTCAGCATCAACTTCCTGACAGTGAGAACAATCCGTTTTCTTCCGATCAGAAAGCAGGTCGCCCGGTTGCTGAATAAGGATGAAATTACTACAAAAGTAGCGGGCGGTTTTTATTTTCCCGCACAATCTCTTACTTTTGCACCCGGCAAACAGGCACTACCAGCTCCTGCTGAATCCCCCAGGTCTTGACGGAAGCAAGGGTAGGCGGTCGTAGCGGTGAGATGTCGGTTTGCCTTTTTTTGTTTCCCCATTTCGTACCGGTTTTTTCACCATTTACGGTCCCAAACCGGGTAATTGAAATCTTCGCTTATCTTTACTTTTTAAACGATTCAGACTCACCCCATATCTTTGTTATTCCGGTTTAGACAACATGAAGTTTTTCATTGATACTGCCAATCTAGACGACATTCGCGAGGCCCAGGAACTGGGAATTTTAGACGGTGTAACCACCAATCCTTCCCTGATGGCGAAGGAAAAAATTACTGGCAAAAACAACATCATGCAGCGCTACAAAGCCATTTGCGAAATTGTCGATGGCGATGTGAGTGCCGAGGTGATTGCAACCACCTATAAGGAAATGATCGCGGAGGGTGAAGAACTGGCCGAAATCGATGACAAGATTGTAGTGAAAGTGCCAATGATCCGAGACGGTATCAAAGCCATCAATTATTTCTCCGAAAAAGGTATCAAAACCAACTGTACGCTGGTATTTTCGGCGGGACAGGCGCTGCTGGCCGCCAAAGCCGGCGCGACCTACGTTTCGCCTTTTATTGGTCGACTGGACGATATTTCGGTGGATGGGGTGGCCCTGATTGAGCAGATTGCCCTGATTTACCGGAATTACAGCTATGCCACGGAAATTCTGGCCGCTTCGGTTCGTCACCCGATGCACATCATCCAGTGCGCCGAGGTCGGCGCCGACGTGATGACCGGGCCGCTGAGCGCGATTACTGCCCTGTTCAACCACCCGCTGACCGACATTGGCCTGGCCAAATTCCTGGCCGATCACCAGAAAGCGGCAACGAAATAGTTATGAATTAAGAGTGAAGAGTTATGGGTTGGCTGACGCATTCTAAAAATGACTGCTCTGCTTTAACTCTTAACTCTTAACTCATCACTCTTCCCTGAATAAGATGTTTTCAACCGAACCCGTTTTGTCGCTGAGTCAGGCTGATATTTACCAGGGTGGGCGAATTGTCCTGGCAGATGTGACGTTTGACGTCAACAAGGGCGATTTTGTGTTTTTGATTGGCCGGACGGGCAGCGGGAAAAGTTCGTTGCTCAAAACGCTGTACGCCGATCTCTGGCTACAGGCCGGGGCGGGGCGCGTGGCCGGTTTTTCCCTCGAAAAACTGAAACCGAAAGATGTACCCTACCTGCGCCGGAAAATCGGGATCGTCTTCCAGGACTTTCAGCTTTTCATGGACCGCAACGTGGAAGACAACCTGCGGTTTGTGCTGAAAGCCACCGGCTGGACCGACCAGACCAAGATGAAAAACCGCATTTCGGAAGTTCTGATGCAGGTTGGACTCGGAACCTTGCACAAAAAAATGCCCCACCAGCTTTCGGGTGGGGAGCAACAGCGCGTCGTCGTA
This sequence comes from Larkinella bovis, assembly GCF_042655385.1. Classification (NCBI taxonomy): domain Bacteria; kingdom Pseudomonadati; phylum Bacteroidota; class Cytophagia; order Cytophagales; family Spirosomataceae; genus Larkinella; species Larkinella bovis. The sequence continues at coordinate 963,310 of NZ_JBHSMA010000002.1, read as the reverse complement.
GCCCGCGCCATGCTCAACGAACCGATGATTCTGATTGCCGACGAACCGACCGGAAACCTCGATCCCGCCGTGGGCGAGCAGATCATGCAGGTTTTCCAGACCATCAACAATTCCGGCACTGCCATTCTGATGGCGACCCACAACTACGACTTTCTCCGCAAATACCCCGCCCGCATCCTCCGCGTCGAAGACGGCAAGGTGATTGAGCAAGGCTTATAGGGAGTTAAGAATGAAGAGTTATGAGTTGAATGCGTCAGCCTAACTCATAACTCTTCATTCTTAATTCTTAACTCATTTTGCTTTTAAATAGACGAAGGGGATAATCATTTCTTCCAGCGAAACGCCACCGTGCTGGAACGTATCCCGGTAATAATTGACGTAATAATTGTAGTTGTTCGGGTACGCGAAGAAGTAATCTTCCAGCGTGAAAACGTAGGCGGTGGACACGTGAATCCGGGGCAGGAAAAAATTCTCCGGTTTGCGGCAGACAAAAATGTGGTTGTCGTCGAAGCCCAGGTTTTTGCCCTGCTTGTACCGCAGGTTGGTATTCGTATCGCGATACCCAACAATTTTGGCCGGTTTTTGCACCCGAATCATCCCGTGGTCGGTGGTAATGATGAGCCGCCCGCCTTTTTCAGAAATCTTCCGGATCAATTCCAGCAAAGGCGAGTGCGTGAACCAGGAACGCGTAATGGAGCGGTAAGCCGCTTCGTCGGGTGCCAGTTCCTTGATCATCGCCATGTCCGTCCGGGCGTGCGACAGCATGTCCACGAAGTTGTAGACAATCACGTTCAGATCGTTCTGCATCAGGTTACTGAAATTATCGACCAGGTGTTTGCCCTGGTTGATATTCAGAATCTTGTTGTACGAAAACCGGATGTTCAGGCGGCTGCTGTCGATCTGACGTTTCAGAAACTGGTCTTCGTTGTTGTTCAAACCGGCTTCCTCGTTATCGTCGTTCACCCAGAGATCGGGGTGTTTTTTCTCCATTTCACTGGGCAACATGCCCGAAAAAATGGCGTTGCGCGCAAAGGCCGTGGTCGTCGGCAGAATCGAATAATAGGAAGATTCTTCTTCAACCGTAAAAAACTCGGCCATGATCGGCTCAATGACCTTCCACTGGTCGTAACGCAGGTTATCGATCAGCACGAAAAACAGGGGGTTGTTCTGTTCCAGCAGCGGGAAAACCTTCTTGCGCATCAGTTGGTGCGACATCACCGGTTTTTCCATTTTGGGTTCGTTCAGCCAGTCTTCGTAATTATCCATGACGAACTTGCAAAACGTCGAGTTAGCCTCGCTTTTCTGCATGTTGAAGACTTCCGCCATGCTTTTATCCTGCGTCCCGTCCAGCTCTAACTCCCAGAAAATAAGCTTCCTGTAAATATCAACCCAATCGGCAAAATCAACCCGGTCGTTATACATCATCGAAAGATTCCGAAAATCCTGCTGGTAGCTCTGGTTGGTTCGTTCGGTCACCAGCCGTTTGTTGTCCAGAATTTTTTTGACCGATAGTAAAATCTGGTTCGGATTCAGCGGTTTGATGAGGTAATCGGCAATTTTAGCACCAATCGCCCCCTCCATGATGTGCTCTTCTTCGCTCTTGGTGATCATCACCACAGGCAGGTTGGGCCGGATCTGCTTGATTTGCTGGAGAGTTTCCAAACCGGTCATCCCCGGCATCATTTCATCCAGAAAAACCAGGTCGAAATTCTCCTGATCGACTTTTTCAAGCGCATCGGCTCCGCTGTTGACGGGGGTAATGGAATAGCCTTTATTATTGAGAAACAGAATATGGGGTTTCAATAAATCAATTTCGTCGTCAGCCCAGAGGATGGAATAGTTCTGCATAATACTAAATGCTGTGTTTGATTGAATAGCTTACTCTAGTTCAACTTGGTAACGCCCGAAACTGTTTAGCCGGTTCGATTTTAACCATTTTTAACAGACGGCTTCCCGCACAGTGCGCTCCGGCAAGTTACGGTTTTAGTGTTCACTTTCCCCAAAACCGGCGTTATTTATCACTTACCATCCGGAAAGTTTCGCCGAGGAACCAAAACCGTATCGCCTTCCGGCACTAACCGGTCAGGCTGGTTTTACGGCTGCGTTAATCGCGCCAGATCGTCCGGCGTATCGATGCCAAAGCTGTCCAGCTCGGTTATAACACAGCGAATCCGGTACCCATTTTCGAGCCAGCGGAGTTGCTCGAGTGCTTCGGCTCTTTCCAGCGACGAGGGACTTAATTGCGTAATTTGGGCCAGAATATCCGCCCGGTACGCGTAAATGCCAATATGTTTGTAAAACGTGTGGTAGTGCAGCCATTCTTCCGGTTTTCGCTCGCGCAGGTAGGGCAGCGTCTGGCGGCTGAAATACAGGGCTTCACTGCGGGCATTCAGCACCACTTTGGGCGTGCTCGGGCTCGTCAGAAGGTGCGGATCTTCAATTTTTTTGACGAGCGTGGCCAGCTCCGTCTTTCCATCCAGAACCGACGCCAGCAGGTTGATCTGTTCGGGTTTAATAAATGGTTCATCACCCTGAATATTAATCACATAATCCACCTTTCCACCCACAGCCTGCAGCGCTTCAAAACAGCGATCCGTACCACTCTGGTGGTGTTCGGAGGTCATCATCACCGCTCCGCCAAACGAACGGACGTGGCTGGCGATGGCTTCGTGATCCGTAGCGACAACGACCTGACTCAGCGACTGTGCTTTCCAGGATTGCTCCATTACGCGCTGAATCATGGTTTTTCCATCAATAACGGCCAGCGCTTTGGCCGGGAAACGGCTGGAGGCATACCGGGCCGGGATAATTCCGAGGATGTTCATTCGTCGATTTTCGGTATTTTTGGCGCAAGATACTCCGAACTCGGCGGAAACCGCAGCGTCGGGCTGTTGATAATTCCCGGAATAACCATCCTGCATCGCCCCGTGAGCCAGAATCAGTTACCCATTGCCTTTCAACTGTCCTTTTCGGAATCCGTCTGGCGGCTTATTTTTGAACAGGTCGATTTGGCTCCTCCCCGCTTCGTGGCCGAATTACGCAGTCACGAAACCCAGCGATTGACCTACGTGACGGCCGAATTGCCGCCGGGAACCCTCCTTTCGCAGATTCAACCGGCGGTGCCGTTTCACTCGGCGCTGGTCGGCCTCTGGAACGGCCTGGCGTTATACCATCGATTCGATAACAACCGCCTGCCGGTTCCCACGGCCCTGGGGGCCGTCGATCCGAAAACCGGACAAATTCGCTGGGAGTGGCCACAGCACACCCTGAAAGCCGCCAATGCCGAACTGGTCTGGGCGCAACGCGCTTCCCTGACCGATACGACTCTTTCCCCCGTCGTGGTCTTCCGACTGTCGGACGGCGAACCGGTCGAAACGGCGATAAAACCGCCCGCGGGTCACAATTCGCGTTTGCAATTTCCCGTTTCTTACACGACGTCGAGCCCCTGGTGGCCCGTCATCGACCGTTTTCTAAAAAAAATGGGCCAGATTCAGCCGATCGAATCCGTCGACTATTTAGAAGTTGCCGATAAACTAATTTTTTCGTATTATTATCGTGAACCAAACGATCGGCTCCGCTCATCGCTGTTGATCACCGACCGACGACAAACAATCTGGTTACACCAGCCAACCGGCCCGGGTATCGAAACCACCGGGCTGCCTTCCGACGCCAGCGCCCGGCCGTTGGTCGGAACCGGCTCTTTTTGCGTTTGGCAAAACCAGCTTATTACTCAACTGAATTCAACGTGTATTACCAGTTATTTTTTGACACCTACGCCATGAAGCGACTGTTGCCGCTGTTGTTAGCGGGCTGGCTGACCAGTCTTGTTACCCACGCCCATCCGATCCTGCTGGATTCGCTCGGAATGGAGAAGAAAGATGGCAAACTATACGTACTGCACAAAGTCGAGCAGGGCCAGACGTTGTATTCGCTGGTCCGCAAATACGGTTCATCCGTTCAGGCCATTAAAGAGGCCAATCCCGGTTTGCCCGACAATGTGCGTTACGATCAGGTCGTGCGGATTCCGGCTACCAACCTATCCCGGAAAGCCGAGAAAGCCGTCAACAAAGCCCTTAAAAAGGAGGAAAAAGAAGACAAACGCGAAGAACAGCAGGTGCGGCAGGAAACCGCCAAAGAAGCCAACAGCGGTATTCATCAGGTCGAACCGGGCCAAACCCTGTACAGTCTGGCATCGCGCTACGGCGTTTCGATGGATCAGGTTCGGAAATGGAACAACCTCCAATCCGACCATATTGTCAGCGGGCAAGCCCTGATTGTATCTGAAAAAGCCTGGCGGGTACGCGAGCCATCCCCCAAGGCCGAAATCGCGCACCGTTCCGATTCGTCGTCTGAGGGATCGCGGACGTCCCGTAACGATTCGCCCAAAACCGAACGGCCCGCTCCGCCCCGCACCGTTCCCACTCCGCACGAGGACTCACCCCGACCCGCCGAGTCGGACCGGGCGCCTGCCGAACCCGCCAATTCAGCCCCTTCGGAACCCCGCATCATTCGCCCTGGCGACAGCGGCCCGCTGCCCAATGACAACAGCCGACGGATTTCCGAAATTGGTCTGGCCGAAGTAATCGATCAGTCCGGCAATTCAAACAAATACCTGGGGTTGCACCGCTCCGCTCCCATCGGAACGCTGGTGCTGGTGCGGAACGATATGAATCAACAGTCGATCTGGGTCAAGGTGATCGGGCGGTTACCCGCCACCAGCGTCAACGAAAAGGTGATCGTCAAGATTTCGGCCCGGGCGTTCGAGAAACTTTCTCCCGCCGATCGGCGTTTTCGAGCTGAGGTCAGTTATCTAGCCCCTTAAATCATGGCGTGGTTACGGGGTTTAAAATGGTGGAATGGACCAAAACAAAATAGCCCTTCCATTGCTTTATTAATCCAGCCCTTGTATTCTTCAACGCGTTAAAAGTATTTATGCTTACCCCAGAACAAAAAGCGCAACGCATTGCCCGGCGGCACCAGGAACGAGACGAGAAGATGAAAGCGACCCCCGGCTATAAAGTCTGGAGTGCGGTTTTCACGGTTTCTTACCCGATTATTGCGGTTTTTACCGCCGTTTTTTCCGTTATCGTTTCGATCTTTTCCCGAATTTCACAGGCGGTTGTCTGGGTATTAAGCGGAGGAAAAAGCCGCTGATTTTCGCTGACGTTTGATTCGTATGAAAACCGCCAACGCTTTTCGGGCGGTTGATCTCCTTCCCATGTTCGATTTTGTTAAAGAATTACTCGATCGGAAAGTCGAGCAGTATAATCAGCCGTCTTTTATTGAAAAAGATCCCATCAGTATTCCGCACCGGTTCAGCCGGAAACAGGATATCGAAATCATGGGTTTCTGGGCGGCCATTCTCGCCTGGGGACAACGTCCGGTGATTCTCAAGAAAGCCCATGAACTGGTCGAACGGATGGACGGCGCTCCGTACGATTTCGTTTTGAACCATCAGGAAACGGACCTGAAGCGGTTTTTAACCTTTAAACACCGCACGTTCAACGCAACGGATACGCTGTACTTCCTGCACTTTTTCCATACCTATTACCAGCAGCACGACACCCTCGAGGACGCTTTTGTACCCGCCGACGGCCGGACACTCCCGCTCAGTCGGCCCGCATCTGCCTTCACTCCCGGGCTCGGAAAACACGGCCTACCACCCGTGGGTGCGGTTTTGGAAACGTTTCACGACCGGTTTTGTGCGGACCCTTTTTTCCCCGAACGCACCCGTAAACACGTGTCAACGCCGGGTCGTAATTCTTCGTGCAAACGGCTGAATATGTTTCTGCGCTGGATGGTTCGGCGCGACAGTCAGGGGGTTGATTTCGGCCTCTGGACCCGTCTTGATCCGTCCCAGCTCGTCATACCGATCGACGTTCACGTGGGGCGTGTCGCCCGAAAACTGGGCCTTTTAACCCGCCCGCAAACCGACTGGAAAGCCGCCCTTGAACTGACCGAAACCTTGAAACAGTTCGATCCGGCCGATCCGGTAAAATACGATTTTGCGTTGTTTGGGTTGGGGGTTGAAGGCGAAATGTAAGGCCTACGCCAATTGCAAACCGGGAAAGTCGATTCTGTGAATAAACCACCAGTGGTCATCCGTTCCTTCACAAACCAGTTGCCCCCGCTCCGTGAAAAGCGGTTTTCGTTTTTTTGACACCCCGTAATGCAGAATCAAATGAATTTCACTCCGACGCCGGGCGATATCCAGCTTAACTTTTTCAATCGTCCAGTCGACCAGAATGCAACCACTCAGGTGATTTTTATAGGCCTCGAAGGCGGATGTCACGAACGGAAGCAGTTCATCCCGTGAATGACTATTGAAGTAGAAGTGCCCGGCCAGGCAACTATCAAGGCGGTCATAATTCCGGCTAAACAGTCCGGTCAGCAATTCGTCGGCAATAAAAATGCAGGCATGGGTATGGTTGGGGCAGTAATAGTTATAATCGATGCTGTAGCAGGTGCCCGGCAAGCGGATTTCCCGAATTTCTTTCGGAAACACCATCCGGGTGATAAACGAATAGAGCCGCCGGTCATCCGCGTTGCCGTGGGGATCAGACACCTGAATTTCAATGCCGTTCTGGGCGAGCAACAGCAGGAGCCGGTCAACCTCCCGGCTAATCTGGGCGTCTGTCAGTTCGGTGGTCGAGCGCCAGTCTGGCCGGCCGATCAAATCGTAAACCGTCGTCATCCGGGCGGTTTGCGCTACTTGGAAATACAGGAAATTATAGTGTCTCTCGCGCTCATCAACTTCATTTTGCGGCAAACGGCCTTCGCCAAACAGCGCTTGCCGCTCCAGCGCCCGCTTGAGCTGATTAATTTCGTTCTGCGATTTATATATTTCGTCGAGAGAGAGGATTTCGTCAGATGCAAACACAGAGAGTAGTGGTTTTCTTGGGTGATGAGATGGTACCTTTTTAACTACTATACGATGAAACCGGTCCAAAGTCACATTTCTTCCCATCGATTTGTTCCATTGAAGTGCGTTCGCAGGCCCTCCTTCTCCCCCACCTACAGGCTATAACCCGCCATCAGGCTGAAGCCTTTCGTATTTTCCCCGTAAGCTTTTACACTCATGCCGGCCGTAATCCCGTTTCGCAGCCGGTAGAGCAGATTGTAGCGTTGATACGTGGCCGGTTTGTAGCCCTGCGGCCGAACAATATTCCAGCCATGATGGGCGGCAAAAATGAAGCGTCCCTGCCAGAATTCGTAACCAGCCAGCAGGGTTGCCTGCCGGGCGTCAGTCCTCTTGCCTCGCGTCCAGGTGATAAGTTGTTCTTTAAAATACCGATCATCGACCAGTTCAAATCCCGCCGAAAACGCATGGGTGCGCGTCACCCGGAAACCACCTACCACATTCAGGCCAAAAACCGGTAACGCCATTTCCGGTTTTTTGTCGGTTTTGGGCAACACCCGCACCGAACCCATCAGAAGGGCCCGGCTCATCCACCGTCTGGATAAGGGCGCCGGTTGCCACCCGCGACTGTCGGGCACAACGGACGGCCGCAGCTGGTATTGAGCCCCTAAGGCGATGGTTGGGATGTTGATGCCCTGGTTGGGCAATCGCGTTCCGGCGTTGGAAATGTGGTTATAAACGGCTCCCAGGGTCAGAATCCAGTGGTCCGTCATCCGGTAATGAGCCGTAAAACCGGTCCCGATCAGCGCGCTGACCGGCATACTGAAATGATGGTTGGTGGGATTTTTTATTGGGTCGTACACCCGGGTGAGGTAGGTCAGCCCCGCCAGCACCCGGACGGAAAAATAAAGCGGTCGGCTGTAATTGATCAGTGGTTCGAAAAACAAACCGGCCCCCAGCGTCCGCCCCAGCGGAACCGGATTCCGGAAGGTGATGTAATTGATATAACCGCCTACCTTTGCAAAACACTGGCCGTTTTCCCAGGCCCGGCGACTCAAACTAACCTGGCTATACGACAGTTCAGCGCCCACGGGGACCTGCTGCGAAACCGGCAAAACCTCATTCGATTTTGATATACCCTGGTGCCAGGCCAGACCGAATTGCCGGTGCGGTGGTAGAGTTTCCGTACTTTCCTGCCCCCAGACCGGTGAACTGAAAAACGCCATTCCGAAAAAGATCGTACAAATTCTTAGCATATAGCTTGCCTTACAAATGACAATAAATCATTTATTTTTCAACAAGTTATACACCAACAATAATCTTTTAATTATTGCTACCACTTACTAAAAATTTTACCTATTTCGTCCAACTCTAGCTACATTAAATGCTACACACGATCCGGTTGCAGCCCGGTTTTCGGGCTTGGTGCGTGCCGAAAATAAAAAGTGTCCGTCCGTCAGAACTTAGTGCTTCCCGGGCAGGTTTAGTTGAATAACCCAGGCGGATGCGTTTCAGTAGCCCGCATACTATGTAGAATCCCTTAATTCCTCGAAAAATGCCTTTTGAAATTGTCCACCAGCCGTTTGGCTCGTTCACCGAATACGTCATCCAGAATACCGAAACGGGCGAGTTTTTTACTGTTTTACCGGCCCACGGTGCTGTTATTCGGCAGTTAGTCTTGCGGCAAACCAGCCGAAACGATGTACTGAAACGGATTTCGCTGCTGCATTCACCCAACTCCCAACAAGCGCTCCTGGCTGATGAAGCCTACGCCAGCGCACTGCTTTTTCCGTTTCCGAGCCGGATCCGGCACGGCATCTATGCCTTTGAAGGTGAAATGTTTACGCTACCGCTCAACGAAGCCAAACAGGATAACGCCATTCATGGTTTTGTCGCGGGCCAGCCGTTTGAGCTGTTTGGGCAGGAAATAACGGAGCTGGAAGCTGCGCTCACCCTTCGGTACGTCCACGACGGCTCGTACCCCGGTTATCCTTTTCCGTTCGATTTCCGGATTCGGTATGCCCTGTCAGCGGCCGGCCTGTCGGTGCGGTATGATGTTCAGAATACGGGAAACCGGAACGCTCCCGTCTGTTTCGGCTGGCACCCTTACTTCACCTTGAATGGGGAGCCGGTCGACCAGCTAACGATTTCGCTGCCGGCCGCCAAACGGGTTCAGCTCGACGATCATCTATTGCCCGTTGGTGAAGAACCGTTTACGGAGCAAGGCGATCTTTCCCTCCACCAGCGCGAACTGGATGCGGCTTTTGTGGTGGAAAACAACACCAGCCAGGGGGTCACCACGGTTTTACGCTCCGCAGCGCAGGGCTTGCAGTTAAATGTCTGGCAGGAAACCGGCCCAGGGAAATTCGGGTATCTGGTGGTATACACCCCGATCGGCCGCGACAACATTGCCATTGAACCGCTCACCAGTAATGTAAATGCGCTGAACAACGGTGAGGGCCTTATTCGCTTGGCCCCCAACGAAACGGCGAACGGAACAATTAAAGTGTGGGTGAGCTAAGGAATGATAAATGCTAAACGATGAATGGTTTTATCCTTCATCGTTTAGCATCGCTTTGCATCAAATTTCAAACTTGATGCCCTGCGCCAGCGGCAGGCTGGTGCCGTAATTGATGGTGTTGGTCTGACGGCGCATGTAGGCTTTCCAGGCATCGGAACCCGATTCGCGCCCCCCGCCGGTTTCTTTTTCGCCCCCGAAAGCGCCCCCGATTTCGGCCCCGGATGTGCCGATGTTTACGTTGGCGATCCCGCAGTCCGATCCGGCAGCCGACAGAAACTGTTCGGCTTCGCGTAGATTGAGCGTAAAAACCGCCGACGATAGCCCCTGCGGAACCCCATTCTGCAACGCAATGGCTTCATCCAGGCTCCTGTATTTTAATAAATAAAGAATCGGTGCGAACGTTTCGTGCTGCACAATTTCGGTCTGGGCGGGCATCTCGGCAATGGCCGGCCGCACGTAGCAGCCCGATTCAAAACCAGGTCCTTCCAGCATTTCGCCGTCGATCAGCAACCGCCCTCCCTGCTCCTTGATCTGAAATAATGCCGACTGATAAGCCGCCACCGCCGACGGGTCGATCAGCGGCCCAACGTGATTTTTTTCATCCAGCGGATTACCGATGCGCAACTGCCCGTAAGCTTTTACCAGCCGGTTTTTAACATCCTCGTAAATCGATTCGTGAATGATCAGCCGTCGCGTCGACGTGCACCGTTGCCCGGCGGTTCCGACCGCGCCGAACACGATGGCCGGAATGGCAACGTTCAAATCGGCGTACTGCGACACGATAATGGCATTATTCCCGCCCAGTTCGAGCAGGTACCGGCCCAGCCGACCGGCCACGGTTTGGGCCACCGCCTTGCCCATGCGTGTCGAGCCGGTAGCCGATACGAGGGCAATTCGCGGGTCTTCGGTCAGCCACGAACCGGCTTCACGCCCACCCGTAATCAGGCACGAAACGCCTTCCGGCACGTCGTTTCGCTCCAGCACATCCTTGATAATCTGCTGGCACGCCAGGGCCGTGAGGGGTGTTTTCTCCGACGGTTTCCAGATGCAGACGTTGCCGCAAACCCAGGCCAGCATGGCATTCCACGACCAGACCGCCACCGGAAAATTGAAGGCTGAAATGATCCCAACCACGCCCAACGGGTGCCATTGCTCATACATCCGGTGATCGGCACGTTCGCTGTGCATCGTTAGGCCGTACAGCTGGCGCGACTGCCCGACCGCAAAATCACAGATGTCGATAATTTCCTGCACCTCGCCCAGGCCCTCCTGCAACGACTTCCCCATTTCGTAGCTGACCAGCGTGCCCAGGTCTTTTTTATAGAGCCGAAACTGCTCGCCCATCTGTCGGATAATTTCACCCCGCTTCGGAGCGGGCACACTTCGCCATTTCAAAAAAGCGGCCTGGGCGATTTGAACCACTTTATCATAATCTTCCGCCGTTGTCGGATACACCTCGGCCAGCAATTGCCCATCCACCGGTGAATACGATTTGAGCAGCGAATCATCCCCTTCGACCGCTGACGAATGCCAGAATGCCTGTCCCGTGCTCGTGCCGGACATCATCGGCTGTGTTTTTAATTTTTGAAGGAATTGTTGCATACTACTGATTTTTTCCACAGCCATCCGGCTTCATAAGACACCGGGTGGTTGTGCCAAAATTATTACATCCAAACTCAATAATGTTACAATTCGACATTTTGTCCTAACCAGTGCCTCATTTTTTTAAAAGGCTGGCCTCATTTTTGTCTGATAAATGCTTATTTTCACATTAGTGGACTGTGTATTACCAATCTCAACGTTATGAATAAACTATTGACACTCTTTTTAATTGGTCTCCTGGGTGTTTCCAGCATCCGCGTATCGGCCCAGTCCGGCCGTGATTCGGTGAGCCTGAAACCGGCCCCGTACGCCCTGGGCCTCCAGTTGGGTACGACGGGCGTGGGCCTGCAAGTTGCCCGGGTGCTGAGTACCGATTCCCGGCTGGTGGGTCGGCTCGGCGTCAGCTACTTTGCCTATGATGGTGGATTCAAGGTCAAGGCCGGGGATGGCAAACTGAACATTACGCCCGATCTGGTAATGGGCATCGCGCTGGCTTCCGTCAAATGGCATCCGTTCCAATCCAATCCCTTTTTCCTGACAGGAGGAGCCGGTTATACCTGGCGACCCGACGTAAAGGCGAATGTCGTTGCCGAAGGCGACGTCAAATTTGGTGGACTCCAGATTTCCCAGGAAAATGTCGGCACCATCAACGCATCCCTGAAGTGGAGCCCTGTGCTGGGCTACGCCGGGTTGGGCTATGGCCGTTCCACTCCGATCCGGCGTCTGGGATTTGCCGTGGAATTGGGTTGTTATTACATCGGAACTCCCAAGGTCGATCTGCAATACACCGGTTTTCTGGAAACGACGAACATCGACGAACAGATTCCGGTCATCGAAAACAACATGAGAAATTATCGCTTCCTGCCTTCTCTCCAGTTTTTAATAACCTACGGCTTATTCAGAAATAAATAATATCGCCCCGCATTCAGCGGGTCCGTCGACGACCATTTCATATAAACTATCGCCTTTTTATCTATTACTCAACGTTATGAAACGCTTGTTATCCCTGGTTTGTGTACTGGCTATCTGGTTACTCGATGCGTGCCAGAATCCGGTCGAAAATGTAGCCTTAAAACTCAAAGATCCGCTGGCGGTGACCCTGCAGATCAAATATACGCTGCCGAGCGGATTGTCGGCCGACAAACTGGCCATCAAAATTGGGGGACCGGATGCGGAGAAAGTGGTTACCACCCTGAATACCAAAAAATTCAAACTAACCTCCGACGGAAAATTATTCCTGTGCCTGGTTCCTTCGACCACCCCGACGACCAACGCCCCGATCCGCTTCAATGTCGTCGCGTTATCGGATCAATCGGTCGACCATATTCTGCCGATTCAGCTGGAAAACACAACGGTCCGCAACCTGACCATCGCACTGACCGGTAACAAAGCCGCGAACGAACCGGCTCATCAATCCTTCAAAGGCAGCGAAAGCGGGACCGTTCAGTCGGCGGCCACGGTTCAGACCAAAGCGGAAGCCAATGTAACCCAGGCAACGATTACGGTTCCGCAGGGCAGCGAGGTGAAGGACGTTTCGGGGCAGCCGGTTGGCGGTTCCCTGACCATTACGGCGGATCCGGTCAACAACAGCAATACGTCGAAGGCGGTTTCGGAATTGCCCGGACACGGCATCATCAATGCCTCAACCCCCGCAGGCGGTTTTTTGGGTAACCAGCAGGTGCTTTCGGTGGCGGGTGGTGCCCGGATTACGGTTTATAACGAGGAATATCAACTGGCCAAAACATTTTCACAGCCCCTCCGGCTTTCATTCGCCCTCAATAATCAGATGCTGAACCCGAACGTCGGACGTACCATTCAGGTTGGGGATGTGATTCCGTTGTTCAGTTTCGATGAAGTTTCCAACAAATGGACGCAGGAAGAGCCGGGCAAAGTGCAGCGGAACGCCAGCGGAAACCTCGAATACGTAGCGGAGATCAAACACCTTTCGCTTTGGGTAGCGGCCTTTACGGAAGAAGTCTGTTCGGATGGCCCGACTTTTAAATTTCTCAGTCCCTACGCCGACCGTAGCCCGGCCTACCGGGTTGAAGCCATCGATCCGGCGGGTAACGTGGTGGTTCGGGCGGGCAATCCGTTGACGTTTGCCACCGCCATCAACAATGGTTCGTCGATTCGGGTCACCAATCTGCGGAAAGGGCTCAAAATCCGTCTGCGGTTGTTCGACAACGCCAACAAAGTGTATCTTTCGCCCGAAATTGACGGCTGTTCGAATACGGAAGTAGCCTTTGATTTGAAAGCCATTCCCTACACCCCAATTACGCCACCCGCGCCCGACAACCGGAAAGAAGTGACGATTTCGTTCAATTTCAAGTGCGGTACCAAAGGCGTCGATCCCGAAAAACTGCCGTTTAAAGTGCTGTACTCGCAATTCCGCGCTGCGGGCAGCCAGGACGAATGGAAGGATCTGCCGACCATGGTCTGGCCCACCCTCAGCACCAAGGTTCTGGTAGAGCTGAACAAAGCCTATGATCTGCGGGCGGGTTCCATTCCCGATCGGCTGGATATCGACATCAAGAACTACAAAGTCACCAGCACCAACTGGCCCATCAACCTGACGGAATCAGAAAGTAAACAGTACTGCAATCCGTAAGTTTCAGGTACAGTTTACGGTTTTCAGTTTACGGTGGCTGACGCACACAAAGAACGCGTCAGCCACCGTAAACTGTCCTTCCTCTATGCCGCCTGCGGTTTGGAAACCCGGCGTTGCGGCTTTACGGCCTTTTTCTTCCGACGGCCCCACCAGATGATGAAACCGGTTACGGGTAAGCTAGCGCAAACCAGGCTGGCGCAGAAAGCCAGGATTTTACCGGGCCAGCTCAGAATGGCACCGACGTGGATGTCGTAATTCATGCGCCGGAGCTTATCACCAAAGTCGGCTTTACCATACGCCCCAAAATACGGCCCTTCTCCCCGTAACTCCTTCAGCGTGTAGCGATCGAACGTATAATAGTCATTCTTGTAGTAGGTTCCGGGCCGGTGATTGATCGAAACCGCAATGGATTCGGAGCGCAATTCGGGACACGAAATGTACAGGCTGTTGGTAGCGGTTTTGTGCCTGTAAAACCGTTGCCATACCCGATCGACCGGGTCCGCAAAACGTGGTGTTGCCGTGGAGTCCGACAGCGGTTGCTGGTATACGGGCAAGGTTTTGCCACCCGTGGTAGACCAGTAAATCGAATTGGACAGCCATTCGATGCCAAAAATCATACCCGTAATGGCCAGAATCAGCGAAAACGACAAAGCATAAAAACCGGGTACGTTATGCAGGTCGTAATTGACCCGGCGCCACTGGGCTTTCCACTTGATTTTGAAGCTCTTATCCCGATGGGCCCGGTTCCATTTTTTCGGCCACCACAACACCAGTCCGCTTATGAGCATAAGGGTAAAAAGGAGCGTTCCGTAGGCCACAACTGGCTGCCCAATCTCCTCCGGCAACCAGAGGTAATAATGGCCGTGGAGAATAAAATGGAAAAAATCGCCCTCCTCATCCACCACTTTCAGGACCTCACCGGTGTACGGATTCAGGTAAACCTGGTAATAATAATCGGGATCCGCCCCGTAAAACGGCACATTGACACTTCGCCCCCATTCGCCATAATTGACGCCTTTAGCCGGTTTTCCGGGCACTTGTTTTTCGGCAATGGCTTTCAGACGGGAAGGCGGCAAAACTGTCGCATTCGGAACCGGTTCCACGTACTGAAACGGTCGTAGGATACTTTTAATTTCCAGCTCAAAGGCTAGTATACAGCCCGTAATCGCGACCACAAACACCAGAAGTCCGGAGGCCAGCCCGAGCCAGCGGTGCAGTTTTCCAACCAGTTGTTTTACCGTCATTGGATTTTATCAGAATGTATAGCCCAAACTCAGCCGGAAATTTCGGGGCGCTTCAGCCTGCCAGTAATAGGCATTGCTCCAGGCATAATAAGCCCCCGAATACAGATAGGCATCCAGAATGTTGTTCACATTCAACGCAATGTGCATGCGCCGGTTTTGCCACGAGATCGCGCCGTCCAGCTTGAAGGTGTTGGGCAAGGTCGGTTCCTTGCTGATGGCATCCGAGAACCAGCCATAGCGATCCAGTTGCCATTGATAGCCCAGCGAAACGCCCAGTCCCTGCAGGGCGGTTTTGCGCAGACGATACGAAAGCCACGCATTCGTAACGTGTTTACTAAAACCCGGAACCGGCATTCCGACGCTCTCCGAGCGCGTATCTTTCGTGATTTTGGCATCCGTATACGCGTAGTTCACCACCAGGTTCAGGCTGGGCAGCAATTCACCGCGCACGTCCACTTCCACCCCGTTGGCTTTGGTCTGGCCCAACTGAATCGAGTAGTTCGGGTTGGTCGGATCGGTGGTCAGCACGTTGTTTTTGGTGATCTGGTAAACCGAAACCGTTGAATTCCAGCGACCCTCGGCCCAGTCTTTCTTCAGACCGGCTTCGAGGTTGTTCCCGGTAATCGGGTCAAAACGTTTGCCCTGTCGATCCGTACCCGCCTGCGGCACAAAAGCCTGATCGTAAAGTGCATAAAGTGAAGTTTGTTTAGTCAGCGAACCGCTGATCCCGACGCGGGGCGTAAACCTGGTTTCGTTGGTGCCAGTTCCATACTGACTATCTTTCACGGAGGTCAGGCGGCCCGCCAGAGTCAGCCGAATCCGGTCCTGCCAGAAACGAAGTTCGTCCTGAAGATACAGTCCGGTGAACGACTGGGTCATGATGTTAACCCCGGCCCGGTGCCGCAGGCTCACCGACCGATCGAAACGGGGTAACAGGTTAGCCGGCAGATAATAATTCGGTGTATTGGCATTAAAAACGAAGCTGCTATCGTACATCGGGAAACTCTGGCCCCAGTCGGCCATGTATTTCTTCGTCCCCAGGTCCAGCCCCCCCAGAATCCGGTGGACAACCGGCCCGGTGGTCACCTCGCCGTTGACAAAAAGCTGCGCGAACTTGCTCTCGTTAGCCGCATCCCAGATACCAGCATACCGGTAAATCCGTCCGTCGGCCTTGGCCGAATCCGCCCAGAGCGAACTACCCACCTGATTAAAATTGAAATACGCGAGCTGCCCCGTCAGTTTCCAGTTGGGGTCAATCTGGTGTTCAAAAATCAGGAAGGCGCTATGGTCGTGAATAACTGTCGGGTCCAGATTGGCCGAAGCAATCGTCGCATTCCGGGGGAACTCGGCCAGACGGTTGCCCCCAAAGACATAAGCCGAACCAATCGCCGACATTTGCGAATACTGATAGGTATATTCCGCCGTAATCGACGTCTGTTCACTGATTTTGTACTTGAGAACCGGGGCAATGGTATACCGGTTATTGTATTCAAAATCCCGGTGCGAGCCTTTCGACTGGCCCATCAGATTGAGTCGGTACAGCAGGCGGTTATCCGGACTCAGCTTGCCATCCAGATCGAGTGTGGCGCGGTAGGTATCGAAACTGCCGACGGAAAAACCGGCCTCTCCCCGACTGATCCCGGTCGGTTTTTTGGTCACCACATTGTAAAAACCGCTGGGCTCGCCATTGGCCATCATAAAACCGGCCGGCCCTTTCACAAACTCGATCCGCTCCACCATCGACATATCTTCGGCCAGGGGTCCCCAGGTTGATTCCACGTTCATTCCATTCCGGAAGGGCGCCACCCGCGAACCGCGCATGTTGAGTCGGGCATAATTGTCCCAGTGTTCCTGCCGGGTTACCCCACTGACATTGCGCGAGACGCCTTCCAGCATATCAAAAACCTGCTGATCGGCCAGCAGTTGCCGGCTCACCACCTGGATGTTCTGGGGCAGTTCGATCAACGGCGTTTTTAACCGCAAACTGGTAGACGGGATGTCGGTTTTATACGCACTTTTCCCGTCAACAATGACCTCATCCAATTGCTCGGCGTTTTCCAGGACGGTCAGGTCAGGCACTTGCGTTACTTCGTTTGCCTCGACGGTGACCGTCCGGCGAATGCGCTGGTGGCCCACCCGGGAAATGACCAGAATCTGCTGTCCAGCGGGTACCTTGTTAATCACAAATTCGCCAGCCTCGTTGGTGAGCGTCCCCAGCCGGGTCCCTGCAATGCGAACGCTGACTTCGGCCAGTGGGGTAGCATCACCAGCAAGCGTTTTCCCGGTTATGCTGCCGGTAGTCTGAGCCAATAGCGGATCAGTCAACAGACTGATTAACAGCCCAATCATAAAAGAAAAAGTTCGAAAAACAGGAGAAAAGTTACACATACTTCTATATAGATTATTTATTTAGACTAATTATAAATACAAAGGTAAAAACCGGTTTGATGTCTCCTAACATTTTCTGCAAAAAATTAGCTATGTTTGGTCTAGACCGGAAATATTCCCATGAACGTTCAATTCCTTACACTCATCCTCCTAGTCTGGTCGGCACTGGTTCGGGCACAGTCTGCCAACCCCGAGGCCGACTTTATTCGTCAGCATTATCAGAAAACCGAGTATTCGATTGCGATGCGCGACGGCACCAAACTGCATACGGCGGTTTACGTCCCCAAAGACGCTTCGGAAACGGCAAAATACCCGATTATGATGCAGCGCACCTGCTACAGTGTAGCGCCCTACGGCCCGGATCAATACCCAAACCGCCTGGGCCCCTCTTCAACGCTGATGCGCGACAAGTATATTTTTGTCTATCAGGATGTTCGGGGGCGTTACATGAGCGAAGGCACCTGGACCAACATGACTCCCAACCTGCCCGATCCGGCTCCGGTGGCCGCTTCGAAAAAGAAAGCCAAAACCGCCCCATCCACCACCGCCGGTTCGCCCGACGAAAGTTCGGATACGTACGACACCATCGAATGGCTCCTGAAAAATATCAAGTTTCACAACGGGCGCGTGGGCCAGTGGGGAATCTCCTACCCCGGTTTTTACACCGTTGCCGGAGCCGTTGACGCCCATCCGGCCCTGAAAGCGTCGTCGCCCCAGGCTCCGATTGCCGACTTTTTCTTCGACGACTTTCACCACAACGGCGCGTTTATTCAGGCCTATCTGTTCACGTACCCGGTTTTTGGTATTCAGCACCCGAAACCGACCACCGAAAGCTGGTTCATGCCCGCCATGATCAACCAGTCGATCAAAGACGGTTTTCAGTGGCAGTATGATCTGGGGCCGTTGAAAAATGCCGACAAACTCTATAAGGATAATTTTTACTGGCAGGAAACCGTCAATCACCCCAACTATGACGAATTCTGGCAGAAACGGAACATTCTGCCCCACCTGAAAAATGTCAAACATGCCGTGATGACGGTGGGGGGCTGGTTCGATGCGGAGGATTTGTACGGTCCGCTCAATGTCTACAAAACGCTGGAGAAGAATAATCCCGGCACGTATAACACGCTGGTCATGGGGCCGTTTGGTCACGGCAGATGGTCGGCCGAAACCGGCCACACGCTGCACAGCAATATTTATTTTGGCGATAGCATTGCGACCTTCTACCAGCGTAACATCGAAGCGAACTTCTTCCATCATTTTCTGAAAGGGCCGGGCGACGGAAAAACCGGGTTGCCGGAAGCGTACCTGTTTGACACGGGCCTGAAAACCTGGAAAACCTTCGATAAATGGCCCGCGGCCGAAGCGCAGACGGTGAGCTTCAAACTGAAAAGTACGGGTCAGCTATCCCAGCAAACCGGTGATGTTCAGGGCTTTTCGGAATTTATCAGCGATCCGATGAAACCGGTTCCGTATACGGAGGATAATACTGCCGGTTTTACGCCTTTTAATTATATGTCGGAGGATCAGCGTTTTGCGGGCCGTCGACCGGATGTGCTGGTGTTCCAGACCGAACCGCTGACGGAAGACCTGACATTCGGGGGTGAAATTATGGCCAAACTGAAAGTAAGCACGACGGGTACCGACGCCGACTGGGTGGTGAAACTCATCGATGTCTACCCGCCCGACGAGCCGAACCACCCGTATATGCCCAACAAGAATGTAACGCTCGGAAACTACCAGCAGATGGTTCGTTCCGAAGCGATGCGCGGGCGGTTCCGTAACTCGTTTGAAACGCCGGAGCCGTTTAAACCGGATGAAAGTACGGATGTTACGTTCCGGCTACAGGACGTTCTGCACACCTTCAAAAAAGGCCACCGCGTCATGGTTCAGGTACAAAGTACGTGGTTCCCGCTCATCGACCGGAACCCGCAGACGTACGTCGAAAACATTTTCAAAGCTGATGCCGCCGACTTCCAGAAAGCAACGCACCGCGTTTACAACAGTTCCAGCATCGACGTGCAGGTCTTAAAATAAGCGCTCCCCTATCGGCTGAAAACCGGTTTGTCACCTCACCACTTGCTGACAAACCGGTTTCCTTTTTCGTAAAACCGGTAGGGCAAGTCCGCACCCTGCGTAATGCCAATCCGCGTGGTTGTGACCATTTCAATAGCCGTCCGACGGCGCGGGCGGATATAAACCGGTGAAACCGCATCCGGTGTCGTCAGTGACTGAAAGTTATGCTCTTTTGTAATTCCCATCGCAATCACCAGTTTGCCCGGCCCGCTCGTTAACCCCCGCAGTCCCGCCGACGTCGACGGGTCCAGGTTGCGTCGTTCGCCCATCAGCGAAATGCCTTCCGTGGGTTCGAGGGCACGAATCAAAACCGCTTCCCCGACGTCCTCCGGCCCCGTCACCACATTCAGGCAGTAGTAAAAACCGTAAATCAGGTAAACATACAACGTACCGGCCGGCCCGAACATGGCCGCATTCCGGGCGGTTCGGCGCCGGTAGGCATGGCAGGCCGGATCACCGGTCAGGTAGGCTTCGGTTTCGACAATAATGCCGGCGGTGGTTCCTTCGGGGCTTTCGTGCACCAGTTCGCAGCCCAGCAGCCGCTGCGAAAGCGTGAGGGTATCCTGTTCCTGATAAAATTCAAGAGGCAGTTTCATGAATCCAATTTGTAGAAAAACTTAGTACCTTGCTAACGTTGCCCCTTCAACTTTGTATTGACACACCTATGAAAAAAATTCTGGTCGTTGGGATGGGAAAAGTCGGCTCGCTGGTCGGCATCCTGCTCAATAAACGCTTCACCGTAACGGGTTTTGATAAAGTGCAACCGGCGTATCAGCTTCCGTTTCCCGTCATCCCGGGCGACGTAACCGACGAAGCCACGCTCCTGACGATCCTGGCGGATTTCGACGGAGTGGTCTCCTGCCTTCCCTATAACCTGAACCTGCCGATTGCCAAAACCGCCTGGCAGCTGGGGCTGCATTATTTCGACCTGACGGAAGACGTCCCGACGACCACCGCCATCCGCCAGATGGCCGAAACCGCCAAAGCCGTCATGGCGCCCCAGTGCGGCCTGGCACCGGGCCTGATCGGAATCGTGGGGGCCGACCTGGCAAACCGGTTTACCAAACTGCGGGATATTGAATTGCGCGTCGGGGCACTGCCCCGCTACCCCAACGGTCTGCTGGGGTATTCCTTTACGTGGTCGCCCGCCGGAGTGATCAATGAATACCTGAACGATTGCGAGGTGATTGCAAACGGCGTTTTCAAAACCGTACCCGCTCTCGACGGCATCGAAGTGATCAATATTGAAGGGCAGGAATTCGAAGCCTTCAGCACCTCGGGCGGTTTGGGAACCATGTGCGAAACCTACGCCGGGCTCGTCGATACGCTCAACTACAAAACCATTCGGTATCCCGGCCACGCCAAACTGATGCGCTTTTTGCTGTACGAACTGATTCTCAAGGACAAACGGGCGTTGGTCGAGCAGATTCTGACCGAAGCCAAACCGCCGGTGCAATCCGATGTGGTGTATGTGTACGCGGTGGTGGAAGGCTGGAAAGGAGCCGTGCTGGAGCGTGAAGAATTTTTCCGGGCCTATCACCCCCGGGACATCGACGGGCAATCCTGGCGGGCCATCTCCTGGACCACCGCCAGCTCGGTAGCCGCCGTGGTTGAACTCGTGGCCGACGGTTTGCTACCGCAACAGGGCTTTATCAAGCAGGAAGAAATTCCGTTTGACTTGCTGTTAACCACCTCAAACGGGGCGTTTTTTGGTCCCACCTGATCGCGCCCGGGGCGATTGTCCCATGGCGCGATCAGATGGGGAATCAGATTACATTCAACGTCTGTTCCTTGATTTTCTCCAACTCGTCTTTCATCTGAACGACCAGCCGCTGAATCGACGCATCGTTGGCTTTGGAACCGATCGTATTGATTTCCCGGCCGATTTCCTGCGCAATGAAGTTGAGTTTTTTGCCGTTGGCTTCCTCGGCCGCCAGGACCTCCAGAAAATAGCTGAGGTGGTTTTTCAGCCGGACTTTTTCTTCCGAAATATCGAATTTCTCGATGTAATAAATCAGTTCCTGCTCAAACCGGTTCTGGTCGAATTCGTCACTGCCCATCAGTTCCGTTACCAGGTTGCGGACCCGTTCGCGCACGGCCGGAATCCGTTTCACATCCTGCACTTCGATCAGCGTCAGCCGGTCCGCAATGATCTGAATGTATTCCCGAAACTTGCTTTCCAGCCCGTGGCCTTCCTGCTGCCGGAACTCGTCGCACTTCCGGATCGCTTCCAGGGCCGTCAACTGGATATGTTCCCAGTCGCTGGCAGCGGTTTCTGAGGCCGTTGAAACTTCCGAATTAAACGCGTTGGGTTGCTGTAAGGCCAGTTTAAACAGATCGCTGTCCGACACATCGAGCAGCAACGACTGCGACGTGTTCCGCAGATCGTTCACGTACGCTTCCACCAACGGCCGGTTGACCGTTACCCCGGGGCGAATATCGGTCAGGCGGGTTACATTCAGTGATAGCTCGACTTTGCCGCGCTCGAGCCGCTGAGTGAGCAGATTTCGTAATTCAACCTCTTTATCGGAGTATACGCGCGGCAGCCGGCAATAAATATCCAGAAACTTGGAGTTTAACGTTTTCACTTCGGCAGTAACCGTCAACCCGTTGGCTTCCTGGGTTGCGCTACCGAATCCCGTCATCGATTTTAGCATAGTGTGTTAAGCAGACTGCTCACTTATTTTTCCACTGATTGTTTTCTTACTCAGGGCATTTTTCTCAATTTCCGCCATTTCCTTCCGGTACTTAGCCACATCGCAGGCGACGTAAATGGCCTGCGTCATCGACGTTTCGTCGGCCTGATTTTTCCCGGCGATATCGTAGGCCGTCCCGTGGTCGGGCGACGTCCGGACGAACGGCATTCCGGCCGTAAAATTGACACCTTCGTCAAACGCGATGGTTTTGAACGGAATCAATCCCTGATCGTGGTACATCGCCAGCACCGCATCGTACTTGCGGTAGGAACGGGTGCCGAAAAAACCGTCGGCGGCAAACGGTCCGTAAATCAACTGGCCCTTGTTGCGCAGTTCCTGAATCAGCGGTTTCAGAATTTCCTGTTCTTCATTGCCCAGCAAGCCTTCTTCCCCCGCGTGCGGATTCAGACCCAACACCGCAATGCGCGGTTTCCGAATCCCGAAATCACCCCGCAACGACTGCTGCATCAATTGCAGCTTCTGCAAAACTTTGTCCTTGGTGATATTCGACCGGACGCGTCCCACCGGAATGTGACCCGTTACAACCCCCACCCGCAGGGTTTCACTCACCAGAAACATCAGGTTCTCTTTCACCCCGAAGGCTTCGGCAAAATATTCGGTATGGCCCGGAAAGGTAAAGGTTTCCGTCTGGATGTTGTGTTTATTGATCGGTGCCGTTACAATCGCGTCCAGATGCCCGGCTTTGAGGTCTTCGGTGGCCCGCTGCAAACACGCCAGCGCGGCCTGCCCGGCTTCGGGCGTCACTTTGCCCGGCTGCACCTCCTGATTCTGCCGGTCGCCCCCACCCTGCTCATTCCAGCAGGTAATGACGTTGGTAAACTTCGGGTTGGCTTGTCCGACGTGCTGAATTCCGTTCAGGTTCCAGTCTTTGAGCGATAAACCACCCTGCTGCAACATGTTCCTGTACCGGTTCAGCACCTTCATGGAACCGTAGATAACCGGTGTACAAATTTTCTGCAACCGATTGTGTTGCAGGGACTTCAGGATAACTTCGGGCCCAATGCCATTATAATCACCGAGCGTGATCCCAATGACGGGCCGACGCGGTTGGGGTTCCGGTTGACGTTCGTGCTGCTTCTCCGATTGGCGCGGTTCCATTTAAGTTAGTAGTTTCGCCTTTTTCAAATGAGTAGAACAATGAAGTTTTAATCGTACTGGAACCCAGAAACGTTATTTTTCATTGTTCATTATTCATCGTTAGTTAAGAATGATTCCGCAAGTTACAAAATCCCTACGGATGTCCCAGATACAACCCATAATCCTGATTGCCGACGAGATGCATCCTTCCCTGTTTTCGATGCTCGATCAGGCAGGATTTCGTTACCGGTATGACCCCAAAATTTCACGCACCGACTTAATTCAGCAAATCGGCGACTACGACGGTCTGGTGATCCGGAGTAAAACAACCGTCGATGCGGAAGTGTTAGCAGCCGCCCACCGCCTGCAGTTTATCGGACGCGCCGGTGCGGGCCTGGACCTGATCGATCTCGGCATCACCGAAGCCCGCAACATCCGGGTTTTCCACGCGGGCGAAGGCAACCGCGACGCCGTGGCCGAACATACGGTTGGGATGCTGCTGGGCCTCCTGGCCAACCTTGCCAAAGCCGATCGCGAGGTACGGCAGGGCCTCTGGGACCGCGAAGGAAACCGAGGCTACGAACTCGGTAGCCTGACGGTCGGGATTGTCGGTTTTGGGAACAACGGGCACGCCACCGCCCGGCGGCTCAGCGGTTTTGGCTGCCGGGTATTGTGTTACGATAAATACCTGACCCACTACGGTGGAGCCTACGCCCAGGAAGCAGAACTGGAACAAATCATGGAAGAGGCTGACGTGCTGAGTCTGCACATTCCGCTCACGGCAGAAACCCGGATGATGATCGACGATGCCTTCATTACCCGGTTCGAAAAACCGTTTTACCTGATTAACATTGCCCGGGGCGAAGTGGTGTCGCTCTCGGCCCTGGTCCGCGGACTGGAAAGCGGTAAGGTGCGCGGGGCCTGTCTGGATGTACTGGAAAACGAAAAATTAGCGAAGCTGACCCCCGATCAACAGGCCGCTTTTGACTATCTTCGGCATTCGGACAAGGTGTTGCTGACCCCCCACGTGGCGGGGTGGACGCACGAAAGCTACGTCCGGATCAATGAAGTGCTGGTTCGCCAACTGAAAGCGTTACGATGAAACGGCTCCTTTTTCTGCTTCTACCCACTTTGGCAACCGCCCAGACACTTCCTGAACAACTGACCGCTTACCTGCAAAAAGTACCTGCCCCGGCGCGCGTCCACGTAGCCCTGGAATCGCTGACGGATGGTTCCCGTTTCGACCACCTGGCCGACGAAGTAACGCCCTCGGCCAGCGTCATCAAAATCCCGATCATGATCGAAACCATGGAGCAGGTAAAGGCCAACCGGTTCGATCTGGCGCAAATTCATGTGTTGCAGGAAGCCGAAAAAACCGGTGGTTCCGGCGTTTTGCAGACCTACCCCGCCCAAAGCCAACTCACCTACCGCGAGGTGCTGACGCTGATGATGACCCATAGCGACAATACGGCCACCAACATCCTGATTCGGGCGTTGGGCATGGATGCCATCAACCAGCGTATGCGGAACCTGGGCCTGACCGAAAGCCGCTTAAACCGGGTCATGATGGATACGCTGGCGGCTAGACAAGGGCGCGAAAACCGGGTGACCGCCCGCGAAATGAATCTTTTATTGAAGAAGATTTACCGGAACGACGTGGCGACGCCGGCGCTTTGCGCCCAGATGATCGACATTTTAAAAGCCAATCAGGATACCACCACATTTCGGCGTTTTTTACCCAAATCAGCCATTATTGCGCACAAAACCGGCGAACTGACGTACGTGCGGGGTGATGTCGGCCTTTTTTACGTGACCAAGCCGTTTCTGTTAGCGGTTTTTGTGCAGGGAACCACCACCCCGGAGGCCGAACGGATCATTGGCGACATTGCCCGGATTTGTTATAACCAGTATCAGTAACTCCGTTTCAAACCAGCGGTGTGATTTTTAGTTTCTAGTGTACAGCCAGACGGCTGCTAACAACCCGGACCATTCCAGATCCACCTAGCAACGGCATCATTGTGGAAACTTTCGCCGACCGCGCCATTCCGTATTACCTGAACCTGAGCGAACCGACCAGCCTGCCGCCGGGTGTCAGTGCGCTGAATCCGTATCGTCAGCCGGACGTGCAGGCCATCGTCCGGGCGTTTTATTCCCGCTTTTTTGCCGATCCAACGCCCCGGGTTTACATCCTGGGCATCAACCCCGGCCGGTTTGGCGCGGGCGTCACCGGCATCTCGTTTACAACGCCCCAGAACCTGCAAAAATACTGCGGTATCGACAACAACCTGCCGCCCACGCCGGAGCTGTCAAGCCGATTTGTGTACCAGATTGTCGAAGCGTTTGGGGGTGCCGAAGCCTTTTACGGGCGGTTTTTCCTCACCTCCCTTTTTCCGCTGGCGCTGGTAAAAGGCGGGAAGAATTACAATTTTTACGACGACAAAGCCACCACCGCCACCCTCTGGCCGGACATTGTTTCAGCGGTCCGGCAACAGCTTACGTTTGGCTGCAACCGGAATGTGGCGGTTTGTCTGGGCCGCAAAAACGAAGCGTTCTTGCAAAAACTCAACCAGCAACACGGTTTTTTCGGCCGGATTGTCACCCTCGACCACCCGCGCTACATCCTCCAATACCGCAGCCGGGACATGGATTCGTACGTGGACACGTATGTGAGGACGCTGGCGGATTGCATTCTCTAACCTGGTTATATTCAAAAACAGCCAACCCATTTTCAGAGCCAGTCAAGTTTATTACAATTGAGTCCTGAGCAGAATGCGGCCCCAAGTCCTCTTCGTTTCACTTCAAAATGCAAAATCGGCTGACAGGCTGCTAAATTGAAATTCTTTTGCCCCTGAAAATTCCCATACTGACAGCTACTTTGCGACATTGCTGGGGGTGTGAAGGTTCACAACATTCGCTACAGTTTGCCGGTTTTGAGAATATTTAAAAAGTACAATACTGTAACTTTAAGTTATCATCAATTTTATTCCCCAAACTCCTCTCAATCAATATGGAGAGGTTTGGGGAATAAAAAATAGCTTGTTGAACGAGCTCTATCCTTAAGATAAGTCAAGTTTTTGATAAGTATCATCTGCAGCGCATCTATAGGACCACTACACCTGATTTAGTCAGTTTATAGCAAAAACCGCCCATCGATGACTCGGCAGGCGGTTTTGTTCTAACAACTGAGTTTATTTATGCTTTCTTCAACTCCATCGTCATAATGTCTTCTTTACCGTCATCATTCATATCTTCGATGGGGGATGACAGTTTCATGGTGTTTCCGTCGATCACCAGATCGTAAACTTCCGGAACCCCTCCGCTGGTAATCGTCAGCTTATTTCCGTCTACTTTCCAGGTTGATTTGTCTTCGATCGGATTATAATCATCAGCGCCATCAAAATTGCACTTTGGCGAGGGTGTTCCCGTAATCGTACCATTTCCGTTGAACGTCATCTTGGTATCCGTCAGACAGGCAATCAGCGCATCGCCGTCGAAACCGGGAATCGCTTTCATCATCACGAAAAAGTCATTTGTTTTCGTCCCATTCCCCAGATCGACCTGCACATTGAGTTTCATACCCGAAATTTTCCAGCTTCCCTCTACTGAATTCGGTTTCACATCCGGGTTGCCATCGGCGTCTTTGTCTTTGCTACAGCTGGCAAACCACAGCGGCAGGGCTACTAACAGTGCCAGCGACCAGTTAAAACGAAAGTTAATGCGGTTCAAAAGTGTTGTTGTTTTCATGGGTGTTTTTTGTTATTTGTTTAAAAAATTGGTTTGTGATTCAAAATTGAGCAAAATTGGTGCGGTCAGCCAGTGGCTTTCTTATGAAATGAGTATCTTTAGGTTTCAACAGTTACATCCGCGGGATGAAATGTTTGTACGGTTTGGTACTTCGTTTCGTTCACGGGCAATGCAAAAACCGGATAGGCGGTTTCGCTCTCTTAACCCACTGTTACCGATTACCGCCTGTACGGGAAAACAAATACCCCATACTTAAAAAATTATCTTCTGTGTAACTCTGTAAAACCGTTTACTCCCGGTATTTAATTTTGGCTTACCGCGTCATCTCAAAATCAGGAGTCATCAGGCGGTTACACTCAGATCAACTTATGCTGGTAACAACTACTTCATCCATCGAAGGCAAACGGGTCACTAAATACCTCGGTCTGGCCAACGGGGAAGCCATTATTGGTTCCAATCTTATCAAGGACTTCTTTGCAACCGTACGCGACATCAAGGGCGGCCGATCCTCCGCGTATGAACAGGCATTGCGCGAAGCCAAAAGCATTGCCATGAAAGAAATGATCGAGCAGGCCCAGCGGCTGGGTGCCAATGCCATCATTGGCGTCGATCTGGATTATCAAACAATCGGTGGAAACGGCGGGCTGCTGATGGTCAGCGCCAACGGAACGGCGGTCGTGATTGAGTAACCGGTCCGGTTTCCGCCTGCTGCGGTTTTCGAAAACCGCAGCAGATGCCGTGGAGTTTATCGTCTGCGTCCGAGCGGGAAAAGATACCCTACGGAAAACGTAGCCACCTGCTGGCTCACATAATCGGTTGGTTTCGGGTCGGCATCGGTGCCCAAACTGTAGTGGTAGCGCCCTTCGATGAGTAACGAACCGGGACCCGCCGGAATCGATACGCCCAGGCCACCGGTAACACCGTATTCAAGCCGGTCGTCGTCTTTCGTCAGCTTCTGGGTTTCGTCCACCATGGTTTGGCCATCCACGACAAACTTCACACGGGCGTCCAGCGCATAGGCGGCATACGGACCTGCATTGATGAAAAACCGGGTTTTCCGACCAAATGATAATTTCAGCAGAAGCGGCACCTCCACGGTGTTGACCGATGCCTGCAGGGAATATTTTTGCCCCACCTCTTCACCCGCAAATTTCATGGAACGACGTGTGTACAGGATTTCCGGCTGAATAGAGAAAACATTGCCGATGCCGTAGTTAATAACGACCCCACCCGTAAAACCGGGGGCGGTTTCGGATTGTCCGGTAGCCCCTTCCAGGTCTTCCGTCGGGATAAATTCGTTCAGCAACGCGTTAACCCCTCCGCGAATCCCAACCGACAAACCGCTTCCGGAAGATGACGATTTGGTTTTCTCCTTTGCCGGTTTTTCCGGTTTCACTTTTGCCACCTTTTCGGGTTTGGCTGCTTTTTCAGCTTTTGTTTTTTTAGGCTGTTTCGTTGACTCTTTTTCGGTTACTTCCGCCACCGGTTTGGTTTCGGCAACCGACTGCTGCGCCAGCACCGGTTCGGATTCAGCCACGGCCGTTGTTGAAGCAACTTCCGTCGGGGCGGGTGCGGGGGTTGTGGCTACGACCGGTTTCGGAGCCGGTTTTTTAGCCGCCGTCGCGGTGGTTTTTGGTTTGGCCGTCGTCGTGGTTTTCTTCTGCGCGGTTGCTGCCACCGGTTTCTTCTGGACAGTCGCCGTGGCAGGCTTACTGGCTGCCGTGGTTTTTGGCTTCGCAGTCTGGGCTTCGGCCAGCAGACCAACGGCGACCAGACAGACGGTAAATAAGGATGCTTTCATTGGGGTGATGACGCTTAAGTAGATGTGTATTTGTTGTTACTGATGCTGCAAAATTATATCGCTGGATATGGCGTGACTAGAGAAAAACTACGTGATTTTCGAATTGCGTAGTTTCCCTGTAGCATTTCACGACAACAAAAAAGGCAGCCCGCGCTGCGAACTGCCTTTTTTGAAGAGTTAAGAATTAAGAGTTATGAGTTATGAGTTGGCTGACGCATTCTATTCCTGCGAAGCCAACTCTTAACTCTTAATTCTTAACTTATAACTCTTAACTCTCTCAAAACCTGTCTTCGTCGTCGTCATCATCGTCTTCCCCGAAGGAGTTTCCGGGGCTGAACATACTGCCTAGCAGGTCTTTAAACTGCTGGCCGGTGTCCATCGCTTTCTTGCCAACCAGCGAATATTCGGCCAGCCCGTGCAGGGCAAATTCCATCATGAACAGTTTTTCGGAGCGGCTCAGCCGCGGATGCAGCGAATCCACCACATCGTCCAGACCGTCGATGGCCCGCAGGCGGTTTTCGTAGTCGCGGGTGGGCAGGTCATTCAGAAATTCGATGACGTTGCCGTCGCCGAACCAGTCGGTTATTTTTTTGTAAGGATTGCCGCCCTTCTGTTTTTTGGCTTTTTCCGGGTTCGGAAAGTAGTTCAGGAACTGGGTCCGAATGGCTTTTCCGATCAGGTTCTGGGCCACGATGACCGGACCTTCCACTTCGCCTTCGTACACCAGTTCGACTTTCCCACAAATGGCCGGAATGACGCCGTACAGGTCCGAAATCCGGACGTAGGTATCTTTTTCGGCATTCAACAGCGCCCGGCGTTCGGCCGCCGACAGCAGGTTTTCAAAGGCCGCAATAGTCAACCGCGCCGAGACGCCACTTTTAGCATCAACATACTCACTTTCACGGGCTTCCAGGGCCACCTGCTCGATCAGGTCGGTAATCAGGTCGTTGGTTTTCACCATGCCTTTCTGCTCGGTTTTGACGATGGCTTCCTGCTGCGTAATTTTTTTACCCACCGCCAGCGACTTCGGATAGTGCGTCACGATCTGGCTGTCGATCCGGTCTTTCAGGGGCGTCACGATGCTGCCCCGGTTGGTATAATCTTCCGGATTGGCCGTAAACACAAACTGAATATCGAGCGGCAGGCGCAGTTTAAAACCGCGAATCTGAATATCGCCTTCCTGCAAAATATTGAACAGCGACACCTGAATCCGGGCCTGCAAATCCGGCAACTCATTGATGACGAAGATGCAGCGGTGCGACCGGGGAATCAGGCCGAAGTGAATCGTCCGTTCGTCGGAATAGGGCAACTTCAGGGTAGCGGCTTTGATCGGATCGACATCGCCGATCAAGTCGGCCACCGACACATCGGGCGTCGCCAGCTTCTCGGTATAGCGATCGTCACGGTGCAGCCAGGTAACCGGAGCGGCATCACCTTTCCCGGCAATCTGGTCGTGCGCAAACCGGGAGAGGGGTTGCAGCGGATCGTCGTTCAACTCGGAGCCTTCCAGCACTGGGATGTATTCGTCCAGCAAATTGACCATCAGCCGGGCAATCCGGGTTTTGGCCTGTCCCCGTAAACCCAGCAAATTGATGTGGTGCATCGACAGAATGGCCCGCTCCACATCCGGAATGACGGTGTCTTCGTAGCCCCAGATGCCCGGAAAAACAACCTCCTTCGCCTTGATTTTCTCGATCAGGTTGTCGCGAAGTTCCTGTTTAATGGACTTGGGTTTATAACCGGCGGCTTTCAGTTCGCCCAGGGTTTTTATTTTTAGTAACTCTTTACTCTTCAGGGATGAATAGCTCATGAAATCGTTGGGTAGCGTCGGAAATGGTGGCTTATGCTGGGATAACGGGGATCACCCGGAATTAGTTTTTCTTTCACCATCTCCTGGTTGTGTTAATAAGTAAGTACAACAATCCGTTTCTTTAACCATTGAGTGAACGTCTCGCGATCCAATAGACCAGCGGCTAAATCCAAAATTATCTGCTCCTGTTCATCTATATCAGCCCTCACTTCATATCCATTGCGCATTAAAAAGAATTCCATCGCAGCGTGTCCAATTCGCTTGTTACCATCTATAAACGGATGATTCATTACCAGTGAAAAACAGAGGGCCGATGCCTTTTCAATAATTGTCGGATAGAGATCTTCGCCTGCAAAGGTCATCTTAGGTTGAGTAACCGCAGCTTCCAGCCCACCCTGATCGCGAATGCCAGCGAGCCCACCAGATTGTTGGATGATAATCCCATGAAGCAAAACAATATCCTCAACATTCGGATAAGTCATATACGCTAGGCCAAACGTCGATACAATTCAGCATTTTTAGCTACAATATACTGCATTAAACGCGCCTTATGCTCCTCTTCTGTTTCCAGTAAACGATACACCGTTTGTTGAATTAACTCATCTACCGACTCATAACCGAGCGACTGTGCTTTTTGCTCTAACCGAGTTATTTCTGCTTCTTCCAAAGGGATTTGAATAGTCATCATAGCTGTCGTTATTTCATATTCTTCCGGCGGTTTCGCTGGAAATCTTCAAACATCATATTCCCCAGTCCCTGCAAACTGCTGTAATAGGCCCGGCCATTGTTCACTTTCGTGAATTCGTGCACAAACTGCTTCAGGTACGGATCGGAGGCAATCATGAACGTGGTGATCGGGATGTCGAGACGCCGGCACTGGGCCGCCAGCGTCAGCGTTTTGGAGACGATCTTCCGGTCCAGCCCGAAGCTGTTTTTGTAGTATTTGATGCCTTCTTTCAGACAGGTCGGTTTTCCGTCGGTGATCATGAAGATCTGCTTGTTCTTGTTCTTCCGACGACGCAGCAAATCCATCGCCAGTTCCAGCCCGGCTACGGTATTGGTGTGGTACGGGCCTACTTCCAGGTACGGTAAATCCTTCACCTGAATCTGCCAGGCATCGTTTCCGAAGACGATAATGTCCAGCGTATCTTTCGGGTATTTCTGTTTGATCAGTTCCACCAGTGCCATCCCGACTTTCTTGGCGGGCGTAATACGGTCTTCACCGTAGAGAATCATGGAGTGGCTGACGTCGATCATCAGCACCGTCGAGGTCTGGGTTTTCTGCTCTTTCTCCACCACTTCCAGGTCGCGCTCCATCAGCGTAAACTCCTCTACCCCACTGTTAATCTGCGCATTACGAATCGACTCGGTCATAGAAATCTGTTCGAGCGTATCCCCAAACTGGAAATCGCGCAGGTCGCTGCTCAGTTCGTCGCCCACGCCCGTGTACGGGGTGTGGTGGTTACCGCCGGATTTCGATCGTTTCAGTTTTCCGAAAATCTCTTCCAGCGCCGACCGCCGGATGGTCTGTTCACTCTTGGCCGTCATCACGAGCGTTCCGTCTTCGTTCTGCTCGGTCAGGTAGCCTTTTTCTTTCATTTCCTCGACAAAATTGCCGATGCCGTATTGGTCGTCGGTCAGCCCGTACCGACGATCGAGATCGTTCAGGTACGCCAGGGCCTGCTCCACATTCCCCGACGTCATCAGGAGCAGTTGCTGAAAAATATTGAGCAACTGATCGAATTTGCTGCCCTCTTTTTTTTCAGGCGGAGTATAGCGGGAAAATTGAAAACCTTTCATGAATTGGGTGTATCGTGAACCGCAGTCGGTAATGAGAGAACAGCGTGTTTGGTGGATTTGTTCGCTTAGTGAATCTACGAAATTTCCGGCAATTTTATGACCGGCCCGTCCGGCGAACACCCGCTTCCGTTCGCCGGTCGTTTTCGTTCCGGTTTTCTTGCAAAACCAAAGCCGGTTTTTCCCTATATTTGCGCTCCTTTTCCCTTCATCATCAAGACGAAAAACCGGATTGCTGCCCTAAGGCCGTTCAGGCAATCCATCATTCCTACTAAGATCCCACTGTATGAACGTATTGAAATTTGGCGGAACATCCGTAAAGTCAGTTGAGAATATCAAGAAAGTTATTGCCATCATTCTTAACCACCGCCAGAACGGTGACACGATCGGGGCCGTTGTCTTGTCGGCCATGAGTGGTGTCACGAATCAGTTGATTGAAATTGGTCGCATGGCCGCTACCAACAATCCGGATTACCTCGAACTGATTCGGGGCATTGAAGACCGGCATTTCAACGTCATCAAGGGGCTGATTCCGATCAAGGAACAGAGCAAGGTGTTTGCCACCGTTCGCGGCATCGTCAACGAACTGGAAGATTTGCTGCGGGGGGTTTCGCTGATCCGCGAATTGTCGGACCGGACGATGGACCTGGTCATGAGTTTTGGTGAACGCCTGTCCTGCCTGGTCATCAGCGAATGCCTGAAAAGCAAGGGGGTTCCGGCCCGGTTTTGCGACGCCCGGCAACTGATTAAAACCGACGCCCAGTTCAGTATGGCCGAAGTGGACGAAGTGGCTACGCAGCAGTTGATCCACGATTATTTCTCAACCATTGGCACGGACCTGGCCATTGTTACGGGTTTCATCGGTTCAACGGCCAATAACGAAACCACCACACTCGGTCGGGGCGGTTCCGATTACACGGCGTCCATTCTGGGAGCGGCCCTGAACGCCGATTATATCGACATCTGGACCGACGTAGACGGCATGATGACGGCCGATCCGCGCAAAGTACCGAACGCGTTCAATATTCCGACGATTACCTACGCCGAAGCGATGGAACTGAGCCACTTCGGGGCCAAGGTTATCTATCCGCCGACGCTGCAACCGGCTTTTGCCAAAAACATTCCGATCCGGATTCTGAACACCTTCAACGCCGATCATGAAGGCACGGTGATCAGCCGTACCGCCGATCGGCGCGATTTCACGATTACCGGGATTTCGTCGATCGACGACATTGTGCTGGTCAATATCCAGGGCAGCGGGATGATCGGGGTAGCCGGGGTGTCGGCCAAGCTGTTCAGCACACTGGCGGCTTATAAAATCAGCGTCATTCTGATTTCGCAGGCATCGTCGGAACACTCGATCTGTTTTGCCATCGAACCCCGCAACGCCGACCGGGTTCGGGAAATTCTGGAAGCCGAATTTGCGACCGAAATCACACACGGCCACATCGACAACATCAGCATCGAGCGCGATCTGTCGATCATTGCCACCGTCGGTGAAGGCATGAAAAAAAGCTCGGGGATTGCCGGGAAACTATTTTCGGTGCTCGGCAAAAACGGGGTCAACATCATCGCCATCGCGCAGGGATCGTCCGAAATTAACATTTCGGTGGTGATCAACAAGAACAACCTCTCGAAGGCCCTAAACGCCATGCACAACGTCTTTTTCCAGTCGGAGGCCCGGATTCTGAACCTGTATCTGGTAGGCGCGGGGCTGATCGGGCGGACGTTGCTGCAACAGATTCAGGCCCAGTACGAATACCTCCGCACCGAAAAATCCCTGCGGATTTGTCTGGTGGGCGTTTCGAATACCAAAAAAATGCTGCTTGATCCGAAAGGCATCGACCTCGGCACCTGGAAAGAACGGCTGGATACGGAGGGCGTCACCACCTCCTTACCGGCTTTCGTGGACAAGCTGAAAGATTACAACCTGCCCAACAGCGTGTTCATCGATTGTACGGCGGACAAAGACATTCCGTTGTTTTACGAACCCCTGTTGAACGCCAACGTTTCGATTGTCACCCCGAATAAAGTGGCCAATTCCGGTTCGTATGCCGACTACAAACGGCTGCAACGGGCGACCGTTCGGCGGGGGGTTAAGTTTCTGTACGAAACCAACGTCGGAGCCGGTTTGCCGATTATCAACACCCTGCAGGGCTTGATGACGTCCGGCGACCGGTTTTTGAAAATCGAAGCCATTCTGTCCGGGACTTTATCCTATATTTTCAACACCTTCCAGCCGGGTGTTTCCTTTGCTTCCGTGGTCCGGGAAGCAAAAGAAAAAGGATTCACCGAGCCCGACCCGCGCGAAGACCTCAGCGGCATGGATGTGGCCCGCAAGATTCTGATTCTGGCCCGTGAAGCCGGTTTTGAACTGGAACCATCGGATGTGACGATCAATAACCTGTTGCCCGAAAGCTGCATCCAGGCCCCGAGTATTCCGGCTTTTTTCGACGAACTGGAGCGCAACAATGCCTACTTCGAAACCCTGTTGCAGGGCGCCGAAAGCCGGAACGAAAAACTGCGGTACGTAGCCACGTTTGAAAACGGCAAGGTAACGATCGAATTGCGGTCGGTCGGTTTCGACCACCCGTTTTATTCCCTTTCGGGCGCCGACAACATCATTTCGTTCACGACGGAACGGTACAAGGAACGGCCGCTGGTGATCAAAGGCCCCGGCGCGGGCGCGGAAGTGACCGCAACCGGTGTATTCGCCGATGTGGTCAGCATCGGTAGTTATTTAGCGTGAACTAAATAGCCGACTGATTTTGTATCTTTGGCATAGCCTAAAAACCGTGCTGCCCCGTGTCGAAGGATACGGGTTCGGCAAAAAATGAAACCCTCTGGCTGCCCGTCAGTCAGTCCAACTTTGAAATCGTTATTGCCGATGCAATAACTCAACTACTGTGGAGTCAATAAAAGTCTTTGCCCCTGCTACAGTCGCCAATGTCGCCTGTGGATTTGATATCTTCGGTTTTGCTGTCGATAGTCCCGGCGACGAAATCATTGTCCGAAAAAGCCGGCAGCCGGGTGTCCGGATTAAAGCCATCGTCGGCGACGAAGGCCGTTTGCCCAAGCAAACCGAGCGCAACACGGCCGGGATTGCCATTCAGACGTACCTGCAACACATCGACTCCGACCAGGGACTTGAAGTAATCCTGCACAAAAAAATGCCACTCGGCAGTGGACTGGGTTCCAGTGCCGCCAGTGCGGTTGCGGGTGTTTTTGCCATCAACGAACTGATGGGCCGCCCGCTCAAACAGGTCGATCTGCTTCCGTTTGCGATGGAGGGCGAACGACTGGCCTGCGGTTCGGCCCATGCCGACAATGTGGCCCCGTCACTGATGGGCGGTTTTGTGGTTATTCGGAGCTATAGTCCACTGGATATCATCACCATCAATACGCCGGCCCAGCTCTACGCCACCATCGTCCATCCGGAGATTGAAGTCAATACGAAAGACGCCCGGCACATCCTGAAAAACGAGGTTTCGATGAAAAATACCATCATTCAGATGGGCAATGTCGCCGGGCTGATTGCGGGACTAATGAAACCGGATTACGATCTGATCGGCCGCTCGATGGTCGATGTGATCATCGAACCGATCCGGGCCATTCTGATTCCCGAGTTCAGCGAAGTCAAACAGGCCGCCCTCGAAGCCGGTGCCCTGGGCTGCAGCATTTCGGGGTCAGGTCCTTCCATGTTTGCCCTTAGCCGGGATTACGAAACCGCCCAACGAGTCGGCAACAGCATGCAGGCGGCCTTCCATACGGTCGGAATCGGGAGCGAACTCTACGTTTCAGGCATCAATCAGGAAGGGCCAAAAGTACTTGGCTAACCAAAACTGGAACAATTTTTGTACATACACAAATCATTGTCGTTTGTACATTCCAGGGTAAAGCTGCGGATCGTTTATTCGCTGACCACGATTTATTGTATCCATCAATACACTGATTATCAGGTCATTATTGATACAATTCCCGGTATAGCTCCCTTCCGTGCTCCATACGGCATAATCCCTTATTCCGATGAGCAATGATCAGAGCACTACTCCTATTTCTATTTTGCCCGCTGCTCAGTTTTAGCCAGCCCGTCATTGAAACCCGGCCCAGCCATTTTTTTGCCGAACTGGGCGGTTTTTATTCGTCGGCCAAACAGACCCCATTCTGGTTTCGGACCAACCAATACGGGATTGTTCCCAACATCATTCCCGTTGCGACCATCCGGGCCGGGCTTCACCAGGATTACCGGTATTACCCCCTCTCCGATTTTACTTCGCCCAAACACCAGGATAAATTTGGCATAGGATACGGTTTTGATGCGGTTTATAATTTTGATGCACAAGCAAAAAACAAATTAATCCTCCCCGAAGCATACGTGAAAATACGGGCGGGCATCTTTGAAATTCTGGCCGGACGCCGACGGGAAGTAGGTGGTCTGGTCGATTCTACCCTGAGTTCGGGCTCCTACAGTTGGTCGGGCAATGCCCTCCCCTTGCCGAAAGTGCAGATCAGTTTACCCGATTACACGCCGATCGGTTTTACGAGGGGAATTCTTTCGTTCCGCGGGAATTTCGCCCACGGCTGGTTTGGGAACCAGCAGAAAGTCCAGCAGTACTATCTGCACCAGAAATCGTTGTATGCGCGTTTGGGGAAACCCCGCTGGCCGGTCAAACTTTACGCCGGGTTCAATCACCAGGTGCAATGGGGAGGAGTTACCAAGGACTTACCGGAATCGATGGTAAAAAACGGCCGGTTTCCGGCCCGGTTCCAGGACTACCTCTATGTGATCATGGGAAATAGCCTGGGGCGGTTAGTCAATGTCGATTCTACGCGCTACAGCAAATTTGACCGCGAAAACCGCATTGGCAACCACCTGGGCACCATTGATCTGGGCCTTGAATACCGTTCCAGGCAACTGTCGCTGCTCCTTTACCACCAGTTTATTTACGAAGACGGCTCCCTGTACTATTTATCCAATATTGAAGATGGATTGACGGGTTTGCGGTTTCGGAACCTGAATCCGGCCCCTTCCGGCCTGCGGATTACCGGCGCGGTGGTTGAATTTCTGTACACAAAAAGCCAGGGCGGTAGCGTCTTTGCCGATCCCGATAAACTCCGGGGACGCGACAATTACTTCAACCACGGGCAGTACCGCGACGGCTGGTCGTATTTTGGCCGCACCATTGGTACGCCCTTCATCACGCCTGTTACCGACACCCGGCCGAATCTGGCACAGTACGGTTTTTTCACGAATAACCGCGTCCGGGCCTATCATACGGGAATCCAGGGAAAATTTGCCCAAAATTGCGGTTTTCAGTTTAAATTCTCCTACAGCGAAAACTACGGGACGTATGATATTCCCTTTCCCGGCACCATCCGCCAGTTTTCAACCCTCATGATGCTGGAATTACCGCTGAACCAGCGCGGTATGCTCGTCACCTTTTCCGCAGCCGCCGACCAGGGCGACTTATTCCCCAACAGCAGAGCCGTCTACGCCGGAATCCGCAAAACCTGGGCGTATTGCAAATACCGGATCGGGAAATAGAAAATTGGTTTACGGTATCCGGTTTTCAGTAGCTGACGCAGGCGAATACGAACGCGTCAGTCCCGGCGGGAAACCGCACGGTATCGGCGGCCCGGGATAAACCGAAAACCGTGTTCCCGCCCTTAATCCTCCGGAAACGGAATGAAGATAAAACCGGCAAAATCGCCGTCGATCACGAACAGGCAGCAGTATTCGTCCGGGTTTTTGTAGTTTTCCTTGAACAATTCAACCGACTCCTCGCCCACCAGCCGGCGTTGCACAAACTCGTCGAGCAGCGACGCCCGGTAGGTCCAGGTGTTTCCGGCCAGTTCGTTCGGTCCGAGCAGCAACTGCCCGATATCGACAATCTGGCGGGTAACGATAAAAACCGGGTTTTCGGAAAAACCACGTTTCCGAATCTGGTACGACGCTTCCCGCAAGGTATCGGCCACTTTGATAAAATCCGCTGAAACGGCGCTCATCAGCTTCCGGTTTATCTCCGGCGAGTTCGCGTCGTCAAGAAGCGTGTTTTCGTTGCTATGGTGAATCATGTTTCGTTTAACGTTAAAGTTTAAAGGTTTGACGTGTTACCTTAAACGCTAAACGTCAAACTTTAAACGACTGTTAAATTCGTGCGGCCAGCAGCAGGCTTAAATCCTTGAACCGCATGTTGAATTTTTTGGCGATGTAAGCATTGGTTAGCAGACCGTTATGGCTGTACACGCCCTTCATAAACCAGCGGTTGGCAAACATCATTTCTTCGATCCCACCAATCGTCCCGGTTTTTAACAGGAAAGGCAGAAAAATGTTGCTCAACGCCAGACTGGCCGTATGGGCCACCCGTGAAGCAATATTCGGTACGCAATAATGAATTACGTTCTGGAACTTATAGATGGGGTCTTTGTGCGTCGTCATGCGGGAGGTTTCAAAATTACCGCCCTGATCGATCGACACGTCGATAATTATCGCATCGAGCTTCATCTGCGACACCATATCCTGCGTCACCACCACCGGACTCAGTCCGTCATCGGCCCGCATAGCTCCAATCACCACATCGGCCCGCTGAATGGCTTCCGACAAGGTATCGGTTTCGATAATGGAGGTATAAATATGTTGCCCAATGGCGTATTTCAGCCGCTGGAGTTTGTAGATATGCTGGTCAAACACCTTAATTTCGGCTCCTAAGCCCAGGGCCGTTCGGGCAGCATATTCCGCGACCGTACCCGCCCCCAGAATCACGACCTTCGTCGGCGGCACGCCCGTAATTCCGCCCAGAATGACCCCCCGGCCGTTGTTGGCACTGCTCAGGTATTCACCGGCAATCAGCATCACCGTACTTCCGGCAATTTCGCTCATCGCCCGGATTACTGGCATTCCACCCACTTTATCTTCGATGTATTCATACCCGAGCGCCGTAATTTTCTTGCTGTTCAACCGTTCGAAATATTTCTTATCGTGGTTGGGCAAATTAACGGCCGAAATTAGCGTACTGCCGGTTTTGAGGTAGTCGAACTCCTGATCGACCAGCGGTTCTACCTTCAGAATCAGGTTGGCATCGTACACCTCCTTGGGCGATGGGGCAATGATGGCCCCGGCTTCGCTGTAGTCGTTATCCGAAAACTTAGCGCCTGCTCCTGCGCCCTTTTCAACCAGCACTTCGTGGCCGTGCCGCACCAGAATGGCTACGGCTTCGGGCGTCAGAGCGATGCGGTTTTCCTGCAACGAGACCTCTTTGGGCAGCCCAATCATCAGGCTACCACTTTGTTTTTTGACAGCAGCAGGAGCTTCCTGCGGATAGAGTGCCGTTTGTTTTGCTAATTGTTCAAACCCTGTCACTATAAACGGGATTTTATGAATCAGGAGCAACGAATGGCCAGATGCTGCAAAAACCGGTCAGAATTTTTGCAAACGATGGGCGCGTCCGTCAGTACTAATCCATATTCTGAGTCAATTGGTTTCAATTACGCGTTCGTCGTTTTCGACCCGGAGGTGAATCGTCCAGGCATCGGGCGGTAACAGTCCGGCAATTCGTTCCGGCCATTCGATCAAACAGCGCTCGCCCGAATCAATATACTCCTCCAAACCGCTATCCAGCGCTTCATCCTCGTTGCGCAGCCGGTAACAATCAAAATGATAAACCGGTTCACCGGAATCTGTAACGTATTCATTAACAATCGAAAAAGTTGGACTCTGGACGGTATTTCGAACGCCCAGCCCCCGGCAGATGGCCTTGATCAGCGTTGTTTTGCCGGCCCCCATCGCCCCTTCAAATAACCAGACCGGACGATCGCGCCCGGCAGCAATCAATTGTCCGGCAACGATTTCCAACTCAGCAAGACTCCGAAGGTGCAGGGTCATTTTCACGAAATAAATTCCAATTCCAAAGATAGCATTTTTCTTCGTCTCCGGCAGGTTCCTGCCCAGAGTTGACCTTCTGGCCAAAATTCGGCAACTTCGCCCCTCAACTTTTCGCTTCCTATTCCTATGTCTCGTACGATCCAGGTGGGCTTAATTGGTTTCGGCCTGTCGGGCCGGTATTTTCACGCCCCTTTCCTCTCCGTTAATCCCCATTTTAAACTCGTCAAAGTCGTCGAACGGCACCGCAACGAGGCCGAAGCGTTCGATCCGTCGATTCAAACCGTTCGCAGCCACGAAGATTTGTTCCGCGATCCGGCCATCGATCTGGTCATTGTCGGTTCACCCAACGATACCCATTTCTCGTACGCCAAAGCCGCGCTCGAAGCCGGCAAACACGTACTGATTGAAAAACCGTTCGCCAATACGTCCGACCAGGCACGCGAGCTGCTTGAACGGGCCCAACAAAAAGGGTTGGTGGCGATTCCCTATCAAAACCGGCGCTACGATGCCGATTTCCGGACCATCCGGCAGGTACTGGAGGAAAATCAACTGGGCGATATTGTCGAGTACGAATCCCACTACGACCGGTTTCGACCCGACATTCTCGATAGCTGGAAAGAAAAAGAACCGGAAGGGGGTGGTAATCTTTTCAATCTGGGGCCGCACCTGATCGATCAGGCGGTTGCCCTGTTTGGTCCGCCCGAAGCGGTTTCGGGCGATGTTCGCGTCATTCGGAAAGGCGGTATTCTGGACGATTATTTCGATGTTCGGTTATTCTACTCCGATAAACGGGTTATTCTGAAATCGTCGATGCTGGCGGTCGACAACAGCCTGCGCTACGTGATTCACGGCACCAAAGGTTCGTTCATCAAACACGGCCTGGACATTCAGGAAGAAACCCAGCGCAAAAACATCCTGCCCAACACGCCCGACTGGGGGGCCGAACCCGAACACCAGTACGGCACGCTTACCACGCCCAAGGGCCGTTCAACGGTTCCGAGTCTGCCCGGCAATTACCACCTGTTTTACGATAACCTCTACCGGGCCATCATCGGTGAAATTCCGCAGGAAGTAACCCCGGAACAAGCGTACGCCGTGATCCGGATTATCGAACTGGCCGCTGAAAGCAGCAAAACACGGAAAGTGCTGGAATTTTAGTGGTGAGAAAAGGCAAGGGAGAATAGAGAAAAGACAAGAGAGAAAAGACAAGAGAAAAAAGACGGTTTGGTTTTGTCTTTTCTCTCTTGTCTTTTCTCTATCTTCTATAAATCAATAGCCCGGATTTTGTTTCAGGGTCGGCTTCCCGTCGAGGTAGCTGTTATTGATCTCATCCACCGGCAGCGGGAAATATTCATGCTTGCCTTTGGTAAAGGTCGCGCCGTTTAGATAGGCCCGTTTTTTTGATTCGACCGTCAGGTATTTATTAATGGTTTCGGCGGCAATGCCCCACCGGACCAGATCGAAAAACCGGTGCCCTTCCATGGCAAACTCCAGCCTTTC
Organism: Larkinella bovis; assembly: GCF_042655385.1. Classification (NCBI taxonomy): domain Bacteria; kingdom Pseudomonadati; phylum Bacteroidota; class Cytophagia; order Cytophagales; family Spirosomataceae; genus Larkinella; species Larkinella bovis. Next base: position 921,684 of record NZ_JBHSMA010000002.1, on the reverse strand, counting down.
TTCGTGCCGTACGGCTTTCCAGGCCGACTCTTTATTGGCAAAGGCCGGCGAACCCGCCGGGTATTCATTGATCACATAGTTGGCCGCCGGCGAACCATCCGGATTGGTAACAAACACGCTGTTTTTGGCCCTTTTCCGAATCTGGTTCACCAGTTCGCGGGCTTTTTCCAGGCTCCCGATTTCGGTTTCCACTTCGGCCAGCCACAGCAACACGTGCGAATACCGGATCATACGGTAATTGTTGGCCACCCGGCGTTTGTTGGTCGAGTGCGTATTGGTGCCTTCTTCGCCTTTGAAATACATCCACTTCTTGCCGGTATACGGACCCGCATACACCTGATCCCGCACCCAGGTTACGCCCGGCATGGGGCCCCAATCCAGGAACGGAACCCCCCGGCGACCAACCGTATGATCCAGCCGGGGATCGACGGGTGTTTGGGTATCGGGAGCATAGGCATCGGTGATTTTCAGGCCCTGATCATTTTTCAGGTCGGTATCGTTGAAGGTATCCAGCAACGGCAGCCCGTTCGCGTCGTTTTTATACGCATTGACCAGGTTGAGCGACGGTTGGTAAAAACCGCAGCAGCCCCCGCCGGGTGCCCCCGAGAAATACGGCCAGTTCAAGGTTTCGCCGGCATTCCCGTTGTTTCCATTGGTACCGTCGTTGACCGAAAACTGCACTTCGAAAATCGATTCCGCATTGTTGTTGGTTGCGGCCCGGAAATTATCCAGGTAATCGACCAGCCGGTATTTACCGCTGCTGACAATCGCTTCCAGCAACGGTTTGGCGTCGGCGTATTTTCGCTGGAACAAATAGGTTTTGGCCAGAAAAGCCCGGGCCGCCGATTTGGTAGCCCGCCCCTTCTGGGTTTGGTTTTCCGGCAAATTATCCACCGCAAACTTGAAATCGGCTTCAATGTTTGGCCAGATATCTTTGTCGTTCGGCACTTTGGTCGAATTCGGATCGGTGGCTTTGTACGTTTTATCATCGATGTAGGGCACCATGTTCCACATCTTCTTGGCTTCGAAGTGATAGTGTCCGCGCAGGAACCGCGACTCCGCAATGACCTGTGTTTTTTCGGCCTCGGTCATGTCTTTGGCCAATGCAACGGTTTGGATCACTTCATTACACCGCGAAATGGCATCATAAACATGCCGCCACTTGCCCCGCATGTGCACAAACCCCGGCTGCACTTCGTAGCGCTCGATACCGGTAATTTCCGGCTGGTCACTGGCGTCCGTTCCCTTGTAGGCATCGTCGGAAGCCACCCCGCCGTACACCCAGTTGGAAACCGCTGCGTGCCAGTCGGTTGTCCCCGAGCCAATGCCGTCCAGCAACGAATACGTTCCGATGAGCAGCGCATTAACGCCGTTTTTATTGGAAAGCTGGTCCAGCGAAGCCACCCCCTGCGGCTTCACATCCAGAAAAGACTCGCTGCACGACGTAACCAGACCGGCCGTCAGAAGCGAGGTAAGCATGAGTATCTTTTTCATTTGAGAGATCAATGATTTAATGGTTTTTACGGCTGGCGGGCAGGTTAACATGGCGATAACCATGTGTAACCATCCGGCCATTCCCTACACTTATAAGCTGAGTCGCAAACCGATCAGCATGGTTTTGGCCACCGGATAGGCTCCTTCATCGACACCCAGGTGCGTGTCCTGGTTGTTATCCCCCGAACGACGCAGGTTGATTTCCGGATCAAGACCCGAGTATTTGGTCAACGTCAGCAGGTTCTGGCCCTGAACGTAGATCTGGGTGGGGCCGAGTCCGAGTTTCCGCTGAATACCGGCCGGCAACGTGTAGGCCAACTGGATGTTTTTCATCCGCAGGTAGGACCCTTTTTCGATAAAGTAGGTCGAAATCTGGGCGCTGGTGGCATCCGTCGAGCGCAGTTCCGGCAGAATCGCATCGGTCTTGCCGGGCCGCCAGGAGTCATACAACATCCGTTTGCTGCGGTTTCCCTGGAAGGTGTTGAAATCGGTCCAGTACTTCATGTAGTTGAAAATGTCGTTGCCGTAAACCCCCTGCCCAAATACGGTCAGGTCGAAGGCTTTGTAGCCCACGCTGAGGTTCAGGCCGTAGGTAAAATCCGGGTGCGGGTTACCGATAATATCGCGGTCGGCCGTCGTTACGACGCCATCGCCGTTGGTATCCCGGAAAATAAAGGACCCGGCCCGGTTATAGGTACCGAATTGCGGAGCGTTTTTAGCCTCTTCAGCGGTCTGGAAAATCCCGTCGATGAAATACCCGTAGAAGGAAGCCACCGGAAAGCCCACTTTCGTCGCGCTCATGGCCGGCAGGCGGGTCGCAAAACCAAACTTGATCGAGTTCGGATCGTTGTTGATTTTCAACACCTCGTTCCGGTAGGTTGAGAAGTTACCCCCAATGGAGTACCGCAGGTTACCCCCCATTGCTTTTCCGTTATAATTGATACTCAGGTCAATCCCTTTGTTCTGCATATCCCCGATATTGGTATACGGAATTGTAGCCTGGCCCTGGGTGTACGGAATGTCGATCTGGGTCAACATGTCGGTGGTTTTCTTGATATACCAGTCGAAAACAATTTCGATTTTGTTATTCAGCAGGCTGGCATCCAAACCAATGTTGGTCGAGGTGGTAGTTTCCCATTTCCCGTTCGGATTGCCAAACTGCACCAGATCGAAGCCCGGCACGATCGATGTCTTGGCTCCGTTGATATCGTAGTGATTTTCAACCGGCCGTGATTCATACAGCGTATAGGCATTGTAAATATTGGGAACATTCTGGTTACCGGTTTTACCCCACCCTACCCGCAATTTCAGATCGGAGAGCAAATCGACACTCTTCAGGAAATCCAGTTCGGTCAGGCGGAAACCCACGCTGGCAGCCGGAAAAACGGCGTAGCGGTTGGCGGCACTGAAACGCGACGAACCGTCACGACGCAGCGTGAAATCCGCCAGGAAGAAGTCTTTGTACGAATAGTTGACCTTGCCAAACAGCGAGAACAGGCGGGTCCGATTGGCCCCCCGACCGCTGTTTTGCAGACCGAGCGGGCTCCCCGCGTTCAGGTACCGGTAATCCAAATCATCGAAGGCGTAATTGCTCCGGGTCGCATCAAAAATAAAGTCATACGTTGCGATGGACTCGGTTCCGGCCAGCACATTAATGCTGTGATTGCCGAAGGTCCGGTTGTAGGTCAGCGTGTTATACCAGGTCCAGGAGTTATCATAGCGGTTTTCCGACCGGAAGCTGTTGGCATTCCGCGCTTCGGGCGATTCGGGGTCACGGGGTGTATACTGGTCAAAGTTGTAGAGGTTGTATTCGACCCCGAAGCTGGTCCGGAACGTCAATCCTTTGAACAGGTCGATTTCGCCAAAGGCATTCCCAAACAGGTGAACCCCTTTGGTTTTATTATCCTTCGCCCGGTACAATTCCTGCAAAGGCGTCCGCGCGTTCCCGAGGTTCAACCCTTTGGCACCGGCAAAATTACCGGCAACGTCATAGACCGGAATCAGCGGGTGTGACCGAACCGCGAAGGCAATCGGGTTGGACTCGTCGTTGTTCGTAAAACCGACCCGCTCGTCGTACGAGACCGTCAGGTTCTCCCCGATTTTCAGGCGATTTTTCACTTTAAATTCCGTATTGGCCCGGATCGAGTACCGTTTGTAATTGGTATATTCCAGAATCCCTTTCTGATTGAAGTGGTTGAACGAAATGGAATATGCGCCCTTGTCGGTGCCTCCGCTGGCGCCAATCTGGTAGTTCTGGATCGGCGCCGGGTTGAAGATCACATCCTGCCAGTTGGTCCCTTCCTTGTTGGCTTTGGTAATCATGAATTTCGAACTTCCCAAGGCCGGGTCGGTCAGATCATACGTGTAATTCAGATAGTTACCGTTGGCGTCCTTTGCCAACCGCGGGTCGCCTTCCATCGCCCCCGACGGATAGATATAATCCGGAATCCGGGGCTCGGCACCGGTGCCGTATTGCCCGTGGCTCGGGGCCTGGCCAACGTTCTTGGCCTGTTCCCACAACAGTTGTCCCAATTCCTGCGAATTGGTCAGTTCCAGCAGTTTGCCGTTGCGCTGAACCCCGGCATACATATCAAACGTGATTTTGGGCTCCCCGGCTTTTCCTTTTTTGGTCGTAATGATTACCACGCCGTTGGCCGCCCGTGCCCCGTAAATGGACGCTGCGGAGGCATCTTTCAGGACCTGTAGGCTTTCAATGTCGTTGGGGTTGATGTTGTTGAGCGAACCCGTCGTCGGAACCCCATCGACAATGTACAGCGGAGAGTTGTTGTTGATGGTCCCAAAGCCGCGAATCCGCACCATCGTGCCCCCGCCGGGTGAGTTGTCGTTCCCGACCGTCACACCGGCCGCCCGGCCCTGCAACTGCTGCGTCAGACTGGCCGCCGGAACCGCCGTCAGTTCCGTCCCCTTCACCACCGTAACAGCACCGGTAATGTCCTTTTTGCGTTGCGAACCATAGCCGGTTACGACGACTTCCGTCAGAGTTTTGGTGTCCGTGCTGAGGGAAATGGTGATTTCGGAGCGATTGCCGATGGTGACTTCCTGGGATTCATAGCCGATGGCCGAAACCGTGAGTACATCATTACTGGTGGGAACATTGAGCGTAAAGCGCCCGTTTGCATCGGTTGATACCCCGGTGGTGGTACCTTTTACGACGACATTGACACCGGGTAGAGGATTTTTGTCGGTGCCATCGATCACACTGCCACTTACTTTCCGATCCTGCGCCCAGGCAGCGATCGTCAGTAGGCATAGAAATACTGGCACTGCCACCGATCGGATCGGTTTCAGGTAATAATGTTTCATAAAAATAGAGATGGTAAATGGTTTGTAATAATTATCACTCGGCTTGTACTAAACAGGGCACAAGCTCCTCAAAGTAAATTTTTTTATTCGCTAAAGTCAAATTTTGAGCACAAATGGACGAAATTTTTTCAAACCCGAAAATGGGGCAGGGCAATAAAAAAAGCCGGAAGGTCGTTCCGGCTTTTTGGTAAACGGTTTACGCTGTACGCATCCGACTCAGGAAAGATTCAGATCCGTCATGACCGACTGTACTTTCTGTTTCAGGCTAGCATAAACCGCATCAAAATCTTCCTTGCGTGCCAGCGGCTCATTCACGCTGACGTAGAATTTGATCTTTGGCTCGGTTCCCGACGGCCGGGCCGACACCTTGGTGCCGTTCTCGGTGAAGAACTGCAAGACGTTCGAGGCCTCGATGCCCATTTTTCCGGCTTCGATGGCGGTTTTCGCACCGGTTTTCAAATCGGTCCGCTCCAGGCTTTTGTAGTCATCGACGCGAACCACCGGCGACCCGGCAATTTCTTTCGGCGGATTGGCCCGAAAATCGGCCATCATCTGCTGAATTTCTTCGGCCCCGGTTTTGCCCTTTTTCGTCAGCGAAATCAGTCCTTCGTAATAGAACCCGAACTCCTGATACATTTCCATCAGCAGGTCGAACAAACTCAGGCCCTTGTCTTTGGCATAAGCCGTCAGTTCGGCAATCATGGCGCAGGAGGCAATGGCATCTTTATCCCGGACGAAATCACCGATCAGGTACCCGTAGCTTTCCTCACCCCCACCGATAAAATGCTGCTGGCCTTCGAGTTCACGAATGATCTGGGCGATGTATTTAAAACCGGTCAGGGTGTTATAACACGCGACGCCGTACTGCGCGCACATCTTGTCGATGAGGTCGGTGGTCACGATGGTTTTGGCCACGAACTCCTTACCCGTCAGTTTACCGGCATCTTTCCAGGCCTGCAACAGGTAATAGATGATCAGGCTGGCCATCTGATTCCCGTTCAGCAACTCAAACTCCCCGTGGTGGTTGCGAGCCCCCGAACCCACGCGATCGGCGTCGGGGTCGGTGGCCATAATCAAATCGGCGTTGAGGGCCTCGGCTTTTTCCAGCGCCAGCCGCATCGCATCGCGTTCCTCGGGGTTCGGCGATTTCACCGTCGGAAAGTCTCCGTCCGGTTGGGCCTGTTCTTCCACAATCGATACGTTCGTAAAACCAAGCGCTTCCAGTACGCGCGGCACCAGGGTAATTCCGGTTCCGTGAATGGGTGTAAAGACGATGTTCAGGTCTTTCTGCCGCGCAATCACGTCCGGGTTAATGGAGTTGGACTTGATCCGTTCGACGTATACGCTGTCGATTTCCTCGTCGATCAGGTGAATTTTTTCGGCAACGCCCTCAAATTTCACGTCGTCGATCGACGTAATTTTATTGACTTCCGTAATGATATTTTTATCGTGGGGAGCCACCACCTGGCCGCCATCATTCCAGTAGGCCTTGTACCCGTTGTATTCTGGCGGGTTGTGCGAAGCCGTCACCACAATCCCGCTCTGGCAACCCAGTTGCCGGATGGCAAACGACAGTTCGGGCGTCGGGCGCAGCGAGCTGAACAGGTATACTTCGATGCCGTTGGCCGAAAAAATATCCGCCACAAGCCGGGCAAATTCCGGGCTCATCCGGCGGCTGTCGTGCGCAATCGCCACTTTGATAGCCGTATCCGGAAAAGCCGCATTCAGGTAATTCGCCAACCCCTGGGTTGCCGCACCAACCGTGTAGCGGTTCATTCGATTGGACCCGACGCCAATCACTCCGCGCAAACCGCCCGTACCAAATTCCAGGTTTTTATAGAAAGAGTCTGTCAGTTCTGTCGTCTCGCCGTTGTCTATTAATTTCCGGATGGCCGCTTTGGTATCGTCGTCGTAATTACCGGTAAGCCATTGGTCGATGGTAGCCTGGGTTGCAGAATCAAGTGCAGTTGTCATATCAAGGGAATGTTAGAATCGGCTGCCAATTTACGGTTCTAACGCAAGGAGTCAAATCCTTTTGGTAAAAGCTTTCAAAACCGCAGGAGGTTGAAAAAACCGGTTAAAGAATCAAAACTGGCAGCCAAAAGATGCCGTCACCGATCCACCGGTAGCGTTCGTTGGTCAGATACTGGTTCGGGTACCGCTGAATGGCGTACAACACGGCGCTCATGGCTCCCTCGATAACGGCCGCCCGCTGAGCAAACCGGTCATCGGCCAGAAAGAAAATCACCAGCGCCAGCACCGTAATGACCACCGCCAGCGTCCGCAGCGCGGCATCACTCTTATCGAAGCCCCAGATCGTTGCCAGCGAAAAGGAGCTGTCTGGAAATTCATAGGCTTCCATCACCGAAAACAGCAGCAGGTTCTGGAAAACAATCAGCAGAAACAGCAGGCCCAGCCCGATTTCAGACCAGCCAAGGGTCGGTTTTTGCGCCCACGAACTTCCCCAGACCCCCACCGTATACAGCAGTGTGACCGTGGGTTCCTTCCAGGCCAGTTTTTTATTGGCCACCGGCAACCGCGAAACAATCCAGAGGTAAGCCCCCGAAATCAGGGCCAGCGCACTCCCGAACAGGATGACGCTTTTGGGCAGCCAGAAAATCAGAATGACACAAACCGCCACCAAGCCCATCAGTACGCGCAGCAGCAGCCGGCGGTTTTCGGCGTGAAACCGGTGCCGGGCGGTCAGGGGAGCCTGCGAAAACGTCGCTTTCCGAATATCATACAGCCGATCGGCCGCATAGATCAGAAAAACACAAATCCCGAGCAAAACCGTCGTCGCCCAATCAACCGGGCGATTCCCATCCGGCAACCGGGCCGCCATGATGTGCGAAACAACCGCCCCGACCACCACATCCAGACTGAGGTAGTGGGCCGTTTGCAGGTACTGTTTAAGCGAATGAAAGAACTTCATACAAAAAATCTGGCCAGCCCACCTCGGCGGGACAGAATGAATGGTGAACGTTTTAGGTGCTGGTTCTGCTGGCGAAACCGCCGGAGTAAACTGCGGTGCAAAGCTACTTTTTACCGGATAAAATTGACTTGGCAACCCCTAAAAAATGGTGTATTTTTGGGTAACTTTCGGAGAATAAACCAAAGACGATTGCCAATACCCAAAACCGCCTATCGCCAAAAGTTTATCCGTATCTTCGGGATTGGCTATTAACTTTTTGTTATCATGTAACAAAAAAGTGTGCGGTTCCTTAATGAGAAAGTGAGTGATTAAAATAAAAATAGCCCGAATTTTGTAAAAAAAGCCGGTTTAACCCCGTAAATTGGACGTAGGACATTCAGGTATGGATTCAACGTATAGCACCTGTTCCGACGAAAGCATCCTGAGGTCGATTCATGAAACCGACGATGAGTTCGCATTTGCCGAACTGTATAATCGGTATTTCCGGCTTTTGTTCAATTATGCCTATGGCAAGGTAAACGATCAGTTCGCGGCCCAGGAAATCATCCAGGAATTGTTCGTAAACGTGTGGCAGCAACGGCACCGGAACACCATCCAGTGCTGCCGTTCGTATTTGTTCAGCAGCGTCAAAAACCTCATCATCTCCTACTATCGCAAAGAATTTACGCGCCAGTACCATTACAACCAGTGGGAAATTCAAACCCGGGAATCCAGTGAGCTGACCGACCAGCCCTTGCTAACCGCCGACCTGCAGAACCGCTACGAGCAGGGCCTGCACCTGTTGCCGCCGAAATGCCGGGAAGTGTTTCTGCTCAGCCGGAAAGGGCAGTCCAACCGCGAAATTGCCCGGCAACTGGAGATTTCCGAAAAAACGGTTGAGCAGCACATGACCAAAGCCCTCCGCACGTTGAAAGTATACCTGAAAGAGCATTTTGTCCATATTTTTCTGCTGATCCAGCTTTTCTAAACCGTCTTCCGGCTCGGGTTGTCCGGCCCCAATGGGTTGAAGGTCGCTCTTTTTTCAACCGTTCTTAATTTTTTTTCAAACCGACTAAGGGTTCCCCGCCCGGCAGGCGACTTAGGAATTGTAACATTCCTAGCCATGCCACCACCCCCTATTTCTCCCCATTTATTAGACAAGTACCTTCAGAATCAATGCACCGATCAGGAAAAAGAACTCGTGGAAGCCTGGTATGCCGCCCTGAACGGCCGCCCGGATTTTCTGGATTCACTACCGGAAGCACAACAACGCCAGTTTCAGCGCGAAACCTTTGAAACGATTCAAACTAAACTTCATTCCGTCCCCAAACCGCGACTCCGCCCGATTCGCTGGCGGTGGGTATCCGGACTGGCGGCTTCGGTGGCTATTCTGCTGGGCGTCTATTTCACCTACCGCTATGTTACGAATCAGCATCAGTCGGTTCCGGTTCCGGTTTCCATTGTCCGACAGCTAAAAGAAAAAGATCCGGTCAATCTGACTCAGTTTGTCAACCACCAGCCCCGGCTGGTGAAGTTTAAACTGCCCGATGAGAGTACGGTCTGGATGCATTCCGGCGCTTCCATTTGGTATCCGAAAGAATTTGGGGCCGACAAACGGCAGGTGGTGTTCTCGGGGGAAGGCTTTTTCGATGTCAAAAAGGATAAGAGCCGTCCCTTTTTCATCAGAAGCGGGGAGATGCAGATCAAGGTCCTGGGCACCAGTTTCAACGTAAAAGCGCCGGCTTCGCAAACGGTTTTCCAGATTTCGGTCGTAACGGGCCAGGTGCAGGTGAGTGCGCCCGATCCGGACGAAAACGAGCAGCAGGTCATTCTGAAACCGCAGCAGCAGGCTATTTTCGAAACCGCATCCCGACGCCTGACGTCCTCGACCATTCCGGCGCAGGCCAAAAAAGAAATTTACGAACCGGTGACGATCGTGTTTGAGAATGCCCCGCTCGACCAGGTCGCGAAAAAACTCGAGAAACGGTTCGACATCCAGATCCGGTTTTCCAATCCAAAAATTGCCGCCTGCCTCGTCAATGCCGATTTTGAGCAGCAATCCCTGCCCATTATCATGGAAATGCTGTGCACTGCGCTGGATGCGACCTACACCTTCAACGGGAAGGTCATTACCCTGGACGGACTGCCCTGCGAACCCTAGTAATTCTTTAGTAATGAATAACTTCCAACGCTAACTGTTTCCTATGAACCTTTTCTACTCACTACCCCCCTGAGCAAAAAAACCGATCGTGTGCCACCACGACCGGTTCAAACTGACATTCCCTTTCGCATCGTGCCACCGACAGAAAGGGACTTTAATCCAACAGCGCTTAACTATCAGACAATCAAAATTATGCAAAATTCTATCCTAAACCAGTCGGTCGACTGGCGAAAAATCATGCGTATCGGATTACTTCAATGGATACTTGCCTTCCTCCTGACCGGCAGCAGCTACGCCCGGGAGATTGCGGCACAGTCGATCCTGAGTAAGGATATGACGCTCCATCTCTCGAATGTTACGCTCAAGGAGGCTCTCGATCAGATCCAGGAAAAAGCGAATACGAAGTTTGTGTACAGCAGTCGGGTGTCGCTCCGGGAAGCGGTTTCCATTGACGTCCAGAACCAGAAATTGTCGCGGGTCCTGGACCAGTTGCTGATGCCGCGCGGGATTACGTATAAGGTGATCAATGAGCAGATTGTGCTGGCCCGCGAGAAAAATAATAAACTCGAGACCTTGCTGCCCAACCTCGAATCAAAAATGGAAACCTACCTGTCGCGCCAGGAAATCCGCCTGAAGGGAAAAGTAAGGGCTGCGGATGGTCAGCAGGAAGCCCTGGCCGGGGTAACGGTGGTGCTGAAAGGAACCACGCGGGGGACGACCACCGACGGCAGCGGGAATTACGAACTTTCGGTCCCGAACGCTTCGGCGGTGTTGATTTTTAGCTTTGTTGGGTACGCTTCGCAGGAAATCACGGTTGGTAACCGCACGGTCGTCAACGTCACCTTAGACCCTGACAGCAAAAGCCTGGAAGAACTGGTGGTGGTGGGTTACGGAACCCAGAAGAAAGTCAACCTGACCGGTGCGGTTTCGCAGGTCCAGGCCAAAGACCTCGAAAACCGGCCCCTCAACAACATGACCCAGATTTTGCAGGGGATGATTCCCAACCTGAACATTACGTTCAGCACCGGGCAGCCGGGACAGGGTGGGAACCTGAATGTACGCGGAGAAACCTCCATCAATGGCGGTGGCCCACTGGTGTTGATCGACGGTATTCCGGGAGACATTAACCGCATCAACCCGGGCGACGTGGAATCGGTATCGGTGTTGAAAGATGCGGCCGCTTCGGCGATTTACGGAGCGCGGGGCGCGTTTGGGGTGGTGTTGGTAACAACCAAAACCGCTAAAAACGGCAAAACCAACATTTCGTACAGCAACAACTTCGGCTGGTCGACGCCGACCGTCAGCACCAAATTCATGACGAACGGCTACGACTACGTCAAGATGAATGACGAAGCGTTTATTCGGGCAACGGGCAACAGCTACACCCGGTATTCGGAAGAAGATTACAAGGAACTGGAAGCGCGTCGGTACGATAAAACCGAAAACCCGGCCCGGCCCTGGACCGTCGTTAAAAACGTCAACGGGAAAGATATTTATAATTACTACGGTAACTACGACTGGTGGAACACGCTGTTCAACATGACAGAGCCCTCCCGCCAGCACAACCTGAATTTGTCCGGCGGAACCGACAAAGTGAATTATTTCCTGTCGGGGTCGATTTTCGAGAAAGAGGGAATCATGAAAATCAATACGGATAAGTTCACCTCGTACACACTCCGCAGCAAGATCAACGCCCAACTGACGCCCTGGCTGAAAGTCAGTAACAACACGCAGTACTTCGACTCCAAGTACACCTATCCGGGTCTGGAAGGGGGTGCCAACGCCAACTTCGTGGCCATCACGGTGCACGCGTTACCGGCCTACGCCCCGCGCAACCCGGACGGAACGGCGACCTATAACACCCTGAAAAACAACTACTCCATCGGCGACGGCTTGTTTGCCAACCTGCTGAAAGGCGTTGCGGGCGGGAAGAAAGGCGTGCACGAGCTGACCACGATCAACTCGGTAACCATCGACTTTACCAAAACCTGGAATCTGGTGGCCAACCACTCGTACTCGTTCTATATCGCCGACGACTGGTACCGCTCGGCGGTTGCGCAGTATTCGATCCAGCCGGGTATTTTGACGACGGTGCCCAACTACAATACCGATCAATTGCGGAAAACCATGTGGTTCGACCCGGTGAACGTCACCAACCTGTACTCGTCGTACAATCATACGTTTGGCAAACATTATATGTCGGCGATGGCGGGGATGAACTACGAATCGAAGAAACACCAGCGGTTGTTCGGGGCGCGGAAAAACCTGCTTTCGGAAAGTCTGAACGATCTGAACCTGGGAACCGGCGAGCAGCTTTCGGGTGGTGATTCCTACCAGTATTCGCTCTTCGGGGCCTTCTTCCGGGTCAATTACGATTATGTCGGCAAATACCTGCTGGAAGTCAACGGACGGTATGACGGAACCTCCCGGTTTGGCGAAGGCCGCCGGTACGGTTTCTTCCCGTCGGTGTCGGCGGGCTGGCGGATCAGCGAAGAATCCTTCTTCGAACCGCTGCGCAACGTCGTCAACAACCTGAAATTTCGGGCTTCGTACGGAACGCTGGGCAATCAGTTGCCGTCAAACTCCAACTCGGCCAGCTTTTACCCGTACATTTCGATCATGCCCACGGCCCAGTCGAGCTGGATCAGCAACGGCCAGAAGCTGAATTACGTCAACAGTCCGAACCCGATTTCGCCGGATCTGACCTGGGAAAAAGCCACCACCTCCAACCTGGGGATCGATGCGGATTTCCTGAAAAACCGCCTGAATCTGTCATTCGACGCCTACATCCGGAACACCACGGACATGCTGGTGCCGGGTCAGGTGCTGGCTGCGGTGTATGGAGCGCCTGTTCCCACCAAAAACGCCGGGAATTTGCAGACCAAAGGATTTGAACTGGCTTTGGCCTGGCGCGACCAGGTGAAGGTAGCGGGCAAGCCATTCGCCTACAATGCCTCGTTCATGCTCTCCGATGCAAAATCGGTAATTACCAAATACGACAATCCGAACAAGATTCTGTCGAGCTATTACGAAGGACAGACCATCGGCGAGATCTGGGGCTATTCGATCGAAGGCGTCTTTAAAACCAACGAAGAAGCACAGGCCTATAAAGTGGATCAAACCATTGTCAACAAGCAACGGCTGAGCGCCCCCGGCGACTGGAGCAAATTGCAGGCAGGGGATCTGAAGTTCATCGACCTCGACGGCAACGGAAAAATCGATCAGGGAGCCAACACGCTGGCCGATCACGGCGATATGAAAATCATCGGAAACAACCGGGCGCGGTACCGGTACGGAATCAACCTCGGCGCTTCCTGGAGCGGTTTTGACCTGTCGGTGATGGGGCAGGGCATTCTGCGGAAAAACTGGTATCCGGGCAACAACGCCGATAAATTCTGGGGGCCTTATTCCCGGCCGTACTATTCGTTCATTCCCGAAAACTTCGCCGACGACATCTGGACGCCCGAAAACCCGGATGCGTATTTCCCGGTTTTGCGCGGTTATACGGCGCTGAACGGCGGTGGTGACCTGAACGCGCCCAATGACCGGTATATCCAGAATGTAGGGTATTTCCGGGTGAAAAACGTGGTAATCGGCTACACCTTGCCGGAAACGCTGACCAAAAAAATCCGGATTCCCCGGGCGCGGATTTACGTCAGTGGCGAAAACGTTCTGACTTTCACGCCCCTGAGAACCAAATACATCGATCCGGAACAATTTGATGGTGACGCCACCAACGGACGGACGTATCCGCTGTCCAAAACCTTTTCGGCAGGTCTAAACGTCACGTTCTAAAACCGATTTACATTCGCATTCCCATGAAAAAAATCATAAGTCTCCTTTTCATTACGCTCGGTCTGGTTTCGTGTGACCTGGACCTGGTGCCGCAGGACGCTATCTCGCCGGAAACCTTTTTCAATACCGAAAACGACCTGCTGCTGTACACGAACTCGTTCTACAACGCCCTGCCTACGGCCGAGGATGTGTATCTCGAAGATGTGGATAACATTGTCAAAAACAGCCTGCGCGACGAGTTGCAGGGCACGCGCGTGGTGCCGACCAGCGGAGGGGGCTGGAGCTGGACAACGCTTCGGAACATCAACTATTTTCTGGCCAATTCGGGAAAATGCCCGGACAAAAAAGCCGTGGCCAAGTACAACGGGCTTGCCCGGTTTTTCCGCGCGCATTTTTACTTCGGCATGGTGAAACGCTTCGGCGATGTGCCCTGGTATTCCAAAACCATCGAGGTGCTGGATCAGGAAATGCTGACCAAAGCGCGTGACCCGCGGGCGGTGGTGATGGATTCGGTAATGGCCGACATCGACTACGCCATTGCCAATCTGGACAATTCGCGGCAGCTCAACACCATCACCAAATGGACGGCGCTGGCGTTGAAATCCCGCATGGGGCTCTACGAAGGAACGTTCCGGAAATATCATCCGGAATACAGCCTGCCGAATGCCGACAAGTTTCTGGACGCCTGTATTTCTGCTTCGGAAGAGTTGATGAAAAACAGCGGTTACTCGATCTACAAAGCGACCCCCACAACGGCTTACCTGAAACTGTTTTCGTCCGACAATGCCATTCCCGACGAGGTGATTCTGGCGCGGGATTTCAGCGATGAATTGCAGGTGTACCACAACCTGAATTATTACACCATGACGGCTTCCCAGGGAAAACCGGGGCTGGAAAAGAAATTGGTGAACAGCTACCTGATGGCCGATGGATCGCGCTTTACCGATATCAAAGGCTACGAAACCATGCAGTTTGCGGACGAAGTCCAGAACCGTGATCCGCGTCTGGCGCAGACCATCCGGACGCCGGGGTATACGCGGATCGGCGAAAACGTCCCGCTGGTTCCCGAATTCGGCGCAACCGTTACCGGTTACCAGTTGATCAAATTCGTTTCGACCCCCAAATGGGATACCAACCAGAAGGACATTACGGACATGCCGATTTTCCGGTACGGCGAAGTGCTGCTCAATTATGCCGAAGCGAAAGCCGAACGCGGCACCTTGACGCAGGCCGATCTGGATATTTCGACCAAACTGACCCGCGACCGGGTGGGGATGCCCAACATCAACCTGGCGGCTGCCAACGCCAATCCCGATCCGTACCAGGCGCAGCAATACACCCAACTGAAAGGCAACAATCTCGGGGTTCTGCTGGAAATCCGGCGCGAACGGCGGATCGAACTGGTGATGGAAAACTACTTCCGCTGGGATGATCTGATCCGCTGGAAAGAAGGCCAGTTGCTGACCAAAACGTTCAAGGGCATGTATTTCCCCGGTCCGGGCAGTTATGACCTCGACAAAAACGGGAAAGTCGATCTGGTAATTTACGAAGGTACCAAACCGACCGTTTCCGGTGCTCAGTTGCTGAAACTCGGCAGTGAAATCCTGTTGGAAAATGGCAGCAAAGGCGGCAACATCGTCGTCAACGGACACATTACCAAAAAATTCGTTGAAAACCGCGATTACCTCTACCCCATTCCGAAACAGGAACGGTTGTTAAACACCAATCTGACGCAAAATCCGAACTGGGAGTAATCAAGGCCGAATGGGAACCCGGATAAAAACCGGGTCCCTGTCCTTCTGCGTCGTTTTCGAACCCAATCCCCAAGACGCACCAACCCACGTCCGTCGCGGGAAAACCCAACAGCATGAAACAATTACTTGCCCTGGTTCTTATCATTCTTTCCGTCCCTTCGTTCGCCAGCAAAAGCGAGGATTTGCCGGAAAACCGCCCGAACAGGAAAGCCAAAACCCTGACGGTGATGACCTACAACATTCATCACTGCAACCCGCCCTCGGCCGGTACCAAAATCGATGTGGACGCCATCGCCCGCGTGATTACGAAAGAAAAACCGGATTTCGTGGCGCTGCAGGAAGTGGATGTCAACACCGAACGGTCGGGCAAAGGCCGGCATCAGGCCCAGGAACTGGCCCGGCTCACGGGCATGCATTTCTTTTTTTCCAAAGCCATCGACCACCAGGGCGGTGACTACGGCGTGGCGGTTTTATCCCGGTTTCCGATTCTGGACTCGATCCGGTTTGCGTTGCCGGTCGATCCGGTTCTGGGCGGTGAACCCCGCACCTTTGCGGGGGTAACGGCGGAAATCGGCCGTGGGAAAAAGGTCATTTTTGGCAGCACCCACCTCGATCTGAAAGAACCGAACCGCCTGACCCAGTCTGAGCTGATCGTCAAACACTTCGAAACCTCTAACCTGCCCCTGATTCTGGGCGGTGATTTCAACGCCCTGCCCGACAGCCGGGTGATGCAGTACCTGGACCAGCATTTCGTCCGAAGCTGCCAGACGTGTGCGCCGACCATCCCGGTCAACAAGCCGAACCGTACCATCGACTTCATCCTGTACAAACCGGGCGATACGATTAAAACGCTGTCTACGAAAGTAATCGACGAGCAGTATGCGTCCGACCACCTGCCAGTGGTGGTGAAGTTGCAGGTAAAGTGAGTGGAATTTCTGGCCTTATAAAAACCGCCCCAGCTTTGACCGGGGCGGTTTTTGGGTTTATGCTTTTTTCAGCCATTGGTCAAACCAGGCAAAAGCATCGGTCTGCATCGCGTGGTCAAACTTGTGGTCGCCGTCGTAAAACCGCCCGGCATACCGCTCCATCGCCCCCGCCTTGGCAAAGACTTCCTGCAGTGTCTGATCGGCGGCCTGCATTTCCGGCAGGGTGAAGAGTCGGTCCTCCCGATTGCTCTGAACCATCGTGGGTAGTGGCACCCGCAACCCCAGAATCTCCGGAAAATCCAGGTAATTGGGCAACAAAGGAGTATACGTCATCCAGGTGTGCGTATACGATTTGTGCAGCGCCAGATTCTTCCAAGTGGTCATAAAACCCACGCAGACACAGCACTGGATCCGCGGATCCAGACCGGCCAGATACACGGTGCGCAGGCCCCCACCCGACAAACCGCCACAACCGACCCGCCGGGCATCCACATCTTGCCGGGCGCAGAGAATGGACAGCGCCACCTGGTCCTCGATGAGCACCACGCCCGGCCAGGTCGTCCCCGCGCAGAACAGTGACTTCGACATCACGTGTTCGTGCTCCGACGACCACTGGTTGTAGACCCCGATCCGCTCGGGATTCTCCGGGTCTTCATCCGTTTTGTTCGTTGTCGTCAGCACGCCGTTGGGCAGCCCTTCCGCTTCCTGATACAGGACCCGGCGACTGCCAAACGCAAACGTATCATGAACCATCACCACGTACCCTTTCCGAGCCATTTCGTTGGCCCAGGCCCGGCCTTCGTAGTAGTCACGCTGGTGGTCGGTGAGCAGCGGATGCTGGTCGTCACCGGTTTTTACGATTTTGCGGTACCCAAAATATTTTTTCCCGCCGTGGTCGTGCAGGGCCAGGATGGCGGGCAGCGGCCCGGTGGCCCCCCTGGGTTTCAGTACCACCGCTTTCGTGGGGTTTCCGTAGGGAAGCTGCCAGGTCAGTTCTTCGATCAGCAGCCCATCGTACTCGTACGTCCGGTCGGTTTTTACGCTCGGCATATCGGGTAACGGCGGAGCAGCCACCAATTCCTGCGTTTTTTGCAGCGCTTCTTTTTTCCAGCGGTTCAACTGCCCCGGTTTCCAGCGGTCATTCCGGAAAGACAACAGGCCCTGCGGCCGCGCCGACATCGCCCAGGGCCCGTAGGAACCAATGATACTCTTCGTTTCATCGACCAACGGGCCCGGTAGCGTTGGCGTTTCGGATTCCGCTCCCAGCCCAAAACCGGGGGCCAGAAACGGAACGGTGCCGGTCAGCAGGGACGACTTGATAAAGGTTCGACGGGAGGGGTTCGCTTTCATGCTGGTTTCAGACGGGTATGAAAACCAAAGATCGCAGCCGGTTTTTACTACCCATCCCCGCCCGTTACAGCGTCAGCCGTTGCCCGTCTTTGAGCAATCGTTCCTGGAGTTTGGCGTAGGGCACTTTCTGCACCGCCGTTTTCCCTTCGATCGCCAGCACGGCCGCCGTAGCCGCCGATTGGCCCAAAATCATGAAAACCGGCTCCATCCGGATCGATCCGTAGGCGATGTGCGAACTCGACACACAAACCGGCACGAGCAGGTTTGTGCATTCGGCTTCTTTCGGCACAATCGAGCCATAGGCAATGGAATACGGTTTGTCCGGGTGAACGCCGATATCACCCTCGTTCTGCACAAAACCGTCTTTCTTGACAAACCGCTGCGCATTGTGCGCATCCAGTGCGTACGAGCCCATCCCGACCGGGTTCGGCACCACGGTTTTGCCCAGCGCATCGGCTTCTTTCATCACAAACTCACCGATCATTCGCCGGGCTTCCCGGATGTATAACTGGTGCGGCCAACCGCCATTGTCTTTGAACTCATCCTTCGGCAGGCCCCACTGCTGCATGGCTTCGTGGACATCGGCGGGGATTTTGGGGTCATTCTGGAGGAAATACATCAACCCTTTTTGATACAGCTCATGCTCCCGAATGATCTGCTTCCGGCGTTCGTAGGTCGCTTCGGGGTAGTCGTAATTTTTGCCGATATAGTCCGTGCTGAACGGGCCGTGGTTGTTCGTATCGGTTTTGCGGTTCGGAATCGGATCGTACTTGTCGAACGTCTCCCGCCAGCCCGTCGCGAATACGCGCGCCAGCAACTCGTAACGGCCGGGGTCGTAGCCCTCCGGTTTCGGGAACGGAATGCGGTTTTCGGGGTGGTTGCTCAGGCACATCCGGAAGCAATACGCCTGAATTTTGTGGTCGCCCGAGCCATTCGGCCCCGGTTCTTCCGCCGATATTTCCGGCAGCAAACCGCTTTTCGGATCGCCCGGCACTTTGTACGGACTGACATCCTTTTTGAAATAATGCCCATGCTGGAAAACGCCGACCTGCACGCCGTTGTGGGTTTCGTTATAGACGCTGTTGGCTTCCCGCCCCACGTGGTAGTTGACACCCGCAGCCGCCATCAAATCCCCTTCGTAGGTGGCGTCGATAAACACGCTGCCCTCGTAAACCGTCCCGCTCAGGGTCCGGAACGAGCGAATGGCTCCCTTCTGTTTCTGAACCCCTTTGGCCGAGCGGTCCAGCCATTCGTTGCGGTAAACCGTCAGATTATTTTCCTTCACAAAATCTTCGAACACCTGTTCGGCCGCGTGGGGCTCAAAAATCCACATCGTCCGGTTGGCTCCGTCGAGCGCGGGGGTTCCCTGCCCTTTGTTGCCGTACTCCGACCGTTTCTGCCACGTCCAGGAATCGTCTTTCTGGTAATGCTGGTAGAGCCGATGGTAGAATTCGCGCGACAAACCGCCGATCACCTGCTTGTTTCCCGTATCGGTAAAGCCCAATCCCCCCGCCGACAGACCGCCCAGGTGCTTGTCCGGCGATACCACGATGACCGATTTGCCCATTTTTTTTACCTGAACAGCCGCCGTCACCGCTGCGGAGGTTCCGCCGTAAATAATCACGTCGGCTTTGCGGGTTGGGGCCTTCGGCTCCACCGAAGTTCGGTAGCCGGGTAACACCAGCAGCAGGGCGAGCAAACCGCTTAAGGCCGATCCGTTTATGCTACATTTGACTAAAAATGCCGGGAGAAAGTGTTTGATCGAATTCATAAATCGAGTTTAGGAGAACAAACCGGCCCGTCAGGCCGAAACCAGTTTTTGTAACTACGCCGGGTAATTGCGCCCTGACCGTCGCCGTAAGGAACGATAGGGTGTATCCCGCAAAGGCAACCAGGTATCCAGACCTACTTTTCGGAACGGTATTCCGGTTTACAGTTTTTTGGTATTCGGTTGACAGTTTTTGGTTGGCGGACGCCCGATGAACACATGCGTCCGCCAACCAAAAACTGTCAACCGCCCAATCAATACCCCGGATTCTGCTCCAGTTTCGGGTTTACATCGCGTTCCGTCTGGGGAATCGGGAACAGGTAATGGTGTTCGGCCACGGGAATCGTCGGATTCTGGGCTTTCATCGCGCTGATCAGGCGTTTGGTCCGAGCCAGATCGTACCAGCGGTGCCCTTCAAAGGCCAGTTCCAGCCGCCGTTCCAGCAGCAGACTATCCCGGAACTGGGCCTGACTCAGATTCGGCGTCAGGTTCGGCAATCCGGCCCGGTTTCGAATGCGGTTGAAGGTTGAATAGGCCACCGGGTTGTTCGCTCCCTGTTCGTTCAGGGCCTCGGCGTACATCAGCAAGACATCCGGGTAGCGAATAATCGGGTAGTTGTTGCCGCCATCGCCGTTGCCGGTTGCCGTGGGGTCCAGGTACTTGTTCACATAGCAGGGAAACAGGACGCTGGCGGGTGCCGCCGGATTGGTGGTGGCCGAATAGAGTCGCAGCGTAACATCCCGGCGTTTGTCATCCGAGCGGTACGAACGGTACAGGTTCTCGGTCGGGGGATCATCCCCAAAACCGGCAATGTTATTGACCCGATCGAAAGTCGCCCGCATATAGCCCTGCATCCAGCTTCCCTCGCCAAAACCGCCACTCAGGGCCTGCACCTCAAACACCGCTTCTTTGCCATTTTTATTGGCAATCAGGAAGGCATCCGCAAAGTTGGCCCACAGATCGTAAACACCCAGGTCAATCACTTCCTTGGCTTTGGTCGCGGCATTAGACCAATCCTGCCGGGTCAGGTAGACTTTCGCCAGAAACGCTTTTGCGGCTCCCTTCGTGGCCCGACCCCGGTCGGCGCCCGTATAGGTGGTCGGCAGGATGCTTTCCGCTTCCGTAAAATCCCGAATAATCAACTGATACACCTCGTCCACCGACGCCCGACTGACACTCAGGTCATTCAGTGACGTGGTTTCGCTCGTCATCAGGGGCACCCTGCCGAACAGCCGGACCAGCGTGAAGTAATAAAAACCGCGCATGAACTTGGCCTCGGCCACGTAGCGCGCTTTCAGGTCGTCGTCCATCGGAATGCCGGGAACGCGGGCAATCACGGCGTTGGCCCGGTTGATGGCGGCATAGACCGTCGACCAGATCGACTGAAACGTAAGCGTGGCCGGGGTGAAGGTGTATTTGTCGAGGTCATTTTTGGGCTGGTTGGCCGTCGAACGGCCGTTCCCCCATTCGGCATCGTCGGTAGCCTGATCCTGCAAAATCCACATAATCTGTCCGTACAGGTTCGCCGTGTTCAGCGGATCGTATACCGCACTGACGGCGGCTTTGGCATCATCGGCATTCCGGTAAAAATTCGTGGGTGAAAAATTCGATTCCGGCACCTGGTCCAGCACATCGCAGGAAGCCAGCAGGCCGATCAGGCTGAGAAGAGAAAGTATCTTTTTCATGGCTGTCTTGAGAATGAACGACGAGCCGGAACGATGACGGGGTTGCCCCGAACGGCATCGTTGCTCGTCAATCCTTCATCATTCGTTTAAAATCCTACGTTTAGTCCAAACAGAATCGTTTTTGTGGCCGGGTAGCTGGCGTAATCGAAGCCCTGGCTGCGGCTGTCCTGCCCAAACCGGTTGACTTCCGGATCGTAGCCCGAATAGTTGGTCCAGGTCAGGTAGTTCTGCATCGTCATATACACCCGGGCCGACTGAATTTTCAGGCTGTTAATCACCGACGTCGGCAGGTTATAGGCCAGCTGAAGATTTTTCAGTCGCAGATACGAACCGTCCTCGATCTGCCGGGTCGAAATCCGGTTGGCCGGGCGCGTGGTCGAAGCCCGCGGAATATCGGTATTCGTGTTCGTCGGGGTCCACCGGTTGAGCATATCCCGGGTCTGGTTGGTCGTCGCGTTGAGATACTCCAGTTCGAACCGGTTGGCGTTCAGGATATTATTCCCGTAAACCCCCTGAAAGAACGCCGTTAACTCGAAGCCTTTATAGGAGAATGTATTGCTGAGACCGCCGATAAATTTGGGCTGGGCCCGGCCAATGATAGTCCGGTCGTTGTCGTCGATCTTTTTGTCGCCGTTCAGATCGAGGTACTTGCGATCCCCCGGTTTACGGGCCTGCGGATCGGTGAGCGCCGTCAGTTCGTCGGTGGTCTGGTATAGCCCATCCGTGATGTAGCCAAAGAACGATCCCAGCGGTTCGCCCACGCGGATGATGCCCGAGTTGAGCCCCTGACCGACGTTGGCAACATTTCCCGCGAAGATTTGCGGAGCTCCACCGATATCGAGCACCTTGTTGCGGTTCAGGGCAAAATTCAGGTCGGTATTCCACCGGAAGGCCCGGTCGATGTTGACCGACGAAATGCTGAGTTCGATGCCTTTATTCTGCACTTTCCCCAGGTTTTTGATGGCGCTCGAAAAACCGGAGGTGCTCGGGACCGTCACGTTCAACAGCAAATCTTTCGTGCGTTTCAGGTAGGCATCCGCCGTCACCGTGATGCGGTTATTCAGCAGCCCAAGATCCACCCCGAAGTCGGTCTGGGTCGTGGTTTCCCACGACAAATCCGGGTTGGCAATCTGGTTGGGTCCCAGACCCGTCGAAACCGTGTTGCCAAACACATAATTCTGGGTACCCAGCAGGGAGTAGGCCGGATAATTTCCGACCCCATCCTGGTTACCGGTGGCGCCGTAGGTCAGCCGGAGTTTGAGATCACTCACCACGCGGCTGGTCTTCAGGAAGCCTTCTTCCGACACCCGCCAGGCCAGAGCCGCCGACGGGAAATAACCGTACCGCTTGTTGGACCCAAACCGCGATGAACCATCGGTCCGGAACGAGGCCGTCAGCAAATACCGGTCTTTATAGCCGTAGTTGACCCGGGCCAGGTAGGATTGCAGTCCCCAGGTGCCAACGCCCGATTCGGGGGTCAGCGGTACTGAGCCCGACGACAGGTTACTCGACCCCAGGTTATCGTTCACAAAATTACGCGCGGACGCCCGGCTGGTTTCGGTGCGGTTGGCCTGCTGCGTATAACCCAGCAGGGCCGTGATGGAATGCACCGTGTTGAAGGTACGGGTATAGGTCAGCAGGTTTTCGTTCAGCCAGGTCATGGATTGGGAGTTGTAGATCGCAGCCGATCCCCCCTGCGCCAAACCGCTCGATACCGACCGGGGCAGGTATGAATCCTGCTTTTGCAGAACCCCATCCATCCCCAGCGAAATGCGGAGGCTCAGGCCGTCGATAATCTGGTAATCCCCAAAAACGTTGCCGAAAATGCGATAGGCCGTATTGCGGTTTTTGTTATCACGGGCCAGTGCCGCCGGGTTATCGGCCGTAAAATTCAGCGCCGGATCGGTAATCAGATAAGCCCCGCTCGGCGATCGGACCGGCAGAATGGGCGGAAACTGAAGGGCCGCAATCGTGACCAGTCCGGCACTGCCCAGATCGCCATCCGAGCGCGACTGATTGGTCAGGGTACGGTTTACCGTCAGGCTGTTCCCGATTTTGATTTTGCTCGTCAGTTTCCGGTCCAGATTGACGCGAAACGAATACCGGTCGAAGTCGGAATTGACAACAATCCCGTTCTGTTTGAAATAACCGCCCGAAATCGCGTACTGCGTTTTGTCATCGCCCCCGCTCAACGACAATTGGTAATTGGCAATGGGCGCCTGCCGGAAAATCTCATCCTGCCAGTCGGTCCCCTCGCCGAACGCATCGACCTGAGCCTGCGTATATACCGCCGGACGTCCTTCGTTAGTATTGGCCTCATTGACCAGCTGGGCGTATTCCCGGCCGTTCAAAACCGGGTACTTTCGGCGCACATTCTGAATGCCATAATAGCTCTCGAAGGTGATGGTCGACTTCCCGGCCTTGCCCCGTTTGGTCGTAATAATCACCACGCCATTCGCCCCCCGCGATCCGTAGATGGCCGTGGACGACGCATCTTTCAACACCGAAATGGACTCAATATCGCTGGGATTCAGCGTACTGAGCACGTTAAAACTCGACCCGCTGCCGGCTCCGTCATTTTTGAACGGAATCCCATCGATCACGTACAACGGTTCATTATCCCCCTGGATCGAGTTACCGCCCCGAATCCGGATGCTCGTCGAACCACCGGGTGCGCCAGAGTTCTGGGTAATCTGTACGCCAGCCGCCCGGCCCTGCAACGCCTGATCGAGCGAGGTAACGGCCACTTTCCGGATTTCCTCGACGGGTACTGTCGCCACCGCGCCCGTCAGATCGCTCTTTTTCACCTGCCCGTACCCCACGACAACCACCTCGTTTAGCGCCTTGGTGTCCGGCACCAGTTGCACATCCACTGCCGTTCGGTTGCCCACGGCCTGTTCCTGCGTCACGTAGCCGACAAAACTGAAAACCAGCGTAATTTCGCCGTTCGGTACACTCAACTGGTACATCCCCTGGGCATCGGTGGTGGTGCCTCGGGTTGTCCCTTTCACGACCACGCTCACACCGGGCAAGCCCTCCCCGGTTTCACTCGTCACCCGGCCACTTACCCGAACGTCGGCCCGAATCGGCTCACGGGTCACCACGGACAAGACGCTCGTCAGGCCTTCCAGTGAAACCGGTCCGGTTCCGGCGGTTGGCGTTACGGCTTGGTCCGGCAGGTTGATCAGGACCCTTTCATTCGTTTTGGGCGGTAAAATCAGGTAGGCTCCGGAACGTAGTTTTTTGTACCGTAACCCGTACCGCTTCAACAGAGCATTCAGCGTGGGTTCCAGCCGGGTGTCCAGCGCAAAGGGTTCGACCAGGCTGCCATGCCGGGCAATCACCGCTTCTTCGAATAAAATATCGACGCCATAGTGCTCCTTGAGGTGCAGCAACGTTTGTTTCAGGGTTTGATTTCCCCCCATTACAACGCTGGTTTTGCCGGGTTGCCGGCCATCCGCCTGCTGCGTTGTTCGGACGAAAGCCAGGGTTTGGGCTGCGGCTGGCCCATAACCCGCACTTAATAACCAGCCGGTCAACAGTGCGTAGGGTAACGATTTTCTCATTGAGGAATAGGATTATCGGTCGGTTTTAAAAAAATAATGTTTTGATCCCGGTGGCTCACCCGCAAATCGAGCAGTTCGGCCAGCGCTTCGGCCAGTTCATCGGACGAACCGGCGCGGATCGTCCCCGTTAGCTTCCGGCGGGCCAGAGCCGGGTCGGCCAGTTGCACCTCCACGCCAAACACATACCGGATCTGGCGGACGACTTCCCGGAGAGGTGTCTGATTGAAACTGAAGAGCCGGTAACGCCAATTGCCAAAGCGGGTCGTGTCCGTCTGACCCTGCAGGCGCAGCCTTCCCTTTCCGTCCAGTTCAACCCGATCGCCCGGTTTCATCAACAGGTGTTGCGCCGGGCGGTTTTTCGTAGCATAATGCAAATTCACTTTGCCGCGTTTCAGAACGACTTCGGCCTGCCGCGCCCGGCTGCGAACGGAAAACTCCGTGCCCAGTACTTCCACGGCTAACCCATCGGTAGCCTGCACAATGAAAGGCTGGTGCGTTGAAAGGTGTCTGACATCAAAAACCGCATCGCCGGTCAGCGCCACCTGCCGCGAAAACCAGCCGTAGCCCAGCCGGGGTAATTGCAGGGACGAGTTGCTGTTCAGGGCGACCGTCGAGCCATCGGGCAGTTGAATGGCACGAAGCTGGTAAGCCCCGGTCGTCACGGTTTTATACAGCAGCGGTTCCCGAAAGAACCAGCCTCCCACCAGCAGCGCCAGGGCTACGCTGGCCGCTACCAGCCAGCGGACCGACCCCCTCAAGGGCGGGGACGGCTCTACCGGGGCCGGGCGAATCAGGGGAGACGATTCGGCAACGGGCGCATCGAGCCGGTGCCGGAACTGGTCGAAATGGCGCGCGACATCCGGGGCATATTGCGGAAAGCTTCGCTCCCATTCATCCAGCCACTGAAAATAGAGTTCGCGGCTGGTCGGGCGGGTCAGCCATTCGCCGATCACTTTCTGCTGAACAGACGTCGCCTGACCGGCAAAATACGCAAATAGCAATTCTTTGGTAGGTTCCATGGTGCGAAATCGTTGGGATTACGAGAAAACCGCCAGTAGCAGCCAGCCCCAACTGATCAGTTTTTGTTGCCGGAGCACTTGTCGGATGGTCGAAACCGCCTGGAGCAAATGATTTTCGACGGTTTTGGGCGATAATTTCAACTCGCTGGCAATCGCTTTGTACGACTTGCCTTCGAAGCGGCTCAGCAAAAACACGCGCTGGCGTTGGGGTGAGAGTTGCTGAACGGCCCGCTCGAGGGCGCGGGTGAGCTCGTCCTGTTGCAGCAGCCGGTCGGGCTGCGTTGCGTCAAGATCGGGCTGGTCGAGGTCGTCCGGCAGGGTTTCCTGCCGACTCAGTTCCCAGCGCAAGCTGTTGTAAGCCCGGTTTCGCACGGCCTGGTAGAGATACGCCCGGTACGATCCGTTGATCTGCCGGTAGAGTTGTTTCTGGAAAAACGTGAAGAACAAATCCGCCACCAGATCCTCGGCGACCTGCCGGTCGTATACAAACCGGATGGCGTGGCTGCAAAGGGGCGAAAAATACTGCCGGAAAAGGAGTTCACATCCGACGCGCGG
This sequence comes from Larkinella bovis, assembly GCF_042655385.1. Taxonomy (NCBI): domain Bacteria; kingdom Pseudomonadati; phylum Bacteroidota; class Cytophagia; order Cytophagales; family Spirosomataceae; genus Larkinella; species Larkinella bovis. The sequence goes on along the minus strand of NZ_JBHSMA010000002.1, from coordinate 895,376 downwards.
ATCCGTTGCAAAGGCATTGCGAATGAACAGTTCATTGTCCGTCCCTGGCGGATCGGAGGCTTTAGCGCCACCCGGCGACAGCGGGCTGGGGCCAGCCGGGAACGGGTCAGGTAAGGGCCGAAAAGGAAACGCGTGGTCAGCCATCGGGTTCAGGGTCTATACCCGAAAGACAAGTTCGCCGTCAAAATCCCCCAATTGATTTTTATTTTTTAATCAGAAAATCCAAAACCGGACTAATCCCGTCCCATAAGTAATTAAGGATCAACGGCTCGGTTCCGATTACAAATCAAAAATCAGGGGATCCGGATTACAAATCCGGACCAGCGTCGTTAGAAATCCGGACGAGCCCAAACCGGGTTTATTCAAAAGGCAGCCGGGCCGGGCGTCGTTCCAGAATTGTGACGGGGTCGCCCACGCGCAGGGTTCCGGTCGTTTCGGCCAGCACGTTTTGTCCGAACAGAATTTTCTGGTCCAGTCGGCGGTAGGTAGCCAGGGTTTTGAGGGGTTCTTTCCCTTTCCGGGCGGTTTGGGGATCAATCGTCGTCAGCACGCAGCGGGCGCAGGGTTTTACGCCGTAAAAGGTCAGCGCCCCAAGCTGGAACCGGTACCAGGTATCCTCGTCGTGCGGTTTGACGCCCTGGACCACCAGATTGGGCCGAAACCGGCTCATTCCCAGCGGTTTTTCAACCCGGCGATTCAGCTCATCCAGCGAATCCGCGCTAATGACCAGGTACGGAAAACCGTCGGCAAAACTCACCACATCGTCGAGCCGGGCGTATTTCGGATCGACCGGTCGCCGGGAATCTTCGGGCATATACACCAGGCGGCACGGAAAACCAAGCAGTCGGCTGAACCAGTCATCAGCTTCCTGACTCACCACCCGCGAATCCACCGCCTGATGATCCCAGACATACGCCGTCAGGGCTTCACCGGTTTCCGGATGCAGGGAGATTTCGAGGAGGTCGTCCGGGCGGTCGCGGTGGTAAACCCGCAACTGCTGATCGGTCAATTCCACGTTGACCAGTGCCATGACGGGATTTTCGCGCTGCGTCAAAAACGTCCCATCGGGTTTCACCAGCATCCACCGGCGGTCGTAGCGGAATCCTTTTGGTTCTACTTCCGCTTCGGTCAGGGAAATACCGCCCAGCGATTTAATGGGATAAATCCAAATTTCCTTTAATACAGGGGTGTTCATACACAAAAGTAGCAAATCAGGGGGATGGTAGGCCAAACGAGTTCACCAGCGGGGCATCGGGCTCACGTCCTGCGCGGTGAACTCCCCTTTCAGGTACTTGAAGTGGGCCGCCATCGCAATCATGGCCGCGTTGTCGGTGCAGTATTCAAAGCGGGGAATGTAGACGTTCCAGCCCTCCTTTGCGCCCATCTCGCCCAGGGTAGCCCGCAAACCCGAATTGGCCGAAACGCCCCCTGCCAGGGCAATTTCCCGAATACCGGTTTCGCGCGCGGCCTTTCGCAGTTTGGTTAGCAAGATCCGGATAAGGGTCTGCTGGATACTGGCACAAATGTCCGGCAAATGCTGAGCAATAAACTCCGGGTTGGCCTTCGTCTGTTTTTGCAGGAAATATAAAAAGGCGGTTTTGATCCCGCTGAATGAATAATCCAGCCCCGGCATTTCAACATCCGGAAAGGAAAAAGCGTCCGGGTTTCCCCGCTGAGCGTACTTATCGATAAGGGGACCGCCCGGATAAGGCAAGTCAAGCAGTTTGGCGGTTTTGTCGAACGCTTCCCCCACGGCATCATCCTGGGTCTGTCCGATAATTTCCATGTTCAGGTAATCCCGAACCAGCACGATCTGTGTGTGTCCACCGCTGACGGTCAGGCACAGGAACGGAAACCGGGGCTGACGGTGTTCATCGATGAAGTGGGCCAGGACATGCGCCTGCATGTGGTGGACTTCAATCAGCGGAATAGCCAGCGCCAGCGCCAGCGCCTTGGCGAAGGAAGTTCCCACTAACAAGGAGCCTAATAAACCGGGCCCCCGCGTAAAGGCAACGGCAGTTAGCGCATTTTTTTGTATGTTTGCTTTGTGCAGCGCCTGTTCCACAACCGGTACGATTCGTTGCTGATGCACGCGTGAAGCCAGTTCGGGCACCACTCCGCCATATTGTTCGTGGATTAACTGCGTTGCTACAACATTGGATTGTATTTTTCCGTTAACACAAACGGCAGCCGACGTCTCGTCGCAGGAAGATTCAATGGCCAGAATTGTCATTTTTAAACGAATGAATATCGAAATTAATGAATAATGACCAATGAATACTGAATATCTTTTCCGATTCGATTGATTTCTACCCAAAATCAGGGCATCCGAGCAGACAAAGCATTTCCCACTATTCAGTATTTATTCTTCATTAAACCCTAGATGCGGTCCTTTTTCACCATACTTCTCAAAACCCTGCTCTACACCGTTCTGGTGATTCTGCTGGTTGCCGGGATTGTGATGGTGAGCCTGCAAATCCCGGCCGTTCAAACGGAAGTCGTGCGCTATGCGGCCAAGCGCGTCTCCGAAAAACTCCTTTTTCCGGTTGATATCCAGCGCATTGCCATCAACTTCGCTTTTCCGAAGGTGTGGGTTAACTCCCTTACGCTGGAAGAAGTTACCATCCGAAACCGCGACCTGAAACCGATGATCAGCGTCGGGCGGCTGGAAGTTTCGCTCGAACTCGAACAACTGATCAACAACGCGGACCGGGATATTCACCTCGACGAGGTTTTGCTGTACCAGCCCGATGTGATCCTGGTGAAAGATGCCAAAACCGGCAATCTGAACATGGATGATTTTCTGGAACGGATCAACGAAATGACCCGCGATACCACCAAACCGTCGGTGGCCAACCAGAATATTCCGTTCACCATCGGCAAAGCTACCCTGATCGACGGAAAGTTCACGTACCACGACATGCGGAAACCGGCTATGAAAGGCCGGCGGTTCGATTATAACCACTTTGTGGTGAACGGGTTAAGTGCCAACCTGAAGGATTTTCTGTTGCTGGGCGACACCATCGCGGTCGATATCAAACGCATGAAAGGTCTTGAAAAACAGGCTGATCTCCTGATCCACCGGCTCGACACGAAGTTTCTCTATTGCGCAAAGGAAATGCGTCTCGATGGGCTGTATGCGCACATCAATGGATCGACGGTGCGCAACCAGCTCGTGTTTTCGTACGACAGCTTTTCGGCCTTCAATGAGTTTAACGACGAGGTGATCATGCGCGCCAACCTGCGGAACGCGGTTGTCCGGGCGCAGGACCTGGCTCCGTTCACCTCGTATTTTGACCAGAACTTTGACGTGGCTCAGGCGTCGGGCGATTATGTCGGGCGAATCCGGGATTTCAAGGTGCACAATGCCGATATCCGGTTTGGGCAAAACCGCCGAAGCCGGCTGGTCGGCGACCTGGCTTTCAAAGGCTTACCGGATACGGACGTTAACACGGTTGTCGATTTCCGGTTCGAACCGTCGCAGGTCAATATGCTGGATCTGCGTCCCTATTACTCCGATTCGGCCTTCAACGAAATTGCCCGGAAGCTGGGCACGGTTAATTTTACGGCAACCTACGCGGGCCGGTTTATCGATTTCAAAACCGTCGGAACGTTCCAGACCGCTATCGGTGCCGTTTCGGGCGATCTGGCTTTGCACCTGAACGGCGATCAGGCCACAACCTACCGGGGTAATCTGAAAGTAACGGATGTTCATGTCGGGGCCCTCATCAACCAGCCCGACCTGCTGCAAAAGGTTGACGGACAGGGCACATTCGAAGGACGGGGCTTAACGATCAAGGACGGTTCCCTCGACCTCAATGCCCGGTTCAGCCGCGTCGGATTTCGCCAGTATAACTACCGGAATATGACCGTTAAGGGCAACCTCCAAAAGTCCTTTTTCCGGGGTGAAGTGAGCGTCCAGGACACAAATCTGGCGTTTGGTCTGAAGGGCGAATTCGACCTGCGGGGCCCCAAAAACCTCTTCGATGTGCGGGGAACCGTACAAAAGGCGGATTTTTTAGCCACCAACCTGCTGGATGACAGCCTGTTGGTTCGCAGCGACCTGGATGTGCAGTTAATGGGTAATACCCTCAACGAACTCGTTGGCAATGCCCGGTTGCTGAATACTTCGCTGACGTATGGCAAACGGAGTCTGGTGCTGGATTCCCTGTTCATCAATTCGTCGGTAACGGACAACGAGCGTTCGATCGCTCTCCATTCGGACTACCTCGACGCCGACCTGAAGGGCAATTTCCAGTTAACCCAGGTGGCCGACGACCTCAACCGCATTGCGAAGGAATACCGCCTGAACTTTGCCGGAAATGCCGCCGGAATGGCCGCTTATTATCAGGACAAACTCCGGAAACCGGTTTTGGTAATCCCCTACAACATCGACTATTCATTCCTGCTGAAAAACTCGCAGCCGCTGCTCGCGCTGCTTTACCCGTCGCTTTATGTGTCGCCCAACGCCCGGCTGGAGGGACGGTTTGGGGTCAATCAGTCGTCGCTGCTAACCATCAATGGGGTCATCGACACGCTGAAATTTGACCAATACAACTTTTACAAAAGCACTGTCGATCTGAACACCTCGAAGTATGTCCATTCGCCCGACGTGCTGGCTTCGCTGGTGATCAACTCGGGGCAGCAGCAATTCGGTTCGCTGGCGGCTACCGAAAATTTGCAGGTCGAAGCAGCCTGGGATGTCAATCACATCGACTTTACGACCAGCCTGCAGCAACAGACAAGCACCAACCGGGCCGATCTGAACGGGTCGCTGACGTTCAAGGGCGACGCCATCGATATTGAACTTCAGAACTCCCGGTTTCGATTGCTGGACAGTACCTGGGCGATTTCGCCCGATAACCTGATCCGGATTGTCGGACCGGAAGTAACCGTCCGGAATTTATCGGTTTCCAACCAGAACCAACTGGTTTCTCTCAGCGGTAAGGTTTCCAGGGATTCGCTCGAAGCCTTACAGGTCGAGACGAAGAACTTCCTGCTGGCAACGCTAAACCCGGTTTTTAACACGAAAATAGCGGGGCTAGCCAATGGCAAAGCCGCCATTCGGGGTGTATACGGTTTGCCCCTGCTCGACGGAAACCTGACCATCGATTCCCTGAAATACAACGATTTCCTGATCGGCAACCTGGTCAACCGAAGCACACTCGACCAGGCGAATCGAATCAATCTGGACACCCGGATCCGGCGGCTGGATCAGGAAATCCTGACCATTACCGGAACCTATACGCCTGGCAACTCGGCAGCCAACCCGCTGGATTTAAAGGCGGTTCTGGAAGAAACCGATCTGCGGATTCTGGAACCCTTTGTCAAGGGCATAGCGACCAATGTGGGCGGAAAGGCCACCGGTGTCGTGACAATCAAGGGCCAGGCCGGCAGCCCGGTTTTGGGCGGTACGATCGACGTAACGAACGGTCGGCTGACGCTCGATTACCTGAAAGCCGACATCGGTTTTTCGGATAAAATTCATTTTGGGTCGAACGAAATTGTGGCCCGCAACATGGTCTTGACGGATCTGAATGGCGGCCGTGCCACCCTGCGGGGCGGAATTTTTCACGACGGTTTTAAGTACTTCACCGTCGACCTGAATGTCGTAGACATGAAAAATTTCAAAATCATGAACACGACCCTGAAGGATAACGAAGATTTTTACGGCACGGCGGTGGCCAGTGGGCGGGTCAGCATTGAAGGTCCGTTCGACAACCTGGCGATCCGGGCCAACGTCACCAGCAATAAGGGAACCCGCATTTTCATTCCGCTCGATCAGGCTACGACGGTTTCGCAGGAGGAAGTCATCCGGTTTATCAACGTCAACCCGGCCCAGCGGGATAGTGTCAGCAAGACCAAAGAACCGGAAGTCGATCTGTCCGGCATTCGGATGGATTTCAACCTGTCGATTACGCCCGACGCGTACTGTGAAATCCAGCTCGACCGCCAGACCGGTGACATTATCAAAGCGTATGGAACCGGACAGTTGGCCATGCGGATCGATACGAAAGGGGACTTCACGATGACCGGTTCGTACGAAATTCAGCAGGGCGAGTATACATTCACCTTCGAAAACGTGATCAACAAACGGTTTCAGATGCTGCCCAACAGCCGCATTACCTGGACCGGAGATCCCTACGAAGCCATGGTGGACGTCAAAACCGCCTATACACAATATGCCTCGCTGGCGCCGATTCTGCAATATTATGCCTCAAGTACGACCAACAATCCGGACCGGAACCGGCGGTATCCGGTCGATCTGTTGATCAACCTGAACGGGCGGCTTCTGAAACCGGATATTTCCTACGATCTGAAAGTGAAGGAATACCCGCAACAACCGGATTTCCGCCAGGCGGTGGCCGCTTTTGAATCCCGGCTGAAAAGCAATGACCAGGAACTGGGCCGCCAGGTAAGCAGCATCCTGTTGTTCAGCCAGCTGGCCCCCGGCGAAGGCCTCGGCCTGATCGATCCGGCAGCGGCCAGCAACAATGTGGTGGGCTCGGGGCTGACGAACAGCCTGAGCGAATTGCTCTCGAACCAGATCAGCCGGCTGGCTTCGACTCTGGACAAAAACCTGGATGTGGGCGTTTCGCTCAACGGGCTGGATCAAAACCTGGTCAACAACCTCCAGGTTCGTCTTTCCTACCGGTTTAATGACCGGTTCCGCATCAGCCGGGATGGCGGTTTTACGTACGGCCAGAATCAGACCAGTGTGGCCAGCCTGCTGGGCGAATGGACGCTGGAATACTGGTTGTCGCCAGACGGGAAACTCCGGCTGAAAATGTACAACCGCAACCAGAATCAGCTTGGCACCTTGAGCACGACGACCTACGGAACGCTCACCACCGGGGGCGGAATGAGTATTCAGTACACCCGATCGTTCAACCGGCTGTTTGGTATTGCGCCCGAACCACCCCGGCCCGGTGTTCGTCCGCAGCCCACGCCCATCGAACGCCCGGCCAACACCATCTCTACACCCACCGAAACCTCCGTGCTTCGGGATATGGATGACCCTCTGTTGTAACCGTCAGCCCCATAGATTCTTTGGCAATTAGAAGAAATAACATAAATCTAGAGAGTTATCGAAACCTTTTTCAAGGCGATAACTGTTTTCAAAACATTGCAGTTTTGCGCCATCTCTCCTTTGATACGTCCTATTTTCAGTTCGCGCAGCATTCCTCTTTTTTAACGTACCGGCCATGTGGATTGTCCGTTTAGCCCTTGAGAAAAAGTACGCCATTGTCGCAATGGGGGTACTGATTCTGAGTATGGGTGTTGTTGCCTTCATCCGGCCACCGGCTGATTGTCCGGTGGCGCATTTGTCAAACACCGGTTCGCCGGTGCGGCCGGGGAAAATTATGCCGTTCCCGGAAACCCGCTTGTCAGAACTGCCGGGTAATCAATCGTGATTCCAAAATCCGGATGAGTCAACTGCGGAGGACCACCGAAGCGCCGGGCCGGAGTTGCCCCCGAAACAGCGTCTTATTCGCGGGTTGGCAGGAGCAGGAACCGGTTACATGACGGTCAGCCGGTTCGGATTCCAAGGGCCAACGTTCGGCCACAAAACAAAAAGTATGAGAAAATCAGTTGCTTTCCCTGTTGCGTTTTTTCTTCTCAGCGTTACGGTTTCCCTGGCGCAGTCGGCGGCTTCGGCCGGAAGTTCATCGGGCGGCTTCGGCCCGATGGTTAGTGTTCAATCCAATCCGGTTCGCAGCGGTTGGGCGGTTTTCCGCGACAGGACGCTCGACTCGCTGATCGATAGTGGCCTGAGCAACAACCCCGACATTCGAGTGGCCGTCAGCCGGGTCGAAGAAGCCCGGATTCGGGTCCGGATCGCCGAATCATTCCTGTCGCCATCGATTCGTAGCAGCCTGAATCTCAACACCCAAAGCCTGTCCGAATACCGCCCCGTGGCCGTTCCGGTAACCAGTGAGCGACTGCCCCGGTTGCAACTCAACACGCTACAGATTCTGCCGATCGACGCCAGTTATGAAGTCGATTTGTTTAAACGAATCCGCAATACCGTACGGGTAACGGATTTGCAACGGCAGGTTTCGGAATCCGATATGCAGATTACGCAACTGATTGTGGCCTCCGAAATTGCCCGGCTGTATTACCTCATTCGGGCGAACGATAGCGAACAGGCCGTAGTTCGCCGGAATATTAGCCTGCGGGATTCGACCATTTCCATTATCCGCGCCCGGTTTCAGGCCGGATTGACCAACGAGATCGACGCCAAACGCGCCGAAACCGACCTTGCCAACGTCCGGGTTTTGCTGCTCAGTCTGGAACGAAGCCGCACCGAAGTAGTCAATGCGTTATCGAATTTGTGTGGCCAGAATCCGGCAACGTTCAGCCTGAGTCCGGGCCGGCTGGAGGGCGGGCTGCCCGAATTACCGTTTTCGGCCATTTCTGCCGATCAATTGCGCCGTCGGCCCGACCTATTGCAGGCCGAACAGCAAATGCAGGTCGCCAGCGTACAGATTCAGGTAAACCGGTCGGCCCTGTATCCGCGCATCAATCTGCTGGGTTCGGGCGGAACCCTGACCGGCCGAATCGGAGGTTTGTTCGTTCCCGCCAGTATGACCTACCTGCTGGGTATTAACGCCAGCATTCCGATTTTCGAAGGGAAGCGCAACCAACAGAATATTGCGCTGGCGCAACAGCAATACCAAACCAACGATGCCGCTTATCAGCAACGGGTTCTGATCGCCCAGCGGGAAGCCGAAACCGCTCTGGATAATCTGCAAAACACGCGTCAGCAAATCGACGCCCAGAACACCGCCCTCGAATCGGCCCGCTACACCGAACGGCTGAACCGTGAGCTGTATGGCAAAGGGTTGACAACCTTCCTGGAAGTACTCGATGCCCAGCGCACCGTGCTCGATTCCGAACGTCAACTCGTCATTCTGCAAGGCCAGCGGGCATCGTATACCGTTGCACTGCTCAAAGCGTTGGGCGGAAGTTTTTAAGAAACAGCAGGAAGGGAATCCGGTTTTTAGTTGCCTTCCCGTCCTCCAGCCTCCTTGGTGGTTAGTGGGTTCGTTTGGCAGGGCAAAACCGGCCTGCCAGCTGCCACTTCCCTGCGTGAGATCATAAGGCCGCCGAAAGAGTGCTTCAACTGTCCTCCCCCTTTGCGGTTTTCCGCATCAGTCGGCCCCAGCCGGTTTCCAGGAAAAAGAAGCGAATCAGGAGAAGGCTTGACGCCATCCGGCAAACGATCGGATGGTAGTACCTATGGCAAAAAGTCGGCTCTCCGCCGGAACTGCACCCTTTTGTTCCCATTCCATCAAAGCACGCAAATCTTTCAAACCTTCTTTCCGGGCCCGCGTTTTAGTGATATTTCCACGTAAACCTTTCTATCAATGACACGCGCAGACAACCAGACAACCGCCGAGGATACCCTCATGCCGAACGCGAAGTATCCTGAAAATATGACCAGCAACGGCTATGGTGGTTATTCGGCCATGCCCGATCCGAACGAGGAAGATGATGAGGAGTACGATGAAGAAGAACTGACCATCACAGACGATGAGGATGAAGAGTTGACGGACGAGGAAGTAGAAGACGAAGATGACGATATTTAATCGTCGGCCGCTCCCGTCAACGACGCCGTCTATTTGCAAACAGTCTTAATTTCCAGCCAGGTATGGAACCCAAAGAAAACAAACCATCCGATCAGGAACCGGCGGAAACCTACCACGATCAGGATTCAGAGCCACCTGCCGAAAGCGCCCAGGCCAACCGCATGACGGAAGAACACCGGGCACCGAATGACCCGGCAGAAGGGCCGAGGGAATGAAGCGGTAAGCAAGAAGCGGTAAGAATTGCCTAAGGTCCTTCTTACCGCTTCTTGCCTACCTCAAAATTGATAACAGTGTATCGCATTTCAGCTCCGTTTCACGCCATTCTTTGGCGGGTGAGGAGTCTTCTGTCAGACCGGCCCCGGCATAGAGCGTGCCGTCCTGGCCTTCGAGTTTCATGCAACGCAGGTTGACAAACAAGTGCGATTCGGCCCCCTTCGTCTGGAAAATGTTGACTGGCCCGAGAAAACCGCTGTATAATTCGCGCTGATGGCTTTCATTTTGCAAAATAAACTCCTGCGCTTCTTCCCGCGGCATTCCGCAAACGGCTGATGTCGGGTGTAATAGCCGCAGCATCACCGTGCCCAGCTGCGGGAAATTCACGGCCTGGGTATCGACGGAATAGTCCGAACGGAGGTGCATCAGATTGCCGGCCACGACGGTGCGCGGCCCTTCCTCGATGTATTCCCGAATCCGGATTTTCTTGAAACAGCCAATAATGTAACGCCCGACCAGCGCCTGTTCTTCGATTTCTTTCTGCGTCCAGGGGGCATCCATCGCCCGTTTGGTTCGCCCTTCCGAATCAAACGCCGACTGCGTTCCTGCCAGCGCCACGGTCCGAAAAACCCCATTGGCCTCCAGGCTCACCAGTCGTTCGGGAGTAGCCCCAATCCAGACCTGGTTGCGATCCGGCAGATAAACCGCTGAAACAAAAGCGTTCGGATATGCATTGCAAAGCCGGTTAAACAGCGTCGGAATATCGGGTTGTGCGTCGAACCGAATGGTTTTCGTGCGAGACAACACCACCTTGCGAAATTTGCCACGCTTGATCTGTCGAATCGCCCGGCTGACCGCCTTTTCGAAAGGGTCCTGCTGGGAATCAACCGGTTCTACCACCTCAAGATTGGAAAGTACGTCCTTCCGAGCGGTTTTTGATCCCTTTCGATACAGGGCTTCCACCGCGGGGTGGCCGTCGGAGAACTTGTTCTGAACCGCCAGGATGTTGCCTTCCTCGTCGAAACGCCAGTAAAAATCGGCTTTTAAAAACAGGGTATTTTCAGCGTCCGGATTGATAAACGGACTGACGGCAAAACCCATCGGCAATTCTTCAAAATCCAACCCCACAGTCGAAACCGTACCCGACGCATCGATTATCAATTCGCGGTCGGTCCGGTTCGGAAGTCGCCAGAGGGCAGCAGGATAACCCGCCAGAATAGCGGCTTCCCAGAGTGCCCGGAAATCCTGCCGCGTTTGTACAGTTGATGACAAGTGCGTTAAAAATTGCATTATCGAAATAGTAGCGCTGCAAATTTAGCTCTAATCGGATAACAGATTGTTCTTATTTTTTGTGCGCAAAAAGTGAAAACATCGCAAAAAATAGACCATCAACCGGATTTTTTCCTGCTTACGGTTCATGGGGGTAAAGTAACAACTCATGGCCGATTTTGCACGCTTCGTCCCGAATAAGGTTGGTTTTAATTCCGATAAGGCCGTACTTAATCTCCTTTTTAACTTGTACAGCACAATGAACATCCTGGTCGTTGAAGACGAGCCGCTGGCCGTTCAGAAACTCAAGAAACTCCTGTGGCAGGTCAATCCTGAAATACGGATTGCGGGCACGACGGATGGCATCGAATCAACCGTTAACTGGCTTACTACCAACCCCCTTCCTGACCTCATCCTGATGGACATTGAATTGTCCGACGGGCAGAGTTTTGAAATTTTCAATCAGGTTGCCATCGAATGCCCGGTTGTCTTTACAACCTCGTACGACGAAACGGCCGTTCGATCGTTTCAGCTTAACCGCTTCGATTATCTGTTAAAGCCCATAAAAAAAGAGGAACTTGAACAGGTTCTGCAGAAATACCAGACCAGTACGGCCGCTAAAGTTTCGTCGTCCGACATCGGTTATCTGGTGGACGATCTTCGGAAACAACTGCGAAAACCGGAATTTCGGAGTCAGTTTCTGGCCCGCTACAAGCAACGGCTTGTCTCGATCGATGCGGCTGAGGTCAGTTTTTTTTACACCAAGGAAGGGATTACCTATTTATACGGCCGCGACAACAACCGATATACCATCGATTATCCGCTCGACCAACTGGAGCAGATTCTGGAACCGCGTCATTTTTTCCGGATAAATGAACAGTTTATAGTGGAACTCCGGGCGGTTTCCCAAATTCATGCTTACCTTAACGGGCAACTTAAGCTGGATCTGAAATCGGGCGGACTCATGCAGGATATTGTCGTCAGCCGCGACCGGATCAAAGACTTCAAAGCGTGGATCGGCCGATAGAATGCAGAAATTGAACGACAGATGGATGCGCCTGATTGGCGTTCCTTTGCTGGCATTAACGGGTCAGTGGGCGATGTACGGCTACACCAATGTCCCGTACCCGGACGACTGGCGCATTCCTTTTTTCTTTATTCTGGGCAGCGTTGTCGTTTGGGAAACCAACCGCTGGGGCATTATTCTGTCCCGCCGGAAATACCCGGAACTTAACCAGACGCTGCACCGCATTCTGTACCAGCTTACCTGGTTTGTATTTTTTTCGAGCCTGATCCGCATCACCCAAACGTTTGTGTATGAACTCATTGGCCTATGGCCGATTGAAGATGCGTTGTTGTTCAGACCGTATTTTTTCAATACGCTCGTTTCGGTCGTCGGCACGATTCAGATTGCGGCTTTTTACGAAGGGGTTTACCTCTACCAGCGCTGGAAAGTTACCTACACGGAAGCCCAGGAATTGAAGAAGGTAAACCTGCAAAGCCAGCTCGATTCCCTGAAAACCCAGATTAATCCGCATTTTCTGTTCAACAACCTCAACTCCCTTTCATCGCTGATCACCAGCGATGCCGAACAGGCCGAGTTGTTTGTGGATGAACTCTCGTCGGTTTACCGGTATCTGCTGCAGCAAAATAACCGGGATTTGTGTCCCCTGAATGACGAAATTCAATTCATCAAAGCTTATTTCCACCTGTTGAAAACCCGGTACGGCGACGGCATTTTCATGGAAACCGACATTGAACCGGTGTATCTTACCTACGTAATTCCGCCCCTGACGCTGCAGATTTTGTTCGAAAATGCCATCAAACACAACATTATCGCCGTCAGCCGTCCGTTAACGATCAAGATTTATACCAGTGACGGCCATTTGTTCGTGGAGAACAACATGCAGAAAAAGAAGGTCGCCGTGCCCTCCAACCAGATCGGTTTGCAGAACATCATGATCAAGTATAAACTCCTCGCCCACTCGCCCGTCACAATCCACTACGACGACCAGAAGTTTCTGGTGGGCGTGCCGCTGCTGGCGCCTACGGCGGAGGTAGTGAGATCGTAAATCGCCCCATCCCAGACACGGTAGCCAGCCAACTGATGGTACCGCCCCCGCTACTTGCCTACCGCTTGGGCAGCAATCTCCTTGATTTGTCAGACACTTTTTACACGACGCTATCGTAGTGGTCTCCTATTCTCCCGTTTACCAGACGATAGAATTTCCGGAAGGCCCTCAGTCTGGACTCCTTTCCATCACTGAATATGCCACAGATTCGTGCTTTTCGATTCATTCTCGCTAACTTTCCGCCCTGAAAAGTTGTATTGAATCAGATCTAAACGCAAAACGGAAATGGCATCGGGTTTTTTCGCCATCTTGGATGATATAGCCGCCTTAATGGATGATATGGCCCTGGCCACTAAAGTAGCCACCCGGAAAACCGCCGGGATTCTGGGGGACGATCTGGCCGTAAACGCCGAAAAAGCGACGGGCTTTCTGGCCGAACGAGAATTGCCCATCCTTTGGGCCATTACCAAAGGGTCCTTGATTAACAAACTGATCATCGTTCCCGTTGCCCTTCTGCTGAATGGATTCTTTCCGGCCGCGATCACCATCATCCTGCTACTGGGCGGTTGTTACCTGGCCTACGAAGGGGCCGAAAAAATCATTGAATACATAACCCATACCAGCCACGGAAAACCGCCGGTCCACACCGACACCGAGCAGGAACAGGTCGGGGGCGATCCTGAAAAAGCTAAAATCAAAGCTGCCATCACCACCGACTTTATCCTTTCGATCGAAATTGTCATCATTGCCCTGGGAACGGTGACGGAACAGGAGACCGTAATCCAGATCGTAACGGTGTCGGCCGTGGCTCTGCTGGCCACGGTGGGTGTATATGGCATCGTGGCACTGATTGTGAGAATGGACGATGCGGGCTATCGACTCATCAAACGCTCGAACGGGAACGGGTTCCTTTCCAGGCTGGGTCGTGGGCTGGTGGGGGCCTTACCGGTTGTGATCCGGATCTTAAACGTAGTGGGGACGTTTGCCCTGTTATTAGTGGCGGGCGGCATCTTTGTGCACAACATCCATTCCCTGCACTCGTTGTTTCCAGCCCTTCCATCTATGATCAAAGAGCTGGGGCTTGGGTTAGTGGTCGGATTAGTCCTTGCTGGCCTGATGGCCCTCATCAAGATGCTTCGTAAGGTTCCATCGTCGGCATCTTGATTTACTATGGCGCGTTGGCGGGCCGGCTAACTCTGATCATTTTATATCCTTGTTTCCATTTGCGGATGCACGCTGGAGTGGTCCCAAGGCATTGACAGCTAGTGGGATCGCTCCTTTTGCCTTCGAAAGCTCAACCGTATTCGATAAGATCTACACAGTAAACCGGTTTGCTTTCAGCCAGACCTGGCAAACGTCCTCGAGTTGCGCCCGAATACCGTGTACGGAAATTTCTTTGTGGATGAAACCGCTGGCACCGGCCTGGAAACAGGCTTCCCTCTCCCTTTCGGACGTGGAATGGGTATAGATAATGACCGGAATATCCTTCCAGTGCGGATCCTGCTTGAGCTGAACCAGCAATTCAAGCCCGCTGATATAAGGCATTTTCAGGTCCAGCAGAATAAGATCCGGTTTTTGCCGGGCCGCTTCCAGGCGAGAGCGGAGGAACGTACCGTCGGAAAAGAGGTGAAAGGTTATAGTGCGAAGGTGACGGGTAAAGATCCATTCATACAATAAAAGATTATCATCATTATCTTCAATAATATAAAGAAGTGGACTCCTGCAAACCGCCACCCGACGCGAGGGTATTGACGGTGAATTACCGCATTCCGAATCAGCCATGATATTTCCGCGAAAGCACTTAAAGGCAACTACCTAACCTTTTCACACCCAGCAATTATCGGACTAGAATTTACCCGATAATTGCTTAGTTAGTTTATGGTATAAAACCGGTTAAACGTCCGTCAAAACCCGGTTTTTCCATCCGGTCAGTGCCCCTCAATCACGGCCACGGTCAGGCGACAGATACAGACCAGTTTCCCGGCTTCATCGGTAATCCGAATATCCCAGATGTGTGTGGTGCGGCCCACGTGAATCGGTGTTACTTTCCCGTACACCCAGCCTTCCCTGACCGACCGGACGTGGTTGGCATTGATTTCGAGCCCGACGGCCCGCTGCCGGTTGGGATCGTCGAGTTGCATAACGGATGCGATGCTTCCGAGCGTTTCGGCAAGCACAACCGATGCGCCACCGTGCAGGATCCCGAACGGCTGGCGCGTCCGATGATCGACGGGCATCCGGGCCATGAGGTAGCCATCGCCGAGTTCGGTCAGTTCAATGCCCAAATGGTGAACAATCGAGTTGTGGTGGAACTGTTGCAGGGTTTCTAATGTCCAGTCTGGCTTCATTTTATGAACATTTTTTCGTAATTTTGCAGGCGTTTTCGAGCGCTTCGTTGACACAAATCCATAGGTTGGAATAGTAGATATTGAATTATTTAAAGGCAAATCATTATTCTATTTATTATTCGCGCGTTCAGTATTCATTTTCCAATATTATAAAAGCGAGATTGAAACAAAAAACGATATATCTCATTCGCCACGGCGAAACCGATTATAACCGCCAGGGCGTTGTCCAGGGCAGTGGTGTGGATTCGGATTTGAATGCGATGGGACAGGCCCAGGCGCTGGCGTTTTATCAGGCCTATCAGCACATTCCGTTCTCGAAAGTATACACCTCGAAACTCCGGCGTACCCGGCAGTCGGTGCAGTGTTTCATCGAAGCCGGCATACCGCACGAAAGCTACGAGGGACTCAACGAGATCAGCTGGGGAGCCCGTGAAGGCAAAATGCCCAACAATTTCGACAACGAGTATTACAGCACGCTCATCAAAAACTGGGCCGCCGGCCATACCGACTACCCGACGGAAGACGGCGAAAGCCCCGATCAGGTGGCCCAACGCCAGAAACCCGTGATCGATCTCCTTCTTTCCCGGGCCGACGAAAACCCCATCCTGATCTGCATGCACGGCCGGGCCATTCGCATCCTGCTATCCTGGCTGATGGACGAATCGCTGGCGACAATGGATATGTATGAGCACAGTAACCTCTGTCTGTATAAGTTACAATACGATTACGATACCCGGAGGTTCACCATCGAAGTAGCCAACGACAGCACGCACTTGCTGGCGCTGGTTATGCATCATTAATCGTGGTTCCACTGACCCCATCACGGGAGGCCGTCTGGTTATGTAACCGAAAATCCGCACCTGAAAATCCTATATAACCACTCCTGTAATAAAAACCGCACTTCATCTACAAAATACTATATTCGCTACATGTACCGTGTCGTTGAAGTAGATTTTGATGTGAAAGCATGTCTAAGAATAGAATATATTGGTTTTGCCAGATTGTTGGGTGGACAATGCTCATTATGGCCGAGTTCGCCATTTTTACCTTTGCAGAAGGCTATAAAGCGGATTTCTTCTACGAAGCCATTGCCACCATTATCCTTTGTATTTTACTGACTCACCTGTACCGCCTGATGATTAAACGATGGCGGTGGGTGCAGCTCCCGTTCTTTCAACTGGTTCCGCGGGTTGTTCTCTCGGTTTTTGTGCTGGCCGTGATCATGACCATCATCAACCTGCCGATCGATAAACAGGTCCTCCCCCAATACCTGGCCGACGAACCATCCATTGTGCTGGGGTACCTGCTGAACTGGGGAAAATGCATGCTGGCCTGGGTTCTGAGTTACACCGCCTACCATTATGTCGAACGATCCCGCAACGCCGAAATCGAAAAAATTCTGCTAAAAACCTCGATTCGCGAGTCTGAAGCCAAAGTACTCCGCTCCCAGCTCAATCCACACTTTGTCTTCAACGCCCTCAATAGCATCCGCGCGCTGGTGCTCGAAAATCCGACCAAAGCCCAGCAAAGCATTACCCAACTCTCCAACATCCTCCGCAACTCGCTGCTGGCCGATCGGCGCAAAACCGTCGAACTCCGGGAAGAAATCAAAACCGTCGAAGATTACCTCGCTCTCGAAAAAGTACGCTACGAAGATCGTCTGCATTGCCAACTGGAAATTGATCCCAAAACCCAATATTTGCAGGTGCCGCCGATGATGCTCCAGACGCTGGTCGAAAACGCCATCAAACACGGAGTCCAGAAAGCCATCAACGGCGGTTTTGTCGAACTGACCACCTGGCTCGAAGATCGTTTACTGTACATCCGGATTCGCAATACCGGCGTTCTGGGCAATACGGAAGCGTCGGGCGGTTTTGGCCTGAAAAACACCTCGCAACGGCTCGAACTGCTCTACGGCCCCGAAGCCAGTTTCCGGATTTTGCAGGAATCTGCCGAGGTCGTTTGCGCGGATATTGTCATTCCCTTGCAATCGGTCGGTGTATTTAAACGGATGGAAGAATTGAAAAGAGTTTAAAGCTTATCGTAATTAGTTTGTGATTTGACGTTTAACGCCTGGCCATCCCGTTTAAATTTCAGCCCTAAACTATCCACGTTAAACCTTAAACTTTTAAACCTTAAACTATGTAATGAAGACACTCATTGTTGATGACGAGCGCCTGGCCCGGAATGAACTGCGCCGGTTACTGGATAATTTTCCCAAACTAGAAGTGATTGGCGAAGCAGCCAATGCCGACGAAGCCCTGAAGATGATCGATGAACTCCAGCCGGAGTTGCTGTTTCTGGATATCCAGATGCCCGGCAAAAACGGTTTTGAGTTATTATCCGCCATCGACGGCAAAGCGCCGGAAGTCATTTTCACGACCGCTTACGATGAATACGCCATTACGGCTTTTGAATACAACGCGCTGGATTACCTGCTGAAACCGATCGAACTGAACCGGCTTTCGGAGGCCATCAACCGCGTCGAAGAAAACACTCACCACCCCGAAACGGAAGCCCCGCGCCGGGATGCCAACAAGATTCTGGGTGAAAACGATCAGGTCTTTGTCAAAGACGGCGAAAAATGCTGGTTTGTCAAACTCGGGAAAGTGCGGCTGTTCGAATCGATGGGCAATTATGTGCGTCTCCACTTCGATGACCAGAAACCGCTGGTACTGAAGTCGTTGAACAGTCTGGAGGACCGGCTGGACCCCAACACCTTCTTCCGGGCCAACCGCAAACACATTATCAACCTCCCCTGGATTGACAAAATCGAGCCCTGGTTCAGTGGCGGTTTGCTGGTGACGCTCAAAGGGGGCGACAAAATTGAGATCAGCCGTCGGCAGGCGATTCGGTTTAAGGAGTTGATGAGCCTGTAGACAGTTCGTTGAGGGCCGCCCGGGCCTTGTTGTCGATGCTGTTTTTGTATTCGTGCTTTTTGAAACTCAGGGCTTTCTGAAAATACTGCCGCGCTTTGGGCACATTGCGCTTCTGCTGATAAAGGTATCCCAATTGCAGGGCAGACGTCGCTCCGTAGGAAAAGTGCTCGGTTTCGCTTAACAGGATGGCCCGTTCAAAATACGGCACGGCCTCGTCTTCATCGCCCCGGCGCTGCAAAATCCGGCCTTTCCGGTAATTGAATTCGGCCTTTTCGTTCGCCAGCGGAAAGGCCGTTTCGGTAAATGGGCGCAGCGTTTGCCAGGCCGTGTCGTAATACCCGCCGTCGGTTGCCAGCCGGGCTTTCATCAGGATTTTCTGCCGGGGCGAAATCCCTTTTTTAAAGTATAATTCCGCAAACTTCTGGGCAGCCTTATCCGATTCGACCACTGTGGCTCCCACCTGCATCGCCTGCCGGAGCAAGGGGGCGGCTTTGGCCTCTTCGTCGGCGAGCCAATAACACAAAAACTGTTTATAGTAACTGTCTTTCAGGAAATTAACACCTTTATACTGACCCAGGAACGTGCGATAAGCCGACGCGGCTTCCGGGTATTCGGCCTTTTGCAGCAGGATGTCGGCCCGTAAGTTTTCCAGAATCGGAAACGGCAGGTAGGCCGGCCCCACCGGGCGGTTTTTCAGAAAGCGGAGGGCCTCTTCGCTCCGGGCTTCCTTGATGAAAACCGAAGTAGCGAAAAAGTGGAGCAGCAGATTATCCGGATTACTTTGCACCAGTTTTTTCAGATGGGCAACGTCGCCCGGCGTCAATTTCAGGACATACGCCCGAATCAGTACCTCGATCAACTCGGCCTCGGTTTGAAAAACCGCATCCTTTTGCGCGACGGTCCGGATTTCCTGTAACCCCTGCCTGATGTTACCGCGCAATCCCAGGATGCGGGTCACCCAGGTATACGTATCGGGAACCGCCCCAATCATCACGTGCAGCAGGCCCAGCGATTTATAGGTGGGTAAAAAACCGGGAAATTTCTTCCGGTTTTCTTCCAGGAGCTTATACGCCCGAATGACGTCCCAGCAGGCACTCGCTTCCTGCCCGAATTTGAGTTTGACAAATGCCCAGTGCAGCCGGATCTCGGCCTGGGCAAACCGCTGCCAGGGCGAGTTTTCGTCCAGATCCCGGAGCAAATCCAGCCGCTCATCCTGCCGATCTTCCCACTGTTCGAAGAGTTGCCGGTTATCCGAAACCAGCAGGGTCATCATGTCCGCAAAGTCGTCCACATAAACCGCAATCCCATTTCGACGCGCAACCTCATCCGTCAGCAACCGCCGGCCCTCCTGCACTTTTAATTTCAGGACCTCGTCGTATGCCCGTTGCAGGTTGGGTGAAAAATCGAAATCGGCCGCCTGCGCACCCGTTGAGACACACCCGGCAACCCACAGCACCAAGAGAATTCGCATGCTGCGAAAATACGGTTTCCGAACCGTTTGCCAGCACAGGGAACAAAAAAAGGCCACCAGCAGGTGACCTCTTAATGGAAAAGAAATGGGTTATCGACGCGACGAAACCGGCTCAGGAACGCCTTCAACATCGGCGAAAATGCGACCACAATGCTCGCAAACGATGATTTTCTTTTTATCCCGGATATCGGCCTGGCGCTGGGGCGGCACCACGTTGAAGCAACCACCACAGGCACCGCGTTTCACAATGACAACGGCCAGGCCGTTCAGCGCGTTTTCCCGGATTTTATTGTACGATTTCAGCAATCGCTCTTCAATATGCGTAGCCTGCTCATCCCGATTAGCCAGCAAGGCTTTCTCCTCGTCCTGGCTCTCCGAAGTAATCTGATTGAGTTCCAGCATCTTCACTTTCAAATCCTCCTTGCGCTCATCCAAAGCCGACTGCGTTGCTTTGATTTCTTCCTGCTTGTTCCGGATTTTGAATGAAGCCTCATTGATTTTCTTATCGGCCAATTCAATTTCCAGCGTTTGCAGTTCCACTTCTTTCGAGATGGCGTCGAACTCGCGGTTGTTGCGGACGTTCATCTGCTGATCTTTGTAGCGTGCAATCAACCGTTCTGCGTCTTTTTTGACGGCCTTGTTCCGGTCGATTTCTTCTTCTAATCCCTGAATGTCGGTGTTGAATTTACCGATACGGGTCTCAAATCCGGCAATATCATCTTCCAGATCGCGCACCTCTTCCGGCAGGTCACCGCGGATCTTTTTTAATTCATCAAGCTGAGAGTCAATCGATTGAAGTTTTAGAAGTGCTTCGAGTTTTTGCGCAATCGTCAGTTCCATTCGTGCGGTTTTTGCTGCCTAAGAGTAGTAGAACACCGGGTTGGTATCTATTTCGGACAAAATTACCGCAAAGGTATGATTTTTTTTCAACAAATAGTGTAGAATCAAGTCTTTAGTAAATACTTCACTTTCATAATGGCCAATATCGGCAATCATAGTCCGTTGATCGGCATCAAAAAATTCGTGGTACTTGTAGTCGGCGGTAATAAACACGTCGGCTCCGGCCCGGACGGCATCGTTCAGCAAAAAACCGCCTGCCCCCCCACAGACCGCTACCCGACGCACCGGTTGTTGCCGCAGCCCCGTATGCCGGATCACCGAAAGATTCATCCGGTTTTTAAGATAGGCCAGAAAATCCGTTTCCGCCATTGCCTCCGGTAGCTCCCCGACGGCGCCCGCGCCAACTTCCTGATTTTCATTAGCCAGTGGGTACAGATCGTACGCCGGAACTTCATACGGATGCGCTTTCTTGAGGGCCGTAACCAGGCGGTTTTCCAGAAAAGTCGGAAAAATCACTTCGATCCGTTCTTCCTGCACCGCTTCCTCCGTCCCGACCCGGCCGATCGCCGGACTGGCCCCCGCCAGGGGCTTAAACGTTCCGGTCCCTCCTACCCGAAAGGAACAATGTTCGTAGGCGCCTATCTGTCCGGCTCCGGCTTCATACAAGGCCGCAAGAACCGTTTGTATGGCCTTTGCTGGCGTAAAAACCGCTAATTTTGTCAGTACCTGTGATTTGGGGGCCAGAACACGGACCTGCTGAAGATTCAGTTTTTCAGCGATTTTAAAACTCACTCCGCCCGCAATATTGTCCAGATTGGTATGGGCCGCATATAAGGCGATGTCATGCTTGATGGCCTTGATGACAACCCGTTCCACATAATTCCGGCCATTCAGCTTTTTCAGTCCCCGGAACACAATGGGGTGATGGGCCACAATGAGGTTACATTTCTTCTGAATAGCCTCCTCCACCACGGCTTCCGTAATGTCCAGCGTCACCAGAATTCCGGTCACGGTGGTTCGGGCATCGCCCACCAGCAGACCGGCATTGTCGTAACTTTCCTGGTAGGCCAGAGGAGCCCAAGTTTCAAGGTCGGCGGTAATGTCTTGTATTTTCATTCAATAGCTACGCGGTTTATCAGATTTTGAGTTCGTCCCTTGCGATCATTGGCCTTTACCGAATGCCATACCGTTCCGCCAGGATGTTCAGGTGATGCCGTTCGTGCCCAGCCAGCACCGAGAAAAAGGCGCGCGACGAAATGGCAAGCCCATTGGCAATTCCCATCCGCTCCTGCGCTTCGTCGGTCAGGCTTTCGGCCAGGGCCAGGGTCGATTGACGTACGAAACCGTAATGGTTAACCAATTGCTGCTGGGATTGCAGGCTGAACTGCGCAATATCGGCATACGCATTCTCGTCGAAGCCCGGCAGCGACTGCGTTTCTCCCCGGGCGATGCACAGGGCGCGGTACATGAAAATTCGCTCGGTGTCGATCATATGCCCCAACATTTCCTTAGGAGACCATTTACCCTCGGCATACCGGAAATTCTGCTGGATGACCGTCAAATTTTTAAATAAACTTTCGACCATAGCGGCTTGCTGCCGCAGGAGGTCGATAACATTCTCGGTATCAACCTGATTGATGTAATTTGCAAAATGGCTGGTGCCGGGATACTCGTTCGTCGACGGTTTTTTCATACATTTTTCGTTATTTTTTTGGTAAAGCTATTGCGTTCTTTCGAAAAGCGCCTACCTTTGCACCACGTTTTCAGGGAAACAATTTGAAAACGAAATGGTCTGGTAGTTCAGTTGGTTAGAATACCTGCCTGTCACGCAGGGGGTCGCGGGTTCGAGTCCCGTCCAGACCGCAAAATAGCTTCAAATGAAACGTAAACCGCTCTTTTCAGGGCGGTTTTTTCGTTATAGGGCACTTAGATGGGATCAGTCGGAAAGTTGGAGCGTGAAAAAGTAGTTTTTGCGCTGAACCAAATTTGAGTTCCTTGCCAGCGTCTTATCAAACCTTAGGCCGTATTCGGTTGTCTGCTTGCCGAAGCCGGTAGTTGCGGACAGTTTCCGTACGGCTGTATCGGTGCAACCCTCAATAAAATGAACATCCATCCCCTTTTTCGAACCTTGTTTAACAAGGCCCCTTCCTGTAGGGCGAACTACGGATTTACCTGTCCTGGTCCTGAATCGGATGAAAATAGATGTTCATGATGCCATACAAAAGGATTACGGTCTGATTCAGCGAGGGATTGCAAATTCCAGTTATATTTCAGCTACCTTCATTCCCCGTTCTATGGATGCTGTAGAATCTGGTGTGACCATGCTGAATACGTACAAATTATTACTTCAGAATATCAGTGATGCCCTATTAATCCTGGACATTGATGGGCAGGTCGACGATCTCAATCCGGCGGCAGCAGTCTTAACCGGCTATCCAGATACCGACTTATGCCATCTCTCACTCGCCGTTCTCTACCCCAACGAAAATGATTTCATTCAAATGGAGTACGACCTGAGCCAGACCCGAAAACTTGGGAAATGGATCACGGAAGGCTGGAAAGTAAAAAAAGATGGCACCCGGTTTTGGGCAGAAATGACGCTGGCACCGGCATACGACGCATTCAATCAGTTCGCCGGTTTTACCTGCCTGCTTCGGGACTCCTCCGAAAAGAAAAACCATGTGCTGGCCTTGCGGGAAAGTGAAGCGCGCTACCGTTTGATGGTCGAAGGAATTCGGGATTACGCCATTTTCCTACTGGATAGCACGGGCCATATTCAAACCTGGAATGAAGGCGCCAAACGAATTAAAGGATATAGTTCCCATGAAATATTTGGCAAACACTTTTCCCAATTTTACACCCTGGAGGATCTCGAAAGTAAAAAGCCCGAACGTGAACTGAAGATTGCCACGGAAACCGGGAAGTACGAAGAAGAAGGCTGGCGGGTTAAAAAGAATGGTTCCGTTTTCTGGGCCAATGTGGTCATTACGGCCCTGTTTAATGATCAAAACCAACTCATCGGATTTTCAAAAGTCACCCGCGACCTGACCGAACGCAAACAGATGGAGGAATCCCTGCGCCAAAGTGAGGAGCAGTACCGCGCGTTAGTGGAACAGGTCATCGATTATGGCATTTTCATGCTGGATGAGAAAGGGCGCATTGTGAGCTGGAATGAAGGGGCAAAACGAATTAATGGGTATCTGGAGAAAGAAATCATCGGAAAGCACTTTACGATTTTTTATCCGGAGGAAGATATTCTCAATGGCAAGCCCGCCCGGGAGCTAAAAGTGGCCCGGGAAGTCGGCAAGTACGAAGAAGAGGGGTGGCGGCTCCGAAAAGATGGCAGCCGGTTCTGGGCCAATATCGTTATTACAGCGGTACACAATACCGCAGGAACCCTGATCGGTTTCTCCAAGGTGACCCGGGATCTGACGGAGCGAAAAGCGGCTGAACAAGCCTTGCGGGAAAGTCACAATCGCTACCGGATGCTGGCCGAGGAATTGAAAAAAACCAATGAAGAACTGGCCGCTACGAACGAAGAACTGGCCGCAAACAATGAGGAGTACGCATCCCTCAATGAAGAACTGGAAGAAGCGAATGAACTCCTGATTCGTTCGAATGAGAACCTGCAAACCTTCGCGTATGTGGCTTCGCATGATTTGCAGGAACCCCTGCGTAAGATTCAGCAGTTCGGCGACTTGCTCAAGGAACACCACCAGGAAGGCCTCGGGGCGGGAATCGATTACCTGGAACGAATGCAAACGGCGGCCAACCGCATGTCGCACCTGATCAAGGACCTGCTCAATTACTCCCGTATCTCCAGACTGCGGCCGCCCAGTGTGGTCATTTCGCTTCAGGAGCTTGTCCACCAGGTGTTGACGACCCTGGAACTGACCATTCAGGATGCGGGGGCGAAGGTGCACGTCGAGCCCCTTCCCACCGTGTTGGGCGATACGACCCAGTTAGGTCAGTTATTTCAGAACCTGCTAAGTAATGCGCTTAAATTTCGCCGAAGTGACGGCACTTCTCACATCTCGATCCGGTCGGGCATCGTCCGGCAGGCAGACTTGCCACCCGGGGTGAAACCCGTTCGGCAGGTGGCCGAATACCACCGCATTGACGTATCCGACAACGGCATCGGTTTTGACGAAAAGTACCGGGATCGGATTTTTCAGGTTTTTCAACGGTTGCACGGCAAAAGTGAATACCCGGGTACGGGCATTGGCCTGGCCATTTGTGAAAAAGTAGCCGCCAATCATGGGGGGGCCATCACCGCCAGTAGCCGGGTCAACGAGGGAGCCACCTTCAGCGTTTATCTGCCCCGTTAGTGGAAGAAAGTAAGCTCCGCAGTCTCGTTTTGCCGAATGGAACGGTCTTTGTTTAACGCGATTCGCTATTTTTTGATCCGGTTGCCTCCACCAATCCAATGCGTTCCGAATGCCGAATCGCTTCGGCGCTATGCGTGAAGTAGCAGCAGGGTACCCCGGCGGCCGTGATTTGATCGACAAATACCTGGGTTCGGGCTTCGTTATTTTTATGCACCCGGCGCAAATAGACACACCGGATTTGCTGCGGAAAGTGCGACACCAGCGACGTATAGATGTTAGGGTCTTCCTGCGTATCGTCGCCCAGCAGGACAAATTTCATGTCGGGAAAAGCCTCCAGAATCCGGACAATTCGCGCAAACTTGGTGACGTGTTTATTCTGCCCGGTTTTCCAGATCTCGCGAAACCGCTTGATCTGGCTCAGCAGGTAAACGCCGTCCGGCAGCTGGTTTTTCTCGCAGAAGGTTAGAATGTAGTCGTAGAGATTCCATTCACTGCTCGATACATAAAAGAACGGGTTGGGCGCTTCGGGCATCGTTCCGGCCCGCGCCAGCAGCTGGTAATGCCTGACCACGCCCTCAAAGGGATCGCGGCTGTACGCATTCTCGGTCAACAGCACGCGCAGGCGTTTCCGGAGATTGGCGGAATGTGAAATCAGAAACGTATCGTCGATATCGGAGACCAGTCCATACTGCGTCGGATGCGAGCGGTAGACGGCTCCTTCCCCCGTGGCTACCGGCTTGTCCGGTCCCAGATAGTCGGTGATCAGGTCCACTTCGACCGGGTGCCAACCGGGCGGAAACGGTTTTTCGGGCGTCCATTCCAGCCGAAAAAAACCGTCTTTCTCCGTCACGTACCGCACATCCTGCTGAATCCCCTTCACTTTGACGGTTGCTCCCTGAACCGGGCGCGTAATGAACAGGCGAAGTAAGGCAAAGGTATTCACCCAGAAATTCTTCCGGTATTTTTTGCGCGGCAGCGGACTCAACCGGAGCACATGGCCAAAAAGTACGGCCTTTTCCTGCTGAACATACCCCCGGTACACTTTCACCACGGGCTTATTGCTGATGCGAAGCCAGGTTAAGAATTTATTTTTTATGCCGCCACTTGCCGCCATTCTTTGTTTATACGTTGTACTATTCGGTTTACAGCATTCGATTTTCGGTATGGTCTCCGCAGAGATTAACGCCAAGTAACTGATGATCAGCTGTAAATCCGTCAGCGACCGAAAGCCAAAAAACCGTATCCTGTAAATTAATTCAGAAACTATGCCGGAAGCCAAAAAGTTAAAATTTCTGTTCGCTATCAACCCGATTTCCGGCGGACAGGATAAATCCGAATGGGAAGTGGGTATCCATAATTTCTTTGAAAAGCATCCCCATACAGTCGAGTTATTCCTGTTAGATGGCAAAAACGATAACGAAGAGCTCCCCAAACAAATCGCATTGCACCAGCCAGACCGGCTGGTGGCCGTGGGCGGAGACGGCACCATCAAGTTTGTGGCCGAACACGCCCTAAACGCAAATCTACCACTGGGGATTATACCGGCGGGGTCGGCCAACGGCATGGCGAAAGAACTGAATATTCCTGCCACGCTGGAGGAAAGCCTGGAGATCGTTGTCAACGGTCTTGCAAAACCGATCGACCTGATTTGCATCAACGGTACCGAGCACTGTCTGCACCTGAGCGATATCGGTATGAACGCCCAACTGGTCAAGTATTTTGATGAGGGCAAAATACGGGGCAAACTCGGTTATGCCCGGGGCGCCTTGCGGGTTCTGATGCGGAGACGCCTGCTGAAGGTGCGGATTTCAACCGGTAACGAGGAAGTCCTACGGTCGGGTTTCATGGTCGTGCTGGCCAACGCCCGGATGTACGGCACGGGGGCAATCATCAACCCCGACGGCGACGTGGCCGACGGCAAATTTGAAGTCGTGGTGATTCGGCAACTTTCACTTTTGGCCATTCTACGCATGTTCATTCATTTTCGGCCGTTCGATCCGAAGCATATCGAAATTTTCCCGGCCACCTCGGTGCACATTGTCACCAAACGGAAAGCTTATTTCCAGATCGACGGCGAATACCGGGGGAAAATCCGGGAAATCACGGCCGAAATCTGGCCGGGGAAATTGCGCGTAATGTTACCGCACCTGCCTGAATAACATTTTATACCTAAATACAGCAGTTGTTGCCGGGTGAAATCCCAATCAGGTGGTCGTCGCCTGGTGTCGTTCCATCTGTTGCCACGGCTGCTCCATGGATTGAATCAGTTCCTGATACAACTGATAGTGGCGTTGGTAGTACTGAAACCGCTCAGGATCCGGCTCGTAGCTGCGGCTGACACGGATGGTGTGTTGGATAGCCTCCGCATAATCCGTCCAGCCCCCAACGCCAATACCGGCCGACAGGGCTGCTCCCAATGCCCCTGTCTCCTGACAATCGGGCACATCGACACGTACCCCGAGTATATCGGCAAACAGTTGACACAGAACCCGGCTACGCGCGCCCCCGCCCGTTAACCGAACGGAATTGAACGCGCATACTCCCCCTTGCCGCAGCTTTTCAACGTGGCTAAAATGACTGAAGACTACTCCTTCGTAAACCGCCCGGAGAGCATCCGCCCGGGTGTGCCAGCCCGCCAGCCCATAAAACCCGGCACGAGCCGTAGCCTGGACATTGGTTCCGTGCAGAAACGGATGATAGATCAGGGGCGACTGAACGTGGGAAAAAGCCGCCATAACCTGTTCATCACAAACCGTATGCACGGATACGCCCCGCCGGGCGGCTTCCAATCGCTCTTCCGCGCAGAATTGCGTAATAAACCACTCCAGATTGGTCACCGAGGTGGCACTGGCTTCCAGACAGAGCCAATGATCCGGAACGGAAGCAATCGCGCTCATGGCCAGATCGGGGTTCAGCAAGGGCACCCGCGTCAACACGCTATTTACACTCCAGGAACCTGCCACCAGGCTAGCCTGCCCTTCGCCCACCACCCCACTTCCAATCAGGCAGGCATCGACATCGAGCAGTCCCGCCACAACGGGTGTACCCGGCAACAGTCCGGTTTGCCGGGCTACGGCGGGCGTAACACCGCCAATCTGCTCAAAGCTCTGGTGCATTTCCGGCAACGCATCGCCCATCTCCTCCAGGCCATATAAGGTCAAAAGTTCAGGGCTATACCGTCGCTGGCGAACATCGACCAGATTGGTGGCACTCATGTCCGAATAATCAGTCGCAACACGCCCGGTCAGGCAGTAGTTAATATAGTCCTTACAGAGCATGGCCGTACCAATCTGCGCGTAGACGTGCGGCTCATGGCGTTTCAACCACACCAGCAGCGTGTTCATCTGGGCGGCCCAAAGCGCCTGGAGAGTATACGGATATACCTGCTCGTTCAAACCGGAAGCGGCCCATTCGGCGCAAATACCGGCGGCCCGGCAATCCAGCGACTGGATACCCCGCAGCGATTTTCCACTCCGATCGAGCAGGTAAGCCCCATTTCCGTGCCCCGTATTCCCAACCGCCAGAATCTGCTCCGACCGGACACCGGCCCGTTGAATCACCTCACGAATGGATTGGACCGTGGCTTGCCAAAGCTCGTCCATATCCCGCTCGCTCCAGCCGGGATGAGGATAGCGAGTCGCAATTTTGCGGGAAGCAACGTGAACCTCCCGACCCGTCAGGTCAAATAAAACGGCTTTACAAACCGTATTGCCATTGTCTAAACCCAGCAAGTAGTGGCTCATGGATGAGTAAAGAAAGTATGTGGATGCTACCAGGCCTGCTCGTACAAGCGTATAATTTCATCGGCAGTGGGCACCACCGGATTGTTCTGGGGACTACCCGATGCCAGGGCATCGGCGGCCATTTTTTCCAGCACCCGGTGAAAAGCCGGTTTTTCAATGCCACAACAATCACGCAACCGGGGAATCTGGAGCGATTGATTCAACTGTTCCAAACCCGCTACCAGAGCAGCCCCGGCCGCTTCGTCGGAATCTCCCTCGGGAACGACTCCCATCGTGCGGGCCACCGTCGCGTACCGTTCCACCGCCCCCGACACCGAAAACCGCGTCACCGCCGGTAGTAAAATGGCATTGCTTAACCCGTGGGCCAGATGGAACTGAATGCCCAAGGGTCGGCTCATTCCGTGAACCAGACAGACACTGCTGTTCGTAAATGCCATGCCTCCCTGGCAAGCCGCCAGGGCCATGCCTTCGCGGGCCACCCGGTTGGAAGGCTCCTGCCAGGCTGCCAACAAATGAGTGGATACCAGACGAATACAGGACAAGGCAATCGGATCGCTCAGACCGTTGGCTTTCCGCGAGACATAGGCCTCTATACCGTGCGTCAGCGTATCAACCCCAACATGGGCGGTGAGGGCTGCGGGCATGGACAGCGTAAGTTCATAATCCACCAGCGCCAACGTCGGCATCAGATGCGCATCGAAAATCATCATTTTCACCTGCTGCTCGGCATCCGTAATGACGGTTACTTTGGTGGCTTCGCTCCCGGTTCCGGCGGTGGTTGGAATGGCAATCAGGGGCAATCCGGCTTTCGGAATTTTATGGTAGCCCATATACTGCTGTAAGGGCTCCTCGTTGGTTCGCAGGATAGCCATCGCTTTGGCAGCATCGATGGGACTTCCTCCCCCCACGGCCACCACAACATCGGCCCCGTGGTTTGTCAGTTCCGCCAACCCTTCGAGAACATTCTGAACCGTTGGATCGGGTTGTACTCCGCTAAAAACCGCCACCGCCAGACCAGCCTCCCGCAAGGGTTCGGCCAGCCTTTGAACGAGGCCCGACTGTTCGATGAATGCATCGGTCACGAAAAAAACCCGGTTGGCCCCCAGCCGGATCAGTTGGGGCAGCAGTTCGCGGCTAGCGCCAGCACCGTGGATGATGGTTTGGGGCGTGTTAAACTGATACGTCATGGCTACCATCCCATTTGTCGGTGATACGAACTATCCCAACGCGAAAGCACGACCCGCTGACGGGTATAAAACTGGACACCTTCGGTACCCTGCATGTGCAGATCGCCGTAGAAGGAATCATTCCAGCCCGCAAAGGGGAATAACGACATGGGCGCTGGCACCCCGACATTGACCCCTACCATCCCACAGTTGATCTCCTGGCTAAATTGCCGGGCGGCAGCTCCGCTAGAGGTAAAAATGACGGCTCCATTCCCGAAATTCAGACGGTTTAGCCAGCCAATCGCTTCATCCAGTGTTTTGGGATGAACCATTGACAACAATGGACCGAACAACTCTTCCTGAAACAGGTGCGCGTCAGGAGTAATCCCATCAAACAGCGTAGGGCCCACGAAAAAGCCCTGCTCCGGGCGGTTTTTTCGACCATCGCGTGCAATGTGGATACCTTTCTGCTCGGCCTGTAAAATGACGTTATCCAGCCGGTTTTGCGCCAGATCATCAATGACCGGTCCCATATCAACCGTATCGTCGGCACTGGTATCGCCAATTCGAATGGCATCGAGTGTGGCATTGAGTCGTTCGTGCAACGCCTTGTTGACCGATCCAACGCCCATCAATAAGGAACCCGCCATACAACGCTGACCCGCGCAGCCAAACGCCGACCCCATGATGGCCCGCAGCGTGGAATCCGGATCCGCGTCCGGCATCACCACCAGGGCATTTTTGGCTCCGCCCCCGGCCTGAACCCGTTTTCCGTGGGCCGATCCGAGCGCGTAGACATGTTTGGCAACCGTAGAAGAGCCAACGAAACTAATGGCCTTGATGCCCGGATGGACACACAGGGCATCGACCACTTCCCGACCACCATGAATCACGTTGAAGACCCCGTCGGGTAAACCCGCTTCCTGAAACAATTCCGCCAGTCGCACCGCCGTGAGTGGGACTTTTTCACTGGGTTTCAGAATGAAGGTATTGCCACAGGCTATGGCGAGCGGAAACATCCACATGGGCACCATCGCCGGAAAGTTATACGGACTGATCCCCGCACAAACCCCCAGCGGTTCACGGAGCGTTTGACCATCGATGTGCGGAGCTACCTGCGCCAGACTTTCGCCTTTGCTCAGGTGTGCAATACCGCAGGCAAATTCAACCACTTCGAACCCCCGGCGAACGTCGCCCCGGGCTTCTTCGAGGGTTTTCCCATTTTCCCGCGTGATCAGCCGGGCCAACGCTTCGCTGTTAGCTTCCAGCAGCGTCCGGTAGCGGAACAGGATGTCCGCCCGCTTCGGAACCGGCAGTTTTGACCAGCTTTCAAAAGCCCGGCTAGCCGCCTGTACGGCCGCATCGACGGTATCGGCACCGGCCATGGGCGTATGGGCAATCACCGCCCCCGTTGAGGGATTATAGACGTTGGTATACGTCGCTACCGACGGCACGCTCCACGTGCCACCGATCAGCTGGGGAACGATCTGACTTGTCTCAACTGAATTGCTCATTGGCCTGACTGTTCGTTTTGGTGATAAATCGCCAACGCTTCGGCAGGCGTTGCATTCTGGTGAATCATGGCCATGAATGCTTTTACGATCTGGGTTGGATTCGGATGCTGGTAAATGTTCCGGCCGTAGACCAGCCCCTTGGTACCTTGCTGTAAAAACTGATAACTTTTCTCGAAAATGGATTCCAGACTTTCCTTGCCACCACCCCGAACCAGCACCGGGCAACGGGCCGCTTCCACCACCTCGTGGTAATCTTCCACGTGCTCGGTAGGGTCGGCTTTAATGATATCAGCCCCGATTTCGCGGGCCTGACGAACCAGCGGAACAATGAGCTTTTTATTCCCATCCACCTGATAGCCGCCCCGCTTATCGTTGGGCGCCATCACCAGGGGCTCGATCATCAGCGGAATTCCATATTTATCACATTCCGAACGAATCCGGGCCAGGTTACGCAGACTCTGGCGGTGCAGATCGGGCTCATTAGGTAACAGCAGCAGGTTACAAACGACGCAGGAAGCATCCATGCGCAGGGCTTCCAGCAGCGGTTCATTCTCATTCTGCAACGCGCTGAACATGACGCGGTGGGTTTCGGCATTATAGGGATTTCCCATATCCACCCGCATCACCAGCGCCGGTTTGTTTTTCCCCGGAATGCGTTGCAGAATATCGCTTTGACCATAATTCGTCTGAATAGCGTCGGGACCCGCAGCCACCAGCTGACCGATTACCTGCTCGACATTTTCCAATCCATCCAGAAAACTATATTCATTAAAAATACCATGATCAATGGCAACATCCAGGCACCGGCCTGATTCGTTGAACATCCGGTTAAACCGGACTTTGGCAGTTTGGTACATACTAGACTAAATTTAGTTGATGCTTTTTGCTTAAAATATTCAGGGTTCGATCAATCTCAGCTTGCTCTTCAGCCGCGGAATATCCCAGACATTCGGCCAGAATCCGGGTGAGTTCGAGCAAAAGCGGATAAGTCAGTTCGCCGGACAGGGCCAGCACCGTGCGTCGCAGCACCAGATCATCCAGGTGCTGCACATATTCGTGCTCGATCATGTACCTGATTTCCCGACGGCTGTACCCGGCATGGTGCTCCAGAAGCGTATCGGGGGCTTGCTGGAGATAAGCCACTACGGCTTCGGCCGTCATGCCGTACCGATCCAGCAGCGTTCGGAGCCGCTCGCCTGGCAAGCCGCTCTGCTGCGTTACCCGCTCTACCCAACGCTGGCGTTCGGTTTCGGTTTTCGGAAAATTTCGTCCTCCCCCAATGGGCAAATCCTGGCTGTTGGCTCGACGGGGCTGATTCAGCAATGGCAGGATTTTATCGGCGGTTTGCTCCCCAAAGGCCCGAAAAGTGGTCCACTTTCCGCCGATCAGGTTCAGAACCGGAAACGGCTGTTGGGGTGTCGCTTCCACGACCTGAATCGAATGGTCGCGGCTAATCTGCCCGTTATTGACACCTTCCTGTCCCCGCGGCAAGGGCCGTACCCCCGAATAGCGAAACACAATCTGGCTCCGGTCAAGCGCCAAACCGGGGAACACGTCCCGCACCGCAGCCAGCATATAATCCGCTTCGTCGTCGGTGCAAACCACCTCTTCCGGATTCTCCACTTTGATGTCCGTCGAACCGATCATCACCTTTCCATGCAGCGGAAAAAGAATACAAATACGACCTTCGCTCGTTTCGTAATAAATCATCTCCCCACGGGTAGCCTCCATCAATGCCGGATTGTCGATCATCAGGTGTGATCCTTTCGTTCCGCCGATAAACCGGGTGGACTGACCAAGCCGCTGGTTCGTGAAATCAATCCAGGCCCCCGTCGCGTTGACCACAACTTGCGGACGAATGGGAAACTCCTCCCCGGTTAGTTCATCGCGCAGCCGCACGGCCTCCCCTTCCAAACCAACGGCCGAAACATAGTTCAGCGCGCAGACCGCTGGATGGATCGCTTCCGCATCCTGAATCAGTTCCAGCCCAAGCCGTTCGGGAAACGAGATCCAGGCATCATAAAACAGGGCCGTGCAAACGATGTCCGGATTCAGCAAAGGCCGTTCCTGCAACGATTTTTCCCGGCTCGAAAACCGGTGGGTGGGCATCATCCGCTGCGCCCGGGTATACAGGTCGTAAAAGGTCAGACCTAGTTTTACAATAATGGCTCCGCGGGGCGTGTTCGAGGCCTTCAGGCCCAGAAACTTCCGAATGCCGTTCCCGATACCCGACAGCCAGTGGTAAACCGGAATCACCGTCGGAAGCGGTTTCACATAATGCGGAGCGTTCCGAAGCAGGCGGTTGCGCTCCGCAAGGCTTTCCTTCACCAGCCGGGTTTCGCGGTTTTCCAGGTAACGGAGTCCGCCATGAATCATCCGCGAAGGGGCCGCACTGGCCCCGGACATGAAATCACCTTTGTCGATCAATACCGCATCGATTCCCTGAAGGCTTAATTCCCGCAACAAGCCCGCACCATTGATGCCCGCACCAATGATGAGAACCGGCACGGTATTTTTTGTCCGAAGTTGTGAAAGCCGTTCCCTTCGAGTCATACGCAATTCCAAATCAGGGGTAGTCTAATCCAGACTACCCGGTTGTAAGGTTAATCGAATTCGATTGGTCTATTTTTTTAGTAGTCCATACTGTTTGGGGTTTGCCGGATGGCTATCCCGAAGTTCCAGTAAAGACACATTCCGGTTAATGAACTTCAGTTCATTTTTGCCGCGCTGTCCGTTGTTATCGTGGATATCGACGGTTTTCAGGATATTCTGGTGGAACTTGTACGACGAGTGTTTGACACGCTCCACGTGGTTATTCCCCAATTCAAAATAGCTGCCCCCTTCGTCGTTGTACATGCCTTCGCTCATGAGCGGCCCTCCGCCCATGCCATGAATCCAGTTATTCAGGATTTTTGAACCGGCCTGACGACCCGCCGTATAAATCCCTCCGCCATCGCTGAGGTATTGCATCCCGTTTCGGGTTTCGTTCCACTCAATCAGATTCTCATAGGTATGATTTTCCAGGGTGTCCCATCGCCAGCCCATGCTGATGCCCGTATAGGGGAAGTCTTCCAGCAGATTATGCGTCACCTGATTATGGTGGGCATAAGTAATGCAAATCCCGACCGAACCCAGGTCGGTGGTCGCAAAGGTTTTAAGGTGATTGTTATGAATGACGTTCGCAGATGGAACGGCGGCCAGGTTCTTCGGCACATAATGCAAGGGATGGCCCTCACCTACGTAATTCGTCCGGCGGCCCACCTGAATGACATTCGCCCCCACATCTTCGAACCGATTGTCCTGCACGCGGTTTTTATGGCAACCGTCGCCCAATACAATGGCTCCTTCGCCAAGTTGGTTAAAAAAGCAGTTGGTAATTTCGCCCTCGGTCACCCAGTTCATCATCACAGCCGCGGGAGGAGCAAAAACCGGCTTTCCCCGTTCGGTTCCCCAATAGCCTGCCTGTATTCCTTTCCGTTCAATACCCGGCATCGACCATTCGGTATGCGCAATGGTAACGCCCTCCAGCCGGAAATTTGTCACCGGTTTTTGCTCGGTGCCCCGGACGAAAAAGATGGTTTCAATTACCGGATACACAAACGTTTGCTTGTCTGGTTTCCGAGCCGACTGGTAATAAAGCGTCCGGCTGAGCGAGTCCAGGAACCATTCAGTATCGGCATCCAGAAAGGCCAGGTGGTTTTCAAAATAGATGCGATCCATCGTACCCATTTTGGTACTGCTGCATTCCGGGCTGGGTTCGGTCACCGTAATAACCGCGTTTTGGGCCGGATCGAAGCGTTCCACTTTTTGCCGTAACCAGTGCCAATAGGCCGTAGCGTGCATCTCGACTCCCTTCAAATCCGCAAAATGAGCAGGCAGCGGTCGGTTCAACACCAGCCGTTTTTGCTTGACCTGAACGGTATCGGGTTGATACCACTGCGATGCCCATTTCCCGGCATTCGGAAAACGGGCGCGAATGGCCCGGGAGTCGTTCACGAACAGTTGCCGGAAATAGTCAGGAACCTGTGTTTTCCAGCGCGTGCCTTCCACCTTTTCCCAGTTCGACTGAATCGTTTTTCCTCCGCTAATAACCGGGTGCTCATTCGGATGGGCCTTGATGTGAAGGTTACTCCGGGTAATTGTCAAGGATTTATGAACCAGGTGGGTACCCTCCCGCAGAATAATTTCAGTGGGTTTGGTAGAAGCCCCGGCCGCATCCAGGGCTTTTTCGAGGGAAGCAAACGGGCGACTAAGGGTACCCGCATTGCGATCGCTCCCCGTCGGCGAAACATAGAAGACCTGTTTGGAGGACTGGCTCCAAGCCGCTGAAAAAGGCAACAACGCCAGTCCGACCATTATAATTAATTGATTCATTATCACAGGGTTTAGGATTAAATCATCCGTACTATAGAAAAATCAATGCCCCAGCAGGCAACCCGCTGGCCTCGTTAAACCAGTTGATAAGATACGCCCAGTCGATCGAGGTACTCCAGACTCCGACGAATCCCCGCGGGGACATCATCCAGCGGTTCGTATTCGATCAGACAAACCCCCTCATATCCCAACGACTCAAAGACCGGTTTATAATCCAGATCATCATCCCCAATGGCGCAGGCCAGCCACCCCCCTTTTTCCCGCTTCCAGTCTTTCAGGTGGCAGTAATTAATTCGCTGACGGAGCTGCCGGAGTAAAAAACTCCGATCATTGGGAGCAACGGCTTTCAGATTTCCGGGATCGAAATTGAAGCCCACAGCCGCCGGTAATCCGGCCAATAACCGCTGCACATCCGCCGGATGGGTACTAACCGTATGGCGGTGCACAGCTACCCCATCGACCCATTCCAGTTGACCGTGGGTTTCGATAGCAAGCTGAATGCCCAGTTGGTCGCTATCCGCCTGGCACTGCGCAAAAGCCGAAAACAGGCGCTGCCAGATTTCCTCGGTCATTTCGTCGGAAGGCGTAAAACCGGCAAACAGCCGAACGTGGGTAGCTCCCAGTTCTTTGGCAACGGGTAACAATCGACGAACGTAGGCAACCATCTGCTGATGCGCTTCGGCATCGGGCAACGTAAAATCATTTTCAAGGCAGCAGAATGGCGTTATAATACCATAATCCTGTTTTAACGCGAGGAACGCCCGCCGTTCGGTTTCCGTCAGCTCATCGGACAGGCGACCTTTCTGCCCCCCGCCGATTCCGAACTCCAGCGTTTTAAAACCGAGCTCCTGCGCGATGCGAAAATGTTCTTCCATCGGCATTTCACGGAATCCCCATTCTCCGCAACCAATTTTTATTCGTTTCTGTGTGGTAGGCATAACTGATTGGATCAACTAAAAATGACGTACAAACTGACCATGATGACGGTCAGGACTCCCCAACCCCACCGCAACGAGGGAGATAACCACTGCTGTTGCTGGTTGTATTCGCTCCAGTTGAAGATCGGCCGTTCGCGCCCGTCCCGATCGGGGAAGACATACGACAGAATTATCAACAACACGCTCAGCCCCACGAAGAGGTAGAAGGAAATCAGAAAGAAATTCGGATAGAACTCTTTGCTCGGATACTGCGACAGATACCCAATACTGAGCAGCACACAGGGAATGTTTCCAGCGATCAGGGTGTAAAAAGCGGCCCGGGAGGAGATCCGTTTCCAGAAAACACCCCAGACAAAAACCGCCACCAGCGACGGACAGAGGAATGAAAAAATGGAGTTGATTTTTTCGAACAGGTTAAAACCCTGCACCTGATCCAGCGCCAGGGCAATGCCCGACGCAATCAAGGCCAAACCGGCAATCACCAGCCGCCCCTGCCCAATGCTGGGCGGTTGCTGGCTCTTCCGAAACGTGGGCAGAATGTCGAGGGTAAAAATGGTACTTCCCGAGTTGAACATCGCCGTTACGGTGCTCACCAACGCGGCCGTTAATACCGAGATCGCCAGCCCGATCAGCCCGTGGGGCAAATACTGATAGACCATTGCCAGAAATGACTCATCGGGTTTGTCCATGTCCGGAAAAACCACCCGGGCAATAATACCGGGTAGAATAAAGAGGATGGGAACGAGCAGTTTCAGGTAACTCAGAAACAGAACGCCCTTCTTCCCTTCGTCCAGATTTTTTGCCCCCAGCGTACTCTGTACAATATTCTGGTTGGCGCACCAGTACCAGATGGACATGATCGGATAACCGACAATGATGGCCTGCCACGGGTAATTCGGGTCGTCGCCCGAACGCAGCAGTTGCCAGTAATCAGCTGACAGTTTTTCGCTAAACACCGACCAGTCAGGAAGTTGGCCGAGGGCAATAACACCGATCAGGCTGCAAACAAGGATCATGACAATCGATTGAAATGAGTCGGTGACCACGACGGCTTTTAAACCGCCTAAAATGGTAAAGCTGACCGAAATCACGGTCATGATGGCCACACACTGCCAAACCGGAAGCGATAACAGCTGACTGGTGAGCAAAGACCCGGCGTATAACACCGACCCGGCCCCGATGGATACCTGAAAAAACACGATCCAGGATAACACATTCCGGCACGACTCATTGTACCGACGCAGCATGAACTGGGGCATGGTCTGAATGTCGTGCCGCAGGTAATAGGGCAGAAAAACCACACTGAGCAACAGTAAGTACAGCCAGGCAAACCACTGGAAATTACACGCCACCATCCCGTACGAATACGCCAGTCCGCAGGCACTGATGATATTGAGCGGACTAATATTCGTTCCGAAAATCGAAAGCCCAATGGTTTGCCAGCCCAGCGACCGGCCGGCCAGAAATAAATCGGCGGACTTCTTCTGTCGGTTGGTAAAACTGATCCAGAATCCGAGTCCGATCAGGGCAATCATATACGCGACAATGACCGCAATATCCAGGTTATTCATTTGCCAGGTGGGTTAGGAGTTCATTCGGCATCGGCTCGGTGAGTTGCACATGCTGCTCCTGCAACAAGCCTCTTAATTCGGTATAGGGTACTTCCACCACGGGAATCTGTTTTTTTTGGGCCAGCCAGGCCGCGGTTCCGGCGGCCTGACCGAGTTGCATCATGGTCCGTGACAGTCGGCAGCTGGAAGCCGCCAGCGAACTGAAACTAGCCGCGCGGGACGCAATCAGGAGGTTATCAAACCCCTTGGGAATCAGGCACCGAAACGGAACCCCGTAGGGTTCATCGAGCTCGGCACAGCCCGCCCGGCCCGTACTTTTCCCGTGGGTGTCCAGGGCGTGATCGGCGATGGTGATCAGATCCGGCTCATCCTGACCCGATAAGCCGGCCCGGATACGCTGCTCCGTCAGCACATATTCGCCCAGAATGCGACTGCTTTCCCGGACACCTAATGCGGGCGCCATCCAGGAAAGCTGATACGAACGATAACCACTATACGTAGACTGAATATGATGCCAGTGAGCGAAAACCCGGCGCCGGCACTCTGCGTAAGCGCTAAGCCGGTCGGGGTACTCAGCCCACTCCACTCCTTCCATGGTGGGCAGCATATTGACGTTCAAATCGCCATTGGGGTATTGGACGACACTGGCCACCGGAAACGCATCGGCCCACCAGCACGCTTCGGGAATATCGTCGGGCAGCGGGTCAACCGATGCGGTTTCTTTAGGAGTTACCCGATAAATCAGGGTCACGCCATTCCGCTTCTGGGTAGCCACGGCCGGTGCGCTGGGCTCCCCGAACACCTCAGCGGATTCCTGTCCGGAAAGCCGCGTGCAGCCTGCCGCCTGGCACAAAACCCCGCTATCCGTACTATCGATATAGGTTAAAGCCGAATACGTCTGTCCATTCGTCAGTTCAATGGATTCTATATGTCCCTGCCGGTAATTGACCTGTTTGAAGGAAGTATTTTTCAACACCTGACAGCGGCCCGTTTCGGCCAGCATTTCTTCCACTACCTGCTGGTAAACCGCCGGTTCGAACGGAACGCCGTGCCAGTACTGACGAACAAACGACTCATTTTCAATGCCCGTCACGGAGCCATACCGGCGCAGCGTATCCCGGTAGGTTAACGTTGGATCGACGAGTATTTCAGCGCCGGGATGAACGGGGGTTTCGCCAGCCAGGAGCTGCCATTTCCGGTGCTTGTTGAACCGGTAAATGCCAACCCCTCCCGGAAAGCGCTTCATGCGTTTGTAGATATCGAACGGAATACCGGTTCCGCCGACGCCCATTTCCCAAACCGACACCCCGCTGACCGCAGCGTTTCCGCCCAACTGGCTGGCCTGTTCCACCAGAACTACGGTAGCCCCTAGCCGGGCCGCTGCGAGCGCGGCCCCAATTCCGCCACTCCCCGCACCAACAACAAGTAGATCAACGTGTATCATTAATAGGGCTGAATTTCCTGAACCAGGGGCAGTAAACGCATTTCGGGAATCACCAAATGAGCCGGCAACGAACAGATGTCGGCCACCACTTTGCCAATATCATCCGGGTGAATTACTTTAGCCGCGGTTTCCGGATCAAATTCGCCCTGGTTGGCGGCTTCTTTAAAATTGGTATCCCCCCAGGACGGAATCAATGACGTAACGCGGACGCCAAAGGGACGCATTTCCACGTACAGGTGACGTGTAAAATGGTCCAGCCCGGCTTTGGCGGCCCCGTATATTCCCCAGCCCGCCCAGGCTTCTACCGAACAGATGGAAGAAATATTGATAATAAGGCCATCGCGCTGCGCCCGCATCCATTGAGCGGCCCGCTTGCTGCCCCAAATGGCACCGGTCAGATTCAGGGCGATCGTTTTTTCAATGGCTTCGTCCGACTGATCCGCGACTTCAGCGATATTTCCCCCCGCACCCGCGTTGTTGACCAGAATATCCAGTCGACCGTGTTGTTGGTGAATGGTTTGAAAAACCGCATCCCAATCCGAAGGTACGGTAACATCTGCGACGAGGGCTGTCGCCCCCATTTCGGCCGCAACGGCCTGTAATTTGGCTTCCTGACGAGCGGTGATGTACACCGTTGCGCCGGCCTGAATCAGATGACGTGCAATTCCTACCCCGAAGCCCGTTGACGCTCCGGTTACCAGTGCTACTTTGTTTTGCAATAGAGACATTAGTCCATTATTAAGTTATGCCGTTCCATCGGATAATGAGGGAACGGCCGGTTGTGCGGAGAAATAACCCAGCCGTTGCGAAATCCGCTGGGCCTGTTTAATAACCAATCGACCTAGTTCCGGAAAATCCTTATACGGCATCCGTTCCGCCGGACCCGTCGTCCAGATAGCCGCTACCGGATAACCGTGCCGATTAAAAATAGGAGCCGCAATACAGTGCAGACTCTCCAGTTCTTCACCATGATCAACAGCGTAACCGTTTATCCTGACCTGGTTAATCACCCCCCTGAATTCCTCCATAGTGGTGATCGTCCGCTCGGTAAAGGGCTTAAATACAATACTCTGCGCAATTTGATGAAAAGCTGGAACTGGCAAAAAAGCGAGGATTGCTTTGGCCGGAGCCGCTACGTGCAGACCGAAACGGTGACCCGGATCGACCAGGAATTTAACCGGATGGGAACCCGGAACCTGCTCCAGAACAATTCCCTCGTCCTGATTAATGACGCCGATCAGGACGGTTTCCCTGACCTGATCCCGGAGGGTTCGCATCACATCCAGCGATTTTTCAATCAAATTGTGGTCGCTCACGGCGGCATACCCCAGCGACAGCAACTTCCCCGAGAGGGTAAATTGCTTGGAAGCCTCGTCACGAATGAGATATCCAAAATCAAGAAGTGTCATCGCAATTCGGAATGTGCTGTTGTTGGGAAAGGATAGCAGGGTACTAATTTCGGTCAACCCCAGGCCCCCGGGATACTTAGCGAGTAATTCGAGCAGTTGCAGGGCACGTTCCAGGTTCGGAACGTGGTATTTGCTTCCTTCTTCTTTCTCACTATCAGCTGGTTTCTCCGCTTTCTTTTTCATCAAGTTCTGGTTTTAAGAAAAAACCCCCGAAGTTAACCATTCCCCTACATCTGTTCATCTTATATTGATCCAGGTTTTCAGAAGAGCCGGGCGCCGGCGGTTTCGGGGCCTAATGGGCCACGGCCTCCCCGGCTCTTCTGAAAACGACCGCTATTGCGGATACCCCGCGTTTTGGGTCAATGCCGGATTCGCACTGATTTCCAGATCCGGAATCGGGAACAGCAGGTGCTTCTGCTCAGCCGTCCGGCCACTCGCTTTTAGCGCATCAATAAACCGCCCCGTCCGCAGCAAATCCCAGCGATGGTGCCCCTCGAAACAAAGCTCCATGCGACGTTCCTCCCAGACTGCCAGCCGGAACGTGTCTTTTGTCAGCCCGGTTAAATCCGGCAACAGAGCGGTTTCAGCCGGTTCGCTAACGCCATTGGCATTTTCATCACGCGCCCGTTTCCGAACCTGGTTGATGGCTTCGTAGGCGGCTGCCGTGGGCCCGCTCAGTTCATTTTCGGCTTCGGCAAACATCAGGAGCACGTCGGCATACCGCAGCACCATCCAGTTGGCATCGCCACCCTGGGTGAGTCCGAAGGCCGGATCCCAGTACTTCATGCAGGCTGGTCCGGCTTGGGCGATGCCCCGGGCAGTAATTTCAGGATAGTAGGTACTCGGGAAGGTTTCCACCATCGAAATCTGCTTCCGGTAGTGATTCGGGAACGAAGCGTAGAAGGGGCGTTCGGCGGCAATGGAAGTTCCGGCGATGGCGCCGTTCAGCAGAATATTGGGGTTCCGCGAAGCGAACTGGGATGTGAATGAACTCCCCCCACCCCGGTTGTTGCCCGATTTGAATTGCACGGAGAAGATATGTTCACGGCCGTTTTCGTTCTGGACTTTAAACACATCACGGAAGTTGGGAAACAGGCTGTACCGGTTCGACGCGATGACTTCCTGCGCTTTATCCCGGGCGTTTTTCCAATCGCCTTTCGTTAGATAGACTTTCGCCAGTAGGGCCTGGGCAGCCCCCTTGGTGGCCCGGCCGACATCGGCACTGGCGTAGGTCGCCGGCAGATCGGTTTCGGCGGCCTTCAGGTCTTCCAGAATCAGGGCGTAAATTTCCTCGACACTGGCCCGGGGCAACCGGTTATTGGAATCATCCATCGTCGGCTCACTAATCTTGGGTACCGGCCCGAAGGCCCGGACCAGATCGAAATAGAACAGTCCTCTTAAAAAGCGAGCTTCGGCCACATACCGCTTCCGCAAGGTCTCCTCCATGGAGATACCGGGCACTAATTTGATCGCGACGTTGGCGTAATTAATCCCCCGGTACATGACAGTCCAGAAGTCACGAAAAACCGGATCGGCGGGGGTATAATCCAGCACATCCAACCCACCCGTCAGCTCGCCCCGGTTGGCGATTTCGGTCGTAACATCGCCAAAATACCAGGCGTTGCTGCCATAATAGCCACTCAAGGCCGTATAGACTGCATTGACGCCGGCCTGTGCATCGGCTGGGGTCTTGTAAAAGTTTTCGCTACTGATGGCCGAAACCGGCTCTTCTTTCAGAAAATTCTCGCAGGCTGTCGATCCCAGCAACAACCCTACGCATATAGTTGAGAGTATTCGTTTCATTCTATGACGAGTTTAGAACCGTGCTAAAATCTAACCTGTAAACCCAAACGGTATGTCCTGGCCAACGGGTAGGCATTCATATCCACTCCCATGACGGTATTGTTATTACCCATTGAATTCACCTCCGGGTTATAGCCACTGTAGTTGGTAAAGGTCAGCAGGTTTTCGCCCGCGATATAAATCCGTGGTTTGGAAATCATCCCTTTCAGAGGCAGCGTATAGCCCAGGGTGAGGTTGCGCAGCCGGACAAACGACCCATCTTCGATATAATTGGAGCTCGCCCGGTTCGGGAACGTACCCTGGCGGCCATCGGGCCGATCAACCTTGGCAATCGTGTTGCTGGTTCCGGGTCCGGTCCAGGCATTTTTGTAAATTGCCAGACCATTCATCCCGTTCACCTGGGTGGTGAGGTCGATCAGGTTCAGATTAAGAATATCATTTCCCTGAACCCCATTCATAAAAACGCTCAGATCAAACCCTTTGTAAGTCAACGTGTTATTGATGCCAAATTCATAATCTGGGTGGGGATTACCAATGATGGTTTCATCCAGCCCTTCTTCGAAGATACCGTTGCCATCAATATCGCGGTAGTTTTCAAAACCGGGTCCGGTATTTCGATTCGTTTTCATATGGCCCGCGTTGTATTCCTCCTGGGTCTGCCACAAGCCGTCAAAAATATTCCCCCAGAACATTCCGATGGGCTGGCCCGTCATGATCACAGAACCCGCTCCACCGTTACGCTGGATCATATAACCGCTGATGGATGAGCCAAAGAAACGATCGGCATCCGCCAGTTTTAACACCTTGTTGCGGTTGAAAGCGATATTCCCGGAGAAATTCCACTTGACCGCTTTGTCCACAATAACCGCATTGAGGCCAAATTCAAACCCTTTGTTGCGGACACTACCGATGTTCATTAAGGT
This sequence comes from Larkinella bovis, assembly GCF_042655385.1. Classification (NCBI taxonomy): domain Bacteria; kingdom Pseudomonadati; phylum Bacteroidota; class Cytophagia; order Cytophagales; family Spirosomataceae; genus Larkinella; species Larkinella bovis. The sequence goes on along the minus strand of NZ_JBHSMA010000002.1, from coordinate 851,478 downwards.
GGAGGTATAACCGCCCTGGCGGGGAATAGCCACGCCAAACAGCAGGTCGCGGGTTGTTTTGTTGTAATAATCGGCCACAATGGTCAACCGGTTGTTAAACAGACCGATATCAATCCCGGCATCAATCTGACGGGTACTTTCCCACTTCATGTTCTCATTGACCAGGGCACCCGGTACAACGGTGGGTACAAACGTATTGCCAATGGCGTAGGGACTCCCCTGCCCAAACGTCTGCAAGTTCTGGTAAAGCGGAATGGACTGGTTACCCGTTACCCCGATGCTCGCCCGAACCTTCAAATCGCTCAGCCATGAAACATCCTTCAGGAAGTCTTCCTCCGCTACGCGCCACGCAACCGCTGCCGACGGGAAAAACCCAAAACGGTTGTTTTTACCGAAACGGCTTGAACCATCATACCGGGCCGAAACCGTCAACAAATACTTGTTATCGTAATCATAATTGACGCGGCCCAGGAACGAAGCCAGCGACCACTGCGACACATTGGATTCCGGGAATTGCGGGTTTTGTCCCAACACCAGGTTGTTGTATCCCGTTACGTTCGTGAAGAAATTCTGCGTGCCGGCCACCAGACTTTCGGTTCGTTCCCGCTGCAAGCTGAATCCGCCCAATGCCTCAATCCGGTGTTTGGTGTTAAATACCTTCTGGTAGGTCAGGGTATTTTCGTTGATCCAGTTGATAATTTCAGTACTGTTAATACTCGCCGTTCCGCCGGTGGTCCTGGAGACAATGAAGTCCGACGGAATATAGCTCCGCCCCCGACCATTCGAAATATAACCACCCGCGCTCACCTTGGCCACTAACCCTTCGGCCAGTTTGTACTGTGCGTAGATGTTTCCTAAAATGCGGCTATTCGTGTTTTTGTATTCCGAACGCTCAGCCATTTCAACCGGGTTCTGAATCGAAGGGTTGGCATAAATCCCCTGTTGCGTCCATAACTTATCCTGGGACGAATACGAACCATCCGGATTACGAACCGGCAAAGTCGGTACCGAATGCAGTGCGGCATAAATTACGCCCGAGTTATCGTGACCCGTCGTGCTGTGCGGGATGGGACGATCCCGGTTATAATTCAACTGCAGACTGCTTCCAAACTGAAACCGGTCGTTGGCCTTGTGTTCCAGATTGAAACCGATGTTTCCTTTGGTAAAGTTGGAGTTGATGACAATCCCGTCCTGGTTGAAGTAATTCCCCGAAACCGAAAACTTGGTTTTCTCATTACCGCCCCGAATCGAAATATTATGGCTTTGAATCGGCGCCGACCGGAAAATGGCATCCTGCCAGTCCGTCCCTTTGCCCATCTGGCTAATTTGCTCGGGCGTGTAAGCCCGGCTCAGCAAACTTCCGTTCCGGAATACCTGCCAGAACTGCCGATCCAGCGTGGCCCAGTCCTGAGCATTCAGCAGATCCAGTTTTTTGGTCACCTGCTGGACCCCATAATAGGCGTCGTAATCCACCTGGGTTTTACCCGAACTTCCCTTTTTCGTGGTAATAATAATAACCCCGTTGGCTCCGCGCGCTCCATAAATCGCCGTTGCCGAGGCATCTTTCAACACCGTCATGGACTCCACATCATTGGGGTTCACAAATACGCTGGAACCGCCAACCGGAAAGCCATCAATGACGTACAACGGATCATTTCCGTACTGAATCGAGTTACTTCCCCGAATCCGTACCCGCAGGGTTCCCCCCGGAGCTCCACTGGTCTGGGTTACCTGCACCCCCGCAACCCGGCCCTGCAAGCCTTGTTCGACCCGGTCAACCGGCAACTGCGTAATTTCCTTGGTACTCACCGTCGCAACAGCCCCCGTCAGGTCGGATTTCTTCTGGGTTCCGTAGCCCACCACCACCACTTCTTCCAGCGATTTCAGGTCGGGCTGCAAACTCATATTGAGGATCGACTGGTTACCGACGACGGCTTCAGCTTTCTCGTAGCCTACGTAGCTAAAGACCAGGACGGCATTATCCTCTTTCACCTGAAGCGAATACTTCCCGGCGGCATCGGTCGAAGCCCCTGATACGGTTCCTTTGATGAGTACGTTTACGCCAGGTAATGGCTCATTCGTCGATCGGTCAATCACTTGCCCCTGAACTGTCCGGACAGTTTGAGCATGCGCCAGGCTAGTCACGCTGAGTATACTCACAAGCAACCACAGCCATGGTTTTGAGAGAGTAATTCTTTTTTCCATATACCATATTTAGATTTATCTCCCAAATATAGAATTTGTATTTAAATATTCACAACTTAATTATAATTATTACATCATATCTGTGCTTTTCTGGCCGCGCAACGCAGGTACCCTAATCAAAATCCCCTGATTGTCAAGGATATCCCGATTGCGATGAAAACCATAAGAATAGTACTAGATCCAAACCGTTTTATGCCATTTCTAAGTGCCATCTACCTGGCTGCCGCACCAGTGGGCGGGCATAGCAGGTGCTTATACGCTCCGGGTTGCCATGAAGGAAAGTGCGCCCGGAAATGCCCCACCGGGACCTGGTGCTTTGCAGTAATTTTCAGTCGGAAAAACGCAGGAAGAAGGGACAGGATTAACCTAGAGACGTTACGCCATTGCCGGGGAGACTGCGCGTGCTATTCCCCAATAGCCCACTTTGCAGCGAGCACTGAATCGATGCTGGCGATTCCTGTCAGTTATTGGGCAAAAGCTACCAGTTATTAAATCCGGCTGGATTCCCCGGCCCGATGCGGCTACCTTTGGGCATTGTTTAACGGGTAAGCAACGCAACAATGGCTAATGTAAAAACCACAATTGATGAATGGGCGGTGAAAGATCTCGAAGACGGTTCTTCCCTGAAAATTGCCGTACTCAGCTGTACGGAACTAGGCAACGAATCCCGGCCCGGCCTTCAGGTGCTGTACATGGGAAACATCATCAATTACGAGCCCCTGTTTGTGGAACGCCTGGCGTATCAGGCCTACAAAGCGGGTGTCAGTGAGTACCTGCTGGAAAATTATTCCTGGATGGTGCACGAAGATCAATACATCAAAAATTCGCTGATCCTGGGGTTTCCGCTCAAAGCTCGTGTCGAGGTAAAAACCCGGTCCTCAAAACCGGTTATCAAAGAATACGACCTACCGTTTGAAGTATAAAACCGAGGCAGGGCGGGCTGACAGGCGCCAACTGATTTACCGCAAACGCGGTTCGTTATGCGCTTGTGTACCTCCTCTGACCCGAAAAACGAACCCGTTTGAAACCGCTATATCCACACGATTTGACAAACAAAAACCGGTTGAGTTCCCGATGGCGCTCAACCGGTTTCTTCATAACCGCGCGTATTATCGCTCCGTTTTATTGCGTTGCCCCAACGATCAACGCCATTCTTTTCCCGGTCGTTTACTGAACTACCCGAAACGGTCGTTTCCGAAAAATGACCTGACTCATCGCATCTTTTTCGTACATCGCCAGGCAATAGGGTTCGTATTTTGAATCAAAATTGGGTCGGACGGGCGACAGCGTCGCAGGCACCGGTTTTCCTTCCGGGAAAAAATACACGCGCGTCGTTCCGTATTTGGTATACAGCATCAGATCGCCGTACTGCTTCATCTCGTCCCAGTGCGTCGTATCGCTGACCGTCACGGCGTAAATCCGGACAATTGGCCCGGTATTGTTCTCGTTCCGGTATATCGCCACTTCCCGGTACGTTCCCTGCAAATCGTCGATACCCGGTTCCGAACCCGCATCATACAGCATATAACCGACCAGCAGGACAACGAGCCCCAACAGGATGTATTTCATTCGCTTGCTGACCATCCAAATACGGTTTTCAGGGATTGATAAACTGGGCGGTTGGCCAACGCACCCCGTCCTTGGCTACAAAGGTAAAGGGGGGTTACTTCGCGCTCACCATCAACTTATACATTTCATCGGCCACCAGTTGATTTCCGGCATCGTTCAGGTGAACGCGGTCCGTGGTCAGGATGCCTTTTTCCTCGTTTTTCGGGTTGTTTTTCAGGTTATAATCCAGGAAGGCTTTCCGCAGATCGCATAACGGCAGGTTGTGTTTGGCCGCCAGGTCACGAATCAGTTTGGAATACTGTTGCAGATCCCCGTCCTGATCGTTGGAGTAGTCGGTTTTTTCGCCAATCACGGCGGGCGTACACAGAATTACCTTGCTGCCGGCCGCCTGCAATTTCTTGATCACCGCGTCGTAAAACTTCACAAACTTGTCCGGATCGGTGCCGGTGCCATGCGACCGCTTGTGCCAGACGTCATTGACCCCTACATACACGAACGTAATAGTGGGCTGTTTGGCAATCACATCCTCGTCCATACGCAGAAAGAGGTCGTAAATCTTGTTTCCACCAATACCCGCCCCAATCAGTTCGTAGTCATTGGCGAGGTTATTTTTCTTCAGCATGTCACCGATTCGGGTAATATAGCCACCCGGTCGAACGCCAGCCTGGGTAATGGAATCACCGAAAAAAACGACCCGGGTGGGTTTGGAGGGGGTCAGCGCCAGCCACATGAACGTGAGCAGAAGAATAGGAAAGGTACGCATACAAAAGGTTTAGGAATTTGAGTGACAGTCATTAATACGTTATCCGGCGTTTCCGGGCGTCGATTGCCCAGCGCTCCGTGAATTCGCCTTCGCGAATTACCTGGGCCTCATCGTGCAGGGCCACGGTCGGGCAAATGTGGTAGGGAACCCCGTACAGCACGTCGCCGATCTGAATAGCATCCCAGTTCGGGACCCGTACGACCAGGTGTTCTTCACTCTGGCCCGTAATTTCGTACTCCGCCAGATTCAGAAACTTGACCCGTTTGTTCAGCGGGTTTTCAGCCGCCACGGCCTTGTGACCCAGATCGGTCGTAATAACCCCCGGGGCCGGTTTTGAAATCACGCGGGTCAGCAACAACGCGGCCCATTCAAACGGCTGTTCGGGCACCGAATCCCGGTACCCCCAATCCCACAACAGGCAGGTTCCGGGGCTGCACCAGACGTTCGGCCGGTGGGCATGGTTCGAAAAAGTGGGTGTTCCGCCCGCAATGATGACCGGCCGCCCTTCGCCCTCCTGCTCCAGATTATCGGCCAGTTTTTCCAGCGGACTGATAGCCGCATCCGCTTCCAGCTGCCGAAGCGCTACGTCGGGGTTGCGGATATGGCCGTCGTACGCGTGAAAACCGCGCAGATCCAGCCGTTCGTCGGCTTTCAATTGACGGTAGAGAGCTTCCAGTTCTTCATTCACCGCGTGCCCCGTCCGGTTCATGCCAGTGTTCACGTCGATGTAGATGACCGGTTTGTAACTCGTCTTCTCAAATTCAGCCGCCAGTTCTTCTGCCGACGCCCGGTTGTCTACCAGCGAAGCCCATTCCACCCAGTTATAGGCCTGCACCAGCTCGCAAAACCGCCGGAGTTTCGGGCCGGTCAGTTGGTAGGCAATCAGCACATGAAGCGCCCCGGTATCGGCCAGCATTTCGGCTTCGGCCACCGTGGCGCATTTGAATTTGGTGATTCCCGCTTCAACCTGCATCCGGGCCACTTCGGCCATTTTGTGGGTTTTAACGTGCGGAATCAGCTTTTCGACCTCTCCATCGACCATGTCCAGCATGATCTGAATGTTGTGAGCAATGCGATCCGGATACAGCAGCAGCGCTGGCGAATCGACCAACTGAACGTTTTGAACCAGGTATTCGTCCATGAAAAACAGGAACCCTGACCCGACAAATTGCCGAAGCCAGGGATTCTTTCGAAAAAGTGTGATTATGTGAGTTACGGGCGAAAACCGCCCAAAGGGTTTCAGGCTTCCAGTTCGAACATGACTTCGATTTCGACCGGGATGTTTTCCGGCAGGGTGCCCATACCAACGGCCGACCGAACGCCTACCCCATTTTCTTCACCCCAGATCGCCATAAACAGCTCGCTACAGCCGTTGATGACGTACGGATGCCGCTCAAAATCGGAGGTTGCGTTGACCATGCCGAGCGTTTTCACCACCCGCTTGATTTTGTTCAGGGAGCCAAATTTTGCTTTCAGGGTTGCCAGAATGGTCAGGCCCACCTGCTGGGCAGCCTGTTTGCCTTCGTCGATGGTCATGTCGGCCCCGACACGGCCAATGATCCGGCTGCCGTCGTTTTTCACCGGCCCGTGGCCCGAAACGTACGCAAATTTGTCAACCACCAAACACGGTTTGTAAACGCCCATTGGTTTCGGCGCGGGCGGCAGCGTCAGCCCGAGCTGGGCAAATTTTTCGTCAGGAGTCATCATCGCTGTATCAGAAGAAGAGTCAGTTTCGGAAAGAGATTCCGTTTCGGGTTCCAGGTTGAATTTCAGATTTTCATCCGGCTCAAACCCGGTATTCAGGTAGTGATGCGCCATGTATTCCATTGTCGTTGACTGATTTATGGTTTTCGGTATGCGATTTACGGTTTTCGTGCATCCCTTCCCGCGACCGGGTGGCTGCCCCATACGATAAACGGAAAACCGCATGCTGTTATTAAACCACCAAATTTAACGCTAAAACGCCGAACAGACCGATAATCGAAACAATTGTTTCCATCACCGTCCAGGTTTGCAGGGTTTCCTTGATACTTAAATTGAAATATTCCTTGAACAGCCAGAAACCGCCATCGTTCAGGTGCGACATCATCAGGCTCCCCGACCCAATGGCCAGCACCATCAGTTCGGGCTTCACATTCGTTTGCTGCTGAATCAGGGGCAGCACAATGCCAACCGTCGTCAACCCCGCCACCGTAGCCGACCCCACGCACACCCGGATGACGGCCGCAATTCCCCAGCCGAGTATTAAGGGCGAGATGTCAACGCCCGTCAGCTGCTCCCCAATGTATTTACTCGTTCCGCTGTCAATGAAAATCTGCTTCAACGCACCAGCCCCGGCAATGACCAGCAAAACCGGCGACGCGGCTTTGATGGCTTCTTCAAGGTCTTTCATGACCGCTTTCGTAGTCTGTCCGCGCTTGATTCCCAGGAAGTATACCGCCACCAGCACCGACAGCAGCATGCCAATATACGGTTCGGCCAGCAGGGTTACCAGTTGATTGCCAATCGTACCCGCCGGCAAAACCGACTTCAGCGGCCCGGTCAGGGTCAGGAGCAAAACCGGCAGCAACGCCACAAAAAAGCTGATGCCCGCCCCCGGCAATTCTTCTTCCGGAATCTGGCGGACTTTAAAAAGATCACGATCGATCTGCGGACGGTATTTGCTCAGTGTCCTGCCGAAAATAGGCCCGGCGATGACGATGGCCGGAATCGAAACCAGGATTCCGTAAATCAGCGTCCGGCCCATGTTGGCGCCCAGTTGCCCGGCAATCGCTGCGGGCGACGGGTGCGGAGGCAGGTAGCCGTGGGCCACCGACAAAGCCGCCAGCATGGGAACGGCGACGGTCATCATCGGCAATCCCGATGAGGCCGTGATGGTCACAATTAAGGGAAAAACGATAATGAAACCGGCATTGTAGAATAATGGAATGCCGATGATAAAACCGGCCAGGGCCAGGCCCCACCGCAGGTTTTTGACGCCAAATACCTTGATCAGGACGTTGGTGATCCGCATGGCCGCTCCGCTTTCGGCGACCAGCCGGCCCAGCATGGCGCCAAAACCGACAATCAGCACGAGTTCGCCCAGCGTGCCGCCGATCCCGGTTTGAATGGATTTCCCCACGGCACCTACCTCCATACCCGACGCCAGGCCGATGGCCAGCGCCACCAGGACAAACGAAATGAAGGTATCGATCTTGACAAACGCAATCAGAACAACGAGGGCCAGAATGCCCAGGAAAGTAAGTAACAGCGGCATTTAGGAAGCAAGTTTCAGGGTTAAGAGGGCTGTAAGATAAGGATGAATTACGAATGATAAACGATGAATTGAAAAAGAGTCGAAATCGGGGATCGTCCTTCCACGCGTGGGGCGGCTACGCCCTACTTCATCATGCTGGTCCGGACCGCTTCTTCCAGAGGAAGGGTGAGATCGAACGGCACGACGCGGAGGTGCATGGTTTCGTCGTACCCAAACAGGTCGAGCGGTTGCTGAAACTGCTCGGTGGCGGGGTAGAGCAGCACCAATTCGGCCGCACCGTACTTTTTACCGTACGCGTACAACTGGTACAAATCCGCTTGGTCGATGCCGTAATTTCCGGCCACGTTGGAAGGGTCAATTCGTTTCCATTTGGTATCCAGCACCGTAGTGATGGCGTTCCGGCGCAGCAGAATATCCGGGCGAAGTCTGAATTTGCGCGTGCCGCTATGGTTGTCGATCAGGTGTTGGGTAGCTTCCTGAATAATCACGTCGCCATCGGTCACGTAGCGTTTAAAACCGGCGGCCACATAATCCTCAAAAACCCGTTCCATCGGAAACAGCAGGGCCAGCGTCAGGTGCCGCCCCGGCATTAGCCCAAACGACCGGCCGCCTAAAAAAGCCTCTGCCCACCGCAAGGCCGGCTGATAATGCGCAAAAAGGCGGTTACTGGCGCTCACCTTCCGCCAATCATCCGCCAGCCGTTCGGACGCAGGTACCTCATCCATCGCAAACAGCAATTGCCGGATGCGGCTTTGGTTGGCAATGGATCGGGCGCGCTTTTGCACAAATTCCAGCGCCGACTTCAGCAGGCGGTTGGGCGGCAGATCGGTGGTTTGTTCGTCAAACGTAGTGACCATCCGTTCGGCATGGAAGCTATTCTGGCGAATCTGTTCGGTCAGGTTCAGTTTCCCCCGCAGAACCGGGCGATTTTCCGTTTGCGGGACATACGCTTTCTGTAATCCCTTCGTCCCCAGGGGCACCAGTTCGTCCAGAAACAGGGTGATAAAAATTTCCCATAACGGCAACCGGTTGGCCCCCTGCCAGGCAGAATCGACCCAGCGGTAGGGATTGCCACGCAGATGGCGCAGCATCCGCAGCAGGATCGCGCGGGCCGTGCCGGCGTCGGTGGCTTTGGGCAGGATCTCCAGCAGCATTCCCTCCCGGGTTTCGAGCAAGCCGACATAGTTTTTCACCCGCATCGTTTCCCGGCCTTTTTGCAGGAAAAACTGCATGACCGCATCGGTTTCGTTTTCAGTCACGAAGTTCCGCAGGGCGTCAAACGGCTCATCCGGCAGATACAGCTCCGTCAGCGAATCGACGCCGTCCGGAAAATCCCGGCGCCGTCGGATCAGGCCATATTCGGTGATAGAGTGCGTCATGGGTGAAAATTTCCGCCCTAAAGGTCGGGATAAATCAAATTAATGGTTACTTGTTTCCATGAAGCCCTATCTTTTTTTACTCGGCGGACCGGCGACATCCCGAACACCTACTTTTGCTATTTCCCCTAGTTCAAACCCTTGGTTTTTACGATATTACCGCGCCGTAAACTAGGTCACTTCAAGCCTTTACGGCCTTCCAGTGAATCATCACCTTTCCCAATTTCGCAAATTTTGGTTTATGGTGATGAGGTAAGTCTTCTTTGATTTTATGGATAAAACAGTTGATATGTAAAACAGGCTCCTTGTTCTCCTACTGATCGTGATGTCTTCAAAGCAGGTCACCGCACAACTAACCAATGCCAAAGGTTGGTATGATGATATTAGTAAAATCGAAAACAGGAAGATCGGCTGGATAAACATGCTCAAATTCCTGACGCCTGCCAAACCGTATGCCAAGGATAGATGGAGTTATTCGTCAAAAGAGGTGGAAGTTTCTCAGAAATTGACCGGCTGGTTGCAGCAGACCTATACGCCCACCGGACTGCTTGGGGAAATGAAGCAATCGTTCCTGGCGAACAAAGAAGCGTTTGGGCCCGACACAAAATACTTTGGCGCTAACGAAGCGGAGAAGTACAACCGCAAGGCCTTGCCGAACACCTACGGTTTTTACGCCAGGCTTCACCAATGCCTGGTGAAAACTGCTGCCCGTGAGTTCTGGCCAATGCCGGGCAATTTTTGTTATCACAACTGGTATGGTATGGTGAACAATGTAGAGCTTATCAGCCGGCAGCAGATCTACCTCTCCGGCCCGGATGACTATTACTGTACCCAACCCCGTTACAGCCCGGGGATGACAGGGGAATTCGGGGCGGAGTGGCGAGAGAAAGCAGCCCACTACCGGGACTTCACGAAGAGTCCGGCCCTTCAGAAATTCGATCATTACCTGATACCCGCCAAGTCGATATCAAATGATGCCGATACCTATGTGGTCATCCTGTCCAGGGATAATAAACCGCTGCCTTTTGAGCAGGTGACCGTAGCTCAACTGGTCAAAAGACTGGAAGAGCGTTTGCCCGCGATGGAAAAGATCTATTATAACAATAGCGGCACCACCCAGAACATCCTGGAAAAAATGAAGAATGGGATCGCCGTGATGAACGAGCAATTCAAAAACAATATGAACGATCCGGTGTACCTGTATAGCTCCACCACAGACATTAGCTGGATCATTTTGTTAACCAATACGATTACAACTACGTGGATAATTATTTTTTTGGGAAGGATAAAGCGACAGTGCCCTAAGGGCCATCGAGCATAACAGCTCGGATGAAGTGAACGCATCAAAACCGGTTGCAACGGCATCGGAAGCAACGAAACGATATACTTCCGATAAGAAGGTGCTCTTTTTTGATGACCTTTCCACGACGGCAGCCGGTGGTATCCCCGCAAATTGGTTCCTTGTAAAAGGTGATGATGGGAATAAACCCACCGTGGTGGAAGTGAGTGGTGCTCCGGGCAAATGGCTGCGGTTGAAGAAGCATGCTTACCCCACCAATTTCACACAGCCCCTCAGCGGAGATTTCACCTTGACCTATGATGTACTGGTGCAGAAGGGCGATGTGCCCTGGGGTACGCCGGGTATGCAGTTGCAATTCTATACGGAAGGTCAGCCGAACAGCAGCAGTTCAGAAACGAGTGTGAACAGTAGATATCGCTTTAGTATTGATGTTTCACCGGGAGATATGAACCGTAACGATGCCGCCGGCTGGCTGATGATCGGGAACGTGATGCCCCAGGGCTATTTTAAGCAATTATTATTCGCTGCCACCGTTAACGGGCAGCAAGCCGGTGAACAAAGCCACGATTACCATCCAGCGCAAAGGGGAGAGTGTGACGGTGCTGTGCAACAATAGCAAAGTATATGAATGTGAGAAGGCTTTTCCAGCTGATATGCGTTTCAATCATCTGAGGTTCTATGTAAGTGAGAAGAACGTATTTCACATCAGCAATATCCTGATCACGAAGGAATGAGGTGGGCGGCATTTGTTGGCTGGTTGAGATACCATACAATTTAGCCAAATCAGCGTCCCGTTGAATTGCCCAGGCCGGTTTCTTTTTTGGCGGTTTTCCGAAAGGTCATCACGTATTTCCCATCGGCCAGCAACGTCAGGCGGTTGTTGCTGATGCGGTAGAGAGTTACACTTTGTAAAGCGGCCAGAAAACCGGTTTCAAAATTATACGGACAGGCCCGTTTGGTGGTCGAAAGGCTCTCGAACCGGAGGTTATCGCCATCGGCTTTGACCTGCCCCTGCATCATATTACAGCCCGTAAAACCCTGCAATCGACTCGCTTTCAGATCAATATCCAGCGTGGGCATCTGCCGGTTGACAAACTGTTCGGCGTGGAGCCGCTGGCCCCGGTACGTTTCCAGCACCCACTGGCTGTTCAGCCGGGCCATGCCGTTGAGAAAACTGCCGCAACCGCTGTACCGCTGACCGTTCGACTCCACCGTTACCCCGTAGGCGAGGACGTTTCCCGTGCGGCTGTCACGGCACGCAACGGGGCTAATGATCACCTTCAACCGACCCTCGCGCCGGGGTGGGGCGGAAACAGTTCGGCGGTTCGGGCGGTTTTCTGTCCCCGGCGGTTCGGCCATCAAAGGCGCGTCGAACAGAATCCCGTTCTCGCCCGGAGCCCGTTGCGACTTGGGAACAGCAGCGGTCAGCAACAACCCGTTCGGGGCCTGGAACCGAATCACTTTGGCAAAATCGATGTCCAGTTGCCAGCCGGGTGCAGTTCCCTGCGCCGTAAAATCAATCCCCAGTCGGCGTTTGGTGCCAGAATCCGTTGCGCTACTTTCCCCCAATTCCGCCGAACGGTTGCTGCCAACGGGTGTTTTCCGGCACCCATCGGCCAGCACCAGCCAGCCGATGAGGCAAAAAAGTCGTGTCAGTCTCTTCATAGTCCGATGCGTTACCTCCAAAACGTATCCCCACCGGATTTTGTTGAAAACCGCCTAGGAACTCAATCGAACGGGCTGACCGGTCCGCGTCGATTCGTAAATCGCGTCAAACAGGGCCACCACCTTCCGGCCTTCCTCCCCGGTCACCACCGGCTGGCGACCTTCGCGGATGGCACTACAGAAATCCGCCAGTTGCCGCGCAAAATAATGGCTCGACGAATCGACGCTGTTAAAAACCCTGTCGTCTTCGGCTTTCCAGACGCTTTGCAGTTCGGCCTCCCCCGGCACCGACCAGATGTCGTTGTACGGCGCATCCTGAATCGAGGTCATGCCCGCAATGAACATCGAACCGCCGTCGGTCTGCACACCAATCGACGCTCCATTTTCGCCGTGAATGTGGACTTTTCCGTAAATACCGGGTTTTTGGGAGTTGCTGACAATGACGTTGCCGATGCCGCCGTTCTTAAACCGAATCACCGCCACGGCCGTGTCGTCCACCTCGATGTACGGGTGATTCAGGTTTTTCCAAATCCCGTATACCTCTTCCATTTCGCCCATATACCACAACAGCAGATCCAGCTGGTGCGGTGCCTGGTTGACCAGCACTCCTCCCCCTTCGTGCTCCCACGAACCGCGCCAAGGATCACTGCGGTAATACTCCTCGCTCCGCCAGCCGAACAATTGCGCCAGCCCGAGCACCGGCTTTCCAATTTTACCCGCGTTGATGGCCTCCCGCATCCGCATACAGGGTTCGTAAAACCGGCGCTGGCTAACGGTCGCGAGTTGCCGGTTGGCTTTCCGGGCGGCCTCGATCATGGCATCACAATCGGCCAGCGACGACGCCAGCGGTTTTTCCACCAGCACATTCGCCCCGGCTTCGAAAGCGGCCACGGTCACGTCCCGGTGGGCGGGGTGGGGCGTGCAGACGATGCAGACGTCCACATTTTCGCGGTCAACCATGTCATAAATGTCGGAATAGGCCGCAATGCCGTACTGGTTGGCAAATTCTTCGGCCCGGTTATGGTTCCGGCCGTAAACGGCGACGAGTTGGGTGTCCGGTGTTTCCAGAACGGCCCGGGCGTGGTTATGAGCCACTTTGCCCGGACCAATGAGGGCGATGTTGAGGGTTTTGGGCATGCTTCTTTTCAATTAATTTCAATCCGTTCCGAACCGTAATCCGCCTGAGAAAACCTTCCCGTGGAAAGTCAGTGTGTCAAAATAGCAATAAACAGTGCGCAGGCCGGAAATGACTCCAACCCTTGACCCGAAAAACGGCTCTTACCTACAAATGTAGGAAAGTCATGAAACAACTGATTCTGTTTGTGCTGGTTTTGGTCACTGCGGTGGCCTGCAAGAAGTCCGATCAGGAAGCCTCCTCTCCGGACCCGTTGTTCCAGCACTGGAAGCTGGTGGCGACAAAAACCGGCATCGGCTCCTGGGAAACCGTTGCTGACGGGTCGCTGATGGAATTTCGGGCCGATGGCACGATCCACTATCAAAAGCCCGAACCGGCCTGCTGTGCCCCCATCCGATTTGAACGCCAGCCACAGACGTTGAAGCTGACCGACTTCTACAGTGGCGGAGATTGCATCTACGTCGATTGCGCTCCCCCAACCGCATACAACATTGTGTCGCTGACGGCAGACGAACTGATCCTGGAGAACGTACAGGGTGCTCCCTATCCGGGGGCGGCCAATCAATATGCCATGAAATATAAGCCTTCAAAATAACCCCGCCCGTGCCTATGAAAACCGCTGTTTATATACTCCTGATGGCATTGATTGTGGTGGGCTGCAAGAAATCAAACCGGGAGCCGGAACCGCTCCCTTCCGACCCACTTTACAGAACCTGGAAATTGACCGAGACCCAAAACCCAACCGGCGACTGGAAAACCGTTTCCTACGAACGAACGATAAAATTTTTACCCGCGGGCACAATTCAGTATCTGGTACCGCAAGTGCCCTGTTGTTGGCCGGTTCGTTTTGATCGCCAGGGACAGCGGCTGAAACTGACCGAAATCTACCTCGGAGCCGGTTGCGAAACGGTTTATTGCGCTTCGCCTTCCGTCTATACCATTTTGTCGCTGACCGACAGCGAATTGATCCTGGAAAGTTTTTACGGCTCAACGAATCCGGTGAGTGGCGGCCTGATGAAATTCAGGAACTGAATCCGTGTAAGATATAAGCCCTCCTTCTCGTATGAAAACCATTTTTTCCGTTTTACTGCTGGTCTTCGTAACGCTGGCCTGTAATCAATCCGGGCGGGATATTTCGCCGTCCGACAAACTTTATAAACGCTGGAAATCGGTAAAAATCGGCCAGTCTGGAAAATGGCAGGCTGTTACAAATCCGGACATCATCGAGTTTCTGCCCGACGGCACGATTCGGTACGAGAAGCGTGAGTCCCTTTGTTGTGCGCCCGTGAAAGTGCAGCGAAAAGGGTCGATTTTGACTATCCTCGAAACGGGCCATAGAAACGGCGCGTATTGTGCCCAGGTGAGTTGTGTAGCCCTTACCGAACTCTACATTTTATTACTCACGGAGACTGCACTTGCGCTGGACTACCGGTATGGCGACGACTCCATCTACTCAATTCATTTTGAAGCCATTCCATAAGGATAGTTGTCGTGCGTATACGGTTTTCAGCCTCAATCGAACGAAGCGCCTGTGACCGAAAACCGTATCCCTGTTTACCGCCTATGGCTTCAACACCACTTTGATCAAGCCTTTTTCTTTCTCATAAAGCCGCTGAAACCAGCTTGCCCCCTCTTCCAGTGGAACTTCGGCGCTTAAAATCGCTTCGACGTCCATTTTTCCGGATGAAATCAGTGCCAGCGCGGCTTCGTATTCGCCGTTGATCGCACAGGAGCCCTGCAACCGTAACTGCCGGGTCACGATGGCCTGCAATGAGACATCAACGGATTTCGACAAATTACCCACCAGCGTCACGGTAGCCCCTTTCCGAACGCAATCGATGGCGGTTTTTACAGCCGGTCCGATGCCCACCACTTCAAAGGAAACGTCGGCGCCACGTCCGTGGGTTAAGGCCTGGACTTCGGCCGTAACGTCCTCCGTTCCGGCATTGAGGGTCACCGAAGCGCCGAGTTTGCGGGCCAAAGCCAGCCGGTCGTCATCCAGATCGACGGCAATAATGGTACCACAACCCGCCAGTTTCAGCGCCTGAATGACGAACAGCCCGATCATGCCGGAACCTACCACAACGGCCGTATCATTGAGTTGAATAGGCGTCAGACTCAACGCGTGCAGGGCCACCGCCACCGGCTCGACCAGAGCCGCCTGGGTGAAACTGACATTATCGGGAATCAGGTAAAGAATGTGCTGCGGCACCACGATGAACTCGGCAAAGGCACCCTGCCGCCGAAAATCCGGGGTCGAAACGCCCAGCACTTCGCGGCCATCACTGAGGTTGTACATCCCCTTGCGGCTGTACCAGTCATCTAGGGCGTAAACCGTTGAATCGAACGTCACCCGGTCGCCAACATGCCAGTTCGTTACTTTTTCGCCGGTTTCGACCACGATGCCCGAGGCTTCGTGCCCCATCACTATGGGCGGAATCCGCCGGCCACTGCTGCCGTCCATTCCGTGGACATCGCTGCCACAAATGCCAACAGCCTGTACTTTGACCAATACATCCGTAGGACCCGGTTGTGGCCGGGGTAAATCTTGCAATTCAAACTGGTTATAAGCAGTTAAAACGAGGGCTTTCATAACAATTGAACTCCTACGGACAAGGCCGTAAGTGTATGGGTTAAGGTTTGTGATAAATTGAAATAAAGGCTTCTTTCGGCACGTGTTCGTATTCCCGCCGGAGCAGATGGGGGTTGATTTCGAACGTGGTGACCTCCGTCAGATCATCCGGTTCTTCCCCAAAAAGCTCCTTGGTTAACGAGGGCCGGTACTGCTTTTTCACCCGGATCAACTTCTGGTCGGGCGCTTTCCCCCAGGCGGCATTGTCACCCAGTACAAACTGCATTTTACGCCAGTCGTGGTAAAAATACTCCTGCAGAAGCGGAATAATCCGGTCCGCAAAGGCGTCACACAGTTCTTCGTGCGAGTGAACGTCCAGCAGGTACGCGTGTCCCAGCAGGTGATCGCGATCGTAAAGGTACTCAATTCGTTCGTTCAATGTGCGCAATAATGCGCCCAGATCGACCCCGTCCATAACGGAGAGCAAACCGCTGTCTGGTAATACTTCCCGAAAATAAAAACGGCGTCGTAAGGCAATGTCCAGCAATGCGATCGAGCGATCGGCCGTGTTCATCGTCGCCAGGATATAGAGGTTCGCCGGCACCCCAAAACGCTCCTGCGAATACGGCAGTGTGAGCCAGAGTTCGTTCTCGGCTCCCAACCGCTTATCCGGTTCGATCAGGGTGATCAACTCCCCAAAAACCTTGGAGATATTGGCCCGGTTGATTTCGTCAATAATCAGCAACTGGGCATCGGCCCGCGCCATTTTGAGCTGGCGGTTTTCGGCCGAATCGTCCAGGCAATCGGCAAAGGTGGCGTAACCGGCTTTTTGCAGAGCGTCTACGCAGGCTTTATAAAAAAACCCCTTTGCCACTTTGTAACTCACCTGATTGCCACGACTTTCGGGCCGAATCCCCTCCACAAACTCTTCATACCCAAACGACGGATGAAACGTAATCCAGTCGCTTCTAAAGGGCTTGCTCACCTGTTTGGCTTCGTACGACTTACCGGTACCGGGCGGCCCATACAGAATCAGATTCGGCGGAATAGCCGGTCGTTGCGGTTCGGATTTTTCGTAGACAACCGGTTCTTCCTCAACGCGGTTGCCCGACCCTTCCGGGTGTTCGGGGCGGAAAATCGCGGTCATGATTTCCCCCCGGAAGGCTTCATCGTCGGCAGCCTGATACAAAACCGGATTGTGGCTGGCGGTATGCGGCCCCCGTTTGGTGGTCACCAGCAACTCCATCAGGCAATCTTCCCAGCAGCTTCGCAATACCGGATGATTCAGCAAATGATCCGATGACTGTCCGATAATTATGGAAATATAATCGGACTTTTCCGTCAACGGAATGATATCAACGCCCCCGATCGACTCGATCCGTTCCCGGCATCCCTTTTTCACGGTCAGCCAGAACTCGATTTCGCCCTGCCGGGGCCGGAAGAGTTTTAGGGCCTGAAAATAGTTGATATGGGCCGAAATTGCTTTCTGATCACGATGGACTACAAACGCCAGCCGGGCATCACCGTTGGGCAGATTCACCATGTCGATCAGGTCCTTAAGCAGACCGAAATATTTCCGGATCGCTTCCGGCTGATCAATCGTTCGTAATTTTTCCAGTAACTGCTGTCGCTGCGGGTTCAGAATCATCATGTTGTTTGGCGATCGAAACTACCATATTTGGGCAAATGTTCGTATTTTGGCAGTTCTGTTGCTATTATGGGTGTCACGCGCATGAAAAAATGGTTTGGTTACGGCTGGCTGGCCCTGGTGCTGATGGCCTGCTCGCTCCGCGATCCGAGTCCTGCCGATCAGGTCTGTCTGGTAACTGAAATCGTGCGGTACGCGCAGCAGGGTTCTGATCATCAGGAAATTAGCCGACAACAATTTGGCTACGAGAACGGCAAATTAACCGATTACAGCGAAAAGGCCCCCAACTATTCGGTATCCTTCAAATTCCAGTACATCGGCGGGAAAGTAGCCTTGGCTTACACCCCCGACAAAAGCATCCGGCTTAGTCTCGACTACGACTCGCTCGAACGAATTGAAAAAGCGTCGTATATCGTAAACGACAAAGAATGCACGGTGTTTTCGCTGTATTATGCCTCCAACGATCGGTTGGCCCGGCTGGCCAAGCTGGTCGAAACCCGGGTGATGCTGCCCACCCATTCGTTCATTGCCAGCCGGACCTTCCAGTTTTCCTACCGGAAAATTTCGGAAACGGCCGAAGACCTGGTTTTCCAGACGGTTCAGAACGCGTACAAAGACGGTTCCCGGTCGGAAGAAGAATTTACCTTCGAACAACAGGTGGACAACCATTCCCCCTTTTACGATTCCGGTCAAGCCGTGGTGCTGGCGTTGCTCGCGTTAACGAACCATACCGAATCGGACGTGGGACGTTACCTCCAGCGATTCGACTGCAAATCCATTCAGCATCAGTCAGTTGACGCAGATGGCAACGTATCGCTGAGCGAAACCAGCCAGTTTACCACCCAGTTCGACAATAGTTACAACCCGGTTTTAGTGAACCAGTTTTCCCGGATAACCGTTCCGGCCGACACGGTTCCGGCCGACCGTCAATACCTGCAAACGTTCCTCTACAACTGTGTTGAGTAACATTACCGACCGGTTTAGCGCAGAGCCTCAAACAGAATTTCTGCCGGATGCTTCGCAATCCGCCCCGTTCCGTCTTTGATCTGGTGACGACAACTCGTACCGGGGGCCGCAATCAACACCTCGTCGGGTTGCCGCCGGACCGTCGGAAACAATACCAGTTCGCCCACCTGCATCGACAATTCGTAGTGCTCTTTCTCATAACCAAACGAGCCCGCCATCCCGCAACAGCCGGACGGAATCAACTGCACCTCGTAATTTTCGGGCAACGATAGCATTTTTTTCGTCGGCACCAGCGACGCCAGCGCCTTCTGGTGGCAATGCCCGTGGAGCTTGATCAATCGTTTTTCCGTTGTAAAGGCGGTTTTTGTGATCCGTCCGCTGTCTATTTCCCGGGCGATGAATTCATCGAGTAAAAGCGCATGCTTAGCCAGATGCTGGGCATCGGCTTTCAGCGAAGCCGGCACCAGGTCCGCGTATTCATCCCGAAATCCGAGAATGGCAGAAGGCTCAATCCCGACCAGGGGCGTTTCGGCCGTAATCAGGTCTTTCAACCGGATCACATTCTCGGTCACAATCTTCTGCGCATCCCGCACCAGCCCTTTCGATAAATACGTTCGTCCGCTTTCCAGATGATCCGGGATCACAACATCATACCCCAGTTTCTCCAGCAGTTGAACGGTTTTAATGCCGACCTCCACGTCGTTATAATTCGTAAACTCGTCGCAGAACAGGTAAACGGTCCGGGTGCCAGGAGTGTCCATCGCTCCTTCCTGTTTTTCCCCCTTCCGACCGCCAGCCCGGTTTTTTTCAAACCATTTTCTTAACGTTATCGAATGCAATTCCGGCATGGTTCGTTCCGGGTGAAAACCGGCCATCCGGTTCGCCATCCGTCGGAGCATGGGCGTTTCGTACACGGCCTTGTAGGCCCAGGGGGCCAGACTCGCCAGCGACATGAGTTTGGTAAAATTACCAACCAGCCGCGAACGCAAAGGAGTGCCGTTGGCGTCGTAATAGTGCTGCAGGAATTCCGCTTTCATCCGGCTGATGTCCACACTCGAGGGGCATTCCGACTTGCAGCCTTTGCACGACAGGCATAAATCCATCACTTCCTTAATCTCCTCATGATCAAAGTGATTGGGCTTATTGGAATGGGTCAGAAACTGCCGCAGAATGTTGGCGCGGGCGCGGGTGGTGTCCCGTTCCCGGCGCGTGGCCATGTAACTCGGGCACATCGTCCCCCCCGTCACGGCGGTTTTGCGGCAATCGCCCGAACCGCTGCATTTTTCGGCCAGATTTAGAATTCCCTCTTCGGCGGAAAAGTCGAAAATCGTCTCGATCGTCGCCGGTTTCTGATCCGGTTCATACCGCAGGAACTCGTTCATCGCCGGGGTATCGACGATTTTGCCCGGATTAAAAATACCCTGAGGATCCCAGATTTGCTTGATTTGTTGCACCAGCCGGAAATTCGACTCGCCAATCATAAACGGAATGAACTCGCCCCGCAGCCGCCCGTCGCCGTGCTCGCCCGACAGCGAACCGCCGTATTTCTTGACCAGGGCTGCCGTATCGGCCAGCAAGGCCCGAAACTGCCGGCGCCCTTCGGTCGATTTGAGGTTGATCAGGGGCAGCACGTGCAGTTCCCCCGCGCCGGCATGGGCCGAATACTCCAGCGTTAACCCGTGTTTTTCGGCGGCCATCCGGTCTAGCTCGTCGATATAATCCGGCAAATCGCGAACATCGACGGCGCAGTCTTCGATGACGTTTGCCGGTTTCTGATCGCCCGGAATGTTATACATAATGCTCAAACCCGCCTTCCGCAAATTCCAGGCTTTGGTGGCTTCGATCCCGAATAAAACCGGAAAAGCATAACCCAGTTCGCGTTGCTGCAGGTCTTCGATAAACCGGGCGGCTTTCTGGGTGACGGCGTCCACCGTATCGGCAAAAAACTCCACCATCAACACGGCCTTGGGGTCGCCCTCCACAAAATCCCGGTTTTTGGCCTGTTCAATATTGCCTTTAGTGAGTTGCAGGATATAATCATCGACCAGTTCGGAAGCCGAGCAATGGTGTGCCAGGGCCACCAGATTCGCTTCCAGCGACTGGCGAATCGTCGGAAAATGGGCACACACCAGCGCACTGTTTTTGGGCGGAACCGGCAGCAGATTCAGCTTCGCTTCGGTCACAAAACAGAGCGTCCCTTCCGACCCCGCGATCAGGTTACAGAAGTTGAAGGACTGAATTTGCTGATCGGGATTTGCAATCTCGATCGTGTCTGTAGCGGATTTCGAATCCGCAACCGGTTTTGATCGGGATTGCAAATCCCGATCAGCGGCAGGACTTGTCGCAGTCGACTTTTCAAAAAACGGCACCAGGGCATCGAGCGCATAAGCGGTATTTCGCCGGGTGATGGTGGGTTTGGGAAAACCGTCCCGAATCTGCCGCTGGTTGGCGGGGTTGCCCAGCATCCGGTTGAGTTGCTGGTACAATTGCTGTTCCAGGGGGCTCACCACATTTTCGCCCCGGCATTTTTGCTCGAATTCGTCCCGGGTCAATGTTTTAAACGTCACCTCGGCCCCATCGCTCAGGATGGCCTTGACTTCCAGCAAATGACGCCGGGTGTCGCCCCAGACAATCGAGTGCAAACCGCAGGAGTTGTTGCCAATCATGCCCCCAACCATGGCCCGGCTGGCCGTCGAGGTTTCGGGACCAAACATCAGGCCGTGCGGTTTCAGAGCCGCGTTCAGGTCATCCCGGATCACGCCCGGCTGCACCCGCACCCAGTGCTCCTGCTCGTTGACTTCCAGCAGCTTCGAAAAATACCGGGAACAATCGACTACGATACCGCTACCCACCACCTGACCAGCCAGCGACGTTCCGGCCGCCCTCGGAATCAGCGACGTGCGATTCTGACGCGCAAACCGCACCAGCCGTTTAATGTCTTCAACGGTTTTGGGAATGGCAACCGCCAGCGGTTTTTCCTGGTACACCGACGCATCGGTGGCGTAGAGCAGGCGCATGGCTTCGTGTTCGGGGGACTCATCAAAGAAGATTTCACCCTCGAACGACTGCGCGAGTGGTGAAAACGTGGGGGTAGGAAATCGAAACATACAGGGTTAGCCGATCTGGAAACCGGCAAAATTAGAAGCTAATTTACCGAAAAAAAACAAAAATGGGTAGCAGAATTGCCGTTTCATCAAGAAACAGCCCGGGCTTATATCCTTTTCGGCGGAAAATAGTTTACTACCGTAGAAACCAATTCCAAGCACACCAATGAGCGTAAAAAGCATTTTCGGTATTTTGTTAACCCTGGTTGGCCTGGTCGGCCTGATCTACGGCGGGATGGACCTCACCAGCGGTGGAGTAGCCCGGGCTTCGTGGGTTTATCTGTTGATGGGCGGCATTTTCTTCTTTTCCGGCATCAGCCTTATCCGCAGCACCAAAGATGCCACGTAACCCGTCTTTCACTTCAGGGCGTAGGCCCGTCGGACATAGTAAATAAAGGTACCCGCCAGGGAGACTCCCAAAAAAATCATGGGGACTAGTTTGCTCCTGACCAGGTCGGTATTGGCCGCGGAACGGGCCCAGTCCCACAGCGTCCAGAGCATAAAAACCATGATCACAAACGCCGTCATGGCCATCATTTCGTGCGTATTGCGCACCTGGCGCTCCCGGTTTTCGGGCGTAAGCGGAGCGGGCATGTTGTAAAAATCGGGCGAAATCTGGCGAACTCCCCAGAATATCAGGCATAGAAAAGTCGAAATCGTCGGCACGACAAACAGAGTAGCCCGGCTCCCCCAGCGATCCGGTTTTCCGTTCAGACCGAAATGAACCGGAATGACCTCGGGCAAGTGCGCATAATACCCAATAATGAGCAGAAACTGGCTGATCAGCAACAGCCCGGTCAGGAGGGTTACAAGTCGTTCCGTGTTCGCCAGAAGCGTTCTCATGGTGACAAACGTTTAGGATTAAGTCGCGGCTTTTTCAACCGCATCCGGTTTCAAGCGCCGAACCAGCCGGAAAAACCGGATGGGCAGGAGGACGGCAGCCATCGTCAACCCCCCGAGCAACCCGAACCAGATGCCAATAACGTCGAATCCAAGCCAGAAACCAAGCAGATAGCTGATCGGCAGGCCAACAATCCAGTACGCAAATAACGTAATGATGCTGGGAACATTGACGTCGGACAAGCCTCGCAATACGCCAACACCCACCACCTGAACCCCGTCGGAGAGCTGAAAAATGCCGCCCATGATCACCAGGGATGCCGCCAGTGCCGAAACATCGGGATTATCGCGCAGATACAGACTCACCAGCCAGTCGTTGGCCGTCAGGAAAACAATTGCGCACAAACCCATAAAAACCGTGACCAGCACCAAAGCCGCCACGCCCGCCCGACGCACCGCCCGCTGGCTCGACCGTCCGAACGCATTGCCGACCCGGATCGCGCCCGCAGCCGAAATGCCCGTGGCCATCATGTAGGTGGTGGAGGCCAGATTGATGGCAATCTGGTGAGCCGCCAGTTGGTCCGCTCCCAGCCATCCGGCCATCATCGCGGCCAGCGAAAACGTCGCCACTTCAAAGAAAAATGTAAAACCGCCCGGTAACCCCAGCCGTAAAATCCGGCGAACGTGCTGGCCGACCGCCAGCGATCGGAAAGCCGGCTGAAAATAGGGCCGGAAGCGCTCCGAATTCAGAATATAAATGATCAGGGTAGCCGCCATGAAAATCCGCGACAGCAGGGTTGCCATCGCCGACCCATAGACACCCATTTCGGGGAATGGACCAACCCCTTTGATCAGCAGGTAATTAAACAGGGCGTTCAGCAGCAGGGCCGATAAAGTAATCGACATGGCGACGCGCGGGAACGAAAGGCCATCGCACAACTGCCGGGCGGCTACAAACAGAAAAAGCGGAATGTTGGAAACGCTCAGAAAGATCATAAAATTCCGGCCGATTTCCGTCACCTCCGCCGTTTGCCCGAAAAGGCCAAAAAAATACGCCACCACCACGCCTGCCAACGCAATGACCAGGCCCAGCAGCAGGGCCACGTACAAACCGGCCCGAAACAGGCGGTTTACTTCGGCGGCATCGTTTCGGCCCCGGGCCTGCGACACCAGCGCGGCCCCCACCGACAGCCCTCCGACTCCAATGCTCGAAACCAGAAACGCCAGCGAAACCGACAAACCGGCCCCCGCCAGCGGAACCGCGCCCAGCAATCGCCCGACGAACAGGTTGTCCGTAACGCCCATCAATACCACGCCCAGTTGGGCAATCACAATCGGAATACTCAGCCGGAGCGTATCGCTCAACTCCGGTTTATAAATCTGGTACCACTTCTTCATATCGTTCCCAACAGCAACTTTTTACAGCTTGTTCCGGTAAATCGGTCCGTCAAGGATTCATGCGAGTGCAAGACTTTTTTGTTACTTTTGTCAAAACACCTTATAGACGCCCAATCGATTGAAAGAGTACGGCAGCAACATCCAAAAATTAGTCGAACATCTACAGACTATCGACGACCGCGAAAAGCGCACCCGCTACGCGCACATTCTGGTAGAACTGATGCGGCAAATCCATCCCAACATGCGGGATAATCAGGACTATTACAATAAACTCTGGGACGACCTGTATATTATGTCGGAATTTAAGCTGGACGTGGACAGCCCGTATCCGCCCCCGACAGCCGAGGTCCTGGGTAAAAAACCGCAACCCGTACCGTATAATACCCACGGTTTGCGCTACAAACACTACGGCCAGAATATTAACTTACTGATTGCCAAAGCTATCTCGCTGGAAGACCCGGAAGAACGGCTGGCGTTCGTGTCGTATATGGCGCGGCTGATGAAGACCTTCTACTCCACCTGGAACAAGGAAGCCGTGGAAGACGAGACGATTCTGCAAAACCTGGATGAGATGGCGAACGGCAAACTCCGGGCCGACATCGACTCGATTCGGACTAACGGTTTTGTTGAGGCAACTCCCCGCGAACGGACGGGTGACCAGCCCCCCCGTCGCAATCCCGGCAACCAATCCCACAGCCGCAACGAAGGCCCTTCGTATGGTCGGCACGACGGTCCCTCGTACAGCCGCAACGAAACTTCCGGCAATCGCCAGAATAATAATTTCTACCAAAATCAGGGATCGCGCGGCCACCGCGACGGCGGATCGGGTCGCGACAACCGCGATGGACACCGCAACGATCGCTTCCGCGGCAATAATCCCAACAATCGCAAACGACGTTAACAGAGTTAAGAGTGAAGAATGAAGAGTTGGCCAACGCATTCGTTGGTTGACCCGTCTTAACTCTTACCTCTTAACTTTTAACTCCATTTATGGCTTCATTCCGAATTGCCGGTGATCAGCATTTGAAAGGTGAAATCCGTCCGCAAGGCGCAAAAAACGAAGCGCTTCAGATTCTTTGTGCGGTTTTACTGACGGACCAACCCGTAACTATCCACAACATTCCAAACATCCGCGACGTCAATAAACTCATTGAATTACTGGCCGATCTGGGTGTTAACGTCGAACGTTTATCCGAATCCTCCTACCGTTTTCAGGCGGATCAGGTCCATATTGAGGTGCTCGACACGCCCGAATACCGCGAAAAAGCGGCGGCTCTCCGGGGGTCAGTCATGTTGCTCGGGCCGATGCTGGGCCGTTTCAAAACCGGCCGGATTCCGCAGCCCGGCGGTGACAAAATTGGCCGTCGCCGGATGGATACCCACTTTCTGGGTTTCGAAAAACTGGGCGCTACGTTCAATTACGATGCGAACAAAAGCGGGATGTACAATGTCGATGCGAGCCACCTGAAAGGCACCTACATGCTGCTCGACGAAGCGTCCGTTACCGGAACCGCCAACATCGTGATGGCCGCCGTGCTGGCGGAAGGCAAAACCACCATTTACAATGCCGCCTGCGAACCCTATTTGCAGCAGCTCTGCGCCATGCTCAACCGTATGGGTGCCAAAATCAGCGGTATTGCGTCGAACCTGCTCACCATCGAAGGCGTCGAAAAACTGGGCGGAACCGAACACACCATGTTGCCCGACATGATTGAAATCGGGTCGTTCATTGGTCTGGCGGCCATGACCCAGTCGGAAATTACGATTAAAGACTGCCAGATTCCGCAGTTGGGCATCATTCCCGACATCTTCAGGCGGCTCGGCATCCAGATGGAGTTTCGCGGAGACGACATTTACGTTCCGGCGCAGGAACACTACCAGATCGAAGCGTTTATGGATGGCGGTATGATGACCGTCGCCGATGCGCCCTGGCCCGGTTTTACCCCGGACTTGCTCAGCATCGTTCTGGTGACGGCCATTCAGGCGCAGGGAACGCTGCTCGTCCACCAGAAGATGTTTGAAAGCCGGTTGTTTTTCGTCGACAAACTGATCGAAATGGGTGCTCAGATGATCCTGTGCGATCCGCACCGGGCCACGGTCATCGGGCTTAATCGCCAGCAGCAACTGCGGGGCATTCGGATGTCGTCACCGGATATTCGGGCCGGGGTGGCCCTGCTGATTGCCGCGCTTTCGGCCAAAGGCGACAGCATCATCGACAACATCGAACAAATTGACCGGGGCTACCAGAATATCGACGGCCGGCTGAACGCTATTGGCGCCAAAATTGAACGTTTGTAGGGGGTAACCGAAAACGCAGTATATTTTACCAAAAACCGCTCCCGTTGCGAGCGGTTTTTTATTGTCAGACAGCGCATTCAAAAACCGCGTAGTTCCTGTTTATCACCCATTTGGGGTTTTATTTTTTGATAAACGCCCTATTTTTTTGATGAGCGGCAGATAATTTTTACAAAAACGAGCGTTTTAGTTACTAAAAGGATACGCGGCATATCCTTTTCCACTTATTCCCTAAACAACAGATCGATGAATCTTACCACTGAACTCTATGAACGGCTGAGCGCCCGCCGGAACGCTCTCCTGCTGCATTACAGCCATAACGACGCGCTTAAAACCAGCGATCCGGTTACGTACCAGAAGTATCAGCGCGAATTGCGTGAGCTAAACCGCAAACTTCGGTTGATTCGGGGCCAGCTGGCCGAAAATCCAATTTTATAACCGGCTTTTTTTACGGTTTGTGAAATTGCCCGCTCAACGGCGACCGGGTCGGTGTTGCCTTCAGGTGTAGGAAATCTTGGGTTTCGGTTCAGCGCCCTTCATCGTTTCCGGTTCGGAATCGGGCGTGTCTTTGTGCAAATAAAACCTACGAAAACAACGGCGGCAGCGAAAAAACTTGAGGGGTAGATAATTGTAAAGACGACGGACGTAGAACGGTCGATTGGTCCGTTCCAAATGCATGGCGGTTCGGCAATGATGGCAGACGCAGCTTTTTTGGGTATTTAGTACTATTCCAAGTAAGACCAGCAGATAAATTACGGCCAGACCAATGATTAAATAAAGAAGAACGGTCATCAATTTCCTTAGTTGGTGTGGGTTACCCTACCACAAAACTCCTAGAGATACGTTTTGTTTACAAATTTGGTTGCGTGATTGTTGAAAAAAACTTTATTTTTTGCCAAACTAATTGAAAATCATACTATAACTATCTTTCTAATTCATGAAATTTTTACGGCTTTACAGCTCTCCTGCTGCAATTTTCCCGCAAAAAGTCGTCGTTCGCGCTCTTTCTCAAGTATCTTTGCCCTGAATAGAAGCGTGTTATAATGGCAAAAACGCCTAAATATTATGTAGTCTGGAAAGGGCGGCAAAAAGGGGTCTACGACACCTGGGAAGCCTGCCAGGAGCAGATCCAGAATTTTCCCGGTGCTTTGTACAAATCCTTTGAAAGCCGTACCGTTGCCGAAAAGGCACTGGGCGAAAAACCGCACATTCATTTGCAGGGCAAAGGGCAGGAACCAGCCGGCAAAGGGCCGAAATTGTTCGTGGGAAAACCGATTGCAGACAGCATTGCGGTCGATGCCGCCTGGAACACAGCCACCGGTGACATGGAATACCAAGGCGTTCATGCCTCCACCAAACAATTGCTGTTCTGCCAGGGGCCATTTCCCGATGGCACCAACAACATCGGGGAGTTTCTGGCCATTGTGCACGCGCTGGCCTGGCTGAAACAACGCAATAGCGATCTGCCCATTTATTCCGATTCGCGAACAGCCATTAGCTGGGTCCAGAAAAAAACCGCCAACACCAAACTGGCAGAAACACCACGCAACGCCCAGTTGTTCGAACTCATCGACCGGGCCGAGAACTGGCTGAAAACCAACACCTACTACAATAAAATCCTGAAATGGGAAACCGAACACTGGGGCGAAAACCCCGCCGACTTCGGACGGAAGTAATTAAAAATTAAAAGTTAAGAATTAAAAGTAGTCGGTCTTTCTACCATTCAGACAGACAACCTTAACCCGATTTTTAACTTTTAATTTTTCACTTTTCATTCCCTATGTTTCGCTTCAAGCAATTTACGATTCAGCAAAACCGGACCGCCATGAAGGTCTGCACGGATTCATGCGTTCTGGGTGCCTATGCGGAAGTCGGTTCGGGCGGGCGCATGCTGGACATCGGTACCGGAACGGGCCTGCTTGCCCTCATGGCCGCCCAGCGAAATCCGACGGCCCGGGTCGATGCGGTGGAAATTGACGAAGAGGCTTTTCGGCAAGCCGTTGAAAATGTGAACGATAGTCCGTTTGCGAATCGGATCCGGGTTTTTCATACGCCCATTCAGGCTTACGCGGCAGAACCGTACGATGGGATTCTTTCCAATCCGCCGTTTTATACGAACCACCTGCGGTCGCCCGATTCGGCGGTAAACCGGGCGCTGCATAACGACGCCCTGCCGTTTGACGACTTGCTGGAAAGTGTCCGGCGTCTGCTGAAACCCGAGGGTTGGTTCTGGGCTTTGTTACCACCCTTTGAAATGAATCGACTGACCGGAATTGCCAAACAGCAGGGCCTGCATCCGTATCATCAGCTCGAGCTGCGGCATCACGACCGAAAACCGGTTTTTCGGACCCTGACCGGCTTTGTACGCAGGGTGCCGGAGGCCGTCGAAACGCATGAATTATCCATTTTTGAATTGGACGGAAAGACGTACACCGAGGCATTCCGTCAGTTATTGCAAGCTTTTTATCTGATTTTCTAAAATCCTTCCGACCTTTGCACTATTCTTTGTGAAGCAACCTTGTTGATACGCCACAAAGTCTGTCTCAACGGAGGCTATCTACATGACTGATAAACTTCAACTTTCCGTCGTCATCCCGCTTTATAACGAAGACGAGTCATTGCCCGAATTGCACGACTGGCTCGTGCGCGTGATGACGGAACAGGGGTATACGTACGAACTATTGTTCATCGACGACGGCAGTACCGACCAGTCTTGGTCGGTCATTACCCGACTGGCCGAAAGAAATCCGAACGTGCGGGGCGTCCGGTTTACCCGGAATTACGGCAAAACGGCAGCTCTGCAAACCGGGTTTCAGGCCGCGCGCGGTGCGGTCGTCATTACGCTGGACGCGGATTTGCAGGACAGCCCGGACGAAATCCCGGAACTTTACCGCCTGATTACCGCCGAAGGATACGATCTGGTGTCGGGCTGGAAGCAGAAACGCTACGACCCCCTGACGAAAACCCTGCCGACCAAGCTTTTCAATGCGGTATCGCGCTGGGTATCGGGCGTTCAGCTGCATGACTTCAATTCGGGCATTAAAGCCTACCGCCAGCCCGTGGTCAAGTCGATGCATCTGTACGGCGAA
Source organism: Larkinella bovis (assembly GCF_042655385.1). NCBI lineage: Bacteria > Pseudomonadati > Bacteroidota > Cytophagia > Cytophagales > Spirosomataceae > Larkinella > Larkinella bovis. Next base: position 822,297 of record NZ_JBHSMA010000002.1, on the reverse strand, counting down.
ATGCACCGGAATCTGCCGATTGTGGCTAAATGGAACGGTTTTACCAGGATTGGTGAAAAAGTGGTGAAGCACCAGGCCCGCAAGTACGGCAGTACAAAATTCGGGCTCGACCGGTTTATCAACGGGTTTCTGGATTTGCTGGTGATTGCTTTTGTCCAGAAATTCAGCCGGCGACCGATGCACCTTTTTGGCACCTTTGGCACGCTCTCGTTCTTCGTCGGAACCCTGATCACCATGTACCTCATCGGCGAGAAACTGTACAACATTGCCAACCAGTTGCGGTACCGGAACGTAACCGACAACCCGCTGTTTTTTCTGGCTTTAGTCGCTATTATTCTGGGCGTTCAGTTATTTTTGGCCGGTTTTTTGGGCGAAATGCTTGTCCGGCAATCGAGTCAGAAAAATGGTGATTACCTCATCGCTGAAAAAACCGGGTTTTAGAAACCACTGATCATACAACAAGATCCATGTCACGTATAATCCTTACCCATTGAACCGTTTCAATCATCCAACCATTTAACGACTACCCTTTCAATCATCAAATCCATTCAGCGACCAACCGATTTACCCGAATTAAGTATGAACAATCAGTTTAAAGCACATCCCTGGCACGGGATTCCCATTGGCGAAAACGCACCGCAGCAGGTGACGGCTTTCATTGAAATTGTACCCACCGATACGGTGAAATATGAAGTGGACAAAGACACCGGGTACCTGAAAATTGACCGGCCTCAGAAATATTCCAACATCGTTCCGGCCCTGTACGGTTTTATTCCGATGACGTATTGCGACGAGCAGGTTGCGTCGCTGGCCCGCGAACGGTCAGGCCGGGAAATCGAAAAAGGCGACGGTGACCCCATCGATATCTGCGTGCTGAGCGAACACGCCATTACGCACGGAAACATCATCCTGCAGGCCATTCCCATCGGCGGTTTTCGACTGCTCGACAAAGGCGAAGCCGACGACAAAATTATTGCCGTTCTGAAAGGCGATGGCATGTATAAAGGCTACGAAGACCTCAGCCAGCTGCCCGATAGCGTGGTTCAGCGGCTCAAACACTACTTCCTGACGTACAAAAACTTACCGGGCGAACCGATGACCTGCGAAATCGTCAACGTCTACGGTCGGGAGGAGGCCCACGAAGTCATCCGGCGTTCGGTAGAAGACTACTGGATGCTCGTTCGGAACTGGGCCAAGTAACTTTCGGAGGAGACACAAAGGAGCGGAGACGCGTAGGCAGGCACCGAATCCGCTCCTCCCTTCCTCGCTTTTTTCCACTCCTCCTCAAATACACACATTCAACACAAAACCGGGAGATGGGGAGCCGTCTCCTTTTTATTTTTGTTCATAGTACTGTATGAATTTGTAACTTTCATTCGCCTTACCCCAACTTTCATTTTCATTTGTCAACCGTCGCTTGCCGACACCAAACATGCGTCAGTTTTTTAAATACGTTTTTGCCACCATCGTCGGGTTATTCGCTTTCACGTTCGTCGCTTTTTTGCTGATGCTGGCCATTGGTTCCGCGTTTTCAGCCGCATCCGGTGACGAAGTTTCGGTGAAAGAAAAATCGGTCCTGAAACTCAATTTAAACAGTCCTATCCGGGAAATTGGCGTCGACAACCCCTTCGGCGGTTTTGGTCCGTTCAATTCCTCCGGCGACGTGATTGGCTTGATCGACCTCAAACAGGCGCTCGCCAACGCCAAACTCGATCCGAACATCAAAGGCGTTTACATCCAGACCGAATATCCGCAAACCGGCTGGGCCTCCCTGGAAGAAATCCGCAACGCCTTGATCGACTTTAAGAAATCGAAGAAATTCGTGGTTGCCTACGGCGAAGTGATGACCGAGAAAGGCTATTACATTGCGTCGGTTGCCAACACGATTTACCTGAACCCCGCCGGGGCGCTGGAGTGGAACGGGCTGGATGCCGAATATACGTTCTTCAAAGGCACCTTCGACAAGCTGGGCATCAAGCCCGAAATTTTCCGGGTGGGCGAATTTAAAAGCGCCGTCGAACCGTTTATCCGGGAAGACATGAGCGAGGCTAACAAAGTCCAGACGACCTCCTTCCTGAATTCCCTGAATAATCACTTTCTGGCCAATGTGGCGCAAAGCCGGGGCCTGTCGGTTCCGGAACTGAAAAAACTGGCCGATGACCTGACCATCCAAACCGCTAACGATGCGGTCAAGGCCAAACTGGTTACCAAAGCCGCTTATTACGATGAAGTCGAAGCCGATATCCGGAAGTCGTTGAAAATTGACGAGAAGAAAAAAATCGACTTTATTACCCTCGGCAAGTACGAAAACGCCAAGAAATACGTCGAAGAAGGGAACATCAAAAACCGGGTGGCCGTCATTGTCACCGACGGTGAAATTGTTTCCGGCAAAGACGATGACAACATTGCGTCGGACCGCGTGGCCGAGCAAATCCGCAAAGCCCGGCTGGACGAGAAAGTGAAGGCCATCGTGATCCGGGTCAATTCGCCGGGGGGCAGTGCGCTGGCGTCGGATGTGATGTGGCGCGAAGTGGTGCTGGCCAACAAAGTCAAACCGGTGGTGGCGTCTATGTCGGACTACGCGGCTTCGGGCGGTTATTACCTGGCGATGGGGGCCCGCAAAATTGTGGCCGAACCCAACACCATCACGGGTTCGATCGGGATTTTCGGCATGTTGTTCAACACCGAAGGGTTCTTCAAAGACAAACTGGGCATTACCTACGACCGCGTGGTGACCAACACCCACGCCGATTTTCCGTCGTTCACGCGTGAAATGACGCCTTTCGAAAAGAATGTGCTTCAGCAGAGCGTGAACCGGGGCTACGAAATTTTCACCTCCAAAGCGGCACAGGGTCGTAAAATTCCGATCGACAGCCTGAAAGCCCTGGCGTCGGGCCGCGTCTGGTCGGGTGTGCAGGCCAAAGCCAACGGGCTGGTCGATGAACTGGGCGGTTTGGACAAAGCCGTTGAACTGGCCGCTAAAGCCGCCAACCTGAAACCGGGTGATTACCGGGTGCGGTATACGCCGGAGAAGAAAAACGCGGTTGAAGAACTGTTCAAATCGTTTACCGGCAATGAAGAAGAACAGCTTCAGGCTAAACTGGGTGATCTGGCTCCCTACGTCAAATACCTTAAAATGCTGAAACACATGGAAGGTGCTCAGGCCCGTCTGCCGTTCGGGCTGGACATCAAATAACAACCCCACGGTCGGCCCGTGCGTACGAGACCTGCAGGATTTCAAAACCTTGCAGGTCTTTTTGTATCTTAGCCACGCATTCATGCGGTTTATGAAAACACTGCCCGTTCATCTCGATCTGTTTGCCCTGATCATTCTGCTGGGAATTGCTCAGGGTCTGTTTCTGGGCATTTTTTTCCTGACCGGATCGAGAGGACGTAACCTGACCAATCGATGCCTCGGCTGGTTTATGCTGGGACTCTCGGCCATCATTGGTGAGATTTTCCTGTGTTATACGAATTACATGTTTCAGGTGCTCTGGCTGGTCGACCTTTCCGAGCCGATTAACTTTACCCTGGGGCCGCTTTTCTATTTTTTCGTTTTTGCCCGCTTGCACAAACGACTCCCAACCCACTGGCGATGGCACCTGCTACCCGCCCTGGTCTGGCTGATCAACTCGTTTACCTGGTTATACCAGTCTGCCGAGTTTAAATACAATTCTTACATCAGTGCGTATCATCCGGAACTGGACCTTGTTCCCAAGGTCAATTATATCGAAGACGATTTTACCAGTTTGCGCGGTCTGGTCAGTGAAATGACGCTGCTGAGTTGCCTGGCGTATGCGGTTTTAGCGTTCATTGCCATCCGCCAAACGTTCCGCCAACAGCACCATTCGTTTTGGGGAAAGGCCAGACCGGATCTGCAACAGGTTCGCAACCTGGTTCTGTTAAATCTGGCCTTCCCGGTTTTTGGGACCCTTGTTAAAACGCAGTTCTACGAAGATTTAGGCGATTACATTCTTGCCTGCTACATTACCGTGACCATTTACACGACCAGCTTCCTGGTCATGCGCGGTTCTGACTTTTTCGGGGAAAAACCCGAACCGCAACCGGAACCTCCGGTCGATACCCGAAAAAAGTACGAACGGTCTTCCTTATCAGAGGAAATTGAGGAAAATCTGCTCACCAAATTAAACCGGCTTCTGGCGGAAGAAAAACCGTACCTCGAAAGCGATCTTTCCTTACCCAAACTCGCCCAGCGGCTTAACACGTCCCCCCACCACCTCTCCCAGCTCCTGAACGACCGGCTGGAGCAAAGTTTTTTCGATTTACTGGCAACCTACCGCGTACGGGAAGCCCAGCAACTCTTGCAGGACTCGGCCACGGCCAACCTGAAAATCGACGAGATTGCCGAACGGGTCGGCTACAATTCGAGTTCGGCGTTCCACACGGCATTTAAGCGACTGACGAGGCAAACTCCGGCCCAATTCCGGGCCACGGCGACTTCGTCCCGTTCGGCGTGAACTTCTTGATGATCGGAAAATGGCTTTTTCAACGCCCTGGGCAGCCATCTTTGTCCCATCCCAAACGAAAACGCCATGCAACCCATTCCGGTACCAACGGCATTTACTTCGCAAACCCATACGGCAACTCGTCGCTACGACCTCGACTGGCTGCGGGTTTTTGCCATCCTCATCCTGTTGTTTTATCATACCGGCATGATTTACGTCAGTTGGGGCTGGCACATTCAGAGTCAGGCAACCAGCCCGCTGTTTGAAGATATCATGCGCTGGCTGCACCGCTGGCGGATGCCACTCCTTTTTTTCATCTCCGGGGCCGGAACGTTTTATGCCCTGCGCCGAAAAACAACCGGTGACTACGCGAAGGAACGGTTCAAACGGCTTTTTGTACCCCTCGTGTTTGGTATGTTTGTGATCGTGCCCCCCCAGATTTACTTCGAATGGCTGTTCCGGGGGCGGTTTTCGGGAAGTTACGTGGCGTTTTATCCCAACGTTTGGAGCTTTGAACCTTATCAGGATGGCGGCAAAGGGGGCGCGTTCAGCTGGCACCACCTGTGGTTTGTACTGTATTTGTTCCTGTACTCGCTGCTGAGTATCCCGGTTTTTCGCTTTCTCAAATCACCCGCAGGCCAGCGGCTGGCCGATCGGCTGGAACGCCTGATTACCCAACCGGGCGGGGCCATGACGCTCGTTGGTCTCATCATTCTCAGCCAGTTGCTCCTGCGTCCTTTTTTCCCGAACGACACCCACGCGCTGGTAAACGACTGGGCGTATTTCGTCTTTAACCTGCTTTTGTTCTGGTTTGGTTACGTGCTGGTCAGCCGCCCCCGGTTTGCGCAGCTTCTGACCGATCAACGCCGAATTTTTCTGTTTGGAACCCTGCTTTGCACCCTTTTTCTGTACGGCTCCCGTGCCTACCTGAACCGTCATCCCGAACTGGAAAACCAGGGAGTGTGGACCGTTCCGTTTCACCTCAACGCCGACTGCCTGACCTGGTTTTCGGTCCTGACGTCGGTTGCCTACGGTTTTCGGTATCTGAATATCAATCGCCCGATTCTGCCCTACCTGACCGAAGCCGTTTATCCCTTCTACATTCTGCACCAGACGGCCCTTATTGTCATTGGCTTCTATGTGCTGCAATCCAATCGATTCGGAATCTACGACGGCTTTGCGTTGATTAGTCTCTCCGCGCTGGCGGTTTGCGCGACGATCTACTGGTTTCTGATTCGTCCTTTCAACATAACCCGGTTTTTATTTGGCTTAAAATAAACGGAATCATTCAACCTCAGCAACTATGAAATACCTCGTATCCTGGATTACGGTTTTACTCTGTTTTTGCCCGGTAATGGCCCCGGCCCAGACCACCCAACCTCAGGAATGGCCGGCCTACGGCAACGACGCCGGTGGCATGCGATTTTCGCCCCTGAAGCAAATCAACGCCGAAAACGTTAAACAACTGCGCGTTGCCTGGACGTTTCGCACCGGCGAACTCGAACACTACAAGGGCACCGATGCCGCCGAAAAAGCCGCCTTCGAAGCCACTCCGCTGATGGTCGATGGCACGCTTTTTTTCACCACTCCGACGACCCGGGTTTTTGCCATCGATGCCGCCACCGGCACAAAAAAGTGGGACTATAATCCCGAGGTCTATCTCCGGCAGGATTTGTCGGAAGTTACCTCGCGGGGTGTTTCCATCTGGCCCGCTCCCACCGATAAAACCAACGCCAATACGCCCAAACGGGTTTTTGTTCCCACGCTCGACGGCCGGCTGATTGCCCTGGATGCCAAAACCGGCCAACCGATTGCTTCCTTCGGAAAAGCGGGCATGGTCGATCTGCGGCAGGGCGTCGGTAACATCAGCGTGACGTCCCCGCCCGCCATCATCGGCAACACCGTCGTGGTCGGGTCGTCGATGGGCGACAACCAGCGGTTCAATTACGATCGGGGCGTCGTTCGGGCATACGATGCCCTGACCGGAAAACTGCGCTGGAGTTGGGACCCGATTCCGCGTTCCGAAAAAGATCCGGGGGCCAACACCTGGAAAGGTTCCAGTGCCACCCAAACCGGGGCCGCCAACGCCTGGTCGGTCCTGTCGGCCGACGCCGAACGCGATCTGGTTTTTATTCCCACCACCTCGCCCAGTCCCGATTACTACGGCGGTGAACGCCTGGGCCAGAATCTCTACGCCAGTTCTATCGTTGCCATCCGGGCATCTACGGGCAAAGTCGTCTGGAGTTTTCAGACGGTCCACCACGATTTGTGGGATTATGACAATGCCGCGCAGCCGCTGTTGTTCATGTTCAACCAAAACGGAAAACCGGTTCCGGCGGTGGCGGTGGGCACCAAAATGGGACACGTTTTCATTCTCCACCGCGAAACCGGCGTCCCGTTGCTGCCGGTAGAAGAGCGTCGGGTACCGGCCTCAAACGTACCGGGCGAAGAAGCGTATCCGACCCAACCGTTTCCGGTTTCGCTCCCGGCGCTGGGCTTACACAAGGTGGAAGCCTGGGGTGCTACGACTGAAGAAAAAGCCAGTGCCCAGAAGCGGATTTCGGGCCTGCAGTACAACGGAATTTTTACGCCACCGTCCTTGCAGGGGTCGATCATCGCGCCGAGCAACGTCGGCGGCATGAACTGGAGCGGGATGTGTTACGATCCCGAGTCGGGCTTTCTCATTGCCAATGTCAACCGAATTGCTGCGGTGATCCGGTTACTGCCCCGCGAAGGACTGGCGGTGGCGGTTAAAGACGACCAGGAATTGCTGCGGTCGGAAACCGGTTTTCAGGCCGGAACGCCCTATGTGCTCAAACGGAGTTATCTGTTTACCAAAAACGAACAGGGAATCAGCATGCAGACACCCCCGCCCTGGGGAACGCTGGCCGCCATCGATCTGAAAAAAGGGACGCTGGCGTGGGAGGTCCCGCTGGGCTTCATGTACGATCCGGGGAAGTATCCGCAAGCCCGGCAGTGGGGCGCCCTGAACCTCGGGGGGGCTATTGCCACGGCGGGCGGACTGGTTTTCGTGGCGGGTTCGGTCGATGGTCATTTTCGGGCGTTCAAAACCGGTGACGGCAGTTTGCAGTGGGAAGTACCGCTGCCGGCCGGGGGGCAGGCCACACCCATGACCTACCAGGTGAAGGGCAAACAGTACGTCGTTATTTCCGCCGGGGGACACGGTAAATTAGGCACCAAACTGGGTGATTATGTGGTGGCGTATGAACTACCCTGAGGGCTTTAACGGCCTTGGTAAAAATTTTCCCTCCTTACGCAACCATTTGACCCGCTCGTTCGTATATCTGTCACAGAAGCCTTTGGCTCGACCTACCTATGATAACGAAGCGCCAGGGGAACCGCTGATGTTACCGGCTCGCGTCATGAGGTTCTGCTAGAACACGCCCGGTTGTTTCGATTTGTATCGGAATGGCCGGGTGTTCTGTTTTTCGGGAGTACCTTCCTGAAAATCCCGAAAACCGAATGGGTAGCTGGCCCGGTTTTCTGCTGCCTGCTTGTTTTTGCAGGTTTAAGAAGGGACGGTTTTGGTGTAGGGAAAGGTTCGGGCACCGGGCGGTAGTCAGAGCACCTTCACCGGGTTTTTGTGCTCGTCGATGGCGACGAAAGTAAACGACCCGTGCACGGCCCGCTCGCGGTGGTCGCGGTACATTTCTTCCACGTAAATTTCAACGTCAATTTTGAGACTCGTGTTGCCAATATGCACCACGCTACCCACCAGTTCGATGATGGATCCGGACGGAATGGGTTTGTTGAAATTGATTGTATCCGACGAAACCGTTACCACCCGTTTGCGGGTAAACCGGGTGGCGGTGATGAACGCGATTTCGTCCATGAACTGCATGGCCGTTCCGCCGAACAGGGTGTCGTAATGATTGGTCGTATTCGGAAAAACCGCCTTGAAAACGCGGGTTTCGGCCTGTTTGATCTTTTCTTCGAGTGAATTCATGCGCTGACGTTAAGAGACTTTCAATGGGCATTCCGGAAAGTGTCCAGCTTTTTTTCGTGCTCTTTCCGGTTGTATTCCGTTCGGATTTCCTGCAAACACCGGGTACACAGGCAGGTACTGAACTGCGAACGGACGTAATTCCGCTGCTCGTCGGTCAGCGGAACCGCCACGCACTGGCAGAGGTTGATGCTGCCAACCTTGCATTCAAAAACCACTCCGCAGCGCGGACAACCGACGGTTTCGTGTTTAGAAGCTTGTGTTTCCATACCGCAATAACAAATTCCGGCCAGCCGAAGCCGGCCGGAATGACCACTTATACGTTCTCAACCACCTGATGCCGGGCGGTTTGGGCCGCCTGCACCATGTTTTTCAGCGCCTGTTCGGTCTCGAGCCAATGCCGGGTTTTCAAACCGCAGTCGGGATTGACCCAAAGGTTCCGAACCGGCAACACATCGGCGGCTTTGTTCAACAAGGCCACCATTTCCGCAGAAGTGGGCACGCGCGGGCTGTGAATGTCGTAGACGCCGGGGCCAATTTCGTTCGGATAATTGAATTGCCCAAAAGCATCCAGCAATTCCATCTGCGAACGGGAGGTCTCGATCGTGATCACGTCGGCGTCCAGGTCAGCAATGGGCTGAATAATATCGTTGAATTCCGAATAACACATGTGGGTGTGAATCTGCGTCTCGTCGCGCACGCCCGAGGCCGATACCCGGAACGCTTTTACCGCCCAATCCAGGTACGCGGGCCGGTTTTCACGGCGCAGCGGCAGACCTTCCCGAAGGGCCGGTTCGTCGATCTGAATGATGCCAATCCCGGCTTTTTCCAGATCAACCACTTCGTCCCGAATGGCAAGTGCAATTTGTAGACAGGTATCCCGGCGCGACTGGTCATCGCGAACGAACGACCATTGCAGAATCGTCACCGGGCCGGTCAGCATGCCCTTCACCGGTTTTTGGGTCAGCGATTGCGCATACTCTGCCCAGCGAACGGTCATGGCTTTGGGCCGGTAGATGTCGCCGTAAATAATGGGTGGTTTGACACAGCGCGAGCCGTAGCTTTGTACCCAGCCGTTCTGGCTGAACGCAAAACCGCCAAGCAGTTCGCCGAAATATTCGACCATGTCGTTACGCTCAAATTCGCCGTGAACGAGCACATCCAGCCCGATTCCTTCCTGCCAGCGAATGGCTTTTTCGGTTTCTTTCTGAATAAAGGCTTCGTACTGCGCCAGCGTCTTCTCCCCTTTTCTGAACTTCGCCCGGTTGATCCGAACGTCTTCCGTTTGCGGAAACGAACCGATCGTGGTTGTCGGAAAAAGCGGCAGCGTCAGGCGCTGATGTTGCAACGCCTGACGCTGGGCGAAAGCACTATTTCGGTATGTATCCCTGTCGGTCAATTGGCGCACCCGGTTTTGAACCTCCGGGCGATTGATCAAGGCCGATTGCCGGCGGGCGGTCAGCCGGGTTTCGTTTTCGCACAGCCAGGATTGCGCCTGATCGCTAGTGGGCTGAGCCGCTATTGTCACTAGTTTGATAACCTCGGCCAGTTTTTGTTTGGCAAACGCCAGCCATTGTTTGATGCCGGGCGTTAAACCGCTGGTGGTCGTTTCCGCATCCAGATCGCAGGGCGTGTGCAGCAGCGAACACGAGGGAGCGACCCACACCCGGTTTTCGCCCAGCGCAGCGGTTGCTTTCTGAATAAGACCCAGCGAACGGTTCAGGTCGTTGATCCAGACATTTCGGCCATCGACCACGCCCAGCGACAACACGGTTTTGCGGTGGACAAAATCCGTTTTCAGGAGGTCGTCCAGTTGATTCGGGCAGCGTACCAGATCGATGTGTAGCGCATCCACCGGCAATTGCACTGCCAGCGGAAGATTTTCGCCGAAACATTCGAAATACGACGCCACCAGAAACTTCAGCTTCGGAAACCGCTCGCGCAAAAACCGGTAGGCCGTCGCGTAGGCCACCTGTTCGCGTTCGTCGGCATTCAACACCAGACCCGGTTCGTCCAGTTGAATCCATTCGGCACCCTGCTTCTGCAACCGGCTCAGAATCTGTTCGTATACCGGTAATAACCGATCGAGTAACTCCAGCCGGTGGAAACCGGCTTCCTTTTCCTTGCCCAGCAGCAGGTAGGTAACCGGCCCGGGCAAAACCGGTTTGGGGATTGCGCCCAGGACGGCTTTGGCTTCGTCAAATTCCGCGAAGAGTTTTTCGGAGCGGAGCGAAAACGACTGATTTTTGCGAAACTCCGGCACGATGTAGTGGTAGTTGGTGTCGAACCACTTGGTCATCTCCATCGCAATGAGGTCCAGACCATCTTTCTGGTAGCCCCGCGCCATGGCAAAATACAGATCCAGTTCGGTGGCAGGCAGTGTTTCCGCCAGCGGCCGAAACCGCTCCGGAATGGCATCGACCGTCAGCGACCAGTCGAGCATCTGGTCGTAAAACGAGAAATCGTTGCACGGAATCAACTCGATTCCGGCTTGTTGCTGGGTGAGCCAATTGTCGCGTCGGATGCGCTGACCGGCTTCCAGCAAGTCATCATGAGAAATTTTTCCGGCCCAGTATGATTCACTGGCCTTTTTGAGTTCGCGGTAGCTACCGATTCGTGGATAGCCAAGATTGTGTGCGACCATTTTGTGAGTTGGTTAATAATGGTACAGAATTCTTTGCCGAACTCCCTGTACCCGCACGCAGCGAAAACCAACCCCATGACCCACCACACCCGGCCTTTCCAAAGGCCGGAAAAAGAGGAAGTCAAGTTTGATGGAACCCGGATGCGTGTGGGCCTGATCAATTCGCTAAGGCAAGTCTCCTGGCTTGTGACGGTATCTGCCGTCCTTCTCAGCCCGCTTTCGCGGACCAATGGACATCGAGGGCAAACCCTTTTCGTTGGTCACTGACAGTAGCAACGTCTGCTCGTGATTCTCACACGATTCCTTTTTCATTCCCCAGCACTCCTGAGGAAACCGTTAGCGTATTTGACGGAAAACAAAGAACAACGGTGCAAACTAACGGCAAACCGGTGGGAAAAGCAAAAGTCTTTTGAGTCCGGCAGGCATTCGGTAAATTTGGTAGCTAAAGCGGTATTCACGAACTTTACCTCAACTTATAACATCCACCACGTACATGCTATTTTTTGAGGATAGTGTTTCCATTGTCAAGGTAGCCATTTCGCTGCTCCTCTCCCTCGCCTGCTGGCTCCTGATCCGCTTCCCCGAACCGTTCCGAAAACTATTCAATCCCCGGCCCGGGCTGGCGTTGTGGGGTTCTTTCATCGCGCTGCGGATCATCCCGTTCATTATCGTTTACCTGATCATGGATTTTGACCCCCGCAGCGATACCGAGTTTTTCTATAAGAAAGCCCTGGGCGCCTTTAACGGTGGCATGGTTTACCGGGATTTTCTGTCCTATCACGCTCCGCTCTTTGGCTACCTGATCAGTTTGCCCCTCTACCTCTGGAACAACGCCCGGGTGCTGATTCCCTTCATGGCGATTTTCGAACTGGCCATCGTCTGGGCCACCTGGCGGTATTACCAATCCAAACATCCGGACGCCCTGCTGATGGCGGTTCTGTATTTCCTGCTGCCGATGACGTTTGTCGCGATGGTCCTGAGCAGCGAAGAAGACGTCTGGTTCTGGGGCGTCGGGCTGATTACGTTTGCCTACGCCAAACGCACGCAGGGCAGCCTGTGGATTGGGGTGATCTGGGGGCTGTCGATGGTCGTCATCAAAAGCATGATTATCGTGATTCTGATTCCGGTTTTCTTTCTGGTCGACAACAAAGTCAAATACGTACTGGGGCTGGCCCTGGTCGGCATCCCTACCATCGTGATTCTGTACCTGCTGATGGGCGACGCGTTTCTGATGCCGCTGCAACACTCGGGTTACCACATGACGCCCAATATCGTCAGCGTGACCCGCCCTTTCCTGAGCGGCATTTACAACCTGGTGACACTGACGCAGTTGAATTCGATCAGTCTGCTCATGACGATGGCGCTGGCTTCCGTTGCGGCCATTCGGTACAAACACCTGGGCTACGAGCGGCTTTTCCCCTCGCTTTTCATCCTGACCTTCGGCATTTTCATGCTGCTGCAACCCAGCGCCCCCGGTTTTTACCTGTACATTTACATGATCGTGGTCTTGTTCGAACTGTTGCAGGTTCGTGACCGGTCCTTTGCCTTGCAACTCATTGCGCTCAATTTCCTGCTGGTTGTTCAGCCGATTATCTGGGTCATCTACCTGGATATGAAAAATTACGACGACTGGCACAGTGTCTTTGCTTCCGGTGTCTCTCTACTGGATTATCTCGTGCAGGTGGTGGAAGTAGGTTTGTTGCTGGCGCTGGTCTGGAAGACGTTCACCCATATCAAAACGATGGACCGGGCCACCAGCCGTTCCTATGCGTCTACGTTGTCAACAGGCCGTTCTTCCTTATCCTGATTCGGGGGCGTTATGTTCATCGTTTATTCCAAAACTGCGATAGCCTTCGTCTTCAGCCTTTTATTTATTCTGTGCTGGCGAAACCGCCGGACGGCCGAATCGTTGCTGGCGCAGCACAACTGGCCCTGGCTCCTGATTTTCTGGACACTCCTGCGACTTATCCCTTTTGTTTCCATCTATCTCATTTTCAATTTTTTACCCCAGTCCGACGTCGCCAACTATTACTACCCCATCGGTGTTTCCGCCAAGATGCCGGGCATTCCTTACCGGGATGTATACAACCCGTATGCACCGCTGTACGGTTTCTGGATGGCCATTCCGCTGTTGGTGTGGAACAGTACCAAAGCCCTTGTTCTCTTCCTGACACTGGTGGAACTGCTGGCGGTCTGGCTGACGTGCCGGGCCTACCAGAGCCGGTTTTCCCGGGAAGAACGGCTGCTCAGAGCCTTGCTGTACTACCTTCTCCCGTTGCCGTTTGTGATGGCGGTTTTGAGCGGACAGGAAGACGTGGCCCTCTGGATTTTTGCGCTGCTGGCCATCATGGCCCTGAAAGACGACGGCAGCGACTACCGTTGCGGTTTGTGGCTGGCCCTCGGAATTCTGTCGACCAAGGCGGTTTTTATCCTGATCATTCTTCCGTTTTTCCTGCTGATCCGGCAGCCCCTCCGGTTTCTGGCCGGGCTGGCCACCCCGGGTGTTCCGGCGCTTATCTTTCTGTATGTCAAAACCGGGTTTCTGTTTATTCAACAACCGATGGATGAGGGGCAATACCTGAAAGCGCCCAACTGGGCGTCGCTGCTGCACCCCTGGACGTCCGGGTTCATCGATCCCAACTGGCCGATCTGGACGTACGTGGGCCTGGTGATCTGCCTGCTCGTCGGTTTTCAGGCGCTGAGGCTGCGCGGGCCACACGATTACCGGACGTATTTTCCGCTGTTCTACACCGCAACCTTCAGCATCATGACGGTGGTTCAGAAAAACGCTATCGCCAATTATGCCTATTTATTCATGCTCCCGCTCGTCTTTCAGATGGTGGATTTCCGAAACCCGAAAGCCATCTTCGGGCTCCTGTTGTTCAATATCGCGGCTTCCGTTCACCCCTCGCTCTGGTGGCGAATCGGACAGCCGTACTACAAAACGCCCGGCGAAATCCTGAGCCAGCCGGTTTACCTACTCGAATACAGCGTGGAGATTTTCATTGTGGGGTATTTGCTGTATCTGGTCGTACAGGCGCAGAAACAACTCAAAGCACCGGCTGCGTGGCAAACCCAACGGACGGATTCCGTTCCGTAAAACTTGCGCGGATGCGGTTTTGTGTTTGCGCCAATCTGCTTCGCGCCCTATCTTTGACGTTATTACGCTGAATTTACGCTATAGATCGACTGATATGACTGACGTTCGCACTGACTGGACTCGCGCCGAAATCGCTGACATTTATAACTCCCCCGTTCTGGATCTTATTTACCGCGCGGCCACTGTTCACCGCCAGCACCACGACCCGCAGGAAGTGCAGGTTTGCACGCTGCTCTCGGTCAAAACCGGAGGCTGTCCCGAAGACTGTGCGTATTGCCCGCAGGCCGCCCGGTATCACACCAACGTGAAGGTGCACAAATTGATGGAGGTTAGCGAGGTTCTGACGGCGGCTCACCGGGCCAAAGAATCAGGCAGCACCCGGTTTTGCATGGGAGCCGCCTGGCGCGAAGTGCGCGACAACCGCGATTTCGACAAGGTGCTGGAAATGGTGAAAGGCGTCAACCAACTGGGCATGGAAGTTTGCTGTACACTGGGAATGCTGACCGAAAGCCAGGCCGAAAAGCTGAAAGAGGCCGGTTTGTACGCCTATAACCATAACCTCGACACTAGCGAGGAATACTACGGCGACATTATTTCGACCCGTACCTACGACGACCGGCTGGATACGCTCGGTAACGTTCGGCAGGCCGGTATTTCGGTTTGTTCCGGCGGCATTATCGGCATGGGCGAATCGCACCAGGACCGGATCGGGATGCTGCACACGCTGGCCAACCTGCCCGAACACCCCGAATCGGTGCCGGTCAACGCGCTGGTGCCGGTGGAGGGAACGCCCCTGGAGGACCAGCCCCGGGTGTCGGTCTGGGAGATGGTGCGGATGATTGCCACGGCCCGGATTATCATGCCGAAGGCGATGGTGCGGTTATCGGCGGGCCGGGTTCGGATGAGTGTGGAGGAGCAGGCGCTGTGTTTCCTGGCCGGAGCCAACTCCATTTTTGCCGGTGACAAATTGCTGACGACGCCGAATCCGGAAGAAGATCAGGACCGGCAGTTGTTCCAGACGCTGAACATTCGTCCGCGCAAGGCATTCAAGGATGCCGAAAAACCGGCGGTGGTGTTCGAGCAGATTCCGCTGTAAGGTAATTTCAAATCAAATTTTCAGGTACGGCAAGTTGGTGACAGGCATCGGCTTGCCGTCGTTTTTTAGCGCCGATGAAGACCCTGATCGTGTTCCTTTGGTTCAGTTTTCTCGCCAGCGGTTTTCCCTGGGCGTCCCCGGTCTGGGCACAGAAAACCGCCGATAAACCGTTTATACTCGGAATCATTGATGAAATTCCGTCAACACGGCTGGGCGAAAAACGGATTCTGAACCTTTATTTACCCGACGATTACCAGCAGAACAAAACCGCCCGCTATCCGGTCATTTACCTGCTCGACGGTTCGGCCAACGAAGATTTTGTGCACATTGTCGGACTGGTACAGTTTTGTCAGATGATTCAGATCCTGCCGAAGTCGATCGTCGTGGGTATCGCCAATGTGGATCGAAAACGGGATTTTACCTTTCCCACCACCATCGCAGAAGACAAAGCCAATTACCCCACCACGGGCGGTTCGGCCCGGTTCATGGCATTTCTGGAAAAGGAATTACAGCCTTTTATTCAGAAAAAATACCGCACGAATGGCTCCAGAACCCTGATCGGCCAATCGCTGGGTGGTTTACTGGCCACCGAAATTCTGCTCAAAAAACCGGATCTGTTTACGACCTATCTGATTGTTAGCCCGAGTTTGTGGTGGGACAATGAATCGTTGCTGGCGAAAGCTCCGCAGTTCGTAAGCCAGTCGCCCGACCCACCGAGACAGGTTTACATTTCGGTCGGGAGTGAAGGAAAGCAAATGGAAGACGACGCCCGAAAACTAGCCGACGTTCTGCGGCAATCCGGCCAGAAAAACCAGCAGGTGATTTTTGCGCCCTTACCGGACGAAAACCACCTGACAATTCTGCACGAGAGTATTTACCGGGCGTTTAAAACCCTGAACCCCAACAGGTAAGACTTACCGGACGACTACCTTTCGTTCTTTTCCAATGGTCTGCCACAGGGCGTCTTCAATCCGGTCGATGGATTTTTCGAAGGTCCACTGTTCCTGCACCACCCGCCGGGCGTTCCGCGACAGCCGGTCGGCCAGGGCCTGATCGGTTAAAACCCGTTCGACGGCCTGGGCCATTTCCGCCGGTTTTCGATTGACTAACAAGCCGTTATAATTGTCGATGACGGTTTCCCGAACGCCCCCTTCGGCCACGGCTACCACCGGCAAACCGCAGGCATTGGCTTCGAGTGGAGCAAGTCCGAAGGGTTCCAGCGTGGAGGTATAGAGCAGGCACGAAGCCGTATTGAGCAGCCGGACCAGTTCCTGATGCGGTATTTTCTCCCGTGGTTCGAACTGGACATTTGCCTCCTGGCTCAGTTTTCGGAGCTTTTCTACGTACGCTTTGTCGCCCATATCGCCCACCCAGACGAGTTTCGGACGGATGGCTTCGGGAACCAGTGCCAGTGATTCGATGGCCATATCCGGCCGTTTATGCTGAAAAAAGGCTCCCAGCCCCATCACAAACGGTTCGCGGGGCAGGTTATGGAACGGAAACAGACTGGAATCGATGCCCAGATAACACACTTCGCCCGCTCCGCCGTAGGCCCGCAGCAGATTTTCATTGCTGAAATAGGAATTGACCAGGACCCGATCGTAGTTGCGGTAATTCTCGATTTCTTCGCGCACCCGCACCCGCGCCTGGCGAATCCGGAAAATGTCGTCCCAGTACTGGTGCCGGTAGTCCGACTTCTTCCAGTTCCGGTTGGCGGGTGGCAGCCCTTCCCAGATCAGGTCCGGCGATGATTCGAAAAGCGTCCGGTTGGGTTCGCCGAGGTACAGGGCTTTCGGGATATTGACAAACCGCCCGATATAGGGCATCGAGAAAATAATACAGGAGTTGGCAAACAGCACATCAAAACCGCCCGCGTTGATCTGATCGGCACATTGGCGGCAAAAATCAAGCATCCGCCGAATGCGGGTTTCGGGTTCGAATTGCAGCGCCCAGACCTTATCCTTGTATTCTTCGCGAATCCGAATGTCCATCGACAGGGGTAGGATATGCGTTTGGGCTACGTACTGATCCACGTCCAGAAATTTACTGTCGGCGATCGACGAGGTCCATACTTCAATGGTATGTCCGCGCTGGGCCAGCCCTTTGATATGCTGGTGCAACGCCCGGCTTCCTCCCCCGCTCCGCAGGTTATGCCAAACTGCAATTTTCATCAATGACCACTCATTCAGGTGAAACGGTTGACAAGATAGTATTTTTTTTGGCAACTAGTAACGGGCTCCCAACTCGATCACTTCCATATCCATGACCTTACCAGCATCCAGCGAAAACCGCAAACAGGTCCGAACGGCATGAAAACCGTGTTTTCCGGCCGCTCCCGGATTGATATACAAGAGGTTATTCATTTTCGAATCCCGAACAACCTTTAAAATATGAGAGTGCCCGCAGACCAGGATCTGGGGTGGATGAAGGACCAACTGCGGCCGAATAATAGGATTATACCGGGGCGGTGAGCCGGTAATATGGGTCATCCAGACCGAAAGCCCTTCCAGCTCAAACCGTTGGTGTTCGGGGCATTCCCGGCTAATCAGGTGATTATCGATGTTGCCGTGGACCGCCCGCAGGGGTTTAAAGGCCCGTAACTGATCGACGATTTCCAGCGAACCAATATCGCCCGCATGCCAGATTTCATCGCACGGGGCAAAATGAGTAAATATCGTCGGGTCCAGAAAACCGTGGGTGTCCGAAAGTAAGCCGATGCGGGTCAAGGTCAGAAGTTGTTACACAGGGTTAATCAGAGGTAATCAAAGGTAATCAGCGATTCCCTGATAACCTCTGATTAACTCGGTGTAATAACTCACTGCCAGCCTCCACCCAGCGCCCGGTACAGATCGATGAGCGACAGAAACTGCGCCCGCTTTGTATTGACCAGCGACAGTTCAGCCGTCAGCACACTGCGCTGCGCCGTGATCACTTCCAGGTAGGATGCGTAACCGGTTGCGAACAATTCATCCGAAATGGATGCCGCCTGGTTTAATACCGCCACTTCCTGCGTTTGTAAATCGGCTACTTTCCGGAAATTGTCGATCCCGCGCAAACTGGTCATCACTTCGCTAAACCCGGTCTGGATGGTTTTCTGGTAATTGTAAAAAGCCTCCCGGCTTTGCGCCACACTCAGGGACAGATTCGATTTAAGATACCGACGATTGAAAACCGGGGCGGCCAAACCACCCAGAACCCCAAGCGCCAGCGATCCGGGATCGAGCAAAACCGACGCCCGGAAGGCGTTCAGCCCCACATAGGGAGTCAGGTTGAGCGAGGGCAGAAACTCGGCCCGCGCCACGTCCACGTCGATATTGGCCGCTTGCATGGCCAGTTCGGCCTGCTGAATATCCGGTCGGCGACCCAGCATCTGACTCGGCACACCCGCCGAAACGCGGGCCGGAAACACCTGGTTATCAATCGTTTTACTGCGCGGAATGGGTTGCGGATACCGGCCCAGCAATTGATTGAGCTGGTTTTCGGCTTCCACAATCTGCTGCTGCACCTGCGCTTCCAGTCCCCGCGTATTGAGCAATTGCGCATTGAACTGCTGCACTGCCAGTTCGGTCACGCGGCCGGCGGCTTTCTGGACTCCAACCAGTTCGACGGCCCGTTGTTGCAGGGCCATATTTTCCCGGATAATCTCCAGTTCACTATCCAGCGCCAACAAGCTGTAATACAGCCGGGCAACCTCCGAGATCAGCGAGGTAACGATGAGGTGACGCCCTTTTTCTGACGCCAGAAACCGAACGTAGGCTGCCTGTTTGCGGTTGCGCAGCTTGCCCCAGAGATCGATTTCCCAATTGCTCCGGAAACCCAGGAAATACTCGGGCGTCGCATCCGGAATTCGTTGTTTTCCGTCGATGTTCGGCGAAAGGTTGGTATCGTAATTACCCACACCGTTGAGTGTATAGCGACCGTAGCGGTCGACACCTGCGGAAGCAACCGCATTGACCGACGGCACCAAAGCCCCCCGCGTATACTCAAAATTGGCCCGCGCCATTTCAATTCGCTGGGTGGCAATCCGCAAATCCAGATTCCGTGCCAGGGCCGTGTCGATCAGACTTTCCAGGTCGGCATCCGAGAAAAAAGCTTTCCAGTCCAGCCCAGCGACGGTGGTAGAATCCGTATTGCCGGCAAACGACGCCGGAACCGGGGTTGCATTTGGCAATCGCAGCGGTTCGGAAACCCGGCAACCCGAGAGCAGGACAAGAGGAAGAAAAAAACAGATCAGTTTTAAGCTACGCGATTTATGAATGAACGGTTGTTCCATTTTCATGAGTTTGAGTTAATACCAGTTCCGACTCGTCGTCTTTGGGCGGTTTGGATTGCAGCTTCTGAGCCAGTTTGGCAAAGGCTACGTACAAGCCCGGAATCAGAAAGAGGCCAAATACTGTACCGACCAGCATTCCCCCCGCAGCCGCCGTTCCGATGGAACGGTTTCCGAGCGCACCCGCACCCGACGCAATACAAAGCGGAATCAGACCGGCGATGAACGCGAACGAAGTCATCAGGATCGGACGTAAACGCGACATCGCCCCTTCCATGGCCGCTTTCAGAATGGTAAGCCCTTCCTGCTGTTTCTGGTTGGCAAATTCCACGATCAGAATGGCGTTTTTCCCCAGCAAACCGATGAGCATCACCAGCGATACCTGGGCGTAAATATTATTCTGCAAACCGGCCAGCTTCAGACAGAGGAAGGAGCCGAAAATTCCGACCGGCAGCGAGAGCAGAACCGCCAGCGGCAGAAACAGGCTTTCATACTGCGCGACCAGCAAGAGGTAGACAAAGATCAGACAGATGACAAAAATCCAGACGGCCTGATCCCCCGACAAGACTTCCTCGCGCGTCATCCCCGACCACTCGAAGGAGAAACCGCGCGGCAGTTTTTCCTTCGCCACTTCCTGAATGGCCTTAATCGCGTCGCCCGAGCTGTAACCGGGTGCCGACTCGCCGTTGATCATGGCCGAGGTAAACATGTTGTAGCGGGTCAACTGCTCCGGTCCGTACACGCGTTCCAGCGTCACGAAGTTGGAATACGGCACCATCTCGCCCTGGTCATTTTTGACCTGCAGATTCAGCACATCTTCCGGTTTGGTGCGGTAACTGGGAGCCGCCTGAACCATCACCTTATACATCTGATTAAACCGGATGAAGTTCGATGCGTAATAACTTCCCATCAACGTTTGCAGGGTACTCATGGCGTTGTCGATGGAAACGCCTTTCTGAGCCGCCTTGTCCTGATCGACATGGAGCAGGTACTGCGGGAAACTCGGGTCAAAGCTGGTAAAAACCCGGCTGATTTCCGGGCGCTTTTCGAGTTCGGCGATAAAGTCGTCGGCTACTTTTTTGGTCTTTTGCAGATCGTCGCTCCGGGTTTTATCGAGCAGACGGATTTCAAAACCACTGGAGTTCCCAAAACCGGGAACCGTTGGGGGCGAGAAAAACTGAATGCTGGCGTCGTTGATATGCTTGGTTTTTTCGGCCAGAACCGCAATGATATCATCAACGGATTCTTTTCGTTGATCCCAGCTTTTGAGGTTGATCATTCCCATCCCGTACGAAGCCCCGGCCCCGTCGGTCATCAGGCTCAACCCCGCCAGCGTCGACACGTTCTCAACCGACTCCAGCTTGGAAGCCGCCTGCTGCACCATGTCCATCACTTCCTCCGTCCGTTCTACCGTGGCACCAACGGGCGTCGTCACGTTTACGTAAATCATCCCCTGGTCTTCCGTCGGAATAAAACCGGCGGGCAACACGGTATTGATCCCCCAGGTGGCCACCACAAACAGCAGCAGAACGCCCCAGGTGACCACACCCCGCGTAACGAACGGGCGTATCCCGCGCATATACTTGGTCGCCAGTGCGTCATACCCGCGATTGAAGCGGGCAAAAAACCGCCCGAGCCAGCCGGTTTGTTCACCATGAACCGGCCGCAGCAGCAGGGCACACAAGGCGGGCGTCAGCGTGACGGCATTAATCCCCGAAATCACAATGGAAATGGCCAGCGTCAACGAGAATTGCCGGTAGAAAATCCCGACCGGTCCCGACAGGAACGCCACCGGAATGAACACCGCCGACATCACAAGCGTAATGGCAATGATGGCCCCGCTGATTTCCTTCATGGCGGCAAACGTGGCCGCCCGTGGCGTCAGATGAGCTTCGGTCATTTTAGCATGGACGGCCTCCACCACCACAATCGCATTATCGACCACAATCCCGATGGCCAGTACCAGGGCAAACAGCGTCAGCAGGTTAATGGAAAAACCGATCATCTGCATGAACGCAAACGTTCCGACCAGGGCCACCGGCACCGCCAGGGCACAAATCAGGGTCGAGCGCCAGTCCTGCAGGAACAGGAATACGATGATAAAGACCAGAATGAAGGCTTCGAACAGGGTCCGAACGACCTCATGAATGGACGCATCCAGAAACCGGGAGACGTCATAGGCAAAGTTATAGCTCATGCCGGGCGGGAACGTCGTTTCCTTCAGCTCGGCCATTTTCGCCTTCACGTTGTTGATCACCTCCTGCGCGTTGGAACCGGGGCGCTGTTTCAGCATGATGGCCGCCGACGGCTTTCCGTCGTTTTTGGATAAAATGCTGTAATCCAGCGAGCCAAACTCCACGTCGGCGATGTCTTTCAGTCGCAGCAGCGAGCCGTCTTTCTCGGTGCGAAGCACCAGATTTTCGTACTGGACGGGGTCAAAGAATTTTCCGGAATACCGAAGGACGTACTGCAGCACCTGTGCATCACGGTCGGAGCTTTCACCCGCTTTTCCGGGTGCCGCTTCTACATTTTGTTTGCGAATGGCGGCAATTACGTCGTCCGGCGAAATCTGGTAGACCGTCATCCGATCCGGTTTCAGCCAGACCCGCATGGAGTATTCCCGCGCCCCCAGAATATCGACGAAACCAACTCCATCGATCCGCTTGAGTTCCGACAGAATGTTGATATCGGCAAAATTGTAAATAAACTTCTCATCGGCGGTGGAATCGCTGCTGATCAGGTTGAGATACAGCAACATACTGTTCACCTCCTTTTCGGTGGTTACCCCCGCTTTGATCACCTCTTCGGGCAATTCATCCAGAACCGTCGTTACCCGGTTTTGCACGTTCACGGCCGCCAGATCGGGGTCTGTCCCCACTTCAAAAAAGACCTGAATCAGCGTAACGCCATCGTTCCCCGAAATGGAGGTCATGTAGGTCATGTTCGGCACACCGTTGATAGCCCGTTCAATCGGCATGGCGACGGCTTTGGTACTCACCTGCGCGTTGGCTCCGGTATAAGTCGCTGTAACAACGACGGAAGGCGGAACGATGTCGGGAAACTGCGTAACCGGCAGGTTCATGAGGGCCAGTAACCCCAGCAACGTAATCAAAACCGAGATTACGGCGGAGAGTAACGGCCGTTTTATGAAAGTATTAAACATAATTTAGGATGATGATCTTACATAGCACGGCATAACCCTCCTGCCGCGCTGGCGGCAGGAGGGTTTTTCGTATACGTAAGGTGGGTTAGTGATCGAAAACCGGGGCCGTTAGTTGGTCGAAACGGTTTCGCCAGATGAAGGATTCAAGGTCAGCAAGCTATCGGCTGACAGGGCCTGGGGGACAATCTCCATGCCTTCCCGGATGTTCTGAATGCCTTCGTACACCACTTTGTCGCCGGGTTCCAGGCCCGACTTCACGAGGTAAAACTGCGCCAGACGACTCTGCGGCACAATGCTCCGCATCTTGACTTTGTTGGCCGTATCGACCACGTAGACGAAGTTTCTGTCCTGAACTTCAAAAACCGCCTTTTGGGGCACCAGCAACGCATCGTCGACTTCGCTTTTCAGACGAATTTTCCCGGTTGCGCCGTGTTTGAGAACTTTGCTGGGGTTCGGAAAGCGCGCCCGGAACGCAATGGTTCCGGAACCGTCGTCAAAAACGCTTTCCATCGTTTCGATTTTTCCCGGTTGCCCATACGGCGTATTGTCGGCCAGTAACAGCTCCACCTCCTGCCCATTGCGATTGGGGCGGCTGTTGGCTTTCTTGATGTATTCGAGGTATTCTTTTTCCGAAACGTGGAAGTAGGCGTACACTTCCCGAATGTCTGAAACCGTAGTCAGCAAGCTTCCTTCCTCAATCAGACTGCCCATTTTGAACGGAATCCGGTTGATAACCCCATCAAACGGGGCCCGGACACTGGCGTGTAACAAGCGCAGGGAGGCATTTTCCCGGGCCGATTCGGCTTCTTCAATCGAGGCTCTGGCGGCTTCCAGTTTGGATTTTGACAACTCCAGTTCAGACGGGGAGATAATTTTCTTGTCCACCAGCAGTTTAACCCGGCCCATTTCCACTTCGGCGGTTTTGGCTTCGGCCATAGCGCTTTTCAAAGTGGCTTTTGCCTTGGCCAGTTCGGCCTGATACTCCGCCTGGTTAATCTGAAACAACAGCTGACCTTTCGTCACCTGCTGTCCTTCATCGACGTGAATTTTATCCAGATAACCGCCCACCCGGGCGCGGATTTCGACATTCCGGACCGCTTCCACATTACCGGCGTATTCCCGCTGCAAGGTGGTCGATTGCCGGGTTATTTCAAAAATGGGTAAGGCCGGTTTTTCCTCCACGGCTTTTTCTTCGGTTGATGTCGAACAACCAGCCAAAAAACCGCTGATTAACAGAGCACTTACAATGATATATCCTTTCATGATTTGTGTATGATTCCTTTTAAGCGTGTTAGGTATAGCCAAAGCCCGGTCATCCTGACGGATGTCGGATAAGCATTTTGATACAGAATGGCTACTGCATTTTGTAGTTTACCAGGACAGGAACGATTGGACTGAAGCCAGTGCGGCCTTTATGGTTGCGGTGGCGGGGAGGAGATTTCCTGCACGTGCGAAAAAGCACGGATAAACATCCGTCCGAGCGGCCTGGCAGTCAGATGCCAGCAGGCCGGTTTTAAGGAAAATGAAAAAAATGGGGTCGAAAAATAATCATGTTCAATGTTCAGAACGTCCGATTCTTCGTCGGATTCGTCCTGCTCCGGAACGGCATCGATAAAACCAAGCCAGTGTTCCAGAGCCAGCTCACCAAAGCTCTCAATTTTGTTCACGGACAAGTCTTTCTTTTGCGTACCATGCAACATTCTGGGCGAATAATGCTCCGGTACATCAACGCTGATGTTGATGATGTGCAGAGCCATTAGCCAGCAGAATAAGCGGTGCAGAAAGAAGTTATTTCGCCGTTTACCCATTTGAGAATTGAGTCTTAACTTATTCAAAAGTAAACACTTATATCGGAAATATGCAAATATTATTCCACAAATAAGCCATATTTATAAATATATGCTTCTTTTTCTCAGAACATTACAATTTCAACCGTTAACTATCCACCCGATCCTGAACGGTTGCCGGCCTGCCGACCGGCCGGTTTTCCAGTAGTCCGATAAAACCGGGGGGTACCAGAATAAACGCAGATCCTGCAAAAGA
Organism: Larkinella bovis; assembly: GCF_042655385.1. Taxonomy (NCBI): domain Bacteria; kingdom Pseudomonadati; phylum Bacteroidota; class Cytophagia; order Cytophagales; family Spirosomataceae; genus Larkinella; species Larkinella bovis. The sequence continues at coordinate 797,551 of NZ_JBHSMA010000002.1, read as the reverse complement.
GTTCGCTCCATTCACAAGACGTTCCCTAGCCCGAACGGTTGAGTCCCCCTTCCGTAAGTAGCGCATATACACGCCGTTATTCCGTCGCCCGTCTGTTTTCTTTCGGAAAATGGGGAGATATTCGCACCGGCGTTTTAGAGCGAACTCCCCTTCATGAAAACCTATCTGGCAATTTTACGCGGAATTAATGTGAGTGGTCGCAACAAAATTGCGATGAACGATTTGAAAAGCGTATTCGAAGCGCTGAACGGCGAACGTGTTACCACGTACATCCAAAGTGGCAATGTCGTTTTTAAACACACGGATGTTGACCCGGAACAGCTGGCCCGGCAGATCGAGCAGAAGATCAGGGAGAAATACGGTTTTGACATCCCCGTCCTGGTGCGTTTACCCCCTGAACTGGGCCAGCTTGTGGCTCAAAATCCCTTTCTGAAGGAACCGGATATCGAACTGGATAAACTGCACGTCACGTTTCTGGCCGCAACGCCCGACCCGGCCAATCACGACAAAATCAAGGGGTTAGCATTCGGTGCCGACCGGTTTATTCTTTCGGGTAATGCGGTATATGTGTATTGCCCAAGCGGTTACGGGAACACCAAACTGAGCAATACCTTTTTCGAAAACAAACTGAAAGTGAAGGCCACAACCCGCAACTGGAAAACGGTTAACGAACTCGTGAAACTGGCGGAGTCGATGAGGTGAGACAGTAGTTCGTACACGGCGTTCATCAGAAAATCAAAGATCTATCCGAGGCCCACTGTGTACGAACACGAATCGCCGGTTTATAAAAGCAATCCCGCCAGCGTTGCCGACATATACGACGCTAAGGTACCGCATATCAGGGCTTTAAAGCCTAACTTCGCCAGATCCCGACGGCGCGATGGCACCAGTTCGCCAATTCCCCCCACCTGAATGGCAATGGATGAAAAATTGGCAAAACCGCAGAGGGCAAAACTGGTGATGGCAACGGTTTTGGGATCGAGACCCGGTTTTAATTTCACCAGCTCAAGGTAAGCCACGAATTCGTTCACCACCATTTTCGTCCCCATCAAGGCCCCGGCGGTTTGGACATCTTTACCAGGCACGCCCATCGCCCAGGCAAAAAGGGAGAAGACGTTACCCAGCAGAAAATTCAGACTTAAATTCGGGAAGCCAAAAATATAGTACCCAATACGAAACAAGATGCTGTCGATCAGGGCAATGAGCGCAATAAAACCGATCAGCATGGCCACGACGTTGAAACCAACTTTCAGCCCTTCACTGGCTCCGGCGGCAATGGCGTCGAGCAGGTTGGCATAAATCTTTTTGATTTCGAGTTTGACGGTTCCCTGCGTTTCCGAAACTTCCGTTTCGGGGAACACGATTTTACTGATCACCAGCGCACCCGGGGCCGCCATCAGACTGGCCGCCAGCAGGTACGGCGCGGGAACGCCCAGCGAGATATAAACCGCCATCACCCCACCCGCGATGCAGGCAAAGCTGCCCGTCATCGACGCCAGCAGCTCGGAATTGGTCATCGTTTTCAGGTACGGTTTAATCATGATCTGGGCTTCCACCTGTCCGACAAAGGTGCTCGAAACGTTCGAAAGCGCTTCGGCTCCGCTCACGCCCATCAGCCATTTCATGAACCGCGCCAATACCGCCACCACGCGCTGCATAATGCCCAGGTGGTAAAAAATATTGACCAGAACCGCCACGAAAATGATGGTTGGAATGACCTGAAAGAAGAAAATAAAGCCATTTTCGGGTCCAAATGCTTTGCTAAGCAACTCGCGGTTGACCAGCGGGGCAAAGACGAATTCGGCCCCCTTAACCGACTTCTGCAACAGCCGATCGACGAACTGACCTAATGTCTGAAAAACCTGCTGTCCAATTTCTGTTTTCAGAATAAAAACCGCCAGGCCGAATTGCAGCAGCAGCCCAACGCCCACGGTTCGGTAATTGATGGCTTTGCGGTTGTTTGACATGGCGTACGCGATGCCCAGAATCAGCACAATGCCGATCAGTCCGGTAAAACGACTCATTCAGATAAGTAGGTTAATAGAAGTGCAGTGTAGTTTACAAAAAACTTGTGAAGATACGAAGGAATGCCCTGTCATGGACGCCGTTCGACGGATTTCGTGCTAACTTCGCCAATTTCCACTTTCTTTTTCACGCCAGCCCCCCGCCATGACGCCGAACCCAGGACGGAGCAGTTACAAGCATCGTCAGGCCATCGGGATTGGGCGTTGCATCGCGCCGACTTCACCGGCTTTTTCTTCCGTTTCGACCGTAAAACTCTCTCTTTCATCCACTTCTGCCATAGCATAAACCCAAACGGGTAGTTTCTTGCGACTCGAAAAACCTACCGGGCTGGGTTTGCCCCAAATCTTAGCATCCTCGTGAAAACAACACTAGTAATGATCGGCGCGCTGGTACTCAGTGGACTCTCCGTACGTGCCCAGCAGCTACGGTTCGCCTATTTCGGCGAAACCGTCACCCATTACGGAGCAAAGGTCGGCTATGAGCTACCGCTTCGCACTACGCAACTCCGCGAAGCCACCGTTCGGAAAGAGTTTCTGTTCGTTCCGGGCCTGGCTGCCTACCGGCATCCGCACAATCATACCGGCGTCATCGTTTCGCCCGAGCTGGCTTACCGCCGTACGGGCCGACGGGGCGGCTTTTATGAAATTGCCGTTGCTCCCTCCTATTTCCGTTATTTTCTGGCCGGCACTACCTACGAAGTGGACGAATCCGGCAGCTTTCGGAAGGTGCCGCTGGCGGGGCGCAGTGCTTTTTTGCCCACGATTTCGCTCGGTTTGGGCAAGGACCTGGCTATTCGTCGTTCCCGCCCAATTGCCTGGTATGCCCGGCTGAACGTGATGCAGCAACGGCCCTATAATGCGTCTACGCTCCTGCGGTTTGGCCTTGAAGCAGGCATCATCAAACCCCTGAAAAAATTATGAAACGCCTTCGGTTCTATTTTCAAATCCTCCTCCTGACGGGACTGGTTACGGTTTTTGCCTCCTGCGAAAAAAATGATGTAACGGATGTTGAACAAACGTTTTACCTGCGGCATAAAGGGGCTGATATGCCCATCTGGGTTCGGGGCAATGTCCAGTCCGACAAGATCGTTCTTTATCTCCACGGTGGTCCCGGCGACTGCGCCATGTGTTACCGGTATTACCTCCAGGCGTTGGAAAAAACCGTGGGTGTGGCCTACTGGGACCAGCGCATTGCCGGTTCGTCGTCCGGGAAAGTTGATCCGAAAACGCTGACCTACGAGCAGTTTGGCGAAGATGCCTATTACGCGATCAAGCTGCTGAAAGAACGGTATCCATCGGCCAAGATTTACCTGCTGGCGCATAGTTTCGGTGTCGAACTGGCCTGGCAGTTCCTGACCACCAACGATAACCAACAGATAGTCAACGGTTTGATGGCGGTCAATGGTACGTTTTCGACCTACCGCTGGCTGTATCAGGTCCGGGAATGGGTCCTGCAGGAAGCCAAACGGCAACAGCGGTCCGAGATCGAAAAATACGCGCTGGACCATCCGATTACTGCCGAAAATCTACCCACCTACAACTGGGAGGAACTCTACCGGCGGATGGTCGATCTGGGCGGCAACCCGGTTTCGCTCTATGATGATAAAAAATATGTACTGAACTACCTCTTTGCAACCCCCAACACGGCGCTCGGCCAGTTTACGCACGGAAAGGCCTACGAAGAATACGGCAAAACCGAAATCCGGACGTTTGAAAAAAGCAGCCAGCTCCGACAGATTCGGATCCCGGTCGCGCTTTTCTGGGGTAAAAAAGATGGGGTCGTTCCCCTGGGGGTTGCGAGCGAAACCCGGACTTTGCTAACCGCCACGACTTCCAAACTTGTTACGTTCGAAAATTCCTGGCACGAACCGTTTGTGACGGAAACCGACCGGTTTGTCGAAGAAGTCCTGGACTTTGTAAAATGAAAACCCCGGCCGGTTTTTAACCGGTCGGTTTTCACTCGTTCCGGCTTGAAATTCATGAAAAACCGACCCGTTCATTAAAAAACCGCCCTACTCACCAGACAATTATCAGACAAAATTGTTATCAGAAATAACTGCATAGTTTATCCTATCAGCCATTTATGGACTTTTACCAGAAAGGAAGATATGAGAAAGCAACGGTCATCTCTGATGGTGTTGGGCCTGCTGCTCCTGGTGGTAGCCTGTATGAATCCACTCGAAAACGTCCAGTTGGGTTTTAAAGATCCCATCGAAAAGGGGGTTGTCGAAATCCGGTTTCGGAGTTTGAAGGGAGCCCTTCCCACTGGCGTCGATCTCACGGTTGCGGGCCCCGATGCGGAGCAGGTTGTCACGACACTCAATACAACTTCATACAAAATCAACGAAGAGGGGGTGCTGGTCCTGGCAGCTGCGCCCGAAGCGGACTATTCCAGAGCCGACCCGCTCCGCTTCGTGGTGGCTGCCAAAGCTCCGGACTACCTGACCATTCTCCAACCCGTTGAGCTGGCCGATACCGGTCGTTACTCGCTGGCTCCGGCCTGGATCAAACTCAATGATCCACCCGCCCATTTATCGGCCGTGATGGTGACCGACCGGAAATTACCTCTGACCAGCGATCTAAAAACCGCTACCCCCTCGCTCAATCAGAAGAAAGAAAACGTTGCCATTCAGATTGAACAAGGCAGCGAATTCAAAGATGCGGGTGGCCAAACGCTCACCGGAACGTTAATGGCGGCTTTGGTGCACATTGAAAACCGGGGCAACAATCCGGCGAATTACCTGCCCAACGGCTCGGTCATGCCCACCGTAACGGGTCTGGATGGCAAGAACCTGGGATCGCTGCAACTCAGCCAGATCGCCGGACTGTTTTCGCTGGAATTGTACGATGATCAGTTTCGGGTTGCCCGGCAAATTTCAAAACCGGTTTTATGCACGATGACGCTGAATCCGGAAACGATTAACCCTCCCCTCGGCCGGCCCATTCAGGTGGGGGACGAAATTCCTTTTTTCCGTTACAACCGGTTCTCGGCACGCTGGCAACAGGAAAAACCGGTGGCCGTCAGCCGAAATGCTTCTACCGGACAACTCGAGTGTCGGGTATCGGTTACCCAATCGGCCGTATGGGTAGCTGGCTGGACGCAGGCGGCTTGTGAAGAAGGACCGGTTTTTACGGTCAGCAGTAAACTCAACCAGGTTGATATTCAGTATCTGTGCAAGGTCATCAACGCCGATACACGCCAGGAAACCACATCGTTCTACAGCCCGTTGAACAACGGGACCCGCCTTACGCTGAGTCACTTGCTGCAGAATCAGCGAGTTCAGTTGCAGGTTTACAATTACAACAATGCGTATAGTTCCGGCAATCCGGGGCAGCCTTTGCTGGAAACCGGCCCACTGCCCACCTGCAATCAAACGCCCCAGCCGCTTGATTTGCAAAAGCTCCCCATTCCCCCGGCCATAACCGTCCGCTTCGATTTTGCCTGTCCTCCCCCGACCCGACTGGATGAATCGAAACTTCCGACCAAAGTTCGTTTGCAGTATACGGAATCGGGGCAGAAAAACTGGCGGGAATTGGTAACGCTGAATCGCAAGGATCTACAGGCTCTTTCGTACAAATTGAAACTACACCAACCCTACGATATTCGGGTCAGCACCGACGGCGGGGCCAGCTGGCCACTGGAACGCCACCGGTTTACTCCCAACAACAACACTCTGGTTTTTGACCTGGCATCACCGGAATTTTGTGTGTTGTAAAACGGTTTACGGTTGGCTGATGCATTCCTGTTCCGGCGTCAGCCAGCCGTAAACTGCAAACCCTACTCTATTTGTGGATTTCTTCGGCGGGTTCGCTCTGTGTTTCCGGTTGTTCCGGCGCGGTTTCCACCCCGACCGGTTTTTCGTTCATGAACAGTTTGGCCTGCATCACCTCTTTCTGGGTGACTTCGAAAAACTTCTTGTGGATATTGAATGCCTGTTCAATTTCTTCTTCGACACAGCAACTCACGTACGTGCCGTCTTCGTGGAGTTCGTAGGCGTTCACGTTATCGCGCAGGTTATAGTCCAGAATGTGAATCGCCTGTTGTTTCACCCGCTTATCGACCAGCAAAAACAAGGATTCGATCCGACGGTCGAAGCTGCGCACCATCACGTCGGCGCTCCCACCGTAAATTTTCGGATCATCGTTGTTGTGGAAGTAAAACAGTCGCGTGTGTTCCAGGAAATCGCCGACAATCGACCGCACGGTGATGTTTTCGCTTAAACCCTTCCGGTGCGGACGCAGACAGCAGATTCCGCGGACAATGAGCCGGATGGGAACGCCTGCCTGCGACGCCTTGTACAACTCATCGATTACCATCTGGTCTTCCAGGGAGTTGATTTTGATACAGATCCCGCTGGGCAATCCCCGTTCTGCATTCCGGGCTTCATTTCGAATCAATTTGACCAGTTGTTTCCGCATGTCGCGCGGAGCCGTAATCAGGTACTCATAATCGTTGGGCTGCGAATGACCGGTAATGACGTTGAAGAACTCGGAAATATCGTGCGTATACACTTCATCAGTGGTTAGCAAACCAATGTCCGTATAGAGTTTTGACGTTTCTTCGTTGTAGTTGCCACTCGACAGGTGCGCATACCGCACAACCCGACTGCCCTCGCTCCGAACAATCAGCAGCAGTTTGGTATGGGTTTTAAAACTGCTGATTCCGTATATCACGAAGCACCCGGCTTTCTGAAGCCGCTGGGCTTCCCGAATGTTGTTTTCTTCGTCAAAACGCGCTTTGACCTCAAACAATACCGAAACGTGTTTGCCATTCTCGGCAGCTTTCAATAAAGCATCCGTAACCCGTGAGCGCTTGGCCAGGCGGTAGATGGTCAATTTGATCGCCAGTACGTTCGGGTCTTCGGCGGCCTGTTCCAGGAGCGAAATCACCGGCTCGAAATTATTGTACGGATGATGCAGCAGAATATCCCGCTCCTTCATCTGTTCGAAAATGTCGGCATTTTTGTCGCGATGCATGCCCAGAGGTAAAACCGGGGCCGGTGCAGTCGGCAATGCGTCGCGGAATTCCGGATGGCGCACCACCTGCCAGAGGCTCGTGTAATCGATCAGCTGGCCGTTCTCAAACAGGTTATAATCATCAACTTCCCACTTCTTTTTCAGCAGGTTCACCATCCACTCCGACGCATTGGGCTCGATCTCAACCCGGACGACCCGGCCCAACCGGCGGTTTTTAATCTTCTGTTTGATTTCGTCGATGAAGTCGGTTTCGATATCATCACTTTCTTCCAGGGTAAAATCACCATTCCGCGTAATCCGCATCAGGTTTACCGAATCGATCTCAATATTCCGGTATAATTTTTTGATTTCCTGGCGGATAATCTCTTCGATCGGCAGAAAACAGGTTTCATCCTTCCGTTCAAACGGCATGAAACGCGGCAGGTTGGCCGGAATCTGTACGAACGATAGGCGCTGGTTCTCGTCCTCATCTCCGGCTTTCACCGGGCGGTTCGGATCCTGCGTCACCACACTGAATATCAGCACCTTCGCCAGCAAAACCGGGAACGTGTGCGTGTAGTCGTAGACCATCGGTGTCAGCATGGGATAGATGGTCCGATCAAAGTAATCGACGGCTTTCTGCCGTTCCTCCTCCGTCAGATCATCCAGTTTGACAAACCGCAGATCGATATCCCCAAACGACTGCTTCAGGTCCTCAAACACTTCGAGCTGTTCTTTACTAAATTGCTGAACGGCCGTCAGCAGGGCTTTCCGGAACGGAATTTCCCGCAAACCGGAGTAATCGACGCGCTCTTTCCCGTAATCGAGGTAGTTGTAAAGGCTACCGACACGAATTGTAAAAAACTCGTCCAGGTTCGAAGCCGTGATCGCCAGAAACTTCAACCGATCGAGCAAATGACGGTCCGGATTACGGGCCTGGTCGAGCACGCGGGCGTTGAATTTCAGCCAGCTCAGGTCGCGGCTAATATAGTTACTCTGGCCGATTACGTTCGCCAGTTTTTCATTCATTTTCATGGCCTTACCGTCTTCCGAATCTGCCGGTAAAGTTACTTTACGACTCGAAAAAAACGAGAAGAGGCCCCCAAAAGAACCCTTTCGGTCTATATTATTTTTTTGTGAAGAATCTTTATCAATCATCGGTAGGGTGGACTATGTTGTAATCGGTAAACGTTTATTTACACAACTTCGTACGGACTTTTTAGTTTTCGCCCGTTCGGAAGGGTTTATTCCATCAGTATCGGTTCCTAATCCGTATTATACCTAAAAAACAGAAAAAAAAAGCGGGCTGCTCGCCCGCTTTCGTTTAAACATCAATTCGTGCATACTTTGCGTTTCGCTCGATGAATTCACGGCGGGGGGCTACTTCATCGCCCATCAGGGTCGAAAAGACGTGGTCAGCTTCGGCGGCCGACTCGATGGTCACCTGCTTAAGACTGCGCTTCTCGGGGTCCATGGTGGTGCTCCACAACTGCTCGGGGTTCATTTCTCCCAGACCTTTGTAACGCTGCACGTTCACATTTTCTTCCCGGCCCGATCCGGCCAGTTCCCGAACGGCGACTTCGCGTTGCTGCTCGGTCCAGGCATACCGTTCCTCCTTGCCTTTTTTGACCAGGTAAAGCGGGGGTTGAGCAATGTACACAAAACCGTTCTCGATCAGTGTCCGCATGTGGCGGAAAAACAACGTCAGAATCAGCGTCCGGATGTGGCTCCCATCGACATCGGCATCGGTCATAATAATCACCTTATGATACCGCAGCCGCTCCAGATTCATCACGGTTTCCCCGTTTACGCGTTCGTAACGAATACCGAGCGCCGTGATAATATTCTTGATTTCTTCGTTTTCGTAAATTTTATGTTCCAGCGCTTTCTCCACGTTCAGGATTTTCCCCCGCAGCGGCAGAATCGCCTGGAACGCCCGGTTTCGACCCTGCTTGGCAGAACCGCCCGCCGAATCCCCTTCCACGAGGTAGATTTCGCAGTTTTCCGGGTTGGTATCCGAACAGTCGGCCAGTTTACCGGGCAAGCCCATGCCGCCCATAAAGTCCTTCCGGTCGGTCATGATGCGTTTGTAGGCCTGATCGGCCGCAATCCGGGCCTGGGCCGAGATCAGCACTTTCCGGATAATGGCCTGGGCCTCTTTCGGGTGTTCTTCCAGCCACATCTCGAGCATTTCGGCCACCGTCGAACTGACCGCCCCTACGACGTCGCTGTTCCCCAGTTTCGTCTTGGTCTGGCCTTCAAACTGTGGTTCGGCTACTTTCACGGAGATAACGGCCGTCAGCCCTTTCCGGAAATCGCTTCCGTCAAAAACCACTTTACCGGCGTTCTTGCCCAGTACCTGCGCATTCCGTTCGGCATAGCTTTTCAAAATCCGCGTCAAGGCCGTCCGGAATCCCTGTACGTGCGTACCGCCTTCAATGGTATTGATGTTGTTGACGTACGACGAAATATTTTCACCGGCTTCGAGGTTATACACCATCGCTACCTGCACAGGCGTCACCCCGGTTTCCCGCTCCATGTAAATCGGCTGCATGCCTTCCAGCGAAGACCGGTTTTCATCGAGGTATTTCACGAATTCGACCAAACCGCCTTGCGAATAGAATTCGGTTTTCAAGGGTTCGCCCTGCGCATTGATATCGCGCAGGTCGGTCAGGATAATGCGAATGCCCTTGTTAAGGTACGCCAGTTCCCGCAGACGCCCGGCCACCGTGTCGTATTTATAAACCGTTTCGGTAAAGATCGAGTCGTCGGGTTTGAAGTGCACGGTGGTTCCGGTATCCTCGGCTTCTCCGATTTCACGCACATCATACAACGGATGACCGATGCTGTATTCCTGTTCAAAAATTTTGCCTTCGCGGTGCACTTCCACCCGGAGGCTGGTTGAGAGGGCGTTCACACAGGAAACCCCGACACCGTGCAAACCGCCGGACACTTTGTAGGTATCCTTATCGAATTTCCCCCCGGCATGGAGCACCGTCATCACCACTTCCAGCGCGGATTTCCCGGTTTGGGCCTGCACCCCCGTCGGAATCCCCCGGCCATTGTCTTTTACCGTGATGGAATTATCTTCGTTAATGGTTACCCGGATGGTGTCGCAGTAACCAGCCAGGGCCTCATCAATGGAGTTGTCAACTACTTCCCAGATCAAATGGTGTAAGCCTTTGATACCCACATCCCCGATGTACATCGCCGGGCGTTTCCGGACGGCTTCGAGTCCTTCCAGCACCTGAATGTTATCAGCGCCATAGTTGCTGTTCGGTTTCACATCAGTCTTGATGTCGGCATCAATCAATTCGTTTGTCATAGAATGCAACCTATATGGTTCCGTCTTACGGAATTGTTATAAGAATTACGGTTAAAAGGACGTTTTCGAATAGTAAAAATACAAAATTTTCAGCTCTTTTCCTAGCCCCGTGCAGCTTAACGTATAAATATACCAACAAAACGATGGACCGCCAAATTTCGCCCCGCCGAAAAGCCCCGGAAACGGCAAAGAATTCGTTTTTTTAAACTAAACCATCGGCTTTTTCGTCTATCTAACATCAACATTTACCAAGGAAATCAAGTCCATGAGAAAACTGCTGTTTTTTGCCCCCCTTCTCGCTCTCGTATTGACGTTCAGCCAATGCAGCGTTAACCGTCAGATCAGCCAGGCCAAAGCCCTGGGCGACTGTAAATTCAACATCAGTTCCGCCGACAGTGTGTACCTGTCGGGCATCGACGTCCGGAAACTGAGAAACCTGGAAGATCTGAATCCGATGCGGTATCCGCAACTGGCTGCAGGGTTGCTGTCCAAAAGCATTCCGCTGAGCGCCCGGATCAATGTTGATATTACCAACCCAACCAACAAGGTCGCAGCGATCGACCAACTCGAATATAAAATTCTGCTGGCCGAACAGGAGTTGTTCAATGGTTTTGTGAACCAGCGCATCGAAGTGACACCCGGTGGCGGAACGGCCCGCGTTCCCGTCAAACTGAACGCGAACGCCTACCAGCTGATGACCGACGACAAAACCCGGGGCGCCTTTACCGACCTGATCCGGAACATGAGCGGTTCCGATAAAACCAAACCGGCCAAACTGACCATCAAAATCAAGCCGACGCTGGCGCTGGGCAACAAAAAAGTCGATTACCCCGGCTACATCACCATTGATCAGGAAGTAACCAACAAGATCCTGTTGGGGAATTAAAAATGAAGAGTTAAAAATTAAAAATATGCTTCGCAGGGAATGCCAGTCCGGCGTCTACTTACTTTTAATTTTTAATTCTTCATTTTTAACTACGAAGAATAGCTTTCCTCCACTTTCCAGACGTTGCTGGCGTAGATGAGGAGTTCGCGGACGCGGTGGCCCAGCACCAGTCGGCACTTCGGGCGAGGCCCTTTTTCCAGATAGCTAATGGCTTCCTTGTTCAGGATATGACTCTTGCCGATGCGGACGAAATGATCCGGCGGCAAGAGTTTCTCGAGCGTGTCGAGCGTCAGGTTGGGCACGTTGAGGTGTTCCTGCTTCGAACAATAGATGTTGATCTGCTTATTGGCCGATTCACAGTACATGATATCGACAACTTCGATCCGGTGTAGCGCCACGGAATTCTGAAACGTCAAAAACCGGGGACCCGTCAAAACCGCCAACTCCTGATTCGGACCGAACGCTTTCTCCAGCTGAGCCGTCAGTTCCTGCTCGTGTTCCTTATCCGCTTTCCACTTGTTGTAAAACAAATGGAATTTTTGCTTCAGAATAACCGGGTCGATGGGTTTCACCACGAAGTCCGAATGCAGGTGCGGAGCCGCTTTCTGAACGGCCATCAGGGCATCGTCCGGGTATCCCGACACGAAAATGACCCCATAAAACTGCTGCTGCTGCGTCAATTCATCCAGCAGTTCAAAACCGCTGCGAATCGGCATTTTAATGTCCAGAAAAATGAGATCCGGTTTTTGGGCAGCCATCAGGTCAAGGCCTTCCGTCACATTTCCAGCTTCGCCCACCACGTGAACCTCCGGGACCGACGTCAGCATGCTGCGCAACGTCCGACGAACGGGCAGTTCGTCGTCAATAATGACGGATCGTACGGTTGGTATATGCATCGTATTTTCTCATTAACAATCAGGGTTCGACAGTACTTTCCTCCGGTGGCAAAACCGGGTGTATGGGCAAAACAGCCTCCTGCCGGACGCCGGAAACACCCGTCTCCGAATCGGTCAGATCCGTAATGTGTTGCGAACTTTTCAAGGCGTTGTATTGATTCAACTGGTCTAAAACCGCCTGGTTAATCTTCAGCCCACGGCCCGTGCTTCGGCGTCGGTATTGTTTGGCTTTCTCCAGCCCAACCCCGTTATCATCCACTTTAATCCGCAGACAACCAACCGATTCAGAAACCGACACCATGACAATTCCGCCTTCGGCTTTGTGTTCCAGCCCGTGTTTGATGGCGTTGGAGACATACCCCTGAATCAGCATTTTCGGCACCGTGGTATCCATCGGAACGCCCGGTGCCACGGTCACGGTGAAGGTAATACGATCCCCAAACCGCAAGCGCTCCAGATCGAGGTAATTTGCAACAAATTCAAGCTCTTCGCGCAGCATCCAGAATACCCGGCTGCGGCTCATGAGCTGATTCCGGAAAATCGAACCGAATTTGGCCAGGTAACTGACAACCGTATCAGGATCGGCTTCGTACGTGATGGATTGAATGGCCGTTAAGAAATTGGCGACAAAATGCGGATCAATCTGGTTCGTAATGGCTTTCACTTCCAGTAACGCCCGCTTTCGGCTCGCTTCGGCCAGTTCGCGCCGGATTTCCAGTTCTTTTTTCTCGCGATTGGAAGCTTCCAGCTCCAGTTGTGCCATTCGGCGCTGAATCTGGAGTTGCTTCAATCGTCGTTTCGCAATGGCCCGGCTCTGTCGTAATCGCCCGTAAAACAACGTACCCACGACCTGAATAATCAGCATGGTCCGAAACCACCAGGTGGCGTACCAGGGCGGGGCAATCTGAAACTCCTGCACGATAGGTTGCGTACACCACAAGCCTTCTGCCCGCACCGCCTGGATTGTGAGCCGGTACGAACCGTCGCTCAGGTTTTGCAGGGTGAAGAAATTATTCCGGAACGGTTCCGACCATTCCGGGGTTGTGGGGTCGCCATCCAGTCGTTCCAGCCGGTATTGGTGCGTCGTGTTGGCCAGCAGATTCTTCTCGTTCGATGCCTGAAGTTGCACTTCCAGGTCGTTTTCGCTCGACTTGAACGATAATTTTCCCGACGGTGACTTAATCAGCCGCCCCGATCGCATATCCCGAAAGGCCTGAATGCCCGCAGGAACCGGTTTTAACAATTGGAAAAGGCGCTTTTCCGAAATCATCATCATCCGATCACGGGTTGCCACCCACAAGCGCCCCCGGGAGTCGAGCAAAATGCCGTTAAAAATGCACTGGCTTCCCCGAAACCCATTTTCCTGGTCGAAGTAGGCAATCCACTCCTCCCCGGTTTCGTAAAACCGCTCCATATCAAGTACAAAAAGACCTTCCAGCGTTCCGACCATCAGATAACGCCCGAGGGGCCGGCAATAGGTGATGGTGCGCTGGATGAACGAAGCAGCAATTGGCCGGAACGTTTTGTAATCATAAAACCAGAGTCCCTCCCCGGTTGCCAGCCACAGATTGCCGCGTTTATCACGTTTGATGTCGGCTACCGTCCGGGTTGGCAAGCCTTTGTTTTTAACTGTCAACTGCCGAAAAATGCGGCTTTTTCCGTCCCATACCAACGATCGTTCCAATCCACAAATCCAGAACCGGCCGAACTGATCGGTTTCAATGTTTTCGTACTGATCGGGCGGCACCGGCAGCGCTTCCGTCAAGGCCAGGGTTTGTCGATTGTAAACCAGGAGATTATAATTGGAGGTTACCAGATACCGGTTTCGTTTAACATCATCGTAAAAGCCAAGCGGAAACGTCAGCGTATCCGAATGGGGAAGAACCTGATATTGTTGGCCGTCGTAGCGCAAAATCCCCCCCTGCGGGTCGCCTGCCATCAGAATATTGCCATCGGCATCGGTCCGGCTCGATGGGTGAAAATGATTGGCCGGCATTACCTTGCGGTAGCGCTGATCCGGAACAATCACGTTGTTGGCCAGACGACTCAGGCCATTCCCCCAGGAACCAAACCAGACCACACCGTTTTTGTCCTCAGCCACGTTATTGGTTTCTTCCGTCCATCCTTCCGATTTATCGAAATACTGCCAGCCGCTCATCTTGATGTTGATCAGGCCGTGATGCGATGTACCCACCCACAAATCGCCCCGCCGGTCGAACAGCAAACGGTTCGCCGGGGAGGAACTGATGTTGGAGTTGGTGACGGTTTTGCCATCGTACCAGCAAACGTCCCGATTCCCCTTGGTTTTCTGAAACGCCAGTTCTCCATTAAGACCCATCGCGCAAACTCTCAGTTCCGAAACCGGCACCGGTACCTCGTACAGCGTACTGATCGTCTGGTCTTCAATCCGATACACCGTTGTGCCCGCCAGGGCGTAAAACCGCCCCGCCGGATCACTCAGCAACCGGTCCAGCGGTTGCTGGTCCACCAGGAGCGTCAACCGGTTTTTTTTCAGCTCCCAAAGCCGCCCGTCGTCGGTCAGCAGCAAAATCCGGCGGTTGGGCCAGTCGGTCAGGATGCCCCGAAAGCGTTGTTCCGGATCGGTAAAATACCGCCGGGTCATATCTTCCATATGGTCGTTAACCCAGCAATACAACCGTTTTCCAACGTTGTGCTGACCGGTTTGGGCCGAAAACCACAGCTGGTTTTCGTGATCGGCCGTCATGAAGATAACCTGCTGCTGGGGTTCTTTACGGCCGTAATGGACCGAAAACTCCTGAATGGCCAGGCTCGTCGATGTGATGTCATTCATCCGAAACAGCCGGTTTCCCGCGCAGGCCCAAACCGTCCCATCGGGCGAATCGGTCAGGTTATCGCCCCCATCAGGCAGTGCCGGTATCTGCCGCTGGTTGACAATCGGCGCGACGCCATCGAAAAAATTCAACCCAAAGTAGGTTCCGATCCAGATCCGGCCGACCCGATCCTGGTATAACCCCGATACGTATACGTAAGACAACCCGTCGTACACTCCATAGGTCCGATCCGAAAACTGTTGCGCGGTTCCCTGTCCAAAGCAGCAAAAAAGGAGCAGGCCGACCAGGAAACGGACGCGATTCGGGTTCTTCCGCCGGTGGTAATAAACAGGCATTTCGGGTTTGAGGGTGGATCAGCTGGTGTTGTCAGTTAAGGTACGAAGGATGGGCCGGTATCGCAATGTCCCACGTCCTGAACAGATGAAAAGGGCTTCTGACCGCCCATAATCGGGGAATCACGTCCTATAATTCAACAGGGGTTAAAAACAGAAGGCCGTACCGAGCGGCACGACCTTGTCAATGATGGCATTCCTGTCGTTGTCTCGTCTTACAAATCGGAAGTCAGCCGACGCTTCTGGCACTCCCCATCAGCGAACCGGAGGGACGTTGCCCAGGAAGTTACCTTTTTACCCTTCAAGGTAGCGATGGCATCAAACGAATAGCTTCCTGCGGGCCGGCTGATATTCAGCACGAGGGCGGAAGACTTGGTATCGCAGGAAGGAGAATCGGCATTTCCCAGAGACTCCGACAGCATCCCGACGGTTTTTCCGTCCAGCCTGATTTCAACCTGATCGAATTTTGAGCCGTTCAGGTTGGTATAAATCAGGTAATTACCCCGATTTTGGGGTTGTACTTCTTCTTGGTCTTTGCAACCGAACACCGCGAAGAGCGTGACGAGGGCTAAAACGATTTTTTTCATGGTAGTAAGTAGTTGTTGTTTGTGATTGTTGCTTCAAAATTAGCCACAACCACGGTCGGCCCTGGACACAGTCCCGCCAGGCCGATGAATTACTACCTACAGCCGATGAAATAAGGCCGCGAAGCGATGTATTATTGAACGGTAAGAGAGTTATGAATTATGAGTTGGCTGACGCATGCCGGGACAGCGAAGCTTTTTAACTCTTCACTCTTCACTCCTAACTCTTCATTCTTAACTCTTTCATATTTCTTTTCTCAATTCACCGTGCGCGCGGTGAGCAGCCATTCGTAGGGATTTTGGGGCTGGGGTAAACCGTCGGCCTGCAGTTGCAGATACATGATGTGCAGGTGTGTTGGGGAGCGGGCAGCATAGGCATTGTATCCGGTCCGGCCCACTTCGCTGATTTTCTGACCCGACTGCACCCAGTCGCCCGGACGAACCAGCACCGCATTGTTATGGGCGTAATACCAAAGCCCATCGAGCACCGGATCGTAGATCCAGATCCAGTTGCCTCCCCGGTATTCCTGCCCCGGTGTCCAGGCGGTTTCGATGGCCAGCACGATACCGGACGTCATGGCCAGCACGTCGGCGGGCTGGTCGGTATTATCGTCTATGCAATCCTGGTTCCGGTCTTTGATAAAAATATCCTGGGCCGGGTGGCTACCCCGAACCGTGTAATCGAACAGATCAAACCCTTTGGCGCGGTAGCCTTCACCCCGTGTTCCGCCGATGGCATCGGGTGAATAATACCGGAGGGGAAACGAGAAATAATTCGTACGCAGCAGACTGTCGCGACGGGTACTGTCGAGCCGGAAAGGTTCGGCGGTGCGGAATTTGCCGCGTAGGCCAAGCATGATGTCACTGAAGATTTTACGGGCGGAATCCGGCAGCAGGCTTTCCTCCCGAATTTGAGTATACAGTTGCTGGAACTGCTGGCACATCGAGTCGACCCGGGGAATGCCCGATCCGACCGAGACAATGGTTTGCGACGAAGCCGAATTTGACAGGCCAATCCACAACGCACTCACGATGCCAACCCACCGCATAATTTCCCAAAATCCTGATTTCACGCTCAATAGTTGTATTCCAATTAAGCAGGAAAAATAAGCAAAAAACGTTGAACAACGATTATTCCGGGCAGACGATCCGGTAGAACGTATGCGTCAGTGTCAGCCCGATATACGTATAGCTATCCTTGGAATCGGGGTTTCCATTCAGGAGCTTATTGGTGCCTCCGAATGTATTTGGGCCGAAATTGTCGAGGTAGTCAGAACCGGAAAACCGGGTTCCAAACTCCAGGCCCAGACTCCAGGGGCGTTTGAATTCGTACTTGAATCCTACCCCCAACGGAAAGTTAAACAGCGATTTTCGCTGGTAACCGGCCCACTGCGGAGTCGGTTTGAAGGTGAACAGCCCGAGCCCGCCAAACACGTAGGGGGTCCAGTTTTTCACCTTACGCAGCGTCGTATAATTCCGGAAATTATACTCCATCAGCACATTCATCTCCCGGATGGCGGTTTTGAACGAAAGGTTTCGCGCCTGCTGGAACGGGTCATTAAACCGGCTGTCCTTGCCGGCAATTTGCCCGATCCCGGCGTTGAAACGCACCGTAAAGGGTTTGCTGACGTTGTAACGCACGAGCAGGTTGCCCGCCGGCCGGATGTTTCCCGGTATCAGTTCCGGGGCCAGATCACCTTTATAAACCATCCCCCCCAATCCAGCACCAACCTCCCAGGTCGATTGCGCGCGGGCGGCCGAACCCATCAGGATGACCAGACCGATCGCCAGCCGGAAAAACGTTTCTACACCACGCCCCGGTTTCCGGACCCAACGAATACAGGGAGAGAACAAGGCGTACGTTATTTGATCGGTGGGCATTTAATCTTGGGCGTCAGGACGTAATGAAGCTGCAAGCTGATGGTCATGTACCCATCGTTAAAAATCCCGGCGGCACCCCGGGTCGCATACCCCGGATCAGCGCCGATGACCGAGAAAGGATCATTCGTATTCAGATAGCTCTGTAACTCAGCCAGCCGGTCGCCCCCTTTCCGGGCGGCAATAGGCTCAAAGCGCCGGTCAGCCATCACACGCGCCAGATCGTCTTTCAGGATCGTCGGATCGGGATAGGCGCCCCCCGCATCATCCAGGTAATCAGTGAATGTATACCGGTAATTGATTTCAGCTCCCAGCCCAAACCGTTCGTTCAAGGCATATTTTACCCCAAAACCGACCGGAATCGCCAGGGTCATCAGCGAATACGGTTTTACGCCATTTTGCCCCTGTCCTTCGGTGCCGAGTGGTTGCAGTTTGACCCAGCGCTGCTCGGTATCGTCGGGCGTGGTCCCGAAACCGACCGGCGTACGGGCTTCCGGGCTGTGGGCCACAGCCGCCAGCCCCAGGGTAAGGTAGGGAGTTAATTTCGCCCGGAAGTTGGAATTCCGGCCATCCGGTACAAACTGGTAAATTCCGCTCAACGCAAACTCTTTCAGGTCGTTCCGAAAGTGGAGGTTACGAACGTATTGAATGATGCCGGAATTCAAATCCTTGCGGTTGTAGGTATAATCATCCCCCGCAATCCGCGCCCAGGTGAAGGAAGCCCGGGCCGCAAGACGGGGTGTGAAGTGCCGGGTATACATCGCTGCGGCATTCCACCGCATCATCAGGAAAGTCGATTTAAGGGGTTTGCGGTAACCGGCGATTTCTCCGTAATAACTGGACGTCCCCAGCCCCAATCCCACTTCCGAATACGGAACAAACGGATTTCGTCCGTTTTGAGCCTGTCCATCAACCGGTTGCAGCGCCAAACAGGCCGCAGCTATCAAACTGGTAATCAGTAGGTTATTCTTCATATTTCTTTGCTTACTACCGCGCCGGCAAACCGGAGCTGCTGATTCATCGACCCAAAGCTTGACTAGTTTAGCAAAGCTTCTCCTCAGAAACGCGTTCGTTTGGTATTTTATTGGGTCGTTGCATAAACTGTTCTGTTGAATACCGCAAAAATACCGCTTATCGCAGCGGTTGCACTATTTTTTCAGTCGATCCGGTATTTAATTTCGAATGTCCCAGCCCCAGTTCAGTTTGCTCCGGAGGGTGTTCAGGAATGTATCATCACTCATCTTCACAAGTCGTGCCACAAAATTTTCTTTCCGAACGCCCAGACGCGTGCCGGTATTGACGGTACGAAACCGGGAATCGACCGACACCAGAAACGTATTACTCCGGCTTTCGACCTCGAACGACAACTGCGCCGAGTCAGGAACGACCATCGGCCGGACGTTCAGGTTATGGGGACTGATCGGTGTTACAATAAAATTGCTGTTGTGCGGCAGCAACAGGGGGCCTCCACAACTCAGTGAGTAACCGGTTGATCCGGTTGCGGTCGAGATAATCAGCCCGTCGGCCCAGTAGGAATTCAGAAAATCACCGTTGAGGTAGGTGTGGACGGTGATCATCGACGACGTCTCGGTTTTCGTGATCGTCACGTCATTCAGCCCAAACGGAACGCCCTCGAACAAATCCTCATCGGACTGCAAATTAATCAGCGCCCGTTCGTCGAGCCGATAATTGCCGACCGCCAGCGCCTGCAATAAGCCCGGAAAGGATTCCGGTTTTTCGGGTGAAATCGTGGTCAGAAAGCCCAGCCGTCCAATGTTAATGCCGACAATTGGAATCCCGCGCGGCCCGGCATGCGTCAATACTTCCAGCAGGGTGCCGTCGCCCCCGAGGCTGAACGCAAAATCGGCATCGAAGATATTCCGGTAGGATGTATAGGTAAGCGTCGAGTGGTGAAAAATACCGGCGGAATCCAAAAACGAACGATACACTTCGGAGAGCTGAACTTCGATTTGCCGACGCGACAACTCATCAAACATGGACTGTATAAAGGGGGAAGCCTCTTCGACAATGTTACGTCCGTGAATCGCAATTTTCATAAAACCGTCAGTCAGTTCGTCAGTCAGAATTGCAAAGATGGAAGAAAAGTCCAATATCTGACATGCACTGAAAGCGGATTTAGGGGTAATTTACGAATCCAGGTATCGAAGCAGGAGATCGAGTCGTCCCTGATCGATGGTTTCAATGGGTGTATTGGCAAAGGCGGCTTCGATGGTATACCCAAACCGTTCGAGCGTGGCCACCACCGGAGTGATGTCCTTGCGGTTGAGTTTCAGCGTAAGCCGCGATTTGTCGGGCATCCCGTAGGCGGCTCCGGCAAAGTAGCTGCTGATAATCCGAACGTTGTTCGATTCGACCAGCCGGCTGATTTCGGCCATTGAATAATCCCGTTCGTTGATGGAGAGAATTAAGATGGCTCCCGCTTCCTGAACGCCCAGCAATTGCGCAAATTGCTTGAGCAGCTCGTTGGCAGAAACCGTGCCGACAAACTCCTGTTCATCGTTCACCACCGCCAGCACCTGCAACCGGTGTTCGGTAATAAGACTCAGCAGTTCGTACAAGTGTTGATTTTCGTGGACCGACAGATGCTCAAAAAGCCGCATCACCTCACTGAGCTGGTGGGTATCATCAGGCACATCCATCAGCAGGTCTTCATTGACCAGGCCCTTATACTGGCCCTGGTCCACAATTGCCAGCTGGCCGACGCGGTGTTCCTGCATCCAGTCGAGCGCCTGACCAACGGTATCCGTCGGCTTCAGGGCCGGTATCATCGGGTCAATCAGTTCGGAAGCCAGCATCGGTGTAGGTTGTTTACTAAGCCGTTCACTGTTTTTCGTCCAACTCGCATCGAACAGCCTCGAAAGTTCCTCCCGCTACGGTATTGGAAAACAGTACTGCTGAAAACTAAGAAATTTCCGTTAGAGTTTCAAAATCTTTCCGGAAATTTCTTTCCTGCCTTCAGGCAACGGTCAGATCACTCTGCCGACTGGTTTCAGTCAGGGGTTGTTTCTCCAGCCAGTCGGTCAGCAAACTGTTGAACCGGTCGGGGTGCTCCATCATCGGAGCATGACAGCATTTATCAATAAAGTGCAATTCGGAGTTCGGAATCAAGCGGTTAAATTCTTGGGCTACCTCGGGGGGAGTAATGGTGTCGTTCAGGCCCCAGATCAGTAGGGTCGGAACCGTAATGCGCTGAATTTCCTTTGCCACATTGTTCCGCTGCGCCGACTTGGCGATGGCCACAATCCGCAGGCATTTGGGAATGCTGTTCGTAATTTCGAAGACTTCGTCGATGAGTTCTTTGGTCGCCACTTTCGGATCGTAGAAGGTATAGGCAACGCGCTCGGCGATGTAATCGTAACTGCCCCGTTTCGGATACGAACCGCCCATCGAGTTTTCAAACAGGCCCGAGCTGCCCGTCAGCACGAGCCGCTTCACCATATCCGGGTGCTTCAGCGTGAACAGCAAGCCCACGTGACCACCCAGGGAATTACCCAACAAGGTCAGGTTATCCAATTTTTTATACGCCAGAAAGCCTTCTATGAACTCGACCAACCCTTCTAAACCGGCTTCCCGAATCGGCATCTCATAAATGGGCATCACCGGAATCACTACCCGGTACCGATCAGCAAACGTATTAATGACGCCATCCCAGTTGCTCAGTGCGCCAAATAATCCATGAAGTAAAAGCAATACGTCGCCTTGTCCTTCGTCAATGTAGCGGAAGTTACCTTCTTTCCGAACATGATAGTTCATAGCGGTCTTGGTTTTGTCGTAGAAATATTGGAAAAATACAACTAAAGAGACGTTATTTAGTCGTTTTCACAAAGGTAATCCAATTTTTTAATATTTCTAATCCGTATTGGGTCAATACGGCTTCCGGGTGAAACTGGATGCCCCATAACGGTAAAACGCGGTGGCGCAGGGACATGTTTTCACCGGTTGACGTTGCCGCCAGCGCCACCAGTGTGTCGGGCAAACCGGCCATCACCAGGGAATGATACCGCGTTACCGTAAACTCGTCGGGTAAACCGGCGACTAACGGATCGTCCACCAGCTTCCGGACAACGGATACTTTCCCGTGCATGGGTTTGGCCGCTTTCTCCAAACGCCCCCCGAAGTACTCGCCCAGCGCCTGGTGTCCTAAACAAACACCCAACATCGGCAGTTGCTGGTGGTAATGGTCTATCAACTGGAGCAGACAACCGGCCTGACGGGGTGTTCCGGGGCCGGGCGACAAAACCACACCATCGTACGATTCTGCCGTAATCCGGTCGAACGAAACCGTATTTCGAAGGACCCGGCAGCTGGCACCGGCCTGCTTCAGGTAATCCACCAGCATATAGGTGAACGAATCAATATTATCCAGAACGAGTAATCTCATGCGATAATAAACTAACGATCAAAAGTAAGCAACCAATTCCGGAAGCTGTATTTTTGCAATAAATAGAACCGAAAACCGATGCAATCCACCCCATCCGTCGTTATTGTGGGAGCAGGCATGGCTGGCCTGACCTGCGCTGTTTACCTCCGCCAGGCCGGAATCGAAGCCACTCTACTGGAAGCATCCGACGGGGTTGGCGGACGAATCCGCACCGATCAGGTCAACGGCTTTCGGCTCGATCGCGGTTTTCAAATTCTGCTGACGGCGTATCCCGAAACCCGGCGATTATTGGATTATGGTGCGCTCGATCTGCAGCGGTTTCGGCCGGGGGCCCTGATTCACGACCCGACCGGCCGCTGGATGCCGTTTATCAATCCGCTCCGCGAACCGTCGAGCCTGTTTCAAACCCTATCGTCCGGGGTGGGTACCTTCAGCGATAAGGTGCGGGTGATCGAATTGATGCGGCAGGTCAGTGGGCTATCGACCAACGAGTTTTTTCACCAGGCCCCCACGAGCACCGAAGCCTTTCTCGAAACATTCGGTTTTTCGGACCAGATCATCGAGTTATTTTTCCGTCCCTTTTTTGGCGGTATTTTTCTGGAAGATGCCCTGCTGACGTCCAGCAATTTTTTCCAGTTCTGCTTTCATCATTTCTACGAAGGCGACGCGGCCCTTCCGGCGGCCGGGATGGAAGCCATTCCGCAGCAGTTAGCCAGCCGGTTACATCCATCCCGCATCCGGTTTCGGTCGGCGGTTCAGCAAATCCTGGGCCATACTCTTTACCTGGAAAACGGCGAAACCGTACCGGCCGACGTGATCGTTTTGGCCGTCGATGCCTCAGCCGCCAATCGCTTACTGGGTTCGGAGCAACCCGAACGCACGTTTACCCACACAACCAATACCTACTTTACGGCCCCCCAAGCGCCAAAACCCACCCGCAGCAAATCGGAAAAGCTGCTGTTACTGAATGCCAATCGGCAGTCGGCCGTTCATAATCTGGCCGTTCTCAGCGATGTGGCCCCTTCCTACGCCCCCGACGGGCAGGCGCTCATTTCGGTGAGTACGCAGGGGCTGGAAGCGGTCAACGAAAAAGCACTGGCGGATCGGATTCGCAAAGAACTGTCGGGCTGGTTTGGTGCTGAAGTCGACCACTGGCACTGGCTCCGAACCTACCACCTGCCGGAAGCGCTGCCCGAGTACCTACCCGACGCCCGGCATTCGGCCCTCAAAGTAGCGGAAGGGCTGTACCAGTGCGGGGACCAAACCGCCTATCCGTCGCTCAACGCAGCCATGCAAACCGGCCGGCAGGTCGCCGAACTGATTTTAGCAAACTACCCCCATTAAACAAACGAAAACCGTAAACCGGCCACTGTCCCCTATCTTTATCTGATTTCCTGAGTCTGATGCGCTGGTCTGTTCGTTTACTGCTTTTTCTGCTGATTTTACCCCTGGCGTTTTTTGCGGCTTTTCCACAGATTGTCCGTTGTGTTTTCCTGGAGCATACCGCCGGTTTTCAATCCATTGCCCCCCAGGTCTGGGTGGCCAAAGATACGCCGGATCGTCAGCGCGTCTATTTACTCTTTGAGATTAATGAGGCCCGGAAACGGCTGGAACTATTATGGAATAAGCCCATCCACAGCCACGCTACAATCGTTTATTGCCAGACCCCCGAGCAGTACGAGCAGTACTGTCAGGACGGCGAAGGCGCCGGGTGCAGCCTCGGCACGCCCTGGGGCGATTCCTGGATCATCATCAATCCGTACGGCCGGAACCCGGATGTACTGGCCCACGAGATGTGTCATGACGAACTCTTTACCCGGCTGGGATGGCTGAAAACGCAGCGGCAGATTCCACAATGGTTCAACGAAGGACTGGCCCTGATGATCGATCAGCGGTTTACCACCGCAACGGACAGCCTGCGTCGGTTCGAAGAATTTCAGGATCACTGGCAACAGCAGTCGCGCGGCCAGCAGACGGTTTTAGACCTGTCCGAACTGGCTTCCCTGCGGGATTTTTTCGCCGGCGATACGGACCGGGTAATGCTGGCCTATATGACCGCCGGACGTGAGGTTTCGCGCTGGCTCGCCCTGGTTGGGCGACCGGGTTTGCGGAAACTCGCCGAGGCTGTTGCTCAGGGTGAAGCGTTCTCGACGGCTTACCAACAATTGGAACGGGAAGCCAAAGGGGATTGACCCCTTCTTTTCCACCCATTTCGCCAGGGCTAACGAACGCTTACGAAACGGATTCGAATTTTCTTTTGAAACCCCGGTTTTTCTTGTACATTACCCGCCGTAATCGCCACTACCGACCTATTTATCAGATAGTTGCCAGAACCTGACATGACCATAAGTTTTCGGACGGAAGGGAAGTCCCCCGAAGAGCTGCGACAACGCACGCTAGCGTAATTTTTCTGATTTGCCCTGGAAGCCGCCAACCCAATGGGCGGAAAATGACTGCACCACGGCGGCTGCCCCTGCCGTTTAGAAACGGAATGCCCCCAAACGTCTTCTATATCCCGTTTGAACGGATGAGACCCGATCGGCAAGAGCCTGTATCGGGCAACGCGCAAAAAAAGTCGATTCGTCTGTTTCCCTGAGTCAGCGGATTTCCGACTAATCCACTGACCCGTTTCGGTAGCCCACCAAACGGCAGGTAATCAAAACCGGGTTTATCGGATGTCTGAACCAAAATGGCTGGCAAAAAACCGTCTGGCAGCCGCTGCAGAAGCAAAATTGAACCGCCAGGAAAACGCCGGAGGCCTGAATCTGTCCATTCTAAATCTCTAACCATCTCACACTATGACCCCCTTCTCTGTATTCAATGTGGGTACCGCCGACGAACTGGAAAAGTTTCTCACCACGAAGAAAAAGTATAAAGTAGCCCGGCAGGGTAACGATTTGTTTATCCCCAACGAATTCATCGTCAACCCGATCAAGGGAGCCGACGAGGAGTGGTTGCGATCCATTTATTCGGGCCAGGCCGTTGAAGCTCATCTCACGGTGCGGCCAGTTGGGGCGAAGCCAATCGAGTTTTCCATCCAGCTGCTTCAGTTATGCAAGTGCTGCGATTTTTTTCTTATTGTGGTTGCACCGCTTGGTGGAGATACCAGCATTCTGAACTTTATCACCGAAGGGGCGATTATCAGCCCGGGGCGCGACAGCGACCCCAAGGGAGCCAGTCTGGAGATCATTGGGAAAAACCGGTATGCAGCCTCCACCCAACCGATCGGTGGCCGGATACCGTCGTTTGCCACCCGAACCGAAGCGCGGCAAAATTTCAGCATAAAACCGGGTACGGTCAACAATCCCAAAGCCGTGGTGGTCGCCATCATCGATACTGGTTTTCGGCCCGGCAATATGGAAGACAATTTCGTGAAAATCTGGCAGGGGGGCGAGGGAGGTCCGTGTGCAATCGACAACGATTTTGTGGGCTGGAATTTTGTTGGCCAGGCCAAAATAGCATCCCTCCGCAACACCATTCAGGTCGATGCCGCAACCGGCCAGCTCGTTAATATTTCCGAAAACAATAACCCTGAAGACGATGACCGGAGTGAGCACGGCACCCTGCTGGCGGCCCTCATTTCGAAAACCGCCCGGCAGTTTTTGCCCGACCCTCCGCCCGAAATAATGGTCCTGAAAGCGTTCGATTCCGACGGCATCGGGTCTCTGTATACGATTCTCTGCGCCCTTTGTTACGCCGAAAAACACGGGGCCGATGTCATCAACGCCAGTTTTGTCTTACCGGCTTCGGATGGTCTTCCCTGGCTCAGAGAGCGGTTTTCCGAGATGGAGCGGAAAAAAATCATCATTGTTTGCGCGGCCGGAAACCGCACCAGTGCCGAAAACCCATCCGGCGTTCAGCTTCAAAATGACATTTTTCCGGCTTGTTTCAGCCGGAACCATAGAAATGTCATTACCGTAACGTCCACCTGGGACGCCGGAAACCGGCACGAAAACTTTTCGGATATTTTCGTCAATGCCGGGGTCGTGGCTCCGCAAGTCAACCCGGACAACCCGCAACGGCAGGGCTATTTCAAGGCGCCCTATCGGTGGTTTCGCTCCCAGATTGCGGGCACTACAGACCCCAATCTGGCAACTTTCCGGGCCCGTGGCGGCATTGATCTGATCGTGGGCAGCTCGTTTGCAACCGGCTTTTTTACCGGTTTGATAGCAGCCGCTTTGAAAACGCATGGCGGAATCGCCCAATCGCCGGATCCCAATCTCCGCCAGTTTGTGCTGACCAGAATCAAGTCTCTGGGTGGTGGTCTGGTCTTTCCGTCGGGTGCCAATAACGTTGTAGAGGGCAATTACTATGTTGAACTGCCGTAACGTAGGAATTGGCCTGTTGCTGGCGTCGTTTCCATCCTGCGTTTCTGCGCAGTGCCCGCCATCGGCTTCCCTGACCCAGGCCTACCAAACGGTCGTTGTTCAACCCGAGTTTCCCAAATATCCGAAGTTGAATCAGGTCGTTCAGCACTGGGAATCCTGTCGCTACCCGCAGGATTCCCAGTTTATCGAACTGCTGTATCAGCTTGCCAAAGATGCCGGTTATTACCGGAAAGATTCGCTGGCCCTGCAAACCGCAAGGCGAGCACTGCTCATCGCGCAGACCACCCCGGCTTCGGACCATCCGGAGGACCTTCCGAAGACGCTTTTTCGGATGGGGAAAGTTCAGTTGCTACTCAGTGACTTCACCGCAGCCTCGGGTTTCCTGACCAAAACCATTGATGCCAGCCTGGAGCGCAACTGCCTGCATTGGGCGGCCATGGCGGCTTCAGAAATCGCCTTCATTCAGTTTAACAAAGGAGACCACGAATCCAGTCTGACCTGGACAACCCGTGGAATTGCCTGGGCGACCACGGCCAACGACCCGGAAGGGCTGATTAACAACCAATACGAACGGGTGCGGGTGCTTTTTATCATGAATAAAACTGCCGAAGCCCTCAGACTCGCCCAGTCGATCGTGCAACGCAGCCAGTCCATTCCGTCGCTTTACCTCGATCTGCCAATTCACTACCGAATGGTGGGCAACTTACTGACTCTGAACGGCCGACATTCGGAAGCCGAACCCTACCTGCTCCAATCGCTGGAGCGAACCAGGCAATTGCAGAATGAAGAAAAAATTGCCTCTTGTGAACTGGAGCTGGGGTTTTATTACTACGACCTGGCGAAGTATGACCGTTCCCTTCATTACTATCAACGGGCGCTCCGAAAAGCAAAAGATTTTAACCGACAGGCCCGGTTGTATAACAATATCGGGGCGGTTTACTGGAAAAAGAAAGACTTCGCTTCGGCCATTTCCTACTACCAGAAAGGGCTGGTCGCCCTCCGAACCGACGTAAAAAGCACGACCGGTTTCTCCGCCAATCCATCGGCAGGTTCCATTCGAACATCGGCCTACAAAGAATACCTGCTAACCCTGATTCAGGACAAAGCCGACACCTGGCTCGGCTGGGCAAAAGCGACCCGGAATAACCCGTCCTACCTCCGGAACGCTCTCAACACCTACGCCCTGGCCGATACCATGATCGACTTTATGCGGTGGGAACATAGCGGCCAGCAATCGAAACTATTCTGGCGTGACAAAACGCACTTCTTATACGAGCAGGCCATCGAAACCAGTTTCCGGCTGAACGATGCCGCCAGCGCTTTCCGGTTTCTGGAAAAAAGCCGGGCAGTTCTGCTCAACGACAAACTCAATGAACTGGGGGCAAACCGCCAGCTATCGCCCACCCAAGCGGCCGACGAGCAACGCCTGCGTCAACAGACCACCAACTGGCAAGCCCGGCTGGGCCGGGAGCTTCCCAACACGCCCGCCTACGCCCGGGCACTCGACAGCCTGCGGCTAGCGCAGCAACAGCAGGAAACGTTTCTGCGCCAACTCGAGCGTGCCAACCCCGCCTATTACCGGTATAAATACGATAATCAGGTGATTTCGCTTAAGGAGGTCCGGGCGCAACTGGCCGAGCAAAAGAGCACGCTGGTAACCTACTTTGTGGGCGACCAAACCGTGTATGCACTGGGCATTACGCCAACCACGACAAAATTTGTGCGGTTTGAAGCCACGGTTTACACCAGACTCGCCAGCGAACTGCTCACGCTGAACGCCAATCCGGATGCCCAGAACCGGCAGTTTAATGACTACCTGAAAATATCGAATCAACTCTACCAAAAATTAATCGCACCCTTGGCACCGGAACCGGGTCGGGTAATTGTCTCGCCCGATGGGGTGTTGTTGCCCTTCGAAGCATTGAGTCGTTCGGATCAGCAGCCCGACTTTCTGGTCCATCGGTATGCTTTCAGTTATGCCTATTCCGTTAACCGCCTTTTCAAAAAAGGACCCGAAACGTCGGGTGACTTCGCCCGTCCGCCGGGCTCTTTTCTGGGGGTGGCTCCCGTCCGGTTTTCGGCTCATCTCCATCAGGTTTCCCTGGCGGGTTCCGACGCTGCGCTTGAACGAATTGGGGCCCTGTTTCCGAAGCCGACCCTGTTAGCGGGACCGTCGGCCACCCGACAGGCTTTTGGTCACCAGGCGCGTCACTACCAAATTATTCAACTGTTTACCCACGCCGAAGCCGACAGCAGTGCGATCGAACCCGCCCTGTTTTTCACCGACTCCACGCTTCGCCTGTCGGAATTGACCGGTACCGGTTTGCTTCCCACCGAACTGGTGGGGCTCTCGGCCTGCAAAACCGGCATTGGTGCAAACCAGCGGGGTGAAGGCGTATTCAGTCTGGCGCGGGGGTTTTCGTTCCTGGGCGTCCCCAGTGTGCTCACCACCGTCTGGAATGTTGAAAGTCTAGCCACGTACGATCTCACCGAGCGGTTTTACACCCACCTGGCCGAAGGACTTCCCAAAGACATCGCGCTCCGGCAAGCCAAACTCGACTACCTGGCAACCGCAGACCGGACCGGCCAGTTGCCCAGCCGCTGGGCCGGGCTTTTACTCGTGGGCGACGCCCAACCACTCCATCGAAAACCGCCCCTTCCCTTCTGGAGCCTCGGGCTGGGCGGATTGATCCTGGCCGCCAGCTGGTGGTGGCTGCGTCGCCGGAAAAGGGCGCGTTCGGATCTCCCCGGTGAAACGTCCGGTTTTCCCGCAAAAGAAGTGTAATTTAGCGGCTCATACCCTCCGTTTCATGAAGATTTTCACCAGCCTTGTTGGTTTCCTTCTTGCTTTTTCAGCCCAAAGCCAAACGCTATCGTTCGTCTTCAAAGACTACCTGACGCTGCCCCGTAGCCGAAATCTGCATAATATTTCCGGGATCGAATACATTCCGGGTCGGCAGGAATGGCAACTGGCCGGTGATCGGGGGGAATTCTACCGGTTTCGGAACATCCGGCAATTGTCCGACTGGGTTTGTCAGGCCGATTCAAGTTTTCGAACAGGCCTTGCCGTTGAAGCCATTCGGTACGATGCTGCGTCGGATACGTATTTTTTTGCCGTCGAAAATAACGAGGAGTCGTACGTAGGCTACCGCAAACACGCCATGCCCCAAACCGGTGAATCGTTTGAACGGGTGCCACTCCCGCATCCGGTGCCCGTCAAAAAGAACAAAGGCGTTGAAGCCCTGGCGTTGACGAATCAGTACCTCTGGGTGGCTCCCGAAGCCGGTTCGGTCGAGGAAGCCCACGTGACGAATTCACTGATTCATTTTTACCGGTATAAAAAAACCGGTGGGTCGGTGGTGTTCGACGCTGAATTCAGCTACGAAATCGACCGAAATGTGTGCCCCAGCGAGGCACTCGGCGGTATTTCGGAAATTATTGCGCTTCCCGGCGACGAAACCCGGCTTTTGGTGCTGGAACGCTGTTACGAGAATACGACCAAAACCGTCACGGCTAAACTCTATGAAACGCAG
The DNA here is from genome assembly GCF_042655385.1 of Larkinella bovis. Classification (NCBI taxonomy): domain Bacteria; kingdom Pseudomonadati; phylum Bacteroidota; class Cytophagia; order Cytophagales; family Spirosomataceae; genus Larkinella; species Larkinella bovis. The sequence goes on along the minus strand of NZ_JBHSMA010000002.1, from coordinate 767,594 downwards.
GTCGACGACGCCAATAAAAAACTCATTAAACGGAATGATAAACCGGCTTTCGATTTCTCGAATCGAAACAGTTTTCGGCCCGACAACCTCGAAGCCATGACCTGGGCCGAAGACCAGGAAGGCAAAAAAACACTGGTTTTAATGACCGATGACAATACCGGAAAAAACCAGTGGACGCAGATTATTCTCCTCGAACTGCAACCCTAACGAAAGGTTAGTAAACGGCTCCATGTTTTATTTATCATATAATCCCTAACCGGACCCATTACACCCTATCCATCAGGTATTTACAAGCCTCATAAGGGCCATACGGCCCGAAAAACCGCCCCTATTTTTATTTGTTACTACTTTAGGTAGTGGAAACACTCAGTTTGAATTTTCTTGTTTTGGAAAATGCTTGACCGTTCAAGGAAGGGTTTTATTTTTGTGGTATGGCAAAGACAAACAGACCCAAAGACACCAATCAACTAGCAAAGCTGATTGCTGACATTGCGACCGGAGAAGCCGACAACGACACCCCCGAAGATACGAAAAATCCGGCTGCGGTTGCGCTAGGAAGGTTAGGAGGGCTTAAGGGAGGAAAGGCGCGCGCGTCAAAGCTAACCCCTGAGCAGCGAAAAGAAATTGCTCAGAAGGCGGCACAAAAAAGGTGGAAGAAGGAGGACTAGTCGTTATTTGAAGTAGTCAAGACTTAATCTGACAGTTTACAAGTTTTCTAACTTTAAACCAACGATTAAGTCTTGACTACTTCAGTATTTTGTAAGTTACCTCTGTTTACTTGCTTTTATTGAAACTGTTTGCAAATAATCAAAGTCGGGAAGGAGCGACGCCATAAAGCTTTTTGAATGCGTAGGAAAAGTGAGAAAGGTCTTCAAAACCAGTCTCTAGATACACTTCCGATGGCGCTTTCCCTTGCTCTTTGATCAGATAATGAGCGGCTTGTAGCCTCCGGTGCAATAGCCAGCGACGGGGTGATTGGTGAAATATTTTTTCAAAATCACGCTTGAAGGTAGCCAGGCTTCGCCCGGTTAAGTAGGCAAACCGTTTCAGCTGCACATTGAAATGGAAATTCTGGTTCATGAACCCTTCAAGGTCAATTTTGCCTGGTTCACTAAAATCGAAAAGGATCTGTTTCAAGCCAGGGTTGGTCTGCAGCAAAATCAGGATAGCCTCCTTCAATTTTAGCGCCATCAATTGTTGACTACCGGGTGGCGAAAATTCCTGATAAGGCAACAAGGAATCAATGTAACTGGCCAGCAAAGTGTGAGGCTTTAATGTTACAACCGCATTGTCAGCTTGATGTGAAGCCGCTTCATAACCAAACTCCATACAGAAATTACGCAGCGTCTGTTGGTCCAGATAAATGGATATGGATTTGAAATCACCATTTTCCGGCGGTTGCTTGTTAAACTTGGCAAGCGTATTTCGCTTGGAAAACGTGAAATCGCCTGGTTTGCAAACATATTCCCGAACACCGTCATTGAGGAAAAGGGTGCCTGCGATCTGGTAGCTAAGCACGTGCTCAGGCACAAACTGCTCGCCTTCCCGGCTGCGGGAATGGTAGCAAGAATATGCGATCTGTGATAACCCGCGGTCTTCTGTTGGCTGGCTCATTTGAATGCTAACTTAAAAAATAAAACAGCCTTGCCGAATGATTTCGTTCGGCAAGGCTGTTTTGGTTTAAATCCCTTTCATTGCCCGGTAGGCTTTGCCGAACTGGGATTCAAAGAAGTTTTCAGCTTCATCGTGATCCGTCGATAGGCTCACAGGCATCCACTTTTCAAGCTCAGCCTTCCTGTTTGCATCTGCCTGTTGTAAAATGCCAACGGCCTCACTACCCAAGACGAGGTGCAATGGGGGCTCGGGATGGTTTACAAGCTGGATCATGGCTTTGGCTGCTTTGTCGGGATCACCAACCGGAACAAAATCGCCGCTTTCCAGAAACTTCGTAATGCCGCCAATGGTGTGTTCATACCCTTCGATTTCGGGTGCAAAACTCATCGAAGAACCCGCCCAGTCTGTCCGGAATCCACCCGGCTCAACAGACGTTACTTTAATTCCAAACGACGCAACTTCTTTGGAAAGCGCTTCACTAAACCCACTCAGCCCGAATTTCGCAGCCTGGTAGATGGTGAGCCCAGCGCTACCCACGCGGCCGCCTACTGAACTGATCTGCAAAATATGACCCGAGCGCTGCTTGCGCATGTGCGGCAAAACGGCGCGCGTCACTTCAATGGGAGCATAAAGATTTGTTTCCAGTTGGCTGCGGACCTGCTGATCCGTAAATGCTTCCGCTGCCCCGGTAATGCCAAAACCAGCATTATTAACCAAAACGTCAATTCTTCCGAAATGCTCAATAGCGTTCGCCACGGCTTTATAGATCTGCTCTTTGACGGTCACATCCAGCTGGATCGGGTGCAACTGATCCGGATATTGCTGCACCAAGTCGTCTAATTGTTTGGGGTTACGTGCTGTGGCAGCAACCTGATCGCCATTTTTGAGCACTGCTTCTGTAAGGCTTTTTCCCAATCCACGGGAGCTGCCTGTGATAAACCAAATTTTTGTCATTGTGTTTCCGATTTGAAATTATGGAACAAAGGTCGCCCGGAATCACGAAGTCAACTTTGTTATAAAGCTCAAAAATAGTTTGTTGAAAAGCTCATGGAATTTTGTCGCCTAATCGAGCCCTTGGCTAGACCAGCCCCGTATGACTGATTACAAGTCAGTAGTTCATTTCAACCTGATAACGGAAGGAAGGCTATTGACTGTGTTCCGATAATGCCAACCGCAGCGTTTCCCGAATCCCTTCCGCTTGTTTGGCTAGCAGTTTACTACCCCGGCTCCCGGCCACGTTCAAAACCCGTATCTCGAATTTCACCAGCCACTCCTTCAGTTCAAAAGCGGTCGGATTGACCAAATGCGGTTTTCCAACCTGTTGAGCGGTTTCAATCGTCAATCTGGTTCCGCCTGATTCGGGATCACCAAAGATCACCGTCCCGTCGGCATCCCGGACGTTCTGTTTTGTCCGGACGGGGTAAGATGCCGAATGGCTTTCCACCAGACCGTATTCCGCCAGTTCCGGATTGGACCCTGATTCGGTTTTATAGCCTTTGGGGGCGGTACTGGCTCTTACGCAATCTGTGTGTAGCAGAGCTTCCTAATTGTTATTCAGTCTGTATCATGACTGGATCGATCCTATGGACTCGTTTGCTTTGCCATTCCATTTACCCGACTTCCTGGTTTCAGCCTGTCAACCGACGGACCATGGCTATCGCTTAGTGGCTTATTCTACTTTGCTTCAAGCAGCTTGCCCCTGCTGCGGTCAGCAGTCAAGGTGTTTCAATGGGTTTTATCGCCGAGATGTGGCGGATTTACCCAGTTGTGAAGCTCAACTCCAGCTCCAACTTTTTGTCCGACGCTTCCGATGCGCAAATCCCGCTTGTCGGCGACGGACTTTCAGTCAGGTTGACCCTGCCTGGTTGAAGCCACAGGCTCGACGAACGAACCGCTTAGCACTTGCTCAGCTTCATGTGGCCATGGCTCTAGGCTGGCAAGCCGGTAGTCAATTGCTAACTCAACTTCACATGCCCACCAGCCGTGATACACTGCTACGCTTGATTCGCCACTGGCAACCTCCGGCATCCTCAACAACTCGTATAGTAGGTGTTGATGACTGGGCCATACGGAAAGCTGAACCTATGGCACAATCCTGACCGTCCGCGGCTGCGGTTGATTTACAGACTCATCGCCCAGTCGACCTGCTAGCAGGTCGAACCGCTGAAGGGTTACGCGATTGGTTGGTAGACCATCCAGGTGTAACCATCATTGCCCGAGACCGCTCCTCGGAATACGCTCGTGGCGCTCGGCAAGGGGCTCCGGATGCTCAACAGGTAGCCGATCGGTGGCACCTAATCCAAAATTTACGCATCCTCTTGGAAAGAATAGTGACCGGCTGTTATCAGCGTCTACGGAATTTGTCGCCACCTCAATGGCCTTCAGCGACTCCTAGGATTAAAGGCCTTCCTTTCAACTTACACATCTACTCGCAAAATGAACTAACGGCTAAGGATGCCAGTCGAAAACAATGCCTGCTGCTTTACCGAAAGATTAAACGATTGCAGGCCATGGGTTACTCAATCCGCCAGATGAGTCGAATTTTGAAAGTCACCCGATCAACCATTCGTCATTTTGCGTTAGCCGAATCATTTCCCGACCGAGCCCGTTATCCGGCACGCTCAAGTAGACTGGCTCCCTTCCAGGATTATTTAGAAAAGAGGTATCAGGAAGGATATTGCAATGCCCAGCAACTCTGACGGGAGATTTGCCAGCAAGGCTATCAAGGCTCGGACAATCAGCCCACCCGATGGTTATTTCTACGCCGAAGTCAGGAGCAAGATGATGAGTTGTTATCCATTTCGTTGATCAGAGATCCGATGTCGCTTCCTTCGCCCAAAATGCTGGCACAGTTGATGGTGAAATCTGCATCCTGGCTGGGCAAGTCGGACCAGCAGACGATCAAACGAATCTGTCAAGATTCGATCATTGCTCAAGTCTATTCATTAGTGGAAACCTTCACCCGAATGATTCGACAGCAGGGTGTGAATCTTCTGGACGATTGGCTAAGAAGCTGTCGACATTGTCCTTCCAAATTATTACAGCAGTTTGGTCGAAAGATAGAATATGACTATCAGGCAGTTCGAGCGGCTATAACATCAGAGTGGAGCAACGCTCAAACGGAGGGGCAGGTGACCCGGCTCAAACTATTGAAGCGACAGATGTATGGGCGGGCCAAGCTGGATTTATTGCGCCAACGGATTCTCTATCGCTATGATAACACACAGATTGCGTAAGAGCCAAAATGGGTAGTACTTCATATTTCCTACATCAAGCACCTCCTTTCTTCTATCATATCTTATTTTCCTATATTTTTCATAGCCTTTCTAAAAGGCAAGGTTATTTGGAAAATAAGTAAAATGAAGATCAGAGTCAAGAAAAAATTAAAATTTGAAGCTGGCACCGTAGCCTAAGAAATAAATTCAAACTGAGACACTACCCTACTTTAACAAATTCAATAAATTGTTTGGACTTTTTAGCGAACGGTTCTATATTTAAAGATCGAAACTTGACTTGACCTACTAATTCATGATTAGAAAAGTGCTCCTGACGGCGCTTTGCGTTGTCTCGTTTGGCATTGCTCAAGCCCATCGCCCGCTAAAAAAAGTCATTAAGAAACCATCGGCCAACCAACCTGCTGTCGCCGATTCGACCCAAACCGGAACGGCTTTTTACGACCGGATTCCACTGGTCCACGACGTTCTCGGTTACGCCAAAAAGTACCTTTCTTCGCGCTACCGTTCCGGCGGCTCTTCTCCCAAAGGCTTTGATTGTTCCGGTTTCACCCGGTTTTGCTTCAGTAAATTTGGCATTACATTACCGCATTCCAGCGCAGCGCAAGGCAATGTCGGCGTTGAAGTAGAGCAGGAAGTGGCCCGGCCCGGCGATCTGATTTTCTTCAAAGGTCATAGCTCGCGCAGCCACCAGATCGGCCACGTGGGTATGATCGTCGAAATCGTGGGGGATCGCATCAAGTTCATCCACTCAGCCTGGAACGGCGGGGTGCGGTACGACTGGCTGCACGCCAGCTATTACCAACGGCGGTATGTCGGCATCCGCCGGGTTATTGGCGGTTAAGCGGAACGGCTTAAACGGTTGACTGCAAAACCGTTCCGACGCCACTCCCACTGACCGCTTCGGCCACCTGGTTGGCATGGCAGATGATCACCTTTTTCACGCCTTTTTCCAGCGCCCGGAACGCGTTGTCCAATTTGGGAATCATGCCTTTGTTGATGACGCCTTTGTTTTTATAATCGGCGTACGTTTCGGGGGTTAATGCAGAAATCACGCTATCGTCATTCTCCGGGTCCGACAGCACTCCCTTCTTCTCGAAGCAATACACCAGCGTCACCTCGTTCCGGATCGCCGTATCGACCGCAATGGCGGATGCCATCGTATCGGCATTGGTATTCAGCAGATTACCGGACCTTTCATACGTCAGCGGGGCAAAAACCGGCACGAGGTTCTGCCGAATGAAGTACTGGATCTGGCCCGAATTCACTTCTTCGATATCGCCGACAAACCCGTAATCGATAGCACCCACCGCCCGTTTTCTGGAGCGCACCGTATTGGCATCCGCCCCGGTCAGACCGATGGCATCGACGCCAATAGCCTGTAACTGCGCCACAATCTGTTTGTTGACCAAACCGCCGTACACCATCGTCACCACGTCGAGCATCGGTTGATCAGTAATCCGACGCCCCTCCACCATCGTGGTCGGGATACTCAGTTTCTCGGCTACCTGCGTGGCAATTTTCCCGCCCCCGTGAATCAGAATTTTATGGCCCGGAATGCCGCGAAATGCCGTCAGAAACTGTTTCAGCACGTCAGGATTATCGATAACATTCCCGCCTATCTTAATAATAATCAGACTATTCATAAATTTTGCAATACGCCTTTCAACACCGCCTGCGCCGACCATTCGCGGTTGGCGGCCTGTTCGATCACGAGCGATTGTGGACTATCCAGTACCTCATCGGTGACTTTCATGTTGCGCCGAACCGGCAGGCAGTGCATGAATTTGCCGTTATCGGTCAGCCGCATTTTGTCCATCGTCACCATCCAGGACGAGTCCTGGGTCAACACCTGTCCGTACTGCTCGTACGACGACCAGTTTTTTCCGTAAATAAAATCAGCCCCTTCAAACGCTTCGTCCTGGTTGTGCACCACGCGGGCCTTTCCAACAAATTCCGGGGCCAGATCGTAGCCATCGGGATTGGCAATGACAAATTCGACATCCCGGTGGTTCATCCATTCGGAAAACGAATTGGCGACGGCCTGCGGCAGTGGTTTGAAGTGCGGCAACCAGGTGAGCACAACTTTCGGGCGGGACCGGACCTTGAATTCTTCGATGGTAATGCAATCCGCCAGCGATTGCAGCGGGTGGCGCGTGGCCGATTCAAGGTTAATAACGGGGACTCCGGCGTATTTTCTGAACTGGTTCAGAACCACTTCCTGGTAATCCTGTTCGCGGTTTTTCAAACCGGCAAACGCCCGAACAGCCACCATATCGCAGTATTTACCGACAACGGCGGCTGCTTCCTTGACGTGTTCGGCCTTATCGCCGTTCATGATGACGCCTTCTTCCATTTCCAGCCCCCAGCTATCCTGCCCGACGTTCATCGTGATGACGTTCATCCCGAGGTTCTGGGCGGCTTTCTGCGTACTCATCCGCGTCCGCAAACTGGAGTTAAAGAAGATCAGGCCAATCGTTTTGTTACGGCCCAGGGCCTGATCGGCAAAAGGATTCTGTTTAGCATTCAAACCCTCCTGAATGAGGGCATTCAAATCGGTTACGTCGTCGTACGTTACAAAATGGGTCATTTCAGGTAGCAAAGTCGGGGTTAGCGGTTACGAAATTACGCGCACTTCTTTGCTCAGGGCTTCCAGAAAAACATCCACCTCCTGGCGGCCCAGTGCCAGCGAAGGCAACAACCGAATGGTATGCTTGCCCGCAACGCCCGTAAAAATATGATGCTCGAACAACAGGGTGTTCCGCAGGGATTCGACCGGAAAATCGTATTCGATCCCGATCATCAGGCCCCGGCCCCGCAGCTCTTTATAACCGCCAATCTGGCGAATTCCGTCCATGACATAGGCCCCGATCTGGGCGGCATTCTCAATCAGGTTTTCTTCCTTCATGATGTCCAATACCGCAATTCCGGCCGTACAGGCCAGGTGATTGCCCCCAAACGTCGTCCCGAGCAAGCCGTAGCTTGCTTTGAATTTGGGCGAAATCAGCACCCCGCCAATCGGAAAACCGTTGCCCATACCTTTCGCCATCGAAATCAGGTCCGGGGTAATGCCACTGAACTGGTGGGAGAAAAACTTGCCCGACCGGCCGTACCCGCACTGCACCCCGTCCAGAATCAAAACCGCACCGGTTTCGTCGCATTTCTTGCGCAGGGCCCGGAGGAATTCGTCGGTTGCCACCTGAATACCGCCCACGCCCTGAATGCCCTCGATAATCACGGCGCAGGTTTCGTCGGTAATCCCGGTCTGAGCGGCTTCGGTATCGTTGAACGGCAGAAACGACACGTGTTCGTTGTAATTGACCGGCGCAACAATCGCCGGGTTATCCGTGGCCGCTACCGCCCCGGCTGTCCGGCCGTGGAACGCTTTTTTAAACGCGACCACTTTTTTCCGGCCAGTGTGAAACGAAGCCAGTTTCAGGGCATTCTCGTTGGCTTCGGCCCCCGAATTGCAAAGAAACAGCGCATAGTCCGGATAGCCCGACAGAGCGCCCAGCTTTTCCGACAGTTCTTCCTGCTGCGGAATCCGGACGGAATTGGAGTAAAAGGAAATCCGGTTCAATTGCTCCGTCAGTGCCCTGACATATTTCGGATGCGTGTGACCGACCGAAATAACCGCATGGCCACCGTACAAATCGAGGTAACGATCCCCCCTGGTGTCCCATAAATAGCTGCCCTGCGCCCGAACGGGTTCGATGTCGTAGAGCGGATAGACGTTGAAAAGCATTTTGAAACAGGATTAAACGAATTACGAATTTCAGGCACTTGATTTTCAGCTTGCAATTTTACGCATTCTGGCGGGAAATCTTTGCTAAAAATGTAAAAAGCAGGCCCAGCCGCCTGCTTTTTCATAACCAAGAACCGGGCGCAGACGTTCAAAGCCGACCGTCCGGTTTCCGGTCTGCGGTTAAAGCCACGATTTGTTCCGGTGAAAAAGGAGCTTCGAACAGGTCTTTTACCTCGTGGTAACAGCGGAACAAATCCGCAATATAGTGGATACGCTCCGGCAAATCGGCCCAGTCGACCGCGCCGGTTTCCAGCAAACTATTGACCGTTGGATCGATTTGCAGCAGCAGTTCGTGCAGGTCTGCATTGGTGATCAGGCGCAGGGAAGCCGGAAATCCGACGGTCAGATCCCGACCCAACCGCAACCGGACATCCGGCGGAAAACTCATCGTCATCAATTGCTCGGTCACCACCAACCGAATCTGCCGGTGCAGCAGTTCCACCAGGGCTTCGATAGCCCGGTCGAGCGGTGCGATTTGACCGAACACATCCAGGAATAAAAGCCGTCCCCGCAACAGCCAGCTATCCGCCGGAAAAATCAGGTCGAGCAGTTGTTTTTTCAACACCGCCGGATCGACCGGGGCGAGGTCGAGCGATTCGGCAATTTCGGGCTGCAGGCGCGTCTGTTCGTGAAAACCGATTTCCAGGTTTGCCAGCAACTGCAACTCCGCCCGTTTTTTCGGATCATCTTCAAAAAAAGAGTGGTAGTAGGCCGTAAAGGCCTCACGGAGATACTGCTGACCGTCGGGCGGGCTTCCCGGTTTGAGACTCTGTAAAAACCGGTTGAGATTCTCCACCGTATACGTTGTATCGGCCCCGCAAACCGCCATAAAGCGGGCAAACTCCCGGCCGATTTCCACAAAAACCTTGCGGTTACCCCGGCTGACAGCTTCGCTGGCGCGGTTCAGGGCCGACACCACCACACGGTCCCAGATGAGTTTCCGAATGGTGTCCGGATGCTGTCTGGCGCCCAGTCGGCGGACCAGTTCAACCAGTTTCCGGATGGCTTCCCCGGCTTCCGACTGAATCCGCAAGCGGGCTTCCAGTTCGCGGACTGCGTCTTCCCGGCGAATCGTCTGGCCTGCCTGTTTGGAGGCCCAGGTTGCAAAAGTACACCAGTTGGCTCCGTCGCCCGCTCGTTCGGCGAAGGCCGCTGATAACTCATGGTAACAGTGGGTAATCTGTAAATTCCGAACCACCGGATCACTCAGCGCACCAATGCGCTCGACATCGGCGACAGTGGGCAGGCGTTTGGTGCGTAGGGGCATATCGTTCATTAGGACTTCCGTCATCGGTTTGCTGTTTATTTCGGCGCCCAATGTACGGTAAATCCCAAAGGATCAGCCCGATGATTTATTTTTCGGTTAACCCGTTCCGGGTCGTATTCTGGCTTTGGAATCCCTAACGCAAAAGCGGTGCCGGGCTCCCCCAACACCGCTTTTCCTACCCGGTTTATTGATTTCCATGCAATAACTACCCAACAGGCCCTGTATCAGCCCACAGCTAAAGCTGTGGGGTAGAAGAGAAACCAACTGGTAACCAAACCGTTAAAACGATTGTTCATCCAGGCATCAGGTAGCACACCCGGTTTCATGCCGAGCTGCTAAAGAGCCATTCCGGCGGTTATTGAATGCAAATCCATCAGGTCTTATACTTTACCGATAAAGTCCTGAATGGCTTTAGTCACCTCTTCCGGGCTTTCGATCACCCCCAGGTGACCGGCGTTTTTCAGGACAACCGTTTCCGCTTGTGGCACCTGGTCGAACAGTTCCTGGCTTTTATCGAACGGCACGAGCTGGTCCTGCTGACCGGCAATAAGCAAAACCGGAAACGTTGCTTTTTGCAAAACCGCTACCCGATCAGGCCGGGCGGCAATTGATTTCACCCCCGCAATGAGAGCCTCTGTTGGCAGGGTTGAGAACTGCGATACGTACTTTTGTACTTCGTCGGCCCGGTTCTGGCCAAAGCGTTCGCCAAACATTTTCGGTACAGTTTGTTCGATAAACGGCGCGGTTCCCTTCTCCTGCAGGGATTCGACGGTTTTCTGCCGGGCCTGTTTTTTTTCGTCGGTATCGGCAAAGGCCGTCGAGTTGAGCAGCACCAGGCCCCGAACCAGATCCGGGTGTTGTTCGGCAAACGCCAGAGCGATATAACCGCCCATCGAATGCCCCACCAGCACGCACGCTTGTACCTCGGCAGCCCGCAGTTGGCTGAATAAATCCTCAGCGTATGCTTCAATGGTTTCGTGGTGGGTTTGCGCCGAAAAGTCAGGTTTTACAACGCTGTAATCGCCGGACAGGCTTGCCTGAAGCGCATCCCAGATGGAGGCATTGACGCCATGACCGTGGAGCAGCACTATAACGGGTTTATTACGCATGTTTCAATGGCTTTAAAAGTGGTTTATTCTAAAAACCACACTGGTTAAAAACAGTTTGGCGTAGCCACCAGTCACGAAACTGATGGCTACGCCATAAAGATGCTGTTCCGGAAAACATCCCGGAAAAGGTCCTGTTGGTTAGGCCTGGGCGAGCACGTCGACCAGAATCAGCACCAAACCGGCGATCAGCATCAGAAGACCGATTAAGGATAATACCGGGATCCCTAAAATGGTCAAAATTAAGCCGACAACGCCCAAAATGATCCCGGCCCGCAGGGTCCGGCTCATGGCTTTGGCCTCATCCGGAGCCAGCGTATTTTTTATCTTTTTGTCGATTTTCTTCATCATCATCCGCTCCGCCAGATTCATTTTATGCTTGGCGGTCGTCGTCGAAGCCGTCGTTTTGTCGGCTGATGCGGCTTTCGTGCTGGCTTCCGCTAACAGATTCTGGATGCGGGCCATGCGTTTTTCCACCCGCTTGTTTCCTGCCAGCTGGTTATCTTTACGGGCGACCACTTCCTGCAATTTCTGTTCAACATTTTTGAGGGCAGCCGCGGTCGTCAGCGGAGTTGCCTGTTCAGCGGGCGTTAAAGCCGGTGTTTCTTCCGTCACCGCAGCTACGCTTTCCGAAGGAGTCGAAACGACCTGGGGGGCCGAAACCTCCTGACGGCTGCCAAAGCGTTCGACCGGCATTTTCTGATAGGTGGCATAGGGACGACTACAAGCACTGAACAAGACGGACGTCAGCAGTGAATACACTGCCAGTTTGGAAAGTGTTCTCATGTAATTTGAAGTGGAGATTTAGATTAGTTATGTGTATTCGTTGTAACTAAGGGCAAAAAAGCAGAATGATTGGCATCCCTGCAAAACTTGGCCCTTTTTTTTACGCAAAAGTCGATCGACAAGGCGCTTTTTTTATTAACCGCACTTAAAAAAGGTCATTTTGCGTCAAATCAGGCCAGAAACCCGGTTTTCTGAACCGGGTTCAGGACGTTCATCAGACAATCAAGCCTACCAGCAGCAGGATCAGCCCCACCAGCAACAAGGTAGTTCCAATGGCATCCGAGGTGGTGGCCAGCAGAACAACCAACCCGATCAGGGCGACTAGGGCGCCGATCGTCACGATGATATTGACGGCTTTGGGAGCATTGGGGTTATGGGGAGCCAGGGCCCGTTTGATTTTTTTGTCGACATTTTTCAGCATCAGCCGCTCGGCCAGGTTGTGTTTTCTGGCGACTTTGGCCTGTTCCGCTTTCTGATCGCTCGACGAACCCAGCATCGCCTGGATGCGGGCCATGCTTTTTTGCAGTTTGTTGTTAACGACCTTGTTGGTGCTGCTGGCTACCACCTGATCGACGGCCTGCTGCGCTTTCGCAACTTCGGCGGCTGGTGATGGTGTAGTAGCCACCGTCGTCAGGGTGGGCGAAGGTGTTGAAGGTTCCAGAACCGCTTCCGGCGTTACGGCCTCAGCAACCGTTTCGACGGGGAGTGTGGTGGCGACGTTGCGTTTCTGGCTGGCAAAATGCTCGACCGGCATTTTTTGATACGTAGCGTAGGGACGGCTACAGGCGTTGAACAGAAGCGTGGCGATCAACGCGTAAAACACGTTTCGGAAACAGGTTTTCATACGGGATACAATTGAGTTTCGAAGGAAGCATGAAGGTTGCTTCGTATGCAAAAACTGTGTAAAACCGTATTTGTTCGTTTTCCCGAAAAAATCTGAATGCGCAGAACGGGCCGGACCCGTTCTGCGCATCGGATCAGGCTGCTGTGCGCAGCACGTGCAGGGACGATTTCCCGAATTTTTCCCGGGCGTAATCGCCGGTGATGGTCAACTCCCGGATGCCATCGGCGGATGGTAATTCGAACATCGCATCGGTGATGATCGACTCGCAAATGGACCGCAAACCCCGGGCGCCGAGGTTATACACCATTGCCTGATCGACCACGTAATCAAGGGCCGAATCGTCCCAGTGCAGTTTGATATCTTCCATCTGAAACAGCTTGGCGTACTGCTTCGTAATTGCATTTTTGGGTTCCGTCAAAATCCGGCGCAGCGCTTCGGCGCTTAGCGGTTCGAGATACGTCAAAACCGGCAGACGACCGATCAGTTCCGGAATCAGGCCGAAAGATTTCAGATCCTGGGCCGAAACGTGGCGCATCAGGTTGGAGCGTTCCAGGGTGTGATTCAACCGGCGGTCGCCCGAAAAACCGATAGGGCGGGCATTGACGCGTTTGCCAATGTGCCGGTCGATGCCGTCGAAAGCCCCCCCGCAGATAAACAGAATATTTTCGGTATTGAGGGCAATCATCCGCTGATCGGGATGCTTGCGTCCGCCCTGCGGTGGCACGTTGACAATTGAGCCTTCGAGCAGTTTCAGCATGGCCTGCTGAACGCCTTCGCCACTTACATCGCGGGTGATCGACGGATTGTCGGACTTCCGGGCAATTTTATCGATCTCATCGATATACACAATGCCGCGCTCGGCATTTTCAACGTTATAATCGGCGGCCTGCAGCAACCGCGTCAGGATCGTTTCCACATCTTCGCCCACGTAACCGGCTTCGGTGATCACGGTAGCGTCGGCGATGCAGAAGGGCACCTGGAGAATCTTGGCGATGGTCCGGGCCAGGTAGGTTTTTCCGGTTCCCGTATCGCCCACCATCACGATATTGGATTTTTCGATCTGAATCTCGTCGTCGGAAGGCGGTTGCATCAGCCGTTTGTAATGGTTGTACACGGCTACGGTCATCACCTTTTTGGCTTCGTCCTGCCCGATGATGTACTGATCGAGGTACTTCTTCATCTCCATCGGTTTGATGAGATTGAAGGTAGGGCGGTCTTCCGGATTGGATCGCTTGGGGCGGGTTTCTTCCAAAACAACCTGATGCCCCTGCTCGATGCAGAAGTTACAAATATGGGCGTCGATGCCCGAAAGCAGGAGTGTCACCTCGTTTTTCCGTCGTCCGCAGAACGAACAGCTCACTTGTGGCATATAAATTTTTCTAAACGGTATGAGTCTCGTTTGGATTTCCGTTGCCGGTTTCCGGCACAACCAATAAAAGCAGGATTTCTCTGGAGCCCGAAATCGTATCCAGACAAATATACTATAAATTTTGGTTGCGGTTTTTACACTTTATTGGGCCCTTGGCGGGCGCTCCGAAAAAAAGTGCCGTTGTGGCGTCAGAATGAGCCGGTTTTCCCGAAAAAGAAAAACCGGCGGTGGCTTTTTTTTTCAAGCGGTTTTCAAGGTTCGGGTTCCACCCCGAGTTTGGCGCGTTCGGTTTTGACCCATTCGATGATCTCCTGCTTCTGGGCGTCGCTCAAGTTGGCCTCCTCGTGCATGATCAGGTACGACGACAACGGCATGTGGTTTTCTTCAATTTCCTCGGCCACTTCTTCCAGTTTATGATCCATCCGTTTCCGGTCGTACTGGGCAAAATTGGAAAAATTAAGTTCGGCCTTTCCTTCCTTCACGTGATTCCCGAGCCACAAACCGATAGGATTGATGTGGGTATACCAGGGATAGGCGGTTTTGTCGGAATGACAGTCGTAGCAGGCGGTTTTCAGGGTCGTCATCACCGTCGGCGGCACATTCACAAAATGCGTCACGTCCTGGGGAGTATCGGCGACGCCCTCGTTCCGGGCCGGCCGGATAAACTGAATGCCAACCAGGACAATCAGAAGTCCGATGAGTATTTTTCGCTTCATGAGGAGATGGGAGTTAGGTGGTTAGGTTGCCGATCGGCTTCCTGATTAAAACGGCTTAAAAGTACGGGCTTTTTGTATACAAAAAACGGGAGCCGTTTTTGAGGGCTCCCGTTCTCCGGCACGGCTTGGTGTCTTTTATTTCTCGCGACGCAGCACTTCGTCGATCAACCCGTATTCTTTGGCTTCTTCGGCCCGGAACCACTTGTCGCGGTCGGAGTCTTTTTCCACCTGCTCTTTGGTTTTGCCGGAGTGCGACGCAATGATTTCGTACAGTTCATCGCGCAGTTTCACGATCTCGCGGGCGGTAATTTCGATATCGACCGATTGGCCCTGAGCACCGCCCGACGGCTGGTGAATCATGACCCGGGCGTGGGGCAGGGCCGAGCGTTTTCCGGCCGCACCACCGCAGAGCAAAACCGCTCCCATCGAAGCCGCCAGGCTCGTACAAACCGTGGCCACATCCGGCCGGACATACTGCATGGTGTCGTAAATACCCAAACCGGCATACACCGAACCGCCCGGGCTGTTGATGTACATCAGAATGTCTTTCTTGGGATCAGCCGATTCCAGGAACAGCAGCTGCGCTACAATGATGTTGGCAATATTATCATCGACCCCCATGCCCATGAAGATGATCCGGTCGGCCATCAGGCGGGAAAATACGTCCACCTCGCGGAAATTCATCGGACGTTCTTCAATCACCGAACGGGTCATATTTTCAACGGTATGGTTCATATAGCCGTCAACCGTCAGTCCGTTCAGGCCCATGTGGTGAACGGCAAATTTGCGGAATTCATTTCCTTGGTTCATACTATTATTCTGTCTGTTTTAGCGCAACGAAAATACAAACTTAACGTACTCTCGAAAATCCGGTTACTGGTCTTCTTCTTTTTTTACGCAACGACCGGAATTGACGACCGGCAGCACCGGTTGAAACCAACTTCCCCGTCGCCGTTGTTACGATACAAAAATGAGCAATCGAACCCGATTTTGATAGTCGGTTTGACTTATTATATTGTCAGAATTTCTTGAGAACGTATGAACATTAGCACCCAAATCCGTTTGTTGCGCCAGCAGAAGGGGTATTCGCAGGAAAATATGGCCGATATGCTGGGCCTTTCCACCACCGCATACGGCGACATCGAACGGGGCAAAACCGACCTTACGGTTTCGCGGCTACAACAGATTTCGACGGCTCTGGGGACCACCGCCCCCCAATTGCTTTCGGGCGAGCTGCATCCTTCCCCCGAATTATACCCCGCCGAAGTGGTTCACCAGGTCGAATCCTTGAAATCCGAACAGGAACGAAATGAACTCGAAATTGAAAAGCTCCGGCTGGAAGTAGCTTACTGGAAACGCAAAGCCGAAGACCTGGCGCTGGTCGAGGTGGTTCGCAGCCTCACTGCCCCCACCGAACGAAACCGAATCGGGTTCTGACCGACACCCGCAGCGGGTATAAACCCTGACGGCGGTGATCGCTCAAAACCCGATTCCTGAATGCTTAAAATGTAGGCTCTCTCGCCAGGGCTTATGCCTGGGGCTGGCGGGCGCTGACCAGTTCCTTAAACTCATCCACGGAAATCGTCCGCGGTTCCAGCGTCAGTTTGCTTTTGATGAGTTCAATCACCTTGTCGTCCGACATGCGGTTGTACATCTGCATGTAGTTATTGCCTTTCTCGTCCATCAGGTACTGCTGGGCAATCTTGTCGATGCTCTGGTTCATCTGCTCATCCTCACCGTAGAAGCCGAACTGTTCCCGCACCATCGACCGGGTTGCGTTCAGGACGTCCTCGTACGAAACGTTGATTTCGTTCTCGCTGGCGATTTTGTTTTTGATCAGTTGCAGTTTCACCGAGCGCGCAAACGCATCATACTGCTCCTCCACTTCGGCTTCGGTTATTTTGCCTTCGTTGGTTTCGAGCAGCCAGTTTTTCAGGAATTCATCGGGCAATGAAATTGAAATAGTGTCGAGCAGTACTTGCTCAATGTCAATCCGTTGCAGTGTCGTCGCTTCGCGGGCATAATTGCTCCGAATGATTTCCAGTACTTTTTCCCGGAACTGCTCCTCGTTTTCAACCGCATCTTTGCCGAGCACTTTGTCAAAAAAATCCTGACCGATTTCGGCGGGTTCGTTGCGCGTCACATCATCCACCGTGAACGTAAATTCACCTTCCAGACCGGCGGCTTCTTCGGCTTTCAGACCGGTTGCCAGCCCCCGCGATTTCTCGTCCGGGAACGCCTTCTGGATGTCAAACGTAACGGTATCCCCTTTTTTCAGGCCAATGAATTTCGCCAGTTCGTCGGCGGCAATCTGCTTGGTTGGCAGGGCGGTTTTGGTCTCGAACGGTTCTCCTTCCCCGTTGGCGTCCTGCTTCAGTTCGCCGTAGATCATATCGCCTTCCGCCGACTCATCCGCGTGCGAATGGCCGCTAAACCGGGTTTTCAGTTCTTCGATCGTGCTGTTCAGTTCGGCTTCACCCGCCTGAATCTCATACGCCGGCACCGGCGGCAGGGCGTCGAAATTCACTTCAAAGTCAGAAGCCAGCCCCAGATTGTAGATGAATTCGAATTCACTCTGGCTGTCCCAGTCGATGGCATCGGCCTGTTCGCGGTCGGGCAACGGATCGCCCACGACCTGTAATTTATTGTCGCGGATGTAGTTGTTAACCGTATTTTTCAGCAACTCGTTGATCTCCTCCACCAGCACACTCCGGCCGTACATTTTCTGAATCAACGAGGGGGGCACTTTCCCCGGACGGAATCCTTTGATGCTGGCCCGGCGGCCATAGTCTTTCAGTTTCTTATCGACTTCCGGCTGATAATCACTTTTCGACAGCTTGATTTTCAGCGACGCATTGGTTTCCGTTGATTTCTCTAATGCAATTTCCACGATGTAATTATTAAAAGAGTGAAAGAGCGAAAGAGTGGAAGAATGAAATACGTACCGAAGCCGATTCGCTCTTTCACCCTTTCACTCTTTCGTTACTTTAGTACGGGCGGAGGGACTCGAACCCCCATGCCTTGCGGCACCAGATCCTAAGTCTGGCACGTCTACCAATTTCGCCACGCCCGCAAATACCACTTGCTCCCGATCCGACGTTATGACTCTGGCGGCTCCTCTTCGAATCACCCAATCAAATCGCCTTCTCGTATTTTGGCCTGCAAAAGTACGAATGATTTTGGTACTACACAACCTATTCGCACAGGAGGATTATTTTTTGACGGTATCCTTTGAATTGCTGCGACCGATATTTTATATTAGTGTATATCCTGCATCCCGGATGGGATGCAGCGTATAACGAAAGAAGGCCACCCTCTTATGAATATAACCGCGGAACCGGTCAATGAGCTTGATCTGGAACGGAAAGAAATATTGAAGCGCTACCGGCGTCTGTTACGGGAAGCGAAACCGATGTTGAAGGATAATGACGCCAAGCTGATCAAGAAGGCGTTTAATACGTCGCTCGAAGCCCACCAAAGCATGCGACGCCGGTCGGGCGAACCGTATATTTATCACCCCCTGGCTGTTGCTCAGATTGCGGTCGAAGAAATCGGGCTGGGGACGACCTCGATCGTGGCTGCACTCTTGCACGATGTGGTCGAAGATACCGAGATGACCATTTCCGATATCGACCGGCTTTTTGGGCCGAAAGTCGCACGGATTATCGACGGGCTGACCAAAATTTCGGGCAAATTCGAATACGGCACGTCGCAGCAGGCCGAGAATTTCCGCAAAATGCTCCTGACGCTGTCGGACGATGTGCGGGTGATTCTGATTAAACTCGCCGACCGGCTGCACAACATGCGGACGCTCGATTCGATGCCGCGCGACAAGCAGCTCAAGATTGCCTCCGAAACCATTTACATCTACGCTCCCCTCGCCCACCGGCTGGGGTTGTACGCCATTAAGTCGGAGCTGGAGGACCTGTACCTGAAGTACGCCGAACCGGAGGCTTACAAAGACATTGCCCAGAAACTCCGGGAAACCAAAGCCTCCCGCGACCGGTTCATTGCCCGGTTTATCGAGCCGATTGAAGCGGATCTCAAAGAATTGGGGTATGATTTTGTGATAAAAGGACGTCCGAAATCCATTTATTCCATTTACAATAAGTTAAGCAAACAGAAAAAACCGTTCGAAGAAATCTTCGATCTGTTTGCGATCCGGATTGTGCTGAACGTGGCGCTGGAACACGAAAAAAACGCGTGCTGGCAGGCCTATTCGGTCGTAACTGATCACTACAAACCGAATCCCGACCGGCTGAAAGACTGGATCAGTACGCCCCGCGCCAATGGGTACGAATCCCTGCATACGACGGTCATGAGTAAAGCCGGGCAGTGGGTGGAAGTACAGATTCGGACCGCCCGAATGAACGAAATCGCCGAAAAAGGCTACGCAGCGCACTGGAAGTACAAAGGCAACGAAACCCAGACCGCCAAGGGAATTGAATCCTGGATCAGTCAGGTCCGCGAAATGCTCGAATCAGCCAGCAACGAAAAAACCGCAGCCATCGAGTTTCTCGACGATTTCAGGAGCAATCTTTACAGCGAAGAAGTCTTTGTGTTTACGCCCAAAGGTGATCTGAAAGTATTGCAACGCGGGGCCACCGCCCTCGATTTTGCCTTCGACATTCACACCCAGATCGGAGCGCGGTGCATGGCGGCTAAAGTCAATACGACCCTGGTGCCGCTGAGCCACGTGCTGAACAATGGCGATCAGGTTGAAATCATTACCTCGAACAAGCAAAAACCGAACGAGGACTGGCTGCGGTTTGTGGTCACCTCGAAGGCCAAAACCAAAATCAAGGACCTCATCAAGGAGGAGAATAAGCAGCATATCACGGACGGGCGCGAAATGGTGGCCCGGAAGCTGAAAACGCTGCGTCTGGAAATGACGAACGAAGTCCTCAACCAGCTTCGGGCGTATTTCGGCTCCAAAACGTCCAACGATTTCTTTTACCGCGTTGGCAAGGGACATATCGATATCCAGGAACTGAAGCGGTTCAAGTCCGACAAGGAAGCCAAGGAAAACCGGCAGAACAAACTCAACACGGACACGCTGCAGGACGGCAAGCAGTTTGAAAAAGAACTGAAGAAAATCCACGGTGAACGGGCCGATGCCGATATGTTGCTGATCGGTGAAGACATGGACCGGATTGATTACACCCTGGCCAAGTGCTGCAACCCGATTTCGGGCGACGACGTATTCGGTTTTGTGACGGTGAACGAAGGCATCAAAATTCACCGGACCACCTGTCCCAACGCCGTCGAACTGATGTCGAACCACGGCAACCGGATCATTAAGGCCAAATGGACCTCCCAGCGCGACCTGGCCTTTCTGGCCGGCTTACGGATCACGGGCACCGACCGCGTCGGGCTGGTCAACGACGTTACCAAAATCATCAGTAACGAACTGCACATCAATATCCGTTCGATCACTATCGATTCGAAAGACGGAATCTTTGAAGGAACTCTGAAGTTATACGTTCATAATACGCGACACCTGGAAGAGTTGATGAAAAAACTCGAAAAAGTAGACGGAGTCGTGAAAGTAGCTCGGTTTGATTAATTTTGTATTTCGTAAGCGTGTTTAGGGCTTGAATGCGGTGGGTTGAATCCGTAATTTTCTGATCATTATCCTGCTGAACCTCCTGCTCCAATCTCTAAACCCATATTTGAGAAGTTATGCCAGTAGCGAAACAAGCCAATCTTGAGGCCGCAAGAAAGATTTTTACGGCTTATCTGGAAAGCAAAGCCCTTCGGAAAACTCCGGAACGCTTCGCCATTCTGGACGAAATCTACAACCGCGAAGACCATTTTGATGTGGACGAACTCTACATCTCGATGAAAAATAAAAAATACCAGGTCAGCCGGGCCACGGTTTACAACACGCTCGACGTCCTGGTAGACTGTGATTTGGTAACCAAACACCAGTTTGGCAAAAACCTGGCCCAGTACGAAAAATCGTACGGCTATAAACAGCACGATCACATCATCTGTACGGACTGCCACCACGTGATGGAATTCTGCGACCCCCGCGTGCAGAACATCCAGTCGCTGGTTGGGGATATGCTGAAATTCAACGTCATGCATCACTCGCTGATTTTCTACGGCAGTTGTCAGCGTGATGCGTGCGAAAACCGCACCAGAAACGAGGAAGAACAGGCCCTACAGGAACACGGCGAATAACGGCGACCGTCTGACTATTACGCTTCAACGACAAAGACCGACTTCATGAACGCAGTCTTTATCTTTAACTATTTATTATGGTAGATGTATTACTCGGCCTTCAATGGGGCGACGAAGGCAAGGGGAAAATTGTGGATGTACTAGCCCCCCAGTACGAAGTAGTGGCCCGGTTTCAGGGTGGTCCCAATGCGGGTCATACGCTGGAATTCGACGGTTTCAAGCATGTGTTGCACCAGATTCCGTCGGGTATTTTCCGGGGGGATATCAAAAATATCATTGGCAACGGTGTCGTTCTCGACCCCATTGTTTTCCGGAAAGAGATCGACGGTTTAGCCAAATACAAGCTTGATCTGACCAAAAATCTCTTTATTTCCAAGAAAGCGTCGATTATTCTGCCGACTCACCGGCTGCTCGATGCCGCGTATGAGCAGGCCAAGGGAGACTCCAAAATCGGCTCCACCCTGCGCGGGATTGGCCCGACCTACCAAGACAAAGTAGCCCGGCAGGGCTTGCGCGTGGGCGACATTCTCTCGCCCAATTTCCGGGCTAAATACGATAAACTCGTTAGTATTCATAAAATCACGCTGGATCACCACCAGTTTGATTATCAGTCGGTTCTGCCACAGGCAGAGGCTGAGTTTTTCGATGCGGTGGAGTTCATGAAGCAATTCCAACTGGTCGAAAGCGAGTACGAAGTAAACCGGTCGCTGAACGCCAGTCAGAAAGTCCTGGCCGAAGGGGCGCAGGGTTCCCTGCTCGACATCGATTTCGGCTCCTACCCGTTTGTGACCAGTTCGAATACGATGACGGCGGGTGCCTGCACCGGTTTGGGCATCGCTCCCCGACAGATTGGTGAAGTCTTCGGGATTTTCAAAGCCTACTGTACGCGCGTCGGGAGTGGCCCCTTCCCCACCGAACTGCTGGACGAAACCGGCGAGCGGATGCGGGCCGAAGGCCGGGAATTTGGTGCCACCACAGGACGCCCGCGTCGGTGCGGCTGGCTCGATCTGCCCGCGCTGAAATACGCCATCATGATCAACGGAGTCACGCAACTGATCATGATGAAAGTTGACGTGCTGAACATTTTTGAAACGATTAACGTCTGTACGCATTACCAGTTGCCCGATGGCACGCTCACCGAGCAGTTGCCTTACGATCTGTGCGATACGGCCGTAACGCCGATTTATAAAGAATTCAAAGGCTGGCAAACCGCCCTGACGGATTTCCATACGTTTGAAGAAGTACCCGCTGAACTGGCGGCTTACATCGATTTTCTGGAAGCCGAACTGCACCTGCCCATCAGCTTTATTTCGACCGGGCCGGATCGGGAAGCCATCATTCACCGCGAAGCCGTGGTGTAAGTCGTGCCGGATTTATGGCAACCACCACGTAATCGACCTGCCGGGATTTACCTTGGCAGGTCTTTTTTTGCTATTTTTGACGTCTTAAACCCAACTTTCAATGGACCATTCTTCGTTTTCCGACCGTCGGGGTTTTCTCAAAAAAAGCACACTGGCCACGATAGCCGGTTTTTGGGGTACCAAAATCGCCTTTGCCGAACACCTGCCTGCCAACTACGTGCCGCTGGTTTTTGCCGAGCCCAATCCGATGGTGGCCAAAGACAAAGACATGACGGTTTTGAACGATAAACCCTGGAATGTCGAAGCACCGGCTCACCTGCTCGACGATGCAATCACCCCCGCCAATAAGATGTTTATCCGCAACAACGGTCTGATTCCGGAGCACATTGATGTCGCGAACTGGAAGCTGACGATTAACGGAGAATCGGTAAAAGCCCCCAAAACCTATACCTTAAACGACCTGAAAAAGCGGTTCAAGACCTATACGTACCAGCTGGTTCTCGAATGCGCCGGAAATGGGCGGGCGGGTTACGTTCCCCAGGCTGCTGGCAACCAGTGGACCGATGGTGCCGTCAGTTGTGCCGAATGGACCGGCGTTCGCCTGAAAGACATTCTGGCCGACGTGGGCCTGAAGGACGATGCGGTTTATATCGGTTATTACGGCAAGGATCTGCACGTGAGCCAGGATCCGACCAAGCCGGTCATTTCGCGGGGCGTTCCCATGAAAAAAGCCCTGGAAGATGAAACCCTGATTGCCTGGGCCATGAATGGGCAGGATATTCCCCTGACACACGGTTTTCCGCTCCGGCTGGTGATTGGCGGCTGGCCCGCTTCCGTTTCGGGTAAATGGCTGCATACCCTTTCGGTACGAAATAAAGTACATGACGGCGCCAAAATGACCGGCAAAAGCTACAAAGTGCCGATCAATCCCGTTCCGCCGGGTGTCGATCCACCGGAAGATCAGTTCAAAATTATTGAATCCATGCCGGTAAAATCCCTGATTACGTTTCCCAAAACCGGTGCCACCGTTGACTTCGGGCAATCCATTCCGCTGCGCGGCCATGCCTGGGCGGGGGATCGGTCGGTCAAATCCATGCAGATCTCCTTCGATTTTGGCAGTACCTGGCAAAGCTGTAAACTACAGCCCCCCAAAAACCGCCTGGCCTGGCAACACTGGACCCTCGACCTGAAATTGCCCCGGAAAGGTTATTACGAAATCTGGGCGCGGGCGGTCGACGATGCGGGGGTTTCGCAGCCGATGGTGATGCCCCAATGGAATCCAGAAGGTTACTGCAACAACGCCTGTCACCGGATTGCGGTGAAAGTGGTCTGACGGTTTTCAGTATACGGTATACGGTTTTAGTGAATGGCGGTTCTTGGTTTCTGAAAACCGTATACCGAAAAGCTACCGCGTAAACATGCCGACCCGCCGGGAATCCAGTTTCAGGAAAATAAAGAGCAGAATCGAAAACGACCAGAGCGATGACCCGCCGTAGCTGAAGAACGGGAGTGGAATTCCTATGACGGGCATCAGCCCAATCGTCATGCCGACGTTGATCATGAGGTGGAAAAAGAGAATCCCCGCCAGCGAGTAGCCATACACCCGCGCAAAACGCGTTCGTTGTTTTTCGGCCAGAATAACAATCCGGCACAACAGGAAAACAAACAAGCTTACCACGATCAGGCTCCCGACAAAACCGTGTTCTTCACCGATCGTGCAGAAAATGAAGTCCGTACTCTGTTCGGGAACGAAGTCAAATTTGGTCTGGGTCCCTTCCAGAAAACCTTTCCCCTGAAGCCGCCCGGACCCAATGGCAATCTTGGCCTGTGTCACATTCCAGCCCGCCCCCAGCGGATCAGCCGCCGGATTGATCAAGACTTTGATCCGGTTTTGCTGGTGTTTCTGCAGAACACTATTCACAAAAAAGTCGACCCCGGCCACGACCGCAATCATCGAGAAAGCCGTAATACCAATGACCATAATATTCTGAAAGGATCGCTGGTAGCGGGGCGTCAGGAAAATAGCCACAATACCAAGCGCCAGAATGGCCACAAACAAATACAGCTTCGGGACAATCAGCGTCAGAATGAAGAGCGTAATGACCACAATGGCAATCAGCGGATAAATCCCCGGCAATCCTTCGCGGTATAGCATGATGATGAAGGACGCAAACACCAGCATCGACCCGGTTTCATTCGAAGCAATGATGAGCAAAGCGGGCAAAGCGATGATGCCGACGCACCAGAGCTGGTCTTTCAGCTTGGTCAGGTTAACGTTCGGATAATCGATGTACCGGGCCAGCGCCAGGGCCGTTCCCAGTTTGGCAAATTCGGCGGGCTGGATGGAAAAACCGCCGAATTTGAACCACGACCGCGATCCGTTGACGTTCGAGCCGGCCACCAACACCAGCAGCAACGACAGAATGGTAATCCCGTAAATTACAAAGGCAAAAGTATCCCAAAACCGGTAGTTGATGACCAGAATGGCAATAATCAACAAAACCGTGGTGCCGATCCACATCAACTGCTTTCCGGCATTGGTCGATAAATCGAACAGACTCGTTTGGGATTCCGGGCTATAAACGGCTGCGTAAACATTTAGCCAACCCATTAACACACAGGCTATATACAGCATGAGTGTCACCCAATCGATGTTTTGCGTAATCTGTGGTTCGCGCGAAACCAAGGGAATATAGAATGATTAATGATGAATTAATTTCCGTTCGCGGTGACCGATTGGGCCACCAGTAAGTTGGGTTCCGCCGGGCTTGCCGTCCGCTGCGGGGCGGTTTTCACGATCAGCGGTTTTGCCGCCGAATCCCGGGGTGTTTCAATTTTTTTAGGAATGGGTGCAGGTTTCTTGGGAGGGGTGATGGCCGGCAGGTAGTTCGCTTCTTTTATTTTCTTTTCCAGTGCCAGATTATCGACGCGCCGTTTGATGTATTTTTCAATTACGAGGGAGGCCACCGAAGCCGCAGCCACCCCACCCCAGCCCGCGTTTTCCACAAACACGGCGATGGCAATTTTGGGATTCTCGCGGGGCGCAAAGGCCACAAAAATCGAATGATCCTTTCCTTTTTTGTTCTGGGACGTCCCGGTTTTTCCGCACATGGTGATACCCGGAATGATGGCCCCTGCCGTAACGGTTCCGTGCTCAACCGCCCCCTGCATGCCTTCGGCGACGTACTCGAAAAAGGCGGGGTTAATGCCTACATCGCGTTTTTCGAGGTATTTCGGATCGATGCCCTCACCCGGTTTGCCGATTCCGGCCACCAGATGGGGAGTATAAAACCAGCCCCGGTTGGCAATAATAGCCGCTACGTTCGCCATTTTCAGGGGCGTAATCAGCAACTCGCCTTCGCCAATGCTGAGCGAATAAATCGTGGAAAATTTCCAGCGTTTCTCACCGTACATCCGGTTGTAATAATCCGCATCGGGCAAATTCCCTTTCCGTTCACTCGGCAAATCGATTCCCAACTGCTGTCCGATTCCGAATTTGGCCACCATATCGTGCCAGTGGTGCAGGCCCATCGCCGATGCCTTGAAGGTATTGCGCTCCGAGTTGTTATACAGCAGCCGCCGGAAAACGTGGTAGAAGTAGGGGTTGCAGGAATACTGAACGGCCCCCGACAGATTCAGACGACCGGACCGGTTGCAGTGGCACTTCATCGGAACGCCCGCGTGGCTGAAAATCGAACTGGGCAAAACCGCACCATCTTGCAGGGCCACCAGACTCTGAATCAGCTTGAACGTTGAGCCGGGCCGGTAACTCGCCATGACCGGGCGGTTGATCAGCGGTTTATACGGGTTTTTCGCCAGTTGCGAATAACTTTTGGAAAAATACCGGCTCGATAAAATATTGGGATCATACGTCGGTGCCGACACCATCGCCAGAATCTGGCCGGTCGACGGTTCGATGGCCACCACACTGCCCACCTTGTTCTGCATCAGCGTGTCGGCATATTGCTGAATTTCGACATCGATGCCGGTATAAAGGTTTTTACCCGCAACCGCCAGCGAATCAAAGGCCCCATTTTTCCAGGACCCTTTCGGTACGGCGTGCACATCCTGCATTACAAACTTGATGCCCCGCTGCCCGCGTAATACCGATTCGTACTGTTCCTCCAGTCCGCTATGGCCAATGTAATCACCCTGCCGGTAGTAGGGCGTCTCCTGCTCATCGAGTTGCTTTTTGCTGATTTCGCTCACGTACCCCAGCGCATTGGCCAGGGTGCGCGCCGGGTAAGTCCGGGTCGAACTGGTTACGTGTTCGAACCCTTTATAATCCACCAGGGCATCCTGAATCCGGGCAAAATCCTCCTTGGACAACTGCCGCAAAAACAACGAGGGTTTGTTGGACGAATAGGCTCTGGCACTCGCCATAATGCTGTCGAATTCGGGGCGCTCCAGTCCCATCAACTGACAGAAGGCTACCGTATCCGGAATGTATACTTTTTTAGGAGTGACGTATAGATCGTAAACCGGATTGTTGTATACGATGAGTTTCCCGTTGCGGTCGTAGATCTGGCCACGATACGGAATCTCGATCACCCGTTTGATGGAGTTACTCGACGACTCCAGCGAATAACTGTCATCCAGAATTTGCAGATAAAACAAACGCGCCAGATAGACCAGCCCAACCAGACAGAAAACGCCGATGACAATGTATTTTCTGTTCTCAAGCATAACTCTTTATCCCGTAAATCCTTTCCTCACGATTCGTGCCAACTTAGTTACAAATATAACGAGAGAAGGCGTAGGACTGATGAATCAAACGGTAAGAATTAAGAGTTATTTTACGGATACCGAACCGGTTTTTCGGTTGTCAGAATCCTTTGGCCAGCGTTTTGATCCGGATCAGGTACATATCCGCCGTGATATAGAGCGTAGAACCCTCGTTGCCAAATGCACAGTTGGCCGTCGCAACGCCGGTTCGGATACGCCCCAGCAGTTTACCCGGTCCATCGGGCCGGTCGGGTGCAATAATCAGAATGCCCCCCGGACCGCTTGACCAGACAACCCCACTTTTATCGACTTTCAGGCCATCGGGTAAACCGGGCAGCTTCTGCTTCACCCCTTCGGTGGCGTCGTAAAAAATCCGGCCTTTGCCCACGGTTCCGTCGGTCTGCACGGGATAGGCCATAATATACGGTTTTTCGGGATCAGACTGCGCGATGTATAACGTTTTTTCGTCGGGCGAAAAGGCAATGCCGTTCGGCCGGGTCAGGTCGTCGATGAGCAGGGTCACTTTGCCGTCGGGAGCCACCCGGTAAACGCCGTGAATGCTCAGCTCCCGGGTTTTGGTATCGTTCTCGCGGCCCGGCAAGCCATACGGCGGGTCCGTAAAATAGACACTGCCATTGGAGTGCGGGGCCACGTCGTTGGGGCTGTTGAAGCGTTTTCCGCCGTACGTATCGGCCAGCGTTTTCTTCCCGCCCGACACGCCATCCAGCCCCAGCGCCGAAATCCGCCGGTCGCCATGTTCCGCCGAAATCAGTCGGCCTTTGCCATCCAGTGCCAGCCCGTTGCTGCCCGGTTCGCCCCCGTAAGCCGCCACGCCGGTGTAGCCCGACGGTTTCATGAACGGCTTGCATCCTTCTTTTTCCGACCATTTAAAAATGGTGTTCTGGGGCACATCCGAAAACAGCAGATAGCCGTCCGCATTCCCGGCTCCTTTCACCCAAACCGGCCCTTCGGACCAGTCAAACCCACTGGCCAGCACCTCCAGCCTGGCGTCTTTCGCCAGCAGGGCATCCAGTTTCGGATCCAGACGCTCGATCGAACCGAGGGAGGGATAGGGCGTTTGGGCCAAGGTCAGGCAACTGCTTGCCGCCAACAGCACCGACAGCATACTTTTTTTCATAGCATTTCGATAAGGGTTCAGGGTGGTAAATTACAAATTAAAACCGGTTTACCGTAGTTGGCTTCCGGTTGACTAACGCACCCAACCAGCGAGTACCGTAACCAGTAAACCGTCATTTTACTTCAAAAACCGCTTTTCCCACGCCCGGTCGGCCGTCGACAGAAGCCCCTTCAACCAGCAGGCGAATCGGGCTGCGGGCATCGGAAGCAAAAAAAGTCACCTGCGCTTTGCCGTCCTCTCCGGTCTGGATCATCGGAGCCCAGTGCAGCGTCGGACGGTAGTCCGGGCGAACGTGTTCGGGCTTCGGCTGGTCGTATTTGGGCGCATAAAATTCGCGGGCCAGCCGAAAACCGGGTAAGATTGCCACCAGCGTGCCAGGCACTTTCTCCTGGGTATAGTCGTAATTGGGCGACCCCCGTTTGGTGTATACCGCAATCACGCCCCCACTCGCCCGACTGCCGAAAATGGCCGCATTGGCCCCTTTCAGGACATCGATGTAATCAACGTCAAAAACCGGAATCGACACGATGCTCGATTTATCGACCGGTACGCCGTCCAGCGTAAACAGTGGCTCAACCACGCCCTGAAAATTGACCGACCCGCGAATCTGAACCGTCGGATTCATGGCGCTGCCCGACACGCTCACCCCCGCAATCCGGCCCCGTAGCAAATCCAGCACGTTCATGGCGCCCCCCATCATCGTTTGATCGACTTTCAGCGTATTGCTGGCCTGACCGTAAATCTTCCGCGAATCCGCCGGCGCTTCCTTCTTTTTCCGGACGGTGACTTCCTTCAGTAAAATCTCGCGGTTTTGCCGGATTTGCCGTTCAATATCCAGGTATTCTTTGGCCCGTTTCAGATAATCCGCCAGCTCGTCGCGCTGGAAAACCAGCGGGTTATACGGAACCTGGGTTACGGTGAGCGTCGGGCTGTAAAATTCATTCAGTTTCACGTCCACATTCCGGTTATTTTTGCCAATGGTCGCCTGAATCAGTACCTTGGTTGAATCGAGGATATTCAGCCCCTGCACAATAAACCGCCCGTTCTCGTCGGATTCACCCGCCAGCACATCCCGCGAGCTGTCGGGCTGCATCACCATAAAAGTCAGGTTAGCCACGCCGGACGCTTTCTGATTGGCCCGGACCACCTGCCCCGAGAACGTCAGGCCTTCTTCGATGGGGTATTTAGCCGGAACATACGACTCCTGCAGAACCTCTTTCCAGACAAACCGGCGCCAGCCTTGCGTCATCATTAGCACATCCAGATCGGGCACGCGTTCTTTGTTCGCCGGATTAAAGTAATAACCGGGTTGCTCGATGGTGCCTTTCAGGTCGGAACTCAGCAGCAGGTACGAAACCAGGTCGGTGGCATAGGGTTCCTTCTCCAGCACCTGGGCCGCATCGGTGGCCGCCAGCGACAGATTGGCCCGAACCGGCGCGCCACTGGCGTCCGTTACGGCCACATCAACCTGCACTTTTTCGCGCGGGCTGAACACCGGTTTCGACGGTTTCAGGTGGATGGTCAGCCGGTTATTCTTATCCACAAACACCAGCCGTTCGCAAACCGGCTGATTGGTTTCGTCGAACAGGGTAATCTGCGAAATCCCGTCCGGGAATAATTGCCGCGCGATCTGCATCACCACCGCCTTCTTGCCGACGTCGCCCAGCGCTACCTGGATCGGTTTTCCGCGCGATTGGGCAATGAGTGTAAACTTGCCCTGCACGCTGGCCGGTTTGTTATTTTTGATGTATACCCGAACATTATCCCGGTTTGTTACATTGTCGACGACCATAACGTACCCTTCCGGACGGGCTTCGGGCAGCGGAAACGTGTGCATACTGCCATCGGCGAGTTTAACGAAAGCCGTATAGAGCTGCCCGGTTTCCGGTTTTAGGGGGAAGTGCCCCATCCCCAGGTGTTTCGACGAAAAACCGCTCACGGTATCCTTTGCCGAATTGAGTACAAAACCGGAAGCATCCAGACCTTTGCCCGCCGGACTGGTCACTTTAAACGCCACCCGCCCTTCAATGCCGTTGATCAACTGCCCGCCTTCCGGGAAAAACTGCACATCGGGCCGGGGCATCGTGGGTTGCCCCGTCACCGGTGGGCCATTGTCCGCGTCGGTTCGCAGCAGGGTAAGCGGTTTAGTGAAAAAATAATCTTCAGAAAAATTCCGCATCCAGCCCGTGTAGGCCCGCAGCAGATAGCCGCCCGACGCCAGCGAATCACCCAGTGCGATGTCACCGGTCGCGTAGCCATGCTCCACCGGCAGCACCCGGTGAACCATCACTTTCCGGCTGTCAATCTGCACCAGATCGACGTAGACCACTTTACTGACAGAATCGGCCTGGTGCAACGGGCCGTCGAATAAATACGCCTTTATCCAGATCGTTTCGCCAACCGTGTAATACGGTCGGTCGGTCTGAACGTAGACTTTCTCTTTCGGAAACGCCGAGTTGAAAGCCTGTAAGCGCTCGACCAGACGGGTCGGAAAATCGGGATCGGCCCCGCCAAACGCCAGCAGGACCGGAAGGGCGATCAGCCAGTAAAAGCGACGGAACGAAGGCTCTAGTCGACTCATTGAGTAGTTTTTTGAGAAAAGATGGTTAAAAAACAAATACTCGCCTATAAATTAGTATTCTTTAACAGAAATTTCCCCACGAATGACCCAACCACCTTCAAAAACCGCCCTTGTTATCGGAGCGACCGGACTGATCGGCACCGCATTGACGCACCGCCTGGTCGATACGGCCGCGTACGAAAAAGTAAAAGTATTAGTGCGGCATTCGCTGGGTTGGCAACATCCTCGTTTACAGGAAATTCAGTACGACTTTGATCACCCGAACGGCCTTTTGGTCCAGGCTGACGACATTTTCTGCTGCCTCGGCACCACCCTGAAACAGGCGGGTTCGCGCGAAGCGTTTCGAAAAGTTGATTACCAATATCCCTTAGACGTTGCCAGGCAGGCTTTGGTCAACCAGGCCCGGCAATTTTTACTGGTTTCCTCCCTGGGGGCCAATCCTAATTCCTCATTTTTCTACAACCGGGTCAAAGGCGAACTCGAGCGCGACCTCAGTGCGCTGGACTACCCGACCCTACTGATTTTCCGCCCCTCGCTCCTGCTCGGCGACCGGAAAGAATTCCGGCTGGGCGAACGCATCGGCGCCGGGCTGATGCGGTTATTGAATCCGCTGATTCCCGCCCGTTACAAAGGCATCCGCGCCGAACGCGTCGCTACGGTGATGTGTCAGAAAGCGCAACAGGAACTGGTCGGAAAGCATATCTTTGAATCGGATCAGTTGCAGTCATTCTAAACCCATTATGAATTCAACCTCCCTGATCCGGTACGGCCTGAACGAGCCGTTACCGGAACCCCGTATTCTCCGCGCCGGCCCGCTTACAATGCTGTACGACCGGGGGTTTCTGCGGTACATCCGCCTGGGCGACCACGAAGTGCTGCGGATGATGTACCATGCCATTCGTGACCACAACTGGGCAACGGCAACCCATACCATTACCGACGAATTCATTGAGCAACAGGACGATTCGTTTCACATTCGCTATACCTGCGAATGCCGCAACGAAACCATTCAGTTTCGCTGGCAGTGCGAACTTGTCGGCGAACCCGATGGCACGATCCAGTTCAATATCGACGGGGAAGCGCTCACGGAATTTCGCCGGAACCGTGCCGGTTTCTGCATTCTGCACCCGATTCCGGAGTGCAACGGGCAAGCCTGTACACTGACGCATCCCGACGGCAGCCAGTCGGTGGCGACCTTTCCGGAAGCCATCAGCCCGCACCAGCCGTTTTTCAACATTCGCGAAATGCAGTGGCCGACGGTCAACGGCGGTTCGGCGGTCCTGTGGTTTGTGGGCGATGTGTTCGAAACCGAGGACCAGCGGAACTGGACGGATGCTTCCTACAAAACCTACTGTACTCCGCTGGCCAAACCGTTTCCGGTAACGCTCCGGCCGGGCGATACCGTGCAGCAATCGGTCGAACTGCGGCTGGTTGGGCCGGATGCCCTGCCCCTGACGGCTCAATCCACTGCTTCCGAAACCGTTGTTTCGGTCGAATCCTCAACCCTGGTTTTGCCCGCCATTGGCCTCGGAAGCAATGCCAAACCGCTAACGACATCGGCCGTGGATCTTCTCCGGGAAGGCGGTTTTCAGCACCTGCGGGTGGAGGTCAATTTTCAGCAACCGGACTGGATCGATGAACTGCAAAAAGGAATTGAAGACGCTACCCGACTGGGTATCAATCTGGAGCTTGTGCTGCTTTTTAATCAGTTGGCTAACTTCGAACTGTATACCTTTCTGAAACAACCCATTGATCCGGATCTGGTTGCATCGGTTTTGATTCTCAGCAATTACACCAAAACAACGCCAACTTCGCTGATCGACCAGGTGGTTTCGCCCCTGCGGCAGGCTTTTCCCAAGGTCCCAATCGGTGCCGGAACCAATGTTTTTTTTGTGGCCGTTAACCGGGAAACCCCCGCGCTCGATGCCGTCGATTTCATCGGTTATTCGGTGAGTCCGCAGGCCCATGCCGTTGATTGTCTGACCGTAATGGAAAATACGGCGGCCCAGTCCGACACCGTTCGGGATGCTCGTCGCTGGATTCCGGACGTGCATGTTTCGCCCGTCACGCTCCGCCCGCGTTTCAATCCCGATGCCACCGGTGACGAACCGGTTTCGGATTCCGTTCAAATGCCTTTCTCGACCGATCCCCGGCAAATGGCACTGTTCGGAGCCGCCTGGACGGTAGCCAGTCTGAAAAATCTGATGCAGGCCGGAGCCCGGTCGCTTACCTATTACGAAACCATCGGCGAACAGGGCATTTTGCAGGGCGATTCGCCCTCGGCCTACCCCAACGAGTTTTTGGCCGAAGCCGGCATGGTGTTCCCGATGTATTGGGTTTTCAGAACCGTCAATCGTTTCCGGGCCGGACGAGTGATTCCAACCGTCAGCCAGCGACCGCTCCAGGTTGAAGCGATGTGTCTGGAAAACGACGGAAAAACCGCCCTGATCCTCGCCAACCTGACGGATGAGGTTCAGCCGGTTTCGGTACCGGTCAGGCAGGCGGTTTTTCAGCGGACAATCGATGAAACCACGTTTGCCCGGGCCTGTTTTTCCCCCGCTACGTTTTGGGAAGAAACCGGCCAGCCTATACCCGCGAACGGGGATGAGAACCTGCGGTTTTCGCTAAAACCCTACGCTACGGTTTTTCTGGAATGGTGACCCAATCTCCGGAAGAACGCCCTGCCACGTAGCCAGAACGCTTCTCCGGCGATTGGTTACTCCGAAGGATCAAAAATATTCTTTCGGGAAACAACCGGAATCCGGTTTTAGAACGCGTTCACGATTTCTTCCAGCGAAACCCCCAGCCACTGCCGGGCTATTTTATCCAACTGCGCGTCGTCGCCCTGAATGTGTAAGGTCGTGTGCGTATGTGTCAGCCGACCGCCGGGTTGCAAGGCGGCTGCGGGCGACGAGCTTTCCAGTTCGTAAAATTTACCCATCTGCGGCTGACCCGGTTTCATCGGGCCATCGTTGTAGGAGTTGGCCACATCGCCCGCGTACGGCTCTTTCTGAATTTCCCAGGCCGAATTCACGTAGTCCCGATTGGCGGGATTGAACGTAAACAGCACCAGCGTTAGCGTCTGCGAACCGGGATCGTAGCTACCCAGGCGGTTTTTGGCGCGGGCGGGCGGCACGCCGATTTTACCCCGTTCGTTGGCATCGGCCCGGAAAAAAGCCACGCTGTCTTTCTGGATCAGCCGCGAAGCGGGTACTTTCCCAAAATAGCTGTCGTTAATGGCCGGTCCCTGGCCGGGTTGAAACGGAACCACGATGGTAGCTTCCGGCGAAGCGTTGTACATACCCAAAATCCAGATCGACAGCAAGCCTTTCTCTTTCGTCCACGGGTTTTGGCCTTTGTTGATCAGCGTATTGACGGATTCGACCCCGACCATTTTCAGCGAATCGTTCGACGGCAGGTCAATTTCGCCCAGCGTCTGCCGAATCTGCTCACCCCCCAGGAGGTGAACGTCCCGTTCAACGCCCACGCTGAATTTTGCTCCGGAGTAATTGGTTAACTCAAACTCTTTCGAAAACCGGGCCGACCGATCGTCCTTCGAAACCAGCGTAAACGGTTCGGAGTCGATGGGCGCGGGCGTCTGCCAGTTGTCGCCGTTGAATTCTGCCCCCGGTTTAAAATAAATGGCAAATTGCCCGCCTTCCGGCCCAAGCCAGAACCGGTCTTCACCCCCGAAAGCATTCATATGCGGCACCCGTTTGCCCGATTCGATCAATTCCCGGTTGATCCAGCCGTAGCTCGTTTGGCCGTCGGCGGTACTGGTCATGATGCGCCCCTGATAAGCCGGACAGATCAGTACTTCGGCCGAGCCGTCTTTCAGGGTAACTAAATCGGGGTGGTATTTCTGGAGAAAAGCTGCGTCAGAAGCAAACATGTTGGTTGGGGTTGATTCAGTAGAAGTGGTTTTGTCGGTGTTTTTTGAGGAGTTGGACTGGCAGGCCATGACACCCGCCAGAATGAGTAAAATTGCCCATTGGTTTAATTTTTTCTTCATCTTGGTTTAGGATTCATCAGAATTTCCCGAAATTTAACCACATCTTAGCCACTTCCCGAAAACCCTACGAATCTTTATCCGACATGAACATTACTGCCCACATCCGTCCGGCTGATCATCAGGATGTTGCGACACTTTACCGGTTTATTTGTGAATTGGAAGAATGTCAACTGAATGCCGTTGCTTTCCGGGCGGTTTTCCAGAAAAACCTCACTGACCGGCGCGTCCATTACCTGGTTGCCGAAGTGGACGGTGACGTGGTTGGGTTCATCAGCTGCCACGTTCAGTACCTGCTGCACCACACGGGTAAAGTCGGTGAAATTCAGGAGTTATACGTCATGCCTGAATACCGGAACCAGCAAATTGGCCGGCAGTTGGTGGCCGCGCTGGAAGAACTCGCGGAAGCGCACGGTTTTGTCAACCTGGAAGTAACAGCCAATCAAAAACGAACAAACACCCACCGGTTTTACCAGCAACTGACCTTCCGGCCGTCGCATTTCAAGTTTGTGAAGGAATTTCAATAACCTTCATTCCCGCTTCGAAAAATAGTCATTTACGTCTTTGTAGCCTGCTTTCACCATTTTGACGTGGGTTGAGATCCGGTAGTGGCTGAACAGTTCACTGTAGTCGCGGGCGGCTTTCTGACCGGCCGCGTCATTGTCGAAGTAAAAGCAGATTTCGAACCGGCGAAATAATTTCATCCACTCCCGTTTGAACATCGTCGCGCTACCCAGACTGACGGCGGGCATCCCTTCCTGCATGAGCGTCATGCAATCAAAAGCTCCTTCGGTAACATACAACGTCCGGCCGGTTTTGAGGACATCCATCACATCCGCATTGAACAACTCGACCGGCACCCCGCTCAGAAACTGGTAGCGCGAAACCGTTTCGGTCGGCTGGCCGATGACCCGGCCCTGCAAAAAGACGATGCGCCCCTTCCGGAAATAGGGAATCACGATGGGATGGCGGTAAAAAATCAGGTTCCCTTTTTCGTTGAACAGGCCGCATTCCTGCAAATCCAGCAGATTATAGGTTCTCCGCAGGTGAGCCTGGGCCGTCTGGTAATCGTTGACCGTAAGGATGCGAAACCGGCGTAAGGTCGACTCCGAAAAACCGCGTTCCGTCAGGTACTTCCGGGCGTCTTCATGGACCGGACCGGCGGGTTGCGTCTCACAAACGCGCTGGAAATCTTCGTAAATAGCACTGTGCAGGGGTTTGTAGACATAGGCATTTGTATCCGACGGCAATGCCATCTTCTCCGGTTTTACCGGGCCAGCGGCCTGGATTTTTTTCAGATGGCCGCGCTTGTAGAGTTCCGGTTTGTAATCCGGCAAATAATTGAAGGCCAGTTCGTGCATAGCCCCCGTATACTCCAGATTGGCCACACCGGCATAGAAATGAATCACATCACCGTGGCGGCCACAGCCAAAACAGTGGTACGAATTGGTCTGGGGATAGACCACCAGCGAAGGTGTTTTTTCGGCATGAAATGGGCAGATAATCTTGCGGTTTTCCTGCAAAACATAGCCCAAGTCCGCCACCAGGCGGATAATGTCGATTGCTCGGGTTTGCGCCAATAAATCCATTCAACGGGCTTTTGCCAGGCATGATAACAAAAAAACCTGTAAGCCTCAAAGACCTTACAGGTTTCGTTTAAAAAGAAGAGAGACCAGCGGAGAAAACGGTTGTCCCTTTCCTCGCTGGTCTCTCTCTGCAAATCGATTCGATTAATTCAGAAAGCCCAACCGGAGTTCAGCCAACTGGCTCCGGATCGAGGCATCGATCTGGCGATCACCAACGCGGAGAATATAACCGCCGATCAGGTTCGGATCCGTTTTTTCTTCCAGTTCGATTTGTTTGCCGGTCGCTTTGGCAACGATGTCGATGAATTGTTTCCGGAGTTCGTCAGTCAGGGGTACCGTCGTGATGACCTGTACTTTCTGAATGCCTTTCAGGTCATTGTATTGCCGGACAAACTCGTCCGCAATGATGTCCATGATGCCCTCCCGGTTCTTCTTCGAAATGATATTGAAGATCGAAAAAGATAACGGATCGACCCGTTTTTCAAAAACCGCCCGCAACACGGCCAGCTTTTTCTCGTGCCGTAAAATCGGGCTTTTCAGCGCCAGCATCAGGTCGCGGTTCTGACCGACTACTTGCCGAAAAAACGACATATCTTTATATACTTCCTCGACCTTTTGCTTTTCCTGAGCCAGGTCAATGAGGGATTTCGCGTATCGGAACGCAACGGTAGACTCTGCCATCTTTGAGAGTAATGAGTTAAGCGTTAAGAATTAAGAGTTTACGGACGTACCAAACTCGTAACGTTTAACGCTTCATTCTTAATTCAATCGCGCGTCTGCAACCAGACTTTTCACCAGTTCTTCCTGCGATTTTTTATCGCTCAGTTCTTTCCGCAGCACTTTTTCAGCAATTTCCAGCGACAGGTCAATGACTTCGCGCTTGACCTGAGCCACCATTGCCAGGCGCTCCGTCTGCATTTCTTCGCGGGTTTTCTCGATGATGCGCGTACCTTCTTCCGTCGCTTTATCGCGGGCTTCGGCCACAACGCGGTCGGCGGTTTCTTTGGCACCCCGTAGAATGGCATCCCGTTCAGCCCGGGCTTCCGCCAGCAGCTTCTGGTTGTCGGCCTGCAGCTTGGCCATCTCGATCCGCGTTTTTTCGGCCATATCCAGGGCTTTCTGGATATCGTCTTCGCGCTCTTTCAGGCTTTCCGTAATCGGCTTCCAGGCAAATTTTGACAGGATGAAGAACAGCAGCCCGAAAACGAGCACCATCCAGAATAATAATCCAATATCAGGAATCAGCAGATCCATTGTAGTATGGAATTAGGATATATGAATTCGTAGTATTTCTGTTTAATTTGGATACAGCCCGTCGGCTGACTAGCTCAAACCAACGGGCTGTATCCTGGTTTTTTGAGTCGGATGCCGACGCCTAATGCAGTCAGCGACTCGCATGCGGATGTCGCGGATTAACCCAGCGAGATCAGCAGACAGATAACGGCGGCAAACAGGGCCACGGCCTCGATCAAGGCTGCGATAATCAACATCGCAGTTTGGATCCGTGCAGCAGCTTCCGGCTGACGAGCGATACCTTCCATCGCAGAACCACCGATACGGCCGATACCCAGACCCGCACCGATAGCCGCCAGACCAGCGCCGATAGCGGCACCCATTACTGCGAAGCTACCCGTAGCTTCCAAAAGAATTGAGAGCAACATTGCTAACATGCTCGATAAACAGATTTATGGTTAAACAAAAAAATACAAACTAAAAGACGGTATTCGGTACTCAGTTTACGGTTTTCAGTCCTTAGTTTTCAGGTTGTTCTGATACGTACCCATTCACTGGAAACCGTAAACTTTAACTCAATGGCCGTGGTCGGCTTCATGGTGCTCTTCGATCGCGCTACCGATGTACATCGACGACAGCAGCGTAAAGATGAAAGCTTGCAGGAACGCCACCAGTAACTCGATCAGGTTCATGAAGAGGGTAAACACGACGATCAGCGGGCTAACACCCCAGCCCATGCCCGAACCGCCCAGATCCTTGGCAATAAAAATCAGACCCAGCAAACTCAGGATGATGATGTGTCCCGCCGTAATGTTGGCAAACAACCGCACCATCAGCGAGAAGGGTTTCATGAACACGCCTACGATCTCGACCGGAATCATGATCGGCAGCAGCGCCACGGGCACGCCCGTCGGTTTGAAAAGGTGCGCCCAGTAATGCTTGTTTCCGCTCAGGTTCACAATCAGGAAGGTAATCACCGCCAGCGTCATCGTAATGGCGATGTTCCCCGTCAGGTTGGCCCCACCCGGCAGCAGGCCCAGCAGGTTATTGAACAGAATAAAGAAAAACAGCGTCAGCAGGAAAGGCAGATACCGTCCGTATTTCGGCCCGATGTTGGGTTTGGCAATCTCGTCGCGTACGAAAAGAATGATCGGTTCCAGAAACGACTGCAAGCCTTTCGGAGCCTTGCCTTTGTTCTTTTCGTACCCGTTCCGAACGGAGAAAAATACAACGATCAGTAAAACGGCGCTCAACAACAGGGAAGCCACGTTTTTCGTAATCGAGAAATCGTATACTTTAATGGATTTGTCAGGCTCGCCACTGGCCCCGGCGCGGTAGATCTTGTTGTGTTCTTTGACGTACCCGTTGTAGTGGGTTTCGTGGGCAAAATGCGAGGATGAAAACACCTCAATGCCCCGATCAGCCGTATACAGAATGACCGGCAACGGGAGCGTCAGCCCGTGGGCAAATTCCCAACCATGATCATCTTTAATGTGGTGCATGATCATGTCGCCCACATTGAATTTTTCTTTTTCCTGCGTAGCGCCGTGCTCGTGGTGATCGTCGTGCTGGGCTTGAACCGCGACCAACGTACTCAGAAACAATACAATACTAAAAAAAGTCTTACGAATCAGGAGACGAAACATATGAAGTAAATGGTATGTATCACAAACCGCGTCGCAAGTTACGACTCAAAATGTAGATTTCAAAGGCAGTATAAAATATATATAGTGCAAGAAAGTCCAGCACAAACAGCTTGACCCCGGTTACGCCACGCCCGACAAAGACCCCGACAAAGACCAGGGCCAGGATCAGGCGGGCTACAATGGTTGTCATGTAAAACGGCACAAATTTTTCGCGATTATTCTGAAAACCAATCCCCATCAGGCGATGAATCAGAAACGAGAGGCTCAGAAAAAAAATCAGCATGTATTTCCAGTAGGGATGTAGCCATCCTCCGGCGCCGTATTGTTCGGCTACAAAAAATACAATTGCCAGGACGACGGTCAGGCCAAGGCTGGGAAGCATATCAGGATTGTTTGGGTAAACTGCGGATAAATAAGTAGAGCGAAGCCCCGATGGAAAACAACGACAGCACCAGCGTCCAGATCGGTTTTTCGTTTTCCTGCCACTCGTCCAGCTTGATACCGCCCCAGACCCCTAACCCAATGGTTCCCAGCATCTGAAAACCGATGGCGGAATACTGAACGAACGAACTGGTCCGGCGGCTGGCCTTCCGGAGCGGGTTTTCCGGTTCTTCAGGTTGTGAATTATCCGTGTTCATAAGCGGTACGTTCTGGGTTCGTGCCAGGAATTTCGTATTTTTGTCTAAGTGCCCCGTCTTTCGATACGGTTTTTGCGCTGACGACGTTACTAGTGTGGGTTCCGTCCGCGAAGGTAGAAAGCCTTCCGGCGGTTACCAAGAATCTGACAACTTTCCATGCAAGGCGGGTTTTGCAACCGATATTTCAATTCTGATTCGATCACGAACCGGTTTCGGCCCGTTTTTTTATGGGTGATCATAACCGCCTGGCTCAGTGGCTGTTCTCAATACAGCAGCAAGAAATTACCGGTTGCCTACCACGATCTGAACGCCCACTATAACGCCTATGTCATTGCCCGCGACCGCATCCGGGAAGTGGAGCGTTACCGGCTAAAAACCTTTCAGGAAAATTACAACCAGCCTTTACCGATTTTGTTGCCGCTCGATTCGACCAAGCTGGAACCGGTCAGGGCGCAACTGGAAGACGCCATTAAAAAGGCCTCCCTGGTAGCCGAACGCCACCAGAATAGTAAGTGGCTCGACAACAGCTACATTCTGTTAGGAACGGCCCGGTTGTATCGACAGGACTACGCCAACGCGATTGAGGTGTTCAAATACATCAACACGAAGGGCGAAAGTGACGAAGAAAAGCATGAAGCGCTGATTCTGCTCATGAGGACGTATATCGAAACCGGTGATTATACTAATGGTCTGAGCGTCGCGGAATACCTCCGCGCCCAGCCGCTTAACAACGTCAATACCCGGAATTATTACCTAACCAAAGCCTATCTGCATCAGAAACGGCAGGAATATGCGGTTTCGGCGGCTCTGCTGGATGCCACCTTTCCGTTTCTGAAAAAAGGCGAAAGCACCGCCCGTTTGCACCTGATTGCCGGTCAGATGTATGATTTGATTGGAAAACCGGAGCAGGCCCTCGCCCACTACCAGAAAGTAGCGCGGAATCGTCCGAACTACGAGCAGTCCTTTTATGCCACTATTTACTCGATTCAGGGAGGACGAACCAGCAACGAACGGTTTAGCCGCATGCTGAACGACCGGAAAAACAACGATCTGCGCGACAAGATTTATTACACCATGGGCCTGCTGGAAGCCCGCGCTGGTCGCTATCCCAAAGCCATCGAATACTGGAAAAAATCGATCCGGGAAACCACGACCAATACGACCCAGATCCCGTACACCTACCAGGAAATGGGAAAGCTGTATTTTGAAAAAGTACAGGATTTCCCCACCGCCAAGGCCTATTACGACAGCGCTC
Organism: Larkinella bovis; assembly: GCF_042655385.1. Taxonomy (NCBI): domain Bacteria; kingdom Pseudomonadati; phylum Bacteroidota; class Cytophagia; order Cytophagales; family Spirosomataceae; genus Larkinella; species Larkinella bovis. The sequence continues at coordinate 726,496 of NZ_JBHSMA010000002.1, read as the reverse complement.
TGGCTCTGTTGCCGCAACAGTCTGCGGATTACAAAGCCCTGGCCGCCCGGAAAATCTATCTCGATGAGTTTGTTGACCACCAGTCGACGATTCAAACGGAAGACAGTTTACAGAAACTGGCCCAGTTGAATCCGGCCGCTCTCGACCGCCATCTGAACGAAGCCATTGACCGCAAACTGAAACAGCAACAGGAGTTGTTGGCCAAAGCGCAAGCCATTGCGGCTCAGGCAGCCAACCGTCCGGCTACTACCTCCGATATTCCGGCCGACCAACGCTGGGTTTTGTATAATCCGCTGCTGATTACGCAGGGCCGGGCGGAATTTACCCAGAAATGGGGAAACCGGGCATTGGAAGACAACTGGCGTCGGAGCCAGAAAGAAACATCGGCGCAACTCGCCCAGGCGGATGCCACTCCCCAAACCGCTCCGGGTTTGAGCCCCAATGTCCAGCAAGGGAGTGTGCCGGCGGCCTTGTCAGAGGCTGAACGCAAAGCCCAGAAAGATGCGCTGTATGCCACGATTCCGTTCAGTCCCGAGGCTTTACAGCGCTCCAACCAGCGCCTGGAAAATGCGTATTACCACCTGGGAAAACTGTATAAATTCCAGTTCAATCAACCTGAAAAGTCCATATCGACCTTTGAAACCCTGCTGAACCGGTATCCGAATACCACCGTTAAGCCGGAAATCTATTACCTTTTAATGGTGTCGAACGATCAGCTGAACCGGCCATCGGGCTGGAAGGATAAATTGCTGGCCGAATACCCAACCTCGTCGTACGCCCGGCAGATTGGAAAAACCGGTACCAATGCGACCCCTACGGCCACGGGCGAGTCGGCCGCGAATCGGACGTATACCGAAATTTACGACTTGTACAAAGCCAACAACCTGACCGAAGCCCTCAGCCGGGCCGAAGCCGCCATGAGTTCGCTGACGGGCAGCCTGATCGAGGATAAAATGGCTTTACTCCGCGTCATTCTGATCGGGAAAGTTCGGGGCGTTGATCCTTACCGGCAGGCTTTAATTGAATTTATTCGTGATTATCCCACCAGCCCCCTGCTTCCGAGGGTCCGCGAAATGCAGGTAGCCGCCGAGCAACCCACCGCCAAAAGAAAATAGCGGTTTGGGTTAAATTGTGTACTTTTGGCAAATGCGGAAGCGTTAACTTAGTAGCAAGTTTAATCCCCGATCCCTTTATGTTCGAGTTACAACCGGGTTTGTATCGACGCCTGATTGCAAGACTCTGGAAAATATCCCTGGCCGGCATCCTCCTGCTCGTTTTGTACATCGTTGCGGTGAGTTTCAACTTCCTCTGGTTGTTTGGCGGAATGCCCAGCCTGAAGGCCCTCGAAAATCCGCAGAGCTACGAAGCATCGGAAATTTATACGGAAGACGGCGTCCTCCTGAGCAAATATTACCTCGAAAACCGGACCCCGATTGAAATCTCGCAGGTCTCGCCGAATGTCATTTCGGCCTTGCTGGCGACGGAAGACGCCCGGTTTGTCAAACATTCGGGCATCGATGCCCGCAGTATTTTCCGGGCCATTACCGGGGTGCTGACCGGCCGGAGCAGTTCGGGCGGGGGTAGTACGCTGACGCAGCAGGTCGCCAAAAACCTGTTCGAAACCCGGACCGAAAAATTCCGGGGCGTTTTGGGGAGCATTCCGTACGTGCGGGTCATTATCGATAAAACCAAAGAATGGATTTTGTCCGTCCGGCTGGAGCGGAATTACACCAAACAGGAAATCATGATGATGTACCTGAACACGGTTTCGTTCGGGAACAACACGTTTGGAATTAAAACCGCGGCCAAGACCTATTTCAACAAGGAACCCTGGCAGGTGAACGTCGAGGAAGCGGCTTTGCTGGTCGGCATGCTCCAGAACCCGTCGCGCTTCAATCCCCGGCTGTACGAAGACCGGTCGCTGGTTCGCCGGAACGTGGTGCTGTCGCAGATGCGGAAATACGGTTTTCTGACCGACGATCAGTACGCCGTCTATAAGCAGAAACCGATCAAGCTCGACTTCAACATCGAGAACCAGAATACCGGCCCGGCGGCTTATTTCCGGTCGGTGATCAAAGACGATATTCAGAAATGGATCGACGAATACAATGAAGCCAATCCGGACAATGAACTGGACCTGCATACCAGTGGGTTAAAAATCCGGACCACCATCGATTCCCGGCTTCAACGCGCAGCGGAAGAATCGGTTTACGAACACATGCGCGAACAGCAGCGTAAATTTTACGAACACTGGCGGGGCCGGAATCCCTGGACGTATAAAGACAAAGGCGGCAAATGGCGCGAACTGCCCGGTTATATCGAGAATGCAGCCAAACGAACTCCCCGCTACATTGCCTTGAAAAAAGAATACGGCGACGACGAAAAGGCGATCTGGGCGGAAATGCGAAAACCGGTAAAAATGAAAGTGTTCGTGTACGGTGGTCGCCGGAATGAGAAGGATACCGTCATGAGTCCGCTCGATTCGATCAAATATTACAAGCGGTTTCTGAATGTCGGTTTCATGTCGATGGACCCGCGCAACGGCCACGTGAAGGCGTGGGTGGGCGGTATTAATTTCAAATACTTCAAGTTCGACCACGTCAAACAGGGCAAACGGCAGCCGGGCTCGACCTTCAAACCGTTTGTGTACCTGGCCGCCATCGACAAGAACTTCCTGACACCCTGCGACCGGATTACCGACCAGCCCGTCCGGTTTGATCCGTATGAAGATCACAATGGCCCGACCCCCTGGGTTCCGAATAATTCAAATGGAAAGTGGAGTTATCAGCAACTATCGCTCCGTCAGGCGCTGGGCCGTTCGATCAACTCCGTAAGCGCTCAGTTGATTAAACAGGCCAAATCCGCTTCGGTGGTCGAATACGCCCATAAACTGGGGATCGAAAGCAAGCTGGCCGAAAATCCGACCTTGTGTCTTGGCACCAGCGATGTATCCGTCTACGAAATGGTGGCTGCGTATTGTACGTTTGCCAATGCCGGTTACCGGGTAAAACCGCTCACCGTGCTGCGCATTGAGGATAAAAAAGGCAACGTGCTGGTCAATTTCTTCCCGGAGAACAAACTGGTTATCAACGCCAACGTCGCGTACCAGATGCTGTATCTCATGCGCGGTGCCGTCGAAGACCCGGACGGCACTTCACAACGGCTGCGGACGCAGTACAAGCTACTGGAAGGCGGCAATGAGATTGCCGCCAAAACCGGTACGACCTCCAGCTACTCGGATGGCTGGTTCATGGGCATGACGGAAAATCTGGTATCGGGTTTATGGGTGGGCGGTGACGACCGCAGTATTCACTTCCGGGATATGGCGCTCGGTCAGGGGGCCCGGGTGGCGATGCCTGCCTGGGGAATGTATATGCAAAAGGTCTACGCCGATCCGACGCTGAAACGCTCGTATCCCAAAGTGCCTTTCCGAAAACCGGACGGGTTCAACCTGGCACTGGATTGCGGTGGCTACGCCATCGACTCCAGCCAGCGTTACATCCCGCCCAAAGTGGTTGAATCCGAAGAAGAAGAAATTCTGAATTAAGACGCAAGATGGGCGCAGAACGATAAAATACTGCGCCCAGAACGGTCTTTTCGTCTCTTGTCTCCTTTTCTCCCTCTTTTGTCCGCCGAAATGAAAATCCTGCTGGCTCCCGATAAATTCAAAGGTTCGCTGACGGCCCGTCAGGTTTGCGAGGCCATGACGGAAGGCATACGGCTGGCGCATCCAACCGCCGAAATTATCCCCTTGCCTATGGCCGACGGTGGCGAAGGAACCGCCGAAGTGCTGACGATGGCCACCGGCGGGCAATGGCTGACCGTCCCGGTTTTTGATCCGCTCGGACGATTGATTGAAGCGTCATACGGAATTTCAGCCGACGGACAGACGGCTTTCGTTGAAATGTCACAGGCATCGGGACTGCGGGTGCTGCAACGGCATGAATACAACCCGATGAAAGCTAGCACCTTCGGCACGGGCGAACTCATTCTGGACGCCATAAACCGGGGTGTTTCGCAGCTGGTGCTGGGGATCGGTGGCAGCGCGACCAATGATGCCGGAATCGGTATGGCTGCTGCGCTGGGCTGGCAGTTTCTGGACCACAACGGTGATTCTCTTGCCCCCTGCGGAGGGAATCTGTCCGCGATCCGTCGCATCATCCCACCTGCTTTACCGCTCAATCTGGTGGTGGATGTGGCCTGCGATGTTACGAACCCCTTGTTTGGCCCGAACGGAGCCGCTGCCATTTACGGTCCGCAAAAAGGAGCCTCGGCCGACGATATTGAACACCTGGATCGGGGCTTGCAGCACCTGGCCGGTTTGATTTACGACCAGTTTGGCATCGATTTAGCCGATGTGCCGGGCGCCGGTGCGGCCGGAGGACTGGGTGCCGGTGCGTTATTTTTCCTGCGGGCGACCTTGAAAGAAGGCGCCAAAGTGGTCATGGAACAAACCCGGTTTGTGGACCATCTGGCCGGTACCGATCTGGTCCTAACAGGGGAAGGGAAAATTGACAACCAGACCCTGCAAGGCAAACTCATCCACGGCATTGCGCAACAGGCCCGTTCGTTTGGCGTTCCGACGGTGGCGATCTGCGGCACACTGGATGCACCCCCTGCCGACCTTATGGCGTTGGGACTGGAAGCCGCCTTTTCCGTCCTCAATCGTCCCCAATCGCTCGATGAAGCCCTGGCGACAGCCTACGAAACCGTCAGTCTGACAACTTTTAATGTGATCCGTTTGTTACTAAAACACTGAGCGGACGAACGATTAGCCAGCCCAACTCCCGGTTTTACGACGCTGCTCCGGCCGGTAATTCGTGCTGATTTCCCTCTTCATCCAGCTTACCGTAAACACGATAAACCGTAAACCGACCAACCGTTTTACAATGGCGGAGTTTGACTATAAAACCGAATTAACCAAAGTCCCGCACGAACCGGGGGTTTACCGGTATTTCGATGCATCGGGAGAAGTAATTTACGTTGGGAAGGCCAAGGATTTAAAAAACCGGGTCAGTAGTTATTTTGTCAAATCCAACCAGCACGACCGCAAAACCCAGCGGCTGGTGAGTCAGATTCGCAAGATCGAGTTCACGATTGTCCATACCGAATTCGATGCCCTCCTGCTCGAAAATCAGTTGATCAAACGGTTTCAGCCCCGCTACAACATTCTGCTGCGGGACGATAAAACGTATCCCTTCATCTGCGTCACCAACGAACGCTTTCCGCGCGTCCTGACAACCCGGCGAATCGATCGAAAAATGGGGACGTTTTATGGCCCGTACGCCCAGCTGCGCCCCATGTATGCGCTGCTGGAGATGTTCAGCCAGTTGTTTACCATCCGAACGTGCAACCTCAATCTTTCGCCGGAAAACATTGAAGCCAAAAAATTCAAGGTTTGCCTGGAATACCATATCGGTAACTGCAAAGGCCCCTGCGAAGGGCTGGTTAGCGAAGCGGACTATTTGAAAGATATCGAGCAGGTTCATTCGATTCTGAAAGGCAATATCTCACCCGCCCAGCTTTATTTTAAAGAGCGCATGCTGGAATCGGCCAATGACCTGGCGTTTGAACAGGCCCAGCAATACAAGGAAAAGCTGAACGTCCTGCAAAACTTCCAGAGCAAGTCGACGGTCGTTAACCCCAAAATTTCGGATGCCGACGTGTTCACCATTGCCTCGGACGAATCGGCTGCGTACATCAATTTCATGAAAGTGGTCAACGGGACCATCACGCAGACCAATACCGTTGAAGTGAAGAAGAAACTGGACGAATCCGACAGCGACCTGCTGACCATGCTGATTGTCGAGTTTCGGACGCAGTACGGCAGCGAGTCCAAAGAGATCATTACCAATATTCCGCTGGATGCCGATTTAAAAGCGGAAATCACGGTCCCTCAAATTGGCGATAAGCGGAAGCTGCTCGACATGTCGCTGAAAAACGTGCTGTATTTCCGGCGCGAACGGGCCGAGCGGGCAGCCGCCGAAGCCACCGGAAACGCCAGCCGCAAAGACCGGGTCCTCATCCGGCTTAAGCAGGATTTGCAGTTAAAGACCTTACCCAACCGGATCGAATGTTTCGATAACTCCAACATTCAGGGCACCAATCCGGTATCGGCCATGGTGTGTTTTATCGACGGAAAACCGTCTCCCAAGAATTACCGGCATTTTTCCATCAAATCCGTCGTCGGCCCCAACGACTTTGCATCCATGTACGAAGTTGTAAGCCGGCGCTACACCCGCGTGCTGGATGAACAGACGGGACTCCCCGATCTGATTGTCATCGATGGCGGGAAAGGGCAACTGAGCGCAGCCTGTGAGGCCCTGAAGGAATTAAATTTATACGGACAGGTGCCCATTATCGGGATTGCCAAACGACTGGAGGAAATCTATTTCCCGGAAGACAGCCTGCCGTTGTACATCGATAAAAAATCCGAATCCCTGAAGTTGATTCAGCGCATCCGCGACGAAGCCCACCGGTTTGCCATTACGTACCACCGTGATAAACGCAGCCGGAACAGCCTCATCAGCGAGTTGGAAAACATCGAGGGAATTGGCAAAAAAACCGCAGCCAAGCTGCTGAAATATTTCAAAGGCGTTAAGAAAATCCGGGAAGCTCCGCTGGAAGATGTCGCCGTTGTGGTCGGTAACGACAAGGCCCAGAAGGTCAAGCAGTATTTTGAAACCATCAGCCAGCAGTAGAAACGAAAGAAAAGAAACCTGACCCGGCATTGTCCGGTAAACATGAGTCATCCCGCAGTTTGTAGGATGACTTGATAGAAGTTGAATACCGCAGCTAACGCAGCGCGAAGTCGATAAAGCGGTGTCAGGGCAGACTGGCACCGCTTTCCGGTTCGATGACACCACCTTCGCAATAAGGCTAACCGCTCATCGCTTTTGTCTACCGCCAGCAACTCCAGCAGAAATGCATACACCAAGGCAACCATCATCATCAACTTGCGTCGGTTGAGCCAGAACCACAGTCGGGGCCACTGAATCGCCAACGCACTTTTGGAAAAGCGCCAGCAGGCTTCAATTGGCCACCGACGGGCATAAGCCAGCACCACCGGTTCTGGGCTTTCTCCAGAAGAAACGCTTCAATCAGTGTGTGACTCCAGGCTTTACTGCGAAGCAGGTTGCTGATGCGTTTGGTTGCGGCCGGAGCGTGTTGCTCACCGAGGAGTTTACCGCCCAACTCGCTCAACAGTAACCCCAGACTGTTATCTCGGAAGCGAATAAGGCCCCTACCAAAGCCTCAAAGGTGCTTGTCGATCAACGAGTCGATCCAGCCGCTCGGCCAGGGGTTGGATAAAAGTCTGTAGCCGGTTTTGGAAATAACGGGCCTCTTGCTTGACATCGTCGGTACAGATACCAACTTTTATAAAGTCTTTGGACATAAGAAAACCTTCCGCTTAGTTGTTCGCACCACTAAATTCGGAAGGTTTTCGCTTTTAAAACAGAGTTGTCAAACTTCGGGATGACTCAGGTTTTTAGTTGCTTCATGAAGGCCACCAAGCCTTGTCAAATTCATCACGCGGTTGCCCCGTAAACCGGCTAACCCACTTCTTTTCGGCTACTTATCAGGGCAGGACGGGCAATTGTCAACCCGAAAGCACCAGGTATTGATTGGGACAAAAAGCCCATGACTGGCTCCCTTACTTTTGTGCTGTTTCTTTCAAGATCCACACCCGTACTACAAAAGGACAATGGGATTGCTCTCAAAAAGTGCATTTGTCAAGTTTATTCTCATTCTCGGAATGAGCCTGGTCCCCTGCGAAAAAGGAGGTCAGCCGATTCGACAGGATGCCCCCCTTGAAGGTAAAACCGGCCGGACGTCCGACCCGTTTCCGATGCCGGATGGACCACTTCTGATCGCGCCCACGGAGGTCGATCAGTTGCTGCCCTTTGACAGCGAACCGAACAACCACCGGGTTTAAAAATAGAGGACTTCCGCGCAAGCAATAACCTGAAAGACAGCAGACTATACAACTAAATCAACCAACAAGAGGCTCCCCGCCAAACGGGAGACCGCCGGGTAAACGCTCAAAAAGGCTTATGTAGTTGGGTATAAGTAATGTGTATTTGGTAATGGTTAAAACGCCCCGCAGTTGCAGGGCGTTTTTTATGCCGTTGAATAAATGACCCAACAACTTACTTGTCATTTTCCGCAAGTTATGGGTTGAAAACGACTGGTTATTGATTCCACCTTTCAAAAGAATGGAATTACCTCTACTTTCGATACGCGAATCCGAAAGGACATTGCTCCATCAAACAGACTAAACGTGGTAAAAAATGGGCGACATAACCAGGCAGATCAGGAACGAAAAGCGTTAGAAGAAGAGCTCGAAACCGAGCGGGCCATCAATTTTTTTGCGATTTCACTCATTGATCAGACAACTGTCGAGGAGGTGCTGTGGGACGTTGCCAAGAACTGCATCGCCCGACTCAACTTCGTCGATTGCGTGGTTTATTTGCGGGATGAAAAACGGAATGTGCTGGTGCAGAAAGCCGCCCACGGCCCGAAAAACCCCCGCTCATTTGAAATTTTTCAACCGATTGAAATTCCCATCGGGCAGGGTATCGTGGGCTCGGTAGCGCAAACGGGTCGGGCCGAAATGATCGGGGATACCTCGCAGGACCCCCGCTACATCCGGGACGACGACATTCGGTATTCGGAAATTACGGTACCGATCATGCTGGACGACGAAGTGGCTGGCATCATCGATGCCGAACACCCCGAAAAGCACTTTTTCCAGCCGCGACACCTGCACATTCTGACGAGCATTGCCCGACTGTGTGCGCAGAAAATCCGGCGGGTGCAGATCGAACAGGCCTACCGGCAAACCGAGCGGCAGTTGCTGGAAAACAACAAGCGGATTGCTGAAACCAAGCTGATGGCACTGCGGATGCAGATGAACCCGCACTTTGTGTTCAACAGCCTGAATGCCATCAACAAATTCGTGCTGCTGAACAACGTGGACGAAGCGTCGCTGTATTTGACCAAGTTTTCGCGGTTGATGCGGCAGATTATGGTCAACACCCAAACCGAATGGGTGTCGCTGCGGCACGAATTGCAGGCCATCGAAAATTACGTCGAACTGGAGCAGATGCGGAGTGACCATGCGTTTGACGTTTCGCTGACGGTCAGCAAAACGTTAAGTCTGGACACGGTGCAGGTTCCGCCTTTGCTGATTCATCCGTACGTCGAAAATGCAATCTGGCACGGCCTGTTGCCGCAGAAAATCGAAAAACCGGTTTTGCAGATCGACTGCCAGCAGGCCGCCGGTTTTCTGGTGATCTGCATTGCCGACAATGGCATTGGCCGCGAAGCGTCCCGGCGTATGCAGGTCAACAGCCTGACGGCGCATAAATCGCACGGCAGCCGGATTGCCGAAGAACGCCTGCAGATTGTCAACAAGATTTACGGCGTCGATGCCCGGATCGACGTGGCCGACCTGGTCGATTCAGTGGGCGCTCCGGCCGGCACCTGCGTTACGTTCACCATGAAACTTAAATAACCATGACTGCCATTATTGTCGACGACGAAAAACACTGCCGCGACGTGCTCGCCCTGCTGCTCCAGCGGTTTTGCCCCCAAATCCAGTTGCTGGCGTCGTGCGTCGATGGTACGGAAGGATATCAGGCGATTGAAATGCACCACCCGGACCTGGTTTTTCTGGATATTGAAATGCCCGGCATGAGTGGGTTCGATATGCTGGAAGCCTGTCGGTTTACCAAATTCGACGTCATTTTCACGACGGCTTACAACGAATACGCCATCAAAGCCATTCGGCATAACGCCCTGGACTACATCCTGAAACCGATCGACAAGGACGAACTGGTGCAGGCCGTTCAGAAGGCTGAACAGGAGCGGCTCACCCGAACGTCGGCCAAGGTCGACAGCTTCGTCGAATACCTGCACCGGCAGAAAACCGGCGACCGCATTGCGCTGCCCACCCTGGAAGGCTTGCAGATCATCAACAGCGAAGAGATTTACTACTGCGAATCCGACGGGGGGTATACCCGGTTTTTTCTGACGAACGGCAAAGTCATTCTGATTTCCAAAACGCTGAAAGAAGTGGAAGAAGTACTGGAAGCCAAGGGGTTCTGCCGCGTTCACCACGGCTACCTCATCAACCTGCGCTATGTGCAGCGCTACATCCGGGGCGACGGGGGCGAAGTCATCATGGAAAACAACAAGAACATCCCGGTTTCCCGCAACAAAAAACAGGAATTTCTGAATTTGCTGGAAAAAATATGAGTACGGTTTACGGTATTCAGTATACGGTGGCTGACGCCCACCCCTGAACACGTCAGCCACCGTAAACCGAATACCGTAAACCGCCCTCCCTCTCCTTCACGACTTATTTCACCTCAAGCACCAGGCCGGTTGTCCAGCGAAAATCGTTGTTTTTGCGGCCCACGGCCACCAAACTTTCGTAGGAATTCTGGACGGAGGTCCGCACGCTGATGAGCGAAGTCAGCCGCAACTGGAACGAAACATTGCCGTTCCACCGCAGGTTGGGCTGGTTGAGCGCCGGTTGCAGAAAAACCGTATGCGTGACCGAATACCGCCCATCGTCCCACTGATATTCTCCAAACACCCGCGTCGAATTTCGCAGCACATTGACATCCTTCACTTCGGCACTGTTGGTGATGAAATCCGTGTATTCGTACAGCAGGACGTTGGTCACGGACAGATACGCGTTTTTACGACTGAGAAACTTATAGCCGCCCCCCGCTCCGCCGGTCAGGCGTTGCCGGATTTTACGGAGATTGCTGATTTCGACGGCACCGAAACCCAGGTAATAAAACCGCCGTTCGTGCAGAAAACTGGTCCGGAAGTCCGCCAGAATTTCCCGTTCATTCAACTGCTGATTCTGGCGTCCGTAGGCAAATGAGGGGTTACTGGCAAACCGGAACAACTGGCTCACCGCCCAGTCGAATGAACCACCCACCTGGATCAGCGCCCGGTTGACGTTTCCGGCGGTGACGGTGCCGTCGGCGGTGAGTTTGTAATGAAAACCGGTAGGATCACTGGCGGCCACGGGGGCGGCTTTGGCCGCTTCTTCTTTTTTAAGACGGTTGATGGAATCGGCGGCTACCGAATCGACCGGAGCGGTAACTTGCAGGGTATCGGAAGTTACCACCTGGGCCATACCACGCACTGGCAAAAAAAGGCATAAAATCAGGTAGATTTTGGGATGGAGCATCGGCAAAAATAGGATGGCTTCTTGTCTATAACGTACGATGCCGTACATTTGACTTGGGATTTTTTCCAAAAATGATTCAGTTATCAGCTAAGCGTTTCAAAATCGGCCAGTTGTTATGAACAAAAAACTTCTTACCTATTGCGCTTTGACCCTTTTCGGATCGACGGGTGTGTTTGCCCAGACCTGGGAAGCGGTACCCTACAAGAATGACTGCGAAAAACGCCACGAAAACGCGGCCGCTTTGGTGGGCGATAGCCTCTACGCCATCGGGGGCCGGGGTATGAAACCGCTGGAAGCCCTGAACCTGAAAACCCTCATGTGGAAAAGGCTGCCGACACCGCCGGTGGAAATGAATCATTTTCAAGCCATTACCTACAAAGGTGAAATCTACGTAATGGGCGCTTTCGAAGGAAAATACCCGCACGAAACCCCCATTCCGAACATTTATATCTATAGCCCCAAAACCGGCAACTGGCGGAAAGGTCCGGAAATCCCGAAAGAGATCCAGCGCGGATCGGCGGGCGTGGTGGTCTATAACGACAAAATTTACATGGTGTGCGGGATCATCGATGGTCATTTCGACGGTCATGTGTCGCGGCTCGACGAATATGATCCCAAAACCAACACCTGGAAACAACTGGCCGACGCGCCCCGCTCCCGCGACCACATCAGCGCGGCCGTGGTCGGCACCAAACTGTACCTGGCGGGGGGCCGCCGGTCGTCGGCTAAAACCGGCCACGTGATCGATACGACCCTACCGGAAGTGGATGTCTACGATTTCAAAACCGGCAAATGGGAAACCCTGCCCGCCGAAAGCAATTTCCCGACCCTGCGGGCGGGTAGCACGGCGGTGACCAAAGACAACAAAGTGTGGGTGATCGGCGGGGAAAGCGAACAACTCAAGTCGCATAACGAAGCCGAAATCCTGGACCCGAAAACCAACCGCTGGACGTCGGGGCCGAAACTGCTTGAAGGTCGCCACGGCACGCAGGCCGTCGTCTATAAAAATAGCATTTACATTCTGGCCGGATCGGCCAACCACGGCGGTGGCCCGGAATTGAATACCGTTGAAGTTCTGAAATAAATTTACGCAGCCGGCGAAAGCTGGCTGCGCTTACAACCCAATGAGTCAACCAACTGATCGATACGCGCAACGGGGTGTTTCGGCCTCGAAAGAAGACGTTCACAAAGCCATTGCGAAACTGGACAAGGGATTGTTTCCCAAGGCCTTCTGCAAAATTGTACCCGACGCCCTGGCGGGCGATCCTGACTATTGCACCATCATGCACGCCGACGGTGCCGGAACCAAATCGTCGCTGGCGTATCTGTACTGGAAAGAAACCGGCGACCTGTCGGTCTGGCGGGGCATTGCGCAGGATGCCGTAGTGATGAATACCGACGATCTGATTTGCGTCGGCTCGACGGGCCCGATGCTGTTGTCGTCGACCATTGGCCGGAACAAAAACCTGATTCCGGGCGAGGTGATTGCCGAAATCATCGACGGTACCGAGGAAGTGCTCGAGATGCTGCGGCAACACGGCATTGACATTGCCAGCACCGGGGGCGAAACCGCCGACGTGGGCGACCTCGTGCGGACAATCATTGTCGACAGCACCGTCATTGCCCGGATGCGCCGGGACGATGTCGTCAGCAACGACCGGATTCAGGACGGGGATGTGATCGTGGGGCTGGCGTCGTTCGGACAGGCCACCTACGAAAAAACCTACAACGGCGGCATGGGCAGCAATGGGCTGACTTCGGCCCGGCACGATGTGCTGGCGCATTACCTGGCCGATAAATACGCCGAAAGTTTCGACCCGGCCGTGGACCGGAGTCTGGTGTACAGCGGTTCCAAACGGCTGACCGATCCGGTTGAAAACACCGGCCTGAACGTCGGCCAGTTGATTCTTTCCCCCACGCGGACCTACGCTCCCGTTGCCAAAGTGCTGCTGGATGAACTGCGGACACAGATTCACGGGATGGTTCATTGCAGCGGTGGAGCGCAGACAAAAGTCCTGCATTTCATTGATAACCTGCACGTTGTCAAAAATAATCTTTTCCCGATTCCGCCCCTGTTCGGGCTGATTCAGCAGGAAAGTGGCACGGACTGGCAGGAAATGTACAAGGTGTTTAACATGGGACACCGACTCGAAATCTACCTGCCGGAAGAACACGCCCAGCGGGTGATCGACCTGGCCGCCCACTTTGGGATCGAAGGCCGGATCATCGGCCACGTGGAAGCGTTTGAAGGGAAACGGGTGACGGTCCAGAGTGCAGCCGGAACGTTTGTGTACTAACTTACAAAACCGTATTTTCCATTGTCTTAACTCATTTGTCTCTTGTCTACCCAATGAGTCAGGTAAAAGTTTACGGGGTAAAAGAACCGCTGCGGGCGATCCGGAACCGGTTGTCGGACGTCATCCACGGGTGTGTGGTGGAGGCCCTGCAATTCCCGGAAAACAAGCGCGCGCACCGGTTTTTGTACCTCGAGCCCGACGATTTTTTCATGCCGGAAGGCCGGACGGAGCAATATATTATTATCGAATTGCTGATGATCGAGGGCCGGACCGTGGAGACGAAGAAAAAACTGATCACCCTGCTTTTCGACCGCATCCACCGGCAACTCGGCCTGTCGCTGAACGACATCGAAATCTGCATTCTGGAAAGCCCGGCCCACAACTGGGGCTTTCGCGGTCAAACCGGCGATGACGTATCGATTTCCTATCAAATCAAGGTATAACTTCCACCTGATGCAACGGCGATTTCTGGCATAAGATGCTGTTCCTGGAGAAATCGTAAGACGAAAAAACCCGACGCCATGTCGCTGAGTTCAACTCTATACCTGTTCTTTCTGCTCCTGGTTTTTGTGGTCTACTACGCCCTGCCGCACCGGTTTCGCTGGTGCTGGCTCCTGGTTTCAGGGTATTTTTTCTATTTCACCTGGCAACCTCTTTTCGTCCTGTTACTGGCCGGATCGACTGGGGTAGCGTACGGGTTTGGACGGCTGGTGAAAAGCACCCCATCCCGGATTCCGCTCTGGTTAGGTATCGGCTTGTTGCTGCTTCCGCTCCTGTTTTTCAAATATTATGCCTTCCTGAATCACAACCTGGCGGTTTTACTGGGCTGGTGGGCCGTCCAGAGCCCCTTGCCGGCGTGGTCGCCGGTGGTGCCGATCGGAATTTCCTTTTACACCTTTGAAGCGATCAGCTACCTGATCGATGTTCGCCGGGGATACCTCAAACCGGTGCAGCATTTTGGGTACTTTGCGACTTACCTGGCCTTCTTCCCGACGCTGACGGCGGGACCCATTGAACGGGCAAAACGGGTGCTGATCCAACTCCAGATGCCCCAGCCGTTCCGGTACAAGAATGCCGTGGCCGGTTTGCAGCTCATTGCCTGGGGACTGTTCAAAAAGGTGGTCCTGGCCAACCAGATTGCCTTCCTCATCGAGCCGGTTTTCCAGCAGGCCGACACCCAGACCGGTGCCCGGCTTTACCTCGCGCTGGTGCTGGCACCCTTTCAGATTTTCTGCGATTTTTCGGGCTATTCCGATATTGCGCTGGGTTCGGCCCGCATGCTGGGCATCCGGCTCATGAAAAACTTTGACGACCGGGTTTACGCTTCGACCTCCCGCATCGAGTTCTGGAAAGGCTGGCACATCAGCCTTACGTCCTGGTTTCGGGATTATGTCTATTTTCCGCTAAGCAAATCGCTCCGCTCGCGCAGTGGCCTGTATGTCAACCTGATGGTGGTCTATTTTCTAACCGGTCTCTGGCACGGTGCAACCTGGGGTTATATTCTCTGGGGACTGCTCAATGGACTCTGGCTGGTGGCCGAACACGCGACAAAAGCGCAACGCCAAATCTTCTTTCGAAGGTTCTGGCCCGATCTGAACGCCCCGGCACACCGGTTTTTATCGACCCTCCTGGTTTTTCATGCCGGAGCAGTGATGGGCGTTTTTTTACGAGCGCCTTCGGTTGAAGCCGCCGGGTCGCTCCTAAGCGGTTTGTTCACCGAAAATCGCTGGCACGGCACCAACTGGGAACTGATAAAACCGTTTATGCCCGTTCTGGGCGGTTTATTTTTGATGGATCTGGTGAACCGGCAGCTGAAAAACCGGGATTTCCCCGAACTGCTTGGGTCATTGGGAGGAGTTAGACGCTGGAGTGTTTACCTGGTACTTTGCCTTTTGATTCTGACCTTTGCCCGCGTTGGGGAGTCTCCCTTTTTTTACTACCAGTTTTGACCCCATGCTGCGTTTTTTCCTAAAGATCCTGGTTCTGGTAATGGTGATGCTCGGCCTCAAAATCACGCTTTGGGCCCGTTTGCAGCGACAGAATCCGAAACGATTTGACGAAAGCGGGTATAAACTCGATTCGATGCTGAAACCGGTGCGCCATCGCATCAATACGGTTTTTGTCGGCTCCAGCCGGACGATGCACAGTATCAATCCGGCCGTTTTTGATTCCGTTACACAGTACCAGACCCGATCATTCAACCACGGCCTGAGCGCCCTGTTTGCCCCCAATACATTTGCGGAATGCGAAAAACTCCTGAAAATGGATGGATTAACGCTGAAGACGATCTTTCTGGAACTGTCGTTTCCGCCGGGTAAAGCCCATGAAGATCCCTTTAGCCGCACGAATCCGCTGCACGAAATCGGGTTTAAAACTGGCCATTTTGTGCGGGAAGAAGACTACAGTGCGGAACGGATACGGCGGGGCAACGACCTCTACGACTCTTTTTTAAATCAGTTTTTTACATTGCGCAGTTCGGTTTTCATGTCGGTCCTACCGCTCATTCGAACCGAGCAGGACAATTTCATCATGGACTCGACTGGCTACCGGTATTTCCGCCCGAACGCCTTTGGTGACCGAAAACCGGCAGGATTCACGGCAGCAACACCGCCGGATACGACAGCACTACCGGTTCGTTTGACGGAGCGGGACCGGTTTTACCTGAACCAACTCATGCAATTAATCCGGCAATGCGACGCCCGAAAGGTTTCGCTGTACGTGTATTTGCCCAATCGACCGATGGCTGAGGAAAAACAGATTCTCCCGAATGTGTATGCTGCCCTCCCCGACCGTTACCGAATCGCCGTGCCCTACCGTCGGGAATACACCGCTCCTTTTCCGGATGATTGCTCGGACGATCAGCAACACCTGAATCAGAAATCGGCCACGTTGTATTCCCTACAGTTTGCGCAGGCCTACCTGCAAAAACGCGCAACGGCGGATGCCCGCTAAAAATTACATCCAGCCGTGAGGGATTTTATATTCAGCTTGAAAGCCGGATTTACTTTGGCTACCTTTGCGGCTTATTGAACCGATAAACGCATGCTTCGAACCCATACTTGCGGAGAAATCCGCATCGAACACGTTAATACGAAAGTCATTCTTTGCGGGTGGGTGCAACGCATCCGCGACAAGGGCGGTCTGATCTGGATCGACCTGCGCGACCGGTACGGCCTGACCCAATTACTGCTCGAAGAAGGCCAAACCGATCCGGCGGTGATTGCCGCAGCCCGTTCACTGGGCCGCGAGTTCGTCGTAAAAGCCGTTGGCCAGGTCATTGAGCGCAAATCCAAGAACCCCAATTTGCCGACGGGGGATATTGAAGTACGGCTGGCAGAATTGGAGATTCTGAATCCGGCCAAATTGCCGCCGTTCCTGATCGAAGACGAAACCGACGGGGGCGATGACCTGCGGATGAAATACCGCTACCTCGATTTGCGCCGGAATCCGGTTCGGAGAAACCTCGAACTGCGCCATAAAATGGCGCAGCAGACGCGGATTTACATGGACGGCCAGGATTTTATCGAAGTGGAAACCCCGGTTTTGATCAAATCGACGCCGGAAGGAGCTAGGGATTTTGTGGTGCCGAGCCGCATGAATCCCGGCGAGTTTTACGCCCTGCCACAGTCGCCCCAGACGTTCAAGCAATTGCTGATGGTGTCGGGTTTTGACCGCTACTACCAGATTGTCAAGTGTTTTCGGGACGAAGACCTGCGCGCCGACCGCCAGCCGGAATTTACGCAGATCGACTGTGAGATGTCATTTATCACGCAGGAAGACATTCTGCAAATGTTTGAAGGGCTGGTTCGGCACCTGTTCAAAACCGTCAAAGGCATCGATCTGGCCGAAGTGCCCCGCATGGCTTACGCCGACGCGATGCGGCTGTACGGTTCCGACAAGCCCGATACCCGGTTTGGAATGCCATTTGTTGAACTGAAAGGAGCATTCGATACGGTGGACCTGACATCGGGTAAAAACTTCGTCGTCTTCGATTCGGCGGAACTGGTGGTTGGCATCAATGCCAAAGGTTGCGCCGATTATACCCGCAAGCAGATCGATGAACTGACCGACTACGTCAAACGCCCGCAGATTGGAGCCAAAGGGCTGATCTATGTGCGGTACAATACCGATGGCACGATCAAATCGTCGGTCGATAAATTTTATTCCGAAGAAGACCTGAAACACTGGGTGGTGCAATTCCAGGCCGAACCCGGTGATTTACTGCTTATTCTGGCGGGTGATACCGGCAAGGTCCGGAAGCAGCTCAACGAGCTGCGGCTGGAAATGGGCACCCGGCTGGGTCTGCGCGACCCGAACCAGTTCAGTGCCCTGTGGGTGCTGGACTTTCCGCTGCTCGAATGGGGCGAAGAAGAAAACCGCTGGTTTGCGATGCACCATCCGTTTACGTCGCCCAAACCGGAAGATATTCCGTTGCTCGAAACCGACCCCGGCACCGTGCGGGCCAATGCCTACGACATGGTGATCAACGGGACGGAAGTGGGCGGTGGTTCGATCCGGATTTTCCAGCGCGAATTACAGGCGAAGATGTTTGATTTTCTGGGCTTTACGCCCGAAGAAGCCAAGGCGCAGTTCGGTTTTCTGCTGGATGCTTTCGAATTCGGCGCTCCGCCCCACGGCGGTATCGCGTTTGGTTTCGACCGGCTTTGTTCGATTTTCGGCGGAGCCGATTCGATCCGCGACTTCATTGCGTTCCCGAAAAACAATTCGGGCCGCGACGTTATGATCGACTCACCGTCCACGATTGCCCCCGCCCAGCTGGACGAGTTGCAGATCGCCATCGCCAGAAAGTGATGAATGATGCGTTAAGAGTGATAAGTTAATGCGTCAGCCAACTCATCACTCTTAACGCATCACTCCTAACTCTTAAAACAGTTTCTCGTTCGGGGGTTTGATGCCTTTCATCCGGATGTAGATCGTGGTTTGGCCGCGATGGTGCGTCTGGTGTTCGAATGCTTTAGCCAGAATCGTTTCCCGGGATAATTCGCGTGGCCCCATTTTCACCATTTCACCCAGTTGCGCATCGCTCAGGCCTTTAACAGCCTCGATAACGAAGTCGTAGCTATCCATAACCGCTTTCGTCAGACCGGCTTTGGTCTTGAACTCCTCCATCGTTTCCATCTTTTTCCCTTGCATGGGGTTCGCTTTGCCGGTTGCTCCCGAGCCAAAATTGTAGTTGGCGTTGGCCAGATGCAGCATTTGCTCAGCAAAACTACGGATATCGGGGGTCGGTTTGAAGCCTACGCCGTTTTCCGGCATGGCATCCAGGTATTCCTTGGTGTACTCTTTGGCGCGCTGCCACTCCGTCGTCAGTTGACTAACGGTGGCTAGCCTGGTGGTGAAACTGCTGAATGTCATCCAGAGTATCAACGTCAAGGCGGTTAATCCAAGATTTTTTTTCATGGCGAAAGGCTAATGATTTGAGTACCAAAGTTAGAACGGGTGAGCAGGTTTGCAAACCTTCCCATCAGATTTATACTCAAAGCTGAACGTAAAATAAAATTCAGGGGCGTGATGTAATTTGAATTGCTTTTTCGTTTAAAATGTAGGGTGGTAATCCCAACAACAAATCGACTATGCTCCGACCAGCCGAATACGCCCGTTATGAAAAACACCTCAATCTCCCCGAAATTGGGGTAGATGGCCAGCTAAAACTGAAACAGGCTCGTGTCCTGGTTGTGGGCGCTGGCGGACTGGGCTGTCCGGTTTTACTGTATTTAACCGCTGCCGGCGTCGGCACCATCGGTATTATTGACCCGGATACCGTGGCCGTCAGTAACCTGCAACGGCAGGTTCTTTACACCACCGAACAGGTGGGTAAGCCTAAGGCAACGATTGCGGTAAATTCACTCAAAAAAATTAATCCGGAAATCAGCTTCAACGCCTACGCGTATGCCCTGGATCGTTCGAACGCCCGCACCCTCATCGACGAATACGATCTGGTGATCGATTGTACCGATAATTTCACGGTCCGGTACCTCGTCAACGACGTTTGCGTGATGCAGGAAAAACCGTTCATTTACGGGGCGATTCACCGGTTTGAAGGACAAGTGGCGGTTTTGAACGCCCGGCTGACGGCTTCAGAGCTACAACCCGAAGAGATCCGGCGCGGCCCGACTTACCGCTGTCTGTTCCCCGAATTTCCGAACCAGATGGAGATTCCGAACTGCGCCGAAACCGGCGTTCTCGGCGTACTGCCGGGCGTGATTGGTACCTACCAGGCCAACGAAGCCATCAAACTCATTACCGGCGTCGGCCACCTGCTGAACGAAGAACTCCTGATGGTAGATTTGCTCAGTATGTCGTTCCAGAAAATCCGGGTGCGCCGGCGGCTCGATGCTGAAACGGCCGCCCAGAATGGCTGGGAAGAAGGCCAGCGAATACCCCAAAAAACCGAAATTCGCCAGAGCATTACGGCCATCGAACTGGCCGAACGGCTGGCGCAGGACGAAGATATTTTCCTGCTCGACGTGCGCGAACGTCCCGAATACAACATCTGCCACCTCGACAATGCGGTTTTGATTCCGGTTAACATTATCGCCAACAATGTCAAGCGCATCCCAACCGACCGGCCCGTCGTGGTCTACTGCCACCACGGAATCCGCAGCCAATACGTGGTCGATTACCTCCAGAAAGAATTTGGTCTCACCAACATCATGAACCTGCAGGGCGGGATTAACAGTTGGGCGCGCGATGTGGAGCCCGAAATGGAGGTATATTAATCCTGTCTAGAATTCAATACCGTCAAACCGTGACCTGTCTGCACAGGTCACGGTTTTTTCATACTCATCCGCTTTTGAATGGTGTTGTAAACCGTCAGGATTGCTTCGGTTGATAATGGAGGACAACGATTCCACAGTCAAACGAAGTTGCCTTCACCAGCGTCAGATTCTGATACGAGTCCCGGTCCTTAAAAATCGGCATGCCGCTACCAATGGAGACCGGATTAATGAACAAATGAAAATCGTCGATCAGGTTCTGTCGGATAAGCGATGATACAAACGTTGCCCCACCGTACGCAATGATATCCCGACCTTCCTGGGCTTTCAGCGCCGTAATTTCGTCCATCAGATCACCGGTAGCGACCACCGTATTGTCCCATTCCGACTGCTGAAGCGTTTTGGAAAAAACCACTTTAGGCGTTTCCGTAAATTTTTTACCCGCTTCTACCTGTGGATCCTCCGGATTGACCGCCACCGAAGCCCAATAGGGAATAAACCCTTCGGCCAGCTTCCGCCCCAGCACGATGGTATCAATCGGCTCAGTCAATTCGGACACGTAGTTTTTCAAGGCATCGTCCCACTGGAACATTACCCAATCCATTTCGCCGTTGGGTCCCGCGATAAACCATCGACTGTCATTTGGACCTGAAGTTTCAGTTTTCTCATTGTTTCGTTGTTTTCCCAAAGATACAGGTGACGGTTTTCAGGAATGGGTGGTTATTACGCCGTTCATCGGGGGCCATTGCGACAATTTACCGCCAACCCGTAGGGGGAGCGCGTTTACTTCGTCATAAACCGCCACGTCACCTTCCCGACGGTATCGGGTTTGCCCTTCTCGGCCGCCGACATCCGGCCTTTCCACGTCCCATTCTTCTGCCGCTCGACCTGAATCAGCCGCCAGCTAAACTGACCTTTTTCGTAGTTATAGGTTTCGCCATCGTCGTCATACAGGCGGTATTCCGACGGTTTTTCGCCGTAATGCCGGATTTCCAGGTCCACTTTCTCCCCGGCTATCGGCGCATGGAGCCTCGGCGGCATCATCGGGATAATTCCGCCGTCTTTGACAAAAACCGGAATCTGGTCCAATCCCGGCGTAACGGTAATCACCTCTCCCTCGCCCACCAGCTGGCCCGTGTAAAAGTCGTACCATTTCCCTTTCGGCAAAATCACTTTCCGCGACGTTTGCCCCGTAAACATCGGTGCGACCAGCAGGTAGTCACCCGCCATGTACTGATCCTTAATTTCTTTGGTAACGGCCTGCTGATACGGGTTTTCACCCAGATCTGCCACGGTGGTCTGCTTTTCGACCTTCTCCACAAAACCGGCTTCCAGATTCAGCGCCCGGAACGGTGGCGTCCCTTCAAAATGGTATTTGGCAAATTCCGTATACCAGTACGGCATCATCTGCATCCGGAGTTGCGCTACGGCTTTGACCTGCTCGGCCACATCCGGGAACGACCATGGTTTGGTGCCATCGGCCCAGGCGTTAATCATCGCCATCGGTGAAAAACAAACCGACTGAAACCGGCGCAACCATTCTTCGCCCGTCTTGGACGCCCGCACTTCCGGCGTCCACAATACCCCGGCAAAACCACTGTTGATCACCCCCGTAATAAAGTCCTGGTGGCTGTAATTGTCGTTGTAAATCACGTACGGAAACGACGAGCCGCCCGCGTTCGACGCCCTCACCAACCCGTAGGTCCGCGTATTACGTTTACGGTACAAGTCCGTGCTTTGCTTCTGCACCAGCAAACCGTACGTCTGCCGCATCTGCTCGGCACTCGTTCCCGACGGAAATGTGGCAACATCCGGCCACAACCACGAATCGTTGCCGTCTACCTCGTCGATTTTATACCCGCTGACGCCAATACCGACATGATCGTTGTCGAACTGCCGCCAGTATATCGCCTGCGCCTGCGGTATGGTTAAATCCGGAACCGCCCCTACCCAGACGGTATGCGAACCGCTGAACGGTTTAATCTGCGGAAAAATCGACGCATCGGGCGAAACGTAGGGGTTCGTCCAGAGATTGATTCGTACGTTCTTGTTGAGCATATCTTTCACAAAACCGGCCGGATCGGGAAAACGGGTTTTGTCCCACTCAAACGTGCAGGGGTACGATTTACTCTGCCAGCCCGGTTCCAGTCCGATGAAATCCAGCGGATACTTTCGGGCTTCAAATTCGGCGGCTTCTTTCCGCACACTGTCGGCGGTGTAGAGCCGGTGGACGCGCTGCGTAAAACCGAGTCCCCAGCGGGGCGGCAAACACCCGCCACCGTTGAACAGGTTAAACCGCCGAACGGCTTCCATCGGTTTGGGACCGCCAAAGACGTAAATATCAACACCAGCGGCCGGAACCAGCACCTCCACCGCATCGGAATACGGATTCGCCGACCAGCTTTTATCGGTATTCCGGTCCTGCGCCTTTGGGGCATTTTTACTCTCCAGCCGGGCCGCCGATCCGGCATACACCGTCAGATAGCGGGCCGAATTGATGAAAATACCGTATCCGTTGGACGAAACATAAAACGGAGTCGGTGCGTGGGTTCGGCCATTATCGCGGTTGCCGTAATGATCCATGTGCAGGTTCAGAATCCGGCCGCGCTGGTGAACCGTCTGAAAATTCAGGCCGAAACCGTACAACTGCTCCCCGCGTTCGAGCGGAAAGCGCAGGTAGGTTTTCCCGTCTACCACTTTCACCGAAATATCTTCTTTCGGCAGCGGGAAGTCGGTTTTGGGCAGGGTAGCCAGCGCAACGGTATTGGATTGCACACCCGCTGCCGTCAGCAGATTATACGCTTCAGGCTGGCCGACCGACAGCTTCCAGACGCTGGGTGCGGTTTCGGTCCAGCCGGTTTGGGCGAAGGCCGACAGGCTCCCGATCCATAAAAAGAAAACGGTTTGGGCTAGTTTTTGAGCAGTAATCATAGACGAGAAGCGTATTGACCGACAACGTACCTGATCTGAAAAATGGGCTTTCTGTTAATTCTACTCAAAGCGGGACCAAATCAGGGCGATCTGAAACCAAAACATGAGTCATCCCGCAGTTTGTAGGATGACTTGATAGAAGTTGAATACCGCAGCTAACGCAGCGCGAAGTCGATAAAGCGGTGTCAGGGCAGACTGGCACCGCTTTCCGGTTCGATGACACCACCTTCGCAATAAGGCTAACCGCTCATCGCTTTTGTCTACCGCCAGCAACTCCAGCAGAAATGCATACACCAAGGCAACCATCATCATCAACTTGCGTCGGTTGAGCCAGAACCACAGTCGGGGCCACTGAATCGCCAACCCCAGCCCGCGTTTCCCAGCATAGCCCAAACACAGGCCACAGCGACCGAACGCCTTAACAGCCTCCTGCAGTAGGCCGGTCTGGAGCAGTAAGCGGTCCTGAGCGTGTTCCCCCGCGGGGTGTACCACCGGAAGAAGGCAATGCAGGGATGAGTCTTCAAACCAGCCAGTAATAGACCCATCCACTCAAAGCCGGGTACAGGTACGGGGCGTCCGCCGGGCGGATTAAGGAAACCGGGTTTGCTGCCTTTGAGCCGTTTGGCTTTGCTGCTCCGAACCGCATATACGCCTTCCGAGCGGATACTCTCGGATTTTTCGATCACACTTTCGTCCCAGATCAAGACCCCGACCTGAGGCTGATCCTGTAGCTGCTGGGCCACGTTCTGGGCTTTCTCCAGAAGAAACGCTTCAATCAGTGTGTGACTCCAAGCTTTACTGCGAAGCAGGTTGCTGATGCGTTTGGTTGCGGCCGGAGCGTGTTGCTCACCGAGGAGTTTACCGCCCAACTCGCTCAACAGTAACCCCAGACTGTTATCTCGGAAGCGAATAAGGCCCCTACCAAAGCCTCAAAGGTGCTTGTCGATCAACGAGTCGATCCAGCCGCTCGGCCAGGGGTTGGATAAAAGTCTGTAGCCGGTTTTGGAAATAACGGGCCTCTTGCTTGACATCGTCGGTACAGATACCGACTTTTATAAAGTCTTTGGACATAAGAAAACCTTCCGCTTAGTTGTTCGCACCACTAAATTCGGAAGGTTTTCGCTTTTAAAACAGAGTTATCAAACTTCGGGATGACTCAGGTTTTGCCTGGCAAAACTTCAACTTAGTATTCCCACAACCCGTGCTCCTCTTCCATGAGTTTTTGCTCGATCTGGTACGACTTCAACAAGCCTTCCCGTTCGCTGCCATACTGCCCGATCAGGTCCCGATCTTTCGGATTTGATACTTTGTAGATGCGTCCCCAGAACAGCCGAAGATCGAAAGCATCGGCCAGATTCAGGTGTTTCGCCTGGTTTTGCGAGTTATACCAGATGAATTTCTTCGGGTCGCTCCGGAACAGTTTATCCAGGTCTTTGTACTTGAAGTACGCGACGGGTTGCTCCAGCCCAGAAGGGTTTTTATCCGCCGGAATCACGATTCCAACCGTCTGAATATCGTAATACAAACGGGAGCGCTTCCGGTCGAACACCCAGTCTTCCTTGATTTCCAGCACGCTGTATTCATCGGCCAGCCGCTCATTGCCCGTGAACGGCGACGGCGCAGCTTTCGCCATGGCGGAGGAATCTACTTTGGGAGGCTCAGGCACTACCGGAGCCGGTTTCGCCCCTTTTTTGCCTTTCGTATTTTTAGCCGTTGCTTTTTTCTTCGGAGCGGGTGTTCCCCAGCCATCATCGACCGGTTTGGCCGTGGCAGCTTTAGAAGGCGTTCCCCAGCCATCATCGACCGGCTTGGCAGCCGCTTTTTTATCTTTCGGCGCATCGCCCCAGCCATCGTTGGCTTTCTGGGCTTCATCCCCAAAACCGGCTGCTTTTTCTTCCGCCGTTAAGACATCGGCCTGTGCTGGCACCGCCAATTTCTCGGCAAACTTTCCAATTTCCATCGGCGTACTTACCGAATCGTTAGGATAAGCGACCAGAACACCGGCTTTTACCGCATCAATCAGGTATTTGGTGATCTGATTGTTTTTGGAAAACATCGCCTGATTCTGCTTTTCGTTCAGGTCGACCCGACGCCACAATGTTTTCTTCATCATGATGTCATTATCATCGATCTCCCGAACTGACAACGGGTTGGTTTTCGGATTTTCCTTTTCCTGCGCCTGTGCCACCCCGCCTGCCAAAACCGCCAGTACAGCAGCTACGACTATACTTCCCGCCTGTTTCATGACCTTGTGCTTTTGCGTTTCTTTCTTCACAATAACGAATGCAACGACAGCCTCGTACTATTTAGTTCAGAAATATTTGATAAACCTTCTGTGTTACTGGGACTTCGCTAATCTCTCCCCGGAAGTTACGCCGTTCTACGCCCTCCACTTCGATCACATACCGCATACCGGGTTGTGCTTCCGAAGCTAAGGAACCAACCGAACCGCCATTGGGACCCAATGAAACCGGAGGGCCAATTGGACGGGCCCCTTGCGCCAGACGAACCGTAAATCCTTTCACCCGGAAATTAGCATCGTCGGGCATGAAGTTTTTGAAGCTTTCGTCGGGAATGGCACGTACCTGAATGGTTCGGACACTCGACACCGGCATACCGCGCCGTTCGTCGATCTCTGCACCACCCGCGTATACACGCAGGGTTGGGCGGGGCACCCGGTTTACCTTGAACTCATTCGTTCCCAGCAAACTGCCGGCATTGTTAACGTTCAGACTTACCTGCGCCGAGGTCGGGATGACCGTAATTTTACCCCGCTCTCCGCTGGTTAGCACCGTAGCACCGCTGGCGCTAAACGTCGGGTTCCACAAGGCACCAAGTTGCGGGCTCTGGATGCTCAGCTTGTTGGCACATCCCAGGTAGAGGGGTGGCATCGAAGCCGTTTCGATTTCGTACGATGGTTTCGCGACAAAGTACTCCTGATTGAAGTTAACGGTTTTCATTCCATCCGGTGCCTGGTAACTGATAGAACCGGTCAAGGCCCGCTTCGCCAGACCGTTTTTGTCATAGGTTCCACCCTGCGCCGTAAACTCGATTTTACCGACGCCATTTTCAACGCGAACCGCTCCGCCGTTCAGGCTCATCCGGGGGGTAACCCCGCTGGATGAAGCCGCCAGAAACATTTCCCCTTTGAACTTGGTCCCGGCCACGACTACTTTCGACTCCATGCTGACCATCGCCAGAATTTTGTCAAACTTGATGTCCTGCGCCCCCACTTTGCTGGCCAGGTAATCCAGAACTTCCCCTTCCATCCGCCGAATGTCCGACTGGCGCTGGCTCAACACGGCCAGAGCCGCCGGAACCGGGGTTTGTTCAAAGTTCAGTTCGGCAAAATCCTTGTTGCGCTGCTCCTTCGACCGGCTGGCAATCGGATCATCTTTCGCATCAACGGCCAGGGGAATAAACTTCGCGTTCGGGTTGTACTTCTGTAATTGCTGAACGTATTGATTCAATTTCGTCTGCAATTCATACGCTTTCCCGTTCTTGTTGTTGCCCACCATGATGGCCCCCACCTTGGTTTCTTCGTTCGGCGTTTTGATATTACCCTGCTCGTCGAGGCCACCGCCGGCTTCGTTGACAATCTGCTCTTTAAGAGCATCCAGCTGCGTAACAATGCCAGCCGTCAGGTCGCGGACCTCCTGCGCTTGTTTGACCACTTCCAGGTCAGCCGCCCGGTTTCCCGATTTTTCTACCGTGGATTTAATATTATCGAGCGTAGACTGGTTAATGCGATTGGCCGAACCGGTGGATGTTTCAAGACTATTATTCAACAGAATAAATTTTTCCAGTAACGCCGAGCTGACCTGTAAGGCCAGCATGGCGGTTAATACCAGATACATCATCCCGATCATTTTCTGCCGGGGTGTTTCTTTTCCTCCTGCCATTTTATATGGTAGTGTAAGCTGTAATTAGAGTTGAAGATTATTTCGCGCCATTCCCACTGCCCCGCATTGCCGTCAGCATACTGCCGTAAACGTTGTTCAGTGACGACAGGTTATTGGTCAGTTTGGACAATTCATTCTTGAATTGCTGCGTATCCCGGCTGGCTTCCGACATATTTTCCATGGCACTCGTCAGGTTACCATAGAAAGCATTCATCGCTTTCAGGTGTTTGTTGGTATCCTGCAATTCGAGCTCATAAACCGCATTCAGGGCGCCCATACTCTGGGTGATTTTCTGGAATTGAGCCCGGTATTCTTTCGCATCCTGGGTCGCGTCGGCCATGGCGTTCATCGAGGTAACGGCCACCCCATACGACTTATTCATCTCATTGATGGAGTTGGACGCCTGACGAACGTGCTGGGCGTATTCGTTCGTGGCTACTGTAGCCTCCGAAACATCGCGCAGTTTTCCGACCGTGTCCGTAAAACTGCGAAGCCCCGTTCCCAGCTTTTCGAAGATATCCGGCGTCACTTTCGCATCCGCCAGCATTTTGTCCATGTTGGCCGTCAGACCATTGCTTTGCAAAGCCGGACCCCGTTTCGGCAATTCACCTTTGTAATCGTCGGCCAGTTCTGGATAAACCCGCGTCCAGTCTGGTTCGGTCTGGGTGGGCTGAAAGAAGGTTTGTAATGCAAAAAGGGCAAAAATGGCGGCTTCGACGGACAAACCGATCGTTAGCATCGGGCCACCCCAATCATAATGTTGAATTTTACCTAACGCTCCAAGAACAACTACAGCCGCTCCGGCACTATATATGGTCGGAAGAATTTTGTCGAAAAAAACGTTTGAACTGTTACTGGCCATGATATAAAAGAAGAGATAAAATAAGCGTTAAATTATGTTTAGTATGAAAAAGCAGGAGCGATAATGGATTCAGCCATTCGACCGGATTAACGACGGGCACCCCGTGATGCGGTTCTACCCTGCAGGTTATCCATCACGCAACGGAAGCCGATGTACGAACGTTTGTTGTATTCCAGTTCGTAATACCGGGTTCCCGTTTCCAGGTAGTAGGCAATGTCTTTCCAGGAACCGCCCCGAACCACCTTACGGGGTTCGTCGGCATTCTGGTTATCCGGGTTCATATCCCAAACGATAGCCGTCGAGTTTTCGGCATAGGCATCGCGGGTCCACTCGGCTACGTTACCGGCCATGTTATACAGACCGTAATCGTTGGGGTTATAGGCATTGGCGGGAGCCGTATACGGATAGCCGTCGGCATCGAAGTTCCCGCGTTGCGGTTTGAAGTTGGCGAGGTAGCATCCTTTGCCGTTGGCTACATACGGACCACCCCAGGGGTATTTGGCCGAACTATGTCCACCGCGAGCGGCCCACTCCCATTCGGCTTCGGACGGCAGCCGGTAACGGGGTGACACAAACTGACCTTCTTTCGTGCGGTAATCGTTGTAGAGATTCGTCCGCCAGTTGCAGAAATACTGAGCGGCCTGCCAGCTCACTCCCACCACCGGATACGTATCGAAAGCCGGGTGCGAGAAGTAATACTCCAGCATCGGGTCGCCGTTATGGTACGTAAAGTCATTTTTCCAGACGGTCGTATCCGGGTAATACTTGCTCATGATTTCTTCCTCACCCAGGACCGAAACCGAGTCGGTCAGCAGGGCGTTCACAAACTGCCGGTATTCGTGGTTTGTGATTTCGGTATCGTCCATATAGAATGAACTGATCGTAACCCGACGGTTCATATTGGCCTGGCTTGCGGCCAGATCTTCGTCGGCCTGGCCCATCATAAAGGAACCGGATGGGACCAGTACCATACCGTATGGTGTGGTTTGCTTCCAGCCTTTCCGGCCATTGGCGGTAATTTCACCATTGGTTACCCCAATGTCATCACCCTTTCCTTTCCCCCCACCAAATTTTGATTTGATAAACCCGCAACCCTGCATCAGCAGAATCGTTGCCACCACCATCACCCCTCGGGCTGCGTTGCCGGTAAACCACTTAATACTCATAGTTGTATGATACGTTAAAATCTGTTTCGCGTGCAAACCAGTCTTAGAACGAAAATAAAGCAATTTATTGTATACGTCCATTTGAATTGAGTAAATGCATTTATTATTCAAAAAAAGTGCAAACGAACCTGCGATCTTTCCTATCACCACTTTTGCTACGTATTTCAAAATTATTGGTTTGGCACCAAACAGCCTAACAATAATTACGCCAATGTTGGCGGCAGCAACGGAAGGAGCAAACGATGGCAGTTTTCGTAGTGTTTTTTTCAATAGCGGAAACGGGGAGTTCGAATAATCGGTTTACGACCTGAACGGGGTTCGGGGAGCGAATACGATAATAAAATTTCGTGGGAAGTCGGGCTTTTAGCGTTCCGGTTGCCCACGATAAAATCGAACGAATAGCCAAATCGCAGGGCATTATTGCGCAATAAACTGACGCCGGCGCTGGCCGAAACAGCATCACCCTGCCGGTAGCCCAGTCCGAACCAGTGCCGCTTGTCATACATGGCCATTAGGTTCACTTCCAGCGACGAATACGTTCCGTTCGTGTTGAATTTATAAATGGCGGAAGGCATGATATCGATCAGATAGTTCCATTCATACCGATAACCGGCCGTGATGTACGAGGTTCGATAAAGTGCGTTTAAATTCTGATCGGTCCCCAGATTAAAATCCGGCTGCGTCAGGTGTTTCATGCTCGCGCCCACGTAATAAGTATCCGTATTGTAATAGATCCCTGCCCCAAAATCCGGTTGCATCTGACTGACTTTTCCGCTCTGAATCAGCGGATCGGGTTCATTGGGCCGAAACCAGTCGTAATTAATGGTATAATTATGCAAACCGCCTTCAACGCCCAGGGATAAGGTTCCTTTTTTCAAGGGCAACCGAAAGGCATAAGCGGCCTGAACCCGCTGAAAACTCTGCGGTCCTACCGTCTCGTTCAACGCGTATAAACCGACTCCGCCCCGAATACTGGCCAGGGGCATATTGAACGAAAACAACTGCGTGTTAAACGACCCGCCATCGTCAAAATTGCTCTGATAACCCAAATACTGCGTCCGGTGGACCAACTGAAACCGGGCGACTTTCTCCGACCCAACTGCCGCCGGATTATAGTAAACCGGATTGAACATGTAGGAGCTGAATTGCGGATCCTGGTTTTGCGCCCTGACCACCGATGTAGTTAACCCCCAGACTATTCCAAACAGGACAACGTAGAACGTATTATTCATAAAATCTCAGAGCAATCAACGTTAATACCAGATGGCCCGTCGAACAGTAAACTAAAACGCCTGTAACCTGTTCGACTGAAAACGATGCTTAGGCGGCATGTTACCTATTAAACGGAGATTTTCCAAAAATATTGGTATAAAAAAGGACACAGTTTTAAACCACAAATGCGCGGGTTGAATGAGTTGTCTGATCAGAAAGTAATCAGTGTTTTTTTCATTCAATCCGCGCATCCACTGGGTTGGGTCACGCCCTGATCTAGTTGTTGTTGGCCTTTTTCATATACAGTTCCAGGGCCCCCGCCATCGAGGGCGCATTCGGCAGGGGAGCTTCAATATCCAGAATAAATCCGGCATCGGTGACGGCCCGCGCCGTGGTCGGCCCGAAAGCAGCCATCCGAATCCCGTTTTGCTTGAAATCCGGAAAGTTATGCAATAGCGCATTGACGCCCGAAGGGCTGAAGAAAGCAATGATATCGAACGAATGGATGTCCAGATCCGTCAGGTCGGCCGGTACGGTTTCGTACATGATGGCCTCGGTCAGGTGCAGACCGCTGGTATCCATAAAATCCGGAATGTCATTACCCCGAATGTTGGAGCAGGGGAACAGAAACTTCTCGTTTTTGTGCTTCCGGATCAGATCGAACAGGTCGGCTGCGGTTTTGGTCCCCGTAAAGATTTTCCGCTTCCGGATGACAATATACTTTTGCAAGTAATTGGCGGTCTGTTCCGTGACGCAGAAATACTTCATATCGGCCGGCATTTCCAGCCGGGCCTCCTGACAAATCCGAAAGAAGTGATCAACGGCATTACGGCTGGTAAAAATAATGGCCGTATGGTCGAGGATATTGATTTTCTGCTTCCGAAAGTCTTTGAATGAAACGCCCTCAATCTGAATAAAAGGGCGAAATTCAATTTGCAGATTGTATTTACCCGCAATCGCAAAATAAGGAGAATTGTTGTCGGCAGGTCGGGCTTGAGTTACTAAGATGCTGGCAACTTTTGTCAACCTTTCCTGGTCATACTTCGCAGAAATCTCACTCATCGAATACCTCGCGTTTTGTGTTTAAAGCTGGTTTTTCGGCTACAGTGCAAACCGCACGCCAATGGTTAGTGGAATCAGTTCAACAATGCAAAGGTACGAAAATAAATACAGATTTTTGATAACGGCTTTGTTGGCAATCACAACATATAACAGCGCCAGCCGGATTACGTAGAACCCAACAAAGGGCACAATCAGCCACAAACTGGGCCAGGTTCCGGTGGCGGGTGTGTTGGCCGCCAGGGTTGCCACGCAAACCGCCCCCGCCGTAAAAAAGACCAATGACGACTGAATTGCCTTAAAGAAGTGCAAATTAACAATCTCTTCCAGCCGGTATAAACCGCCAATCGTCACGATAAAAAGATATTTAGCCAGCAGCAGCAAAAACGCCAGACCGCTCAGTTCAAAAAAGGTAACGGTCAGATCAAGCAGGCCCTGACCGCGTAGCAGCAACGCCCTCGACAGGAAAATATCAATATTTTTACTCTGAACGATTAAGTATAAATACGCCGTAATAAAACTCAGGTTGAGCAAAAAAAGCAGATTAGTGCGGCCCAGCGGACGGTTGACCAGAAACAATTCATCCCGAACGGTAATATCCAGCAAGTCGGCCAGGTTGAAAAACCGGAGATACGCCCGGTGGTGAACGTTAAACAGATAGGCGTTGATGGCGACAATAAACAGCAGGCAGAGCGTAAAAAATTCCGGGTAAACCGAGAGCCGACGGGGCAAAATGCTCAGGCGGGTTTCACTGACCACGATATTTTTCTGAGCGGCCGATTTCCGGTGCCCGATAAACACCATCTTATCCTCCACGCCCGGACTGCCGTACAACGTCAGAAATAATTCGGGTTTGCGATAGACGCGGTACAAGCTATCGAGGTTCAGCACCAGCCACTCATTGGCGGTCAGTTTGCGCTTCAGGGCCGCGTCGATGAATAAATACCCGTCCTGCTGGGTCGTAACCAGGAGATGATACCGCCGATTACTTTCGATATCCAGAAAAAAACTGACGGCATTGACCTGGGCGTGTTGTTCATCGATAAAGGGCACGTAGGATCTGTACGCCTGGTCATAAACCAGCCAGTCGTTACGAAAGTCATGAACCGGGAAAAACTGCTGATTCGGCCCTACGCCCTGCGCAAAACTCCCCAGCGTCCACAACACCAGGATGGACAAGATCAAACCGATACGCACCCTTCTTGGAAGTATAAGTTAAGAGTTGGCTCCGCCCAATAGCTAATAAACCGGCGGAGCCAACTCTTAACTCTTAACTCTTAACTATCTAATTCTTTCCCAACGCTTTCAGCATCGTTTCGCCGATGTGCGCGGGGGATTCAACCACGTGAATACCGCATTCGGCCATGATGCGCATCTTGGCGGCTGCCGTATCGTCAGCCCCCCCGATAATCGCTCCGGCGTGCCCCATCCGGCGTCCTTTGGGAGCGGTTTGCCCGGCGATGAAGCCGACCACCGGTTTTTTATTGCCGTCGGCTTTGATCCAGCGGGCGGCTTCGGCTTCCATGCCTCCCCCGATTTCGCCGATCATTACGATGCCTTCAGTCTCGGGATCGTTCATCAACAACTCCACGGCTTCTTTGGTGGTGGTGCCAATGATCGGGTCGCCACCGATCCCGATGGCCGTCGTCTGGCCCAGGCCCACTTTCGAGAGTTGATCGACCGCTTCGTAGGTCAGTGTACCGGATTTCGAAACGATCCCGATGGTGCCTTTTTTGAAGATAAAACCGGGCATAATTCCCACCTTGCATTCTTCCGCCGTCATGACACCGGGACAGTTGGGGCCAATCAGCCGCACATCCTTGTCGTGAAGGTAGGCTTTCGCCACCATCATATCCTTCGTCGGAATTCCTTCCGTGATGCAGATAATGACCTTGATACCGGAATCGGCTGCTTCCATGATCGCATCGGCCGCAAAAGCCGGTGGTACAAAGATAATCGATACATCCGCCCCAGCCTTCTCAACAGCCTCCTTCACGGTGTTGAAAACAGGTCGGTCGAGGTGGGTCTGACCGCCTTTGCCCGGTGTAACACCGCCGACGACGTTTGTCCCATACTCGATCATCTGTTGAGCATGAAATGACCCTTCAGAGCCCGTAAAGCCCTGTACGATAACTTTGGAATTCTTGTTAACTAATACGCTCATGATGAAAGGAAAGCTATGCTATGCGTGTGAAGGTATAAGCCCTTGGAACCGGCGCAAAAGTAGAGCGAAATGGCTAAAGAAAAAAGTTATGAATGAAGAGTATCAGAATTAAGCGTTTATGAGAGTGTCCGCTGGCGCTTCATTCATAACCTCCGGGCTGCCTGTCTTCCTTTATAACGCACTTTGGCTTTTTCTTCGAAAAATTGTTATTTCCAGCATGAACATTTCAAATATGGTTTCAGACGCCGTGCTGGCGTTCACCGGAGTTTGGGTTTTTTGGCGGTATTTTCAGGGGTTAAGCTGGTACACCCGGATTTTATGGGGGCTGTTTCTGATCACCATCTCCCTGACGGCCCTGGTGGGTATTTTTCTTTTTGCGGGCTTTCAACCGGTGATTCCGTTTCATCGTTCGCTGGAAATACTGGCGGGTAGCCTGGGGGTCGTTTGCGTCATCGTGGGCGTTTACGCAATTGTCCTGAAGCAGCAAATCAGCCGGAATGGATTCCTGCTAACCGTCCTTGTTGGTCTGGGCCTCTTTCTTCTTTTACTCCTGCATCCAACCATTGGCGCCTTCAGCCCCGTAGTTCCTTCGATGGGTATGGTTATCGTCCTGCTGATTGCGTTCCTGGGCGTCCTGCGTCGGGACCCGCGGGCTTCCTGGATTGTGCTGGCCGTCATGATCCTGGCCGTGGCCACGCGCGTTGCCGAGTTAAAAAATTTACCCATTCATCCCATCGATTTTTACCATTATACGCTTTCATTATCACTGCTTTGCTTCGGAAAAGCGGTGCAGGACCTGCGTCGGCAGACCTAGCGAAATTTAGTTAGGTGGCTTCCGATTGCACGGGCAAACCGTTTTTTTTGGCTAACTTGCCGTCATGGATAACTTCGTTGTCTCGGCCCGGAAATACCGTCCGGCAACCTTCGATACCGTCGTCGGGCAGGCACATATTACAACAACGCTTAAGAACGCGATTTTAACCAATCACCTGGCGCAGGCATTCCTGTTTTGCGGACCACGGGGGGTTGGAAAAACAACCTGTGCCCGGATTCTGGCCAAAACCATCAACTGCCAGAACCTCGGCAAGATTACATCCTCCGAAGCCGTTGAACCGTGTGATGAGTGCGAATCCTGCCTGAGTTTCAACCAGAATGCGTCGTTCAATATTCACGAACTGGATGCCGCGTCCAATAACTCCGTCGAGGACATCCGGAACCTGATCGACCAGGTTCGTTACCCGCCCCAGTCCGGTAAATACAAGATTTACATCATCGATGAGGTGCACATGCTGTCTCAGGCCGCTTTCAACGCGTTCCTGAAAACCCTGGAAGAGCCGCCCTCCTACGCCATTTTTATCCTGGCGACCACCGAAAAACATAAAATTCTGCCGACGATTCTGTCGCGCTGCCAGTTGTTTGATTTCAACCGGATTCAGCCCCGCGACATCAGCCATCACCTGGCCAGTATTGCCGAAAAAGAAGGCATTCAGACCGAATTTGAAGCCCTGGAATTGATTGCCCAGAAAGCCGACGGCGGGTTACGGGATGCACTATCGATGTTCGACCTGAACGTCACGTTCTCGGAAGACCGGGTCCTGCGCTACAAGGAAGTGCTGGAAAACCTCCACATCCTCGATTACGATTATTATTTCCGGTTAACCGATCTGCTACTGGCGGCCGATCTGTCACAAACCCTGCTGCTGTTTGACGAAATCCTCCGAAAAGGGTTTGATAGCCACCAGTTTATCGTCGGACTGAGCGAGCATTTCCGGAACCTGCTGGTCTGCAAGGATGCCGCCACCATCGAGTTACTTCAGGTTACCGAAACCATTCAGCAGAAATACCTGCAACAGGCCGCAGCGGCTCCCCTGAGTTTCCTGCTGTCGGCCCTGAGCGTTGGGGCGCAGTGCGATCTGAACTACAAAGCGGCCAAAAACCAGCGGTTACACGTGGAGATTTGCCTGATGAAGCTGGCCCATCTGCCCCATGTGCTCGACCTGTCGGCGCTGGTCAACGATTCGGATCGTACGAATGGGTCGCTTTCCGAGCGGGTCGAAAAAAAAAAGGACAGTTCAGCCGATCCTAACCCCGTAACCGCCAATACGGAAACCGTATCCCTTCCGTCGCACACCAGCGAACCGGCCAACGGGTACCATTCCCAGCCCAACGGCAACGGAATCAGTGCGGTGAAAGCCGCCCCGGATCGAGCGCCTGTCCTTGCCGAAATTCCGAAACCGGTCAGCACCAAATTACGTACGACGGCGAATCTGGTGCCCACCAATCGCCCGACCCCGGCGGCCACTCAGACGGCCGTAACGGCGTTGGTGGAAGTACCTGAAGTGCCCAAAGAGGATAAACCGTTCATTTTTGAGCAACTGAAAGCCGCCTGGAATACCTTTACCCGGCTGCGCGACCAGCAGGGTGGTTCACAAACCGAGCAGGTTATTCTTAACCGGGAGATTGCCCTCGACGGCACCACCATTCACATTGCGCTCGATAATTCCCTGCAGAACGATCTGTTAAATGATTTACGACAGGACTTGCTGACCTACCTCCGCCAAACGCTCCACAACAGCCAGATTCAACTGGAATCGACCATCGTTCAGCAGGAAATGCGCCGAATGATTTACACGCCCCAGGACAAATTCAATTACCTCGCCGAGAAGAATCCCGCCCTGCTGGAGTTGAAGCGAACGCTGGGCCTGGACGTGGATTATTGAGTTATGAGTGAAGCGTTATGAATGATAATGGGGAGATGCTGAACGGTTCGCTAACGCAAGCCAAAAATTCTTCACTCATAACTTTTCACTCCTAACTCTTGGCTCCTTATCCCTGAAAAAGCTTCATCGGATTTTCGACCAGAAGCTGCTTCCAGTCTTTTTTCGTGAACCCTTTCCGGGTTAGTTCGGGCATGAGCTTCGTAAACAAAACCGTATAATCCCGGCCAATCGGTCCACCGTCTGGCTCGGCCGGGTCAAACCAGCCCGCATCGTGGGAGAGCAGGGTTCGGTGTAACAACCGGTTTTCTTTCAGTAACAATAAGGTATCGACGTACTGACCGACATTACTGGCATCCAGGCCGTCCAGACTCACCCAGGCTCCTTCGCGGATAGCCCGGGCATAATGGACCATGTTTTGCCCCTGCGCGTGGACCCACACAAAAGCCGCCGGATCGACGCCTTCCTGCTTCAAAATTTCAATCTGCTCAAACGCCGGTACGTAAGGCCCCGTATGGGAATAAATCGGCAGGCCGGTGCGTTTGTGGGTGCGGGCGGCTGCCGTCACCAGTTTGCGGTGCAGTTCCGATAAAGATCCGGGATTAACGCTAATCTTCAGAAACGCGGGTCGGATGCCGGTTCCTTCAATGCCCTGCTCGAATTCGGCCACCCAGCGGTCGGCGAGCTGATCGGCGGTTTCGGTCCGGGCGTGAGCGGGCAGGTACTTGTCGTTGGAAGCGCCGTAATATCCGGTATTGGTTAAAATGCGGATACCGGATTGTTCAGCTAACGTTTTCAATAACTCAGGGTCCCGGCCAAGATAGGCGGGCGTGCATTCCACCAGCGTCCGAACCCCCAGCTGCCGCAACCGTTGTAAATACGGCAGCATTTTAGCCACTACTTCGGCCTGTTTCCAGCGGTCTTTACGGATCTTTTCGGCGCCGATAAAATCCACCAGCACATGTTCGTGAATGAGCGTCAACCCCATCGCCGACGCCGGAAAAGGGCCCGTCACGGAATGGAGGGGTGACTTTTTTTGCAAAACCGGTAGGAGCCCGACGGCCAGCGACGCTTTCAGGAAGTTCCGGCGTTTCATCATACCAAGTGATTATCAGGACTTCAGGTAACCTTTTGCCTCCCGAATGGTGGATTTGTATTCGGCCACATTCAACACTTTCCTGTACATGGATTTTGCCCGCTCCCGGTCGCCGGTCCGGGCCGATATCCGGGCCAGTCCGCTATAGGCATGGGCCGAAAACTCCTTGGTAAAGACCTCATCAACCGGTAATTTAATGGCCGCCTGATAATTTTCAGCGGCTTTTTTAAAGTCACCATTCAATTTTTCCTCCATAATCCCGTCCAGCGTTTTGATGGGCATCGCCAGAAACTTCTGCGGAAAACCCCGAAGCCGGTCAATGTATGGCTCGGCTTCCCGGTATCGTCCGGCCATTGTCAGGGCTTCGGCACAAACCAGGTTAAAAATTGGATTTCGGGGATACTTATCCGCCAGCGGTTTCATGAAATAAGCCGCCCGCGCGGGCTGGCTTTCGTGTTCCAGGTAGATGCGACCCAGGTAAATAGCGGTTTCCGTCCGCGTAAAAACGCCCCGCCGAACGGCGGTTTCCATCTGTTTCAGCCCGGAAACCATGTCACCATTCTGGAAGAAAATCAGCAACGGCTTTGACGCCGGATGATCCAGCGGATACCGCTCCCGGTAATAATTATAAAGCCCGGTCGAGAAATAAAACTCCGGATTTTTCTCCATCAGTTTAAATCCCTTTTTTAAGTAATTATAGGCTTTCTGAGCTTCACCGACCGCTTTCAGCGTCTCATTATCATAGTGATTTTTCATCGCCAGATACCCGTGCGATGCCAGTGAAAAAAAGACGCCTTCCGGATCATTTTCGTTACGGTCCAGCAACTTTTTCGACAACGCGATCCCCTGATTCAGGTAGCTTACATACTGGGCCGTGGCGGTTTTGTTCTCTTTCAGCGGAAGATATTGCCAGTACAACTGAATGGCTTTCATGACCGGAACGACCGGGTGTTGCGGGTATTTGGCCCGTACCTGCTGGATATATTCTTCGGCTTCGTCGAATTCGTAATTGTAAATCCGGTCCGTCGCCTTTAAAATAACCTGCTGGATACCAGCATCATCGAGTATCTGCGACCAGGAAGATAGGGGCAAAAAGAGGAGAAAAAGGAAAGCCAAATTTTTCATGAGATGGTGTGTCAAAGAGCTACGGCAATGTTCTTTTTTGAAGAATCCGATCAGACTCTTATTTTTGTTTGTTCTCAAAACGCCTAACGACACCCCCACCGAAAAAGTTTGCTATGATCCATTTTGAGCATTTTGTCTTAGACAACGGTTTAAAAGTCTACGTTCATGAGGACCCGACCAGTCCGATGGCGACGGTCAACATTTTGTACAATGTCGGGTCACGGGATGAAGATTCGAAGAAAACCGGCTTTGCTCACCTGTTCGAACACCTGATGTTCGGCGGCTCAAAAAATATTCCGGTGTACGATGAACCCCTGCAAAAAGTAGGGGGCGAGAACAACGCCTTTACCTCCCCCGACATTACGAATTACTACATCACGCTGCCCTCGGCCAATCTGGAAACCGCCTTCTGGCTCGAATCCGACCGAATGCTGGGCCTGTCGTTTGATCCGACGGTACTGGAGGTGCAGCAAAAAGTGGTGATTGAAGAATTTAAACAACGCTACCTCAACCAGCCCTACGGCGATGTCTGGCTGAAACTCCGGCCGCTGGCCTACAAGGTCCATCCATACCAGTGGGCCACCATCGGCAAGGACATCAGTCATATTGAAAACGCCACGCTCGACGACGTCAGGCACTTTTTTTATACGCATTATGTGCCGAATAACGCCATCATGGTTGTTGCCGGTAACGTCACGCTCGAGCAGGTCAAGCAGTTGTCCAAAAAATGGTTCGAGCCGATTCCGGCCGGAAAACCGCCGGTCCGTCAGTTGCCGCAGGAACCTGTGCAGACCGAAGCCCGGTTTCTGGAAACCGTGGCCGACGTGCCGCTCAATGCGCTGTACAAAGTCTACCACATGCCGGGTCGTTTTTCCGATGATTACTACAGTGCCGATCTGCTGGGCGATGTGCTGGGACGCGGGAAATCATCCCGACTTTATCAGAAGTTACTGAAAGAACAGGCCTTGTTTACCGGAATTTCGGCGCACGTTAGCGGTTCGCTGGACCCGGGTTTGCTGGTCATCAGCGGTTCGCTGAATCAGGGCGTTGCGCTGGAAGAAGCCGATGCCGCCATTGATGCCATTCTGGATGAGGTGATCAACCAGCCGCTGCCGGAGGAGGAAGTCACCAAAGTGAAGAACCAGGCCGAATCGACCCTGGTGTTCGCCGAAGTGGAATTGCTGACCCGCGCCATGAACCTGGCCTATGCCGCCAATGCGGGCAATGCCGACTGGATGAATCAGGAAGCCGAACGCATTCAGGCCGTTACGCCCGACGCCATTCAGGCAATGGCCAAACAGTTGCTGCGCAGGGAAAACCGGTCTACTTTATATTATCGGGCCGCGTAGGTCGGGCCGCGTAGGTCGGGCCAGTTGAGTATCAGAAAATTATAGCATGAAAATTCGCGTAGGACAAGGGTACGACGTTCATCAATTAGCCGAAAACCGGGCGTTCTGGCTCGGCGGCATCCTGATTCCGCACACGCATGGTGCGCTGGGGCACTCCGATGCCGATGTGGTTTGCCACGTCATCTGCGACGCCCTGCTGGGAGCGGCTAATCTACGGAACATCGGTTACCATTTTTCGGACAAAGATCCGCGCTGGAAAGGCGTCGACAGCAAACTCCTGCTGGCCGAAGTCATGAAGATGATTCGCGAAAAAGGATACGAAGTTTCCAACGTCGATGTGACGGTGGTGTTGCAGGAACCGAAGCTGAATCCATACATTCCGGCGATGAAAACCTGTTTGGCCGACGTCATGCAAATTCCGGAAGACGATATTTCCATCAAGGCCACAACCTCCGAGCATCTGGGTTTTGTGGGCCGTAAAGAAGGCATTGCCGCGTTTTGTGTCGCCCTGATTTATGCCTGAAGGGCAACGAAGAACCGTTTCTTTTATACCCATTGATCCGATAGACCATGATTGCATCGTTCCGAAATTTCCGTCTTTTTACCACGCTTTCCGCGTTTTCGCTGGTGCTGACAACGGTTTACGCGCAGCCGAAAGTGGCGACCGCCAACGGCCCGATTGACTTTGAGGAATACGAACCGGTTTCGACCCTCAAGACCCCGGAACATATACTGACGCGGTCCAAATACCCGTTTATCGACGTTCACAACCACCAGTATCAGATGGATGGGGCGGACTTACAGAAGCTTATTCAGGAAATGGATAAGCTGAACATGGGCATTATGGTAAACCTGAGCGGACGCGGTTTTACATCGAACGTCGCTGAAAGCACAAACTTTCTGGACAAAGCCCTGACCAATATTCAGAAAACCAACCCGAAGCGGCTGGCCATCTTTACGAACATCAACTTCGCCAACCTCGGCGAACCCGGCTGGACCGAGCAGGCCGTCAAGCTGCTGGAGGAGGATGTCAGGAAAGGCGCCAAAGGTCTGAAAATTTACAAAAGCCTGGGTTTCAACGTGAAGGATACGCAGGGCAAACGCGTTCAGGTGGACGACCCGCGGCTGGACCCGATCTGGGCCAAATGCGGCCAGCTGGGCATTCCGGTGCTGATTCATACCGCCGACCCCAAACCGTTCTGGGACCCGATGGACCGTTTTAACGAACGCTGGCTCGAGCTGAAAACCCACCCCGGTCGCAAGCGCTCGGATGATAACCCGGTTTCGTGGGAACAACTGCTCGTCGAGCAGCACAATGTGTTCCGGAAACACCCGAAAACCACGTTCATTAACGCTCACATGGGCTGGTATCCGAACGACCTGGTGAAACTGGATAGCCTGATGACGGTTTTTCCAAACATGAATGTGGAGATTGGGGCGGTAATTGCCGAACTCGGCCGCCAGCCCCGGGCCGCCCGGAAGTTCTTCGAAAAACACCAGGACCGGATTTTGTTCGGAAAAGACAGCTGGGTTCCCTCGGAATACGCGACCTATTTCCGCGTGCTGGAAACCGACGACGAATATTTTCCGTACCACAAAAAATACCACGCGTTCTGGCGAATGTACGGGATGGCACTGCCGGATGAAGTGCTGAAAAAGGTATATTACAAGAACGCCCTGCGGATTATTCCGGGCCTGGATAAGTCCCGGTTTCCGAACTAACGTACCCACGGACCGGAACATGAAAATCAGCCACATCGATATTTTCAAGTACAACATTCCGCTCAAAGCACCCATTGCCATTTCGCTGGGAACGATTGAGAACGCCCGCAACCTGCTCGTCCGGATTCACGCCGACGGTTTAACGGGCTGGGGGGAAGGTTCGCCCTTCTGGATGATTGTGGGTGAAACGCAGGAAACCGGTTTTGCAGCCGCCCAGGATTTTGCCCGACTTTTGATCGGACAGAATGCGCTGGATATTGAGGGTAATCTCAACCGGCTCGACGCCTATCTGCCCAACAATCCGACCATCAAAAGTGCGTTCGACATGGCGTTGTATGACCTGGCGGCTCAGGCCGCCGGTTTGCCCCTGTACGCTTTTCTGGGCGGAAACCGGTTTACGCTGGTGACGGACGAAACGATTTACCTCAACACGCCGGAACGCATGGTTACGGATGCGGTTCGGATTCAGTCGCAGGGCGGTCTGGCGATAAAAGTGAAGCTGGGCACCAACCAGCGCGACGATATCCGGCGCGTGGAAGCGATTCGGGAAGCCGTGGGCGATCAGATTCCGATTCGGACGGATGCCAATCAGGGCTGGAATTATGTAACGGCCCGTAACGTCCTGAAAACCATCCAGGACTGGAACATCGAATACTGCGAACAGCCCGTCAAACACTGGAATATTGCCGACCTGAAGCGGCTCCGTCAGCAAACCACCGTGCCGCTCATGGCCGATGAGTCGCTGTTCAACCACCGTGATGCCCTGCGGCTCGCCCAGGAAGAAGCCGTTGATTACTTCAACATCAAGCTATCGAAAAGCGGAGGGATTTTCAATGCGCAGAAAATCAACGCCATTGCCGAAGCGGCCGGTATTCCGTGCATGATCGGCTGCATGTCCGAATCGCGTTTGGCCATCACCGCCAAAGCCCACTTTGCGTCCGCCCGGCGGAATGTAACGTTCTACGATCTGGACGCGCCGTTTGAACACGCCGAAGACCCGGTTTTGGGCGGTGTTACCTACAAAGGCTACGAAATTGAAGTACCAACCCGCCCGGGAATCGGTGCCACCTGCGACGAAACGTTTCTGGCCGGTTTGGAGAACGTCACGATTCGGTAAGCAAGGGTTCGGTTAACAGGTGAAGGCCAATCTGTTTCCTACACTTCTTCGGCCTGCAACTGCTTCTCGTAAAGTTCGCGGTAAACGCCATTGGCAGCCAGCAGGTCTTCGTGCGTGCCCTGTTCGACCACTTCCCCTTCGTCGAGAACGATGATTTTGTCCGCCAGTTTGGCCGACGAAACCCGGTGCGAAATCACGACCGACGTGCGGTTTTCCATGATCCGGTGCAGGTTGTTGAGAATGATGTTTTCCGTGTTGGTATCCACCGCCGACAGGCAGTCGTCCAGAATCAGGATTTTGGGATCGCGGGCAATGGCGCGCGCAATGGACAGCCGTTGTTTCTGGCCCCCCGAGAGCGTAACGCCCCGTTCCCCGATGCGGGTTTCAAACTGTTCCGGAAAACCCAGGATGTTCTGGTACAAATCCGCGTCTTTTACGGCCTGTTCGACTTTCTCCTGCCCCAATTCCGGCATGCCGAACCGGACGTTGTTGCTGATCGTGTCGGAGAATAAAAACACTTCCTGGGGCACATAACCCATCTGCCGCCGGGCAGTCGTCAGGCTGTAATCTTTCAGAGGGATGCCGTCGATCAGAATTTCGCCTTCGGTGGGGTCATACATGCGGGTCAGCAGGTTGGCCAGCGTGCTTTTGCCCGAACCGGTCGTGCCCAGAATAGCCACGGTTTCACCCGCGTTGACGTGCAGGTTGAAGGTTTTCAGCGCGACAATGCCCGAATCCGGGTAGACAAACCGGACATTCCGGAATTCGACTTCGCCGACGATTTCGCGTTCCAGCGCCTTTTCCGAAACCAGATCGGTTTTGACCGCCAGAAACTCGTTGATCCGTTGCTGGGAAGCGGCCGCGCGCTGGGTCTGGCTGGTGGTCCAGCCGAGCGCCATCACCGGCCAGGTCAGCATGTTGACGTACAGAATAAACTCCATGATATTCCCGGGCGTCAGCCGACCGGTCAGGATTTCCTGCCCGCCGACGTACACGACCAGCACGTTGCTCAAACCGACCAGCAGCATGATCAGCGGAAAAAACAGCGAATCGACCCGCGTCAGTTGCAGCGATTTGTGTTTATAAACATCGCTCTCGACCGTAAAATTGGTGGCGGAATTGTCCTCCCGGACAAATGCCTTGAGCACCCGAATGCCCGAAAAGGCTTCCTGCACAAAGGTAGACAGCTTGGATAGGCTCCGCTGAATTTCTTCCGAACGTTTGATAATGATGGTATTGACCACGTAAATCGCAACGGAAAGCACCGGCAGGGGCAGCAGCACGTACAGGCTCAGCCGCACGTTGATCGAGACCATGTAGCTTATGACCAGCACAAAAAGGGTAATCAGATTCAACCCGTACATGATCGACGGACCGACGTAGATCCGCACCTTGCTGACGTCTTCCGAAATT
The DNA here is from genome assembly GCF_042655385.1 of Larkinella bovis. Taxonomy (NCBI): domain Bacteria; kingdom Pseudomonadati; phylum Bacteroidota; class Cytophagia; order Cytophagales; family Spirosomataceae; genus Larkinella; species Larkinella bovis. The sequence goes on along the minus strand of NZ_JBHSMA010000002.1, from coordinate 682,415 downwards.
CGGGCCATCAGGTCACCGGTATTATGCTGGCGAAAAAAACTCAGCGGCAGCGTCTGGTAATGCAGGTAAATCTCGTTTTTCAGGTCGTATTCGATATGCCGCGACATCACGATCAGCGTTTGCCGGACCAGAAAAAGAAAAAAGCCTTTCAGCAGCGCCATCGCCAGAATCAGCAAACCGTAAAATAAAATGCTGAAGGCAAACACATCATACAGCTTCGTCTGGAGACGACTTCCGGCATACAGGAAATAAATATCAAGCGTTTCCTTGACCAGATCAAGCGAATACCGCACCAATTGGGCCGGAATAATGCCAAACAGGTTGGAAATGATGGTGAAAGCGGTTCCCCAAATTAGGTACCATTTGTATTTCAGTAAGTACTTGTTAAGATGAGAAAGTGCTTTCACAAATCAGGAGACGTCTTTCAATGAAACAAATTGCACAGGTCTGACCGGGTAACAGAAAACCGGCTGGAATAGTTTTCGGAGCGGTTTCGAACCCGGATTACGCACATTAACGGAATACCAGGCTATAAATTAACGGTTTTTCCAGCGATAAAATGAGGAGCACGGCCGCGAATCCGCGTGAATCCTTCCATCGGTGTAAGCCGAGTTCGGACATTTTCCGTACTTTTGTACCCGATTACCAATCTTCGAAATATCGAACCGAGTTCTTTGTTTCTTGCCGGACCAGAATGCTAAACAGACGTTTATTGCGGATAAAAGTCATGCAGGCTTTTTATGCACTGCGACAATCCGAATTGTCGAATCGGCAGTTAGCTGTCGACACCATTACTGACACTTTTCAGCGCGACCTCAATTCGATGGAGGAACAGAACCTTCAGCAACTCGAGGGGTATCGCCGGCTGGCGACCATTTTGTTCGAAGAAGGCTTGCAGGCAGGCAAACCGTCGGACGAGGAGGATGTGCCCCATCGCGTGCTGGTAGCGGCCAATCAGGCGCTGGCGGATTACCGCAACACCCTGACCCGCGACCGTCTGCGGGGGTTGCAGTTGCTGCTCGACGATGTGCGGACACTCGACAATTCCTACATCCGGTTGCTGACGCTGCTGCTGGAGGTGGCCCACGTGGCCCAGATCGACCGCGAACGCATTCGTAAATACGAAGATGTTGACGCCCGGAAAATTGCCAAGGAATCGGGACTGGATCGTAACCGGATCATTCAGGCGCTGCGGGAAAACAAAGCCCTGGAGGTTGAAAAAATTCGCCGGAAGATCGATTGGGGCGATGACCTGCAGATGATTCGGTCCATTTACAACGATATCCTCAAGGAAGACGATCTCTACCGCACCTATTGCGAAACCGCCCAGCATACCGCCGACGAAGATCAGCAACTGGTTCAGCATATCCTGCGGAACGTTCTCCTGAAACAGGACCCGGCAAAAACCTATTTTGAAGAATCCGACCTGAGCTGGGCCGAAAACAGCGAACTGGTCCGGAGTATGGCGATCAAAACGCTGAAATCCGCCCAAAGCCCCCAAGGCCTGCAGTTGCTGGCCCTGACCGACGACTGGGAGGAAGACCGGCTGTTTATGGAAACGCTGTATAAAAAAGCGTTGGAAAACGACACGGAATACGAAGCCCTGCTGGGTGAACAGTTGACCAACTGGGATGTGGAACGCGTCGCGCAACTGGATAAAATCATTCTGAAACTGGCACTGACCGAGTTGCTGAATTTTCCGAATATTCCGGTGAAAGTCACGATCAACGAATACATTGAACTGGCAAAAGTATACAGCACCCCCAAAAGCGGGCAATTTGTCAACGGTATTCTGGACAGTTTATCGGAAAAATTGAAAACGTCCGGCCAACTTCGCAAGAGTGGGCGGGGTCTGCTGGACAACAAATAAGCTTTTCGGTTGTTCCGAAGGGGAATAACCAACAAAACCACAACCATCATGAGTAAGACGAGCCAAACTTTACTAGCCTTTGTGACGGGATGTTTAACCGGAGCCGCTTTAGGCCTGCTGTATGCCCCCGAGAAAGGCGTTGTAACCCGTGACCGCCTGACGTTCCGGCTATCGAAATACCGCGAACAACTGCGTTACCTGCTGGACAATGTACTGAAAACCGACCAGTTGCCGGAGAGTTTTGCCAAAACTGAAGGCCAGCGCGTGGTGAACGACGCCCGCGAAAAAGCCGAAAAACTGCTGGAAGATGTGGACCGCCTGATGGCCCAGATCAAACAACAGGGATCCTAATTTGTCGCGAGCCAATGCCTGCGGGCCATTTATATCATGTAGTCAAACAATGAAAAACCTTGCACTCAGTCTGATGATGCTGATCGGCGTTATGGCCTGCAATCAGACGAAAAAAGATTCATCCAACGAGTTATCGGGCAAAATGCCCAAAATAGTTTTCGCCGATACGGGTGTTTACGATTTTGGTGAGATCACGGAAGGCGACACGGTTTCGCGGATTTTTAAATTCAAAAACGAAGGCGAATTCCCCCTGATTATTAACAGCACCAATGCGTCCTGCGGTTGTACTACCCCCGAGTGGCCCAAACAACCCATTGAGCCCGGCCAGGAGTCATCCATCAAAGTGCTGTTCAATAGCCAGGGCAGACGGGGCGTTCAGAACAAAACCGTAACCGTGTATGCCAATACCGACCCGGCTTATACCGAGCTGTCTTTTCGGGTGATGGTCAACCCACGTCCGGATTCAGCCCAGGCGAAAACCGTCCAGTAAACCAGCGGAGAGCAGCCATACGCTCACCACAAACGATCCATTTTAAACCGTTAATTGTCAAAATGACCTCTCTTTCTGTTTTGTTACAGGTTCCGGCCGGCACCTCCAATTCCATGGTGTGGAACATTGTTCTCTGGGTTGGTATTTTTGTTGTGTTCTACTTTTTCATGATTCGTCCGCAACAGAAGAAGCAGAAGGATCAAAAGTCGTTCATCGAAAATCTCAAAAAAGGCGATAACGTCGTCACCATTGGCGGGCTGCACGGCAAGGTCTATGCCGTGGAAGGCAACACCATCACGCTGGAAGTAGACAAGGGTCTGAAACTGACGTTTGAAAAAACCGCCATCTCCCGCGATGCCACGGTGAAAGTAAATGCATAACGGGATGCTGAATTGATCAATGAAGGTCGGTGAATGCGCTGAACAAAAACCCATTCATCGATCCTCATTGGCCAATTCATCATTTATCATTTCAATTTTTTCTCTCCTGTGTCGTTAACGACTGCTCAATCCCGCCCTGTCCAATTGCCGACGCTGTTTTTGTGTCTGCTGGCGGCTGCCCTTATCTGGTTGCTGAATGCACTCAATAAGAACAGTTATACGGTCAACGTTCAGTATCCCATTGAATTTGTTTACGATCAGAAGCAATTCGTTCCTACCTCTCCCCTGCCCAAAACCGTTACGGTAAGCATTACCGGCAACGGCTGGAAATTGTTCCGGCAATCGTGGCTGCCATTCCGGTCAAGCCCAATCCGGTACCCCATTGCGCACCCGCTGAAAACCAAATTCATCAACACGGCTTCGCTAGCAACGTCCCTGACCGATCACGCTAAGGATGTCCGGGTCAATTTTGTCGCGGGCGATACGCTCGAACTGAATTTTGACCGGCTGGCCGCTCAGGAAGTTCCGGTGGTAGTCGACAGCGCCGGAATTGATCTGGCCGAGCAAATGGTTGTCTCGAGCCTGATCAACGTATCCCCTCGAACCATCCGCTTCGAAGGACCGGCACGGTTGCTACGCGGGGTTCCCGATACCATCCACGTAAAAATTCCGGCCCGGCGGCTGGCGCTCAGCTACGACGAAGAACTGCGGTTACCGATTCCCCGCCATCCCCTGCTGCGGGCCAGTGCCGATCAGGTGGCCGTTAGTTTCGAAGTGGCCGAGCTCTTGCAGCCGCTGCCCCCGCCCCCGGCACCCCAGCCCGAAAAACCGGCGGCAGCTAGCAAACCGGCTAAAGCCTCAAAGTCTTCCAAAACCAAACCGGACCGTCGGAAATGAGTGAGGAATCGAAACGCCCGCTGCTGATTGGCATGACCGGCGGAATTGGTGCCGGAAAAACCACGGTTTGCCGCATTTTCGAAGCGTTCAACATCCCGGTTTATTACGCCGATGACCAGGCCAGGTGGCTGGTTGATCACGACGTAATCCTGAAAGCCGACATTACGCGACTGCTCGGCGCAGAAGCGTATGATGCCCGCGGACGGTATAACCGGTCCTGGGTGGCCGCTCAGGTGTTTTCACAAGTGGACCTGCTCCGGCAACTCAATGCCCTGATTCACCCACGGGTTTATGCCGATACACAACGCTGGGTTAGTGAACACCTCGATAAACCGTATGTCATCAAGGAAGCCGCTCTGTTGCGGGCAGCGGGTGAAGACGGCAACTCCCTCGACAAGCTGATTGTCGTCCAGTCTCCGCTCGATTTGCGCATCCGGCGCATTCACCAGCGCGACCCGCACCGCTCGGAAGAAGAGATTAAAAACATCATCAGTCGGCAGATCAGCGACGAAGAACGGATTCAGATGGCGGATTATGTCATCTACAATAACGAAACGCAGTTGCTCATTCCGCAGGTAGTCCAACTGCACGAACGGTTCTGCAATCGGGTCTTGTAATTCCTCATTTTTTTCCGTACCTACGATGACGTAAGGACGGCGCTCCAGCAAAGGGTCCGAAACGTCATCAAAACCGTATGAAAAAACTTCTCCTTCCGGCGGCCTGTCTACTCAGCTTTCTTGCGGGTGCCTTCATCACCGACAACGACCCGAAAAAACCGCTTACCACCAGCCTCATTGAGGCCGCTTCGACCGTTTTTGGTCTTGAATTCAGCGCCAGCGAACGGGATTCGATGGTTGATAATCTCAACAATTACCGCGCAAACTACGAAGCCCTGCGAAAAATTGAACTGACTAACAATGTCGCTCCGGCCTTGTATTTCAGTCCGTTACCTGCCGGTTTTAAATTGCCGACCGGCCCGCCCTCCTTCAAAGCCAGCCCGGCTGGAAAAGTGACGCTGCCCGCCGACCGCAAGGCGCTGGCCTTTTACTCCGTGGCCCAACTAGGCGAACTGCTGCGAACCCGTCAGATTAGCTCGGTGGAACTGACCCGGTTCTTTCTGGAACGGCTGAAGACGTACAACCAGAAACTCCTGTGCGTCGTCACGCTGACCGACGAACTGGCCCTGAAACAGGCTCAGCAGGCCGATGCGGAGATTAAAGCCGGAAAATACCGGGGGCCCTTGCACGGCATTCCGTATGGCGCCAAGGATTTGTTTGCCCGGAAAGGCTACAAAACCACCTGGGGATCCGTTCCCTACCAAAACCAGACCCTCGACTACGACGCCACCATCATTCAGCGGCTGGAAAAAGCCGGGGCGGTTTTGTGCGCCAAGCTGACCATGGGCGAACTGGCAATGGGCGATGTCTGGTTTGGGGGCAAAACCCGCAACCCCTGGGACCCATCCACCGGCTCCAGCGGGTCATCGGCGGGGTCGGGTTCGAGTGTCTCGGCGGGTTTGCTGCCGTTTGCCATCGGCACCGAAACCCTGGGCTCCATCGTCTCCCCTTCGACCGTCAACGGCGTAACGGGCCTCCGCCCCACCTTTGGGCGTGTCAGCCGGTACGGCGCAATGGCGCTGAGCTGGTCGATGGACAAAATTGGGCCGATGTGCCGGTCGGTGGAAGACTGCGCCCTGGTTTTCAACGCCATATACGGCCCGGACGGCCACGACCCGACCGTTTTCGCGGCTCCTTTCCGATACGCGCCACTCGCTTCGTTGAAAGGCGTTAGGATTGGGTACCTCAAAAAAGCTTTTGACGAAGATCATCCGACCAAAGCCAACGACGACGCGACGCTCGAAACACTCCGCAAACTCGGGGCGGAACTCATCCCGTTCGAATTGCCGGACATTCCGGTGGGTCGGATGAACATGATTCTGAGCGCGGAAGCGGCAGCAGCTTTCGACGAACTGACGCGTTCGGGCAAGGACGATCAACTGGTTCGGCAGGTAAAAGGTGCCTGGCCCAACGCGTTCCGATCCGCCCGGTTTATTCCGGCGGTCGAATACATCCAGGCCAACCGCATCCGGACGAAGCTAATCAACGAAATGGCGCAGACCATGAAAGCTTTCGAGGTATACCTTACCCCCACCTACGGCAACGCAAATCTAACGCTGACCAACCTGACCGGCCATCCGTGCGTAGCGCTGCCGAACGGTTTTAACGCCAGGGGGTTGCCGACCAGTATTACCTTCATGGGGCAGCTGTTTGAGGAAGGCCGGTTGCTGGCCGTCGCCAAGGCGTATCAGGATGCCACCCCTTTTCACCAGAAACATCCCACTTTGTAATTGAATTGCATTCGAATGGAACATTACGACCAGGTTTTTACCCCATCCCATCCGGTAGTGGGCCCGTGGAGCCACCAGACCTTTGAGCAATGCGTCTTTAAAAAGCTCGATCTGGCGGGCGTTGCACTGACGGATGCCAATTTTGTCAATTGCCGGTTTGAAGGGTGTGATCTGACGCGGACCCAACTCAAAAATACCAAACTTTTCGAGGTCTCGTTTGTCCACTGCAAGCTGACCTACGTGGATTTTGGCCTTTGCAACGCCTTTGGATTCCATACCAGTTTTCAGAACTGTCAACTGGATTACACGGTTTTTCTGAACCGAAAATTGAAAAAAACGCATTTTATCGAGTGTTCGCTGAAAGAAGCCCAGTTTTTGAAATGCGAGTTGACGGGAACGATCTTTAAAGACTGCAATCTCGAACTGGCGCGGTTTGAGGACAATAACCTGATGCAGGTCGATTTCAGCAGTTCCTACAATCTGGCGTTGGACCCGGACGCTAACCGAATTAAAAAGGCCCGGTTTTCGCTCCACAATCTGCCCGGTCTTCTGACCAAGTACGATCTCGTCATTAGTCCGTAAAACCATCCGGCAACCAACTCCTCATCTCCCAAAGACGGACGAACGCAACGACGTCCGTTTTTTCGTTAAATTTGCAGCCGGTTACACTTCCGTCGATTCCGTTATGTTCCGTAAACGTTCGTCCTACAGCTTCCTTTTCGTTTTTCTTTTCCAGCTTTCCGCCTTTTCCCAGCAGAAGCAGCCGTTTCAGAATCTCCAGCAGGCCCTGGCCGCAACGGGACAGCTGGCGGGTTCGCAGGGGCCAGCCAGCGTTAACTGGATCGATGGCGGCACCCGGTTTTCGTTCATCGACAAAGGGGTAATCAAATCCTATTCGCCCAGAGAACAGCGCGAAGAGATCATCTTTGACGGCAGTAAACTGACGTTTCCCGGCACCGACAAACCGTTTGCCTACGAATCGTTTCAGTGGTCGAAAGACTCCAGAAACCTCTTGTTTCAGACCAATTTCCGGCCCGTCTGGCGTCGGTCGGGCGTTTCGGACTATTACGTGTATTCGGTGGCCGACAAAGGGTTGAAACTGGTTGCCAAAGAGGCCCAAACCGCCGAATTATCACCCGATGGGGCCAAAATTGGCTACGAACGCGACGGCAATCTATTCGTTTTCGATTTTGCGACGCAGAAGGAAACGCAACTCACCAACGATGCGGCTCCCTTCTTTTATAACGGCCGGTTTGGCTGGGCCTACGAAGAAGAATTCGGTCTGGCGCAGGCCTGGGAATGGTCGCCCGACAGCAAGTTCATTGCCTACTGGCAAATTGACGAACGGCAGGTTCCCATTTATGCCATGACCGACTACAAAGGGTTTGACGAAAATTTCACGAAACTGCCGTATCCCCGTGTCGGTGACAAAAACCCGACCGCCCGCATTGGCGTCGTTGAAATCAGCAACCGGCAACACCAATGGATGAAGGTCGATCTGAATGATGGTTACATCCCGCGCATTTACTGGACCTCGCAGGAAGGCCAGCTGGCACTGGTGCACCTGAATCGCAAGCAAAACCACCTCACGCTGTATCTGGCCAATGGCCGGACGGGCGATGCAAAGCCGATCATGGAAGAAACGTCAAAATCCTGGATCGATGTGTTCGACTTCTTCGCCGGCATTCTGCATTATTTCTATTTTCCGGCCAATTCACAGGAGTTTTTCTGGGTTTCGGAGCGCGACGGCTGGGCCCATATTTACCGCTACGATTATACCGGCAAACTGCTGAATCAGGTAACGAAAGGCGATTGGGAAGTAGTTTTCGTGCACAATGTCGACGCCAAAAACAAGAAAATTTACTACACCTCGACCGAGCAATCCCCCCTCGACCGGCAGTTGTACGTCGTTGATTTTAACGGAAAAAATAAACAGAAACTCACGCAGGCTCCGGGGCGGCACAAGATCGACTTTTCGCCGGGCAGCCAGTATTACATCGACCGGTTTTCGAACGTGACCACGCCCCTGCGGGTTGACCTCTGCGACACCAGAGGCAGGACACTCAAAACGCTGGAAGCCAATACCGGTGTGTCGCAGTTTCTGGACCGTACCACTTACGTTCCCAAGGAATTAGCGAATTTCACCACCTCCGATGGTCAGAAAATCGATATTTCGGTGCTGAAACCACTCGCCTTCGACGCGACTAAAAAGTACCCGGTTTTGATCGACATTTACGGGGGGCCGGGTGCACAATCGGTTTACAACGAGTTTCATACCTCGGGCTGGCACCAGTATCTGACGCAACAGGGCTACGTGGTGGTGAGTGTCAACAACCGGGGCAGCGGTGGATACGGTTCAGCTTTTGAGAAAATTGTTTACGAAAAACTGGGACTCTACGAAAGCCGCGATTTTGTCGAAACCGCCCGGTATCTGGCCACACTGCCCTGGATTGATGCGGGCCGGATGGCCATCAAGGGCCACAGCTACGGCGGTTATTCGAGCAGCTATACGATGCTGACCCATCCCGGTGTTTTCAAAGTAGCGCTGGTGGGCGCACCCGTCACCGACTGGCGGTTGTACGACAGCATTTACACCGAGCGTTACATGGGCTTACTGCCCGAAAATGAAGTGCCGTACCAGAAAAGTGCGGTTTCGCCCAATGCCAAAAATTTGCAGGGCCGAATGTTTATCGCCCATTCGGCAATGGATGAAAACGTGCACATTCGGAACACCATGCAGCTGATGAACGCGCTGGAGGACGCCGGAAAAGATGCTGACCTGCGCATTTACCCGCCGGGTGCCCACGGCGTTGCTTACAACGGCACGACGTCCCTCCTGCTTCATCAGCAATACACGGAGTATCTGGAAAGGTATCTGAAAAACGGAACGGCTAATTGATTGCCTCAATCCCCTTAAACCGGTTCCCGAATTCGGTCAGACTTCCATCTTGAGCGCCCGGCCGACGTCTTTCTGGTGCAGTCGTCCGATTGGTAGTTCCTGACCGGCGACTTCAAGGTGGCTGGGCGACCAGGCCGAAATTTTGTCGATGGCTACAATGAATGAGCGGTGAATTCGCAGAAAATCGCGGCCCGGCAACATGGCTTCCACCGAACTGATGGCCTGCTTCACAACCAGCGGTTTGGCGGTCGCCGTGATGATTTTGATATAATCTTTCAGGCTTTCGACGTAGAGAATGTCTTTCGTATACACTTTAACCATCTTGCGGTCGGCCCGGAAGTATAGAAAGGCATCGCGCTCCGACGGCACCAGTTCTTTTTCGGCCAACGCTGGTTCCGTCTCCGGCGGAAGCGTCGAAGCCGGGTGCGCTTCCAGCCGCATCACTTTCGAAACCGCCCGCAAAAACCGCTCGAACGGAATCGGTTTCAGCAGGTAATCAACGACATCGAGATCAAAACCGTCCAGCGCGTATTCGCGGTAAGCCGTGGTAAAAATGACTTTGGGCGGCTCTCGTAAACTCCGCAGAAAATCCGTGCCGGTGAGTTTAGGCATTTTAATGTCCAGAAACAGGAGATCAACCGGAGTCGATTGAAGCAGGCTAAACGCCTGAATAGCATTGTGACATTTCCCGATCACTTCCAGTCCGTCGATCATTTCGACGTACGACTCAATAATTTCCAGAGCGTGCGGTTCATCATCGACAAGCAGGCAACGTACGTTCATCATGTGTATTTGTTGTTGGTATGGTGTTCTACACCGGCACTTCTGCAAACGGCGTAGGATGTTGTTGTTGCAACGGTAAACTCTCGGGCAACCGGACGGACAAATCGACCAGGAAGGTCTCTTCTTCGGTCTGAATTTTCAGTTCGTAGCGATTCGCATACAGCAATTCCAGCCGTTTCGTAACATTCTGCAGGCCAATTCCCCCAACGGAAGTTGCCCCAACGGAAGTTGCCCCAACGGATGTTGCCCCAACGGATGTTGCCCCAACGGATGTTGCCCCAACGGCGGTTTTTCCTGCCGGACTAGCAGCCGGGCCATCCGCATCGCGGCTGTTGACCAGCTTAAAATTCAGCACGTCATCATCGACCGACAGGTCCAGAAAAATCCAGGCTTGTTCCAGTTGCTCGCTCGTGCCGTGCTTGAACGCATTTTCCAGAAACGGAATCAGCAGCAGGGGAGCCATTTGTTTGCCCTGCAAATCCCCGTGAAAATGTACGGAAACTTCCAGCCGGGCACCGTATCGCAACTGCTCCAGCCCGATATAATTCTTCATGAACGCAATCTCCTTCTCCAGCGGTACTTCCGACGCGTTGCAATCGTAGAGCATATACCTGAGCAATTGTGACAGTTTCAGCACCACCGCCGGCGATTGTTCCGATTTTCGCAACGTCAGCGCGTAGAGGTTGTTAAGCGTATTAAACAGGAAATGCGGGTGAATCTGCGATTTCAGCAATTGCAATTCAGCCTGAAATTTCTCTTTCTCAATCTGCCGGAATGCCTGCTCTTTCAGGTACCAGACTTTCATCAGCTTGATGGCTGCTACAAAACCGGCTACCGTAATACCGCCCCGCAAACCCGCCATCAGGAGGTAGGTCAGGCCGCCCCCCCGGAACCGCGACGTACCGATCCAGGTGTGCAGGGGCGTTACTACCCAGGCCGAAAGCAGGGCCGACACACAAGCACTCAGGAAGGAAAAGAAAAGAACACCAACCACGATTTTCCAATAGTGTCCCCTGTCCAGATAGCGCGGAAACAGAACGTAAATAATACCGTAGGCCAGGGTCATGTGGGCAGGCATAAAAATCAAGGCACTCATCCCCGAGGAGAATAACCCCATAAAAAAAGCCGCAGCCTCGCTGTACCCCCTACTCAGAAAATCCTTGACCGGAAAAACACCGTACAAAACCGTAAAATACAACCAGACAACACCCCAGAAAAGTCCGTGACGGGCCAGCCGATACTGGGGATAATTGGAAAAGATGAAGTTGCTGTCAGCCAGTTGCATACGTAAGCCCGATTGCTGATCGAAGATAGACAAACGACGTTAATCCCGCCACGAATCCGGTGAATTGTAGACGAACGGTCAGGTTTCGTCGTCAAATGGCCGCTTTTGGCAGCAGGACGACACTCGTCGTCGCGGTGCCGCCATATCGTCCCAAAGCTGGTCCATTCGGCGAAAAGTCCGGCCAGCCATTGACGGGATGCTTATTTTTAAAACCAGAAATTTGATTAAACAACAACTAATGAACCGCTCCGGCGGTACCACCATGAAAATCAAAACCGCTTTCCGACGGGCCGTGGCTGCCACCAGCCTGTTGCTCGCATTGACAACGGCCACCTTTGGCCAGGGACGCCTTTCCCGCACGAATGTACCTCCCCACGAAGGCTTCTGGGTAGTCGAATCCCAGCCGAAGAAAAATTGTACGGTTTACTTCTACAATGATGCGAACCAGCTCATTTACCAGGAAGTGCTGACCAAAAAACAACTCAACATCAAACGGCCGGCAACGCAGGAAAGTCTCAATGCGGTGCTGAAACAGGCCCTGCAACAATGGAGCCTGGGCCAGAAAACCGGCCACGAAGCCGTTCCGGCCAATCAGCAATGGCTGGCGGCTGAGTTTACTCATTAGACCAGGAAGTTCGACAGGAGACAAAAGATCTCGGGCTGGGTCTTATCGCTAACGTCTCTGGTCGGATCGTCAATACATTTCAATTTGGTTAAATTAGGTTTAAGTCCTCCGGTTTGGGCGGTTTGCTCCGGACCGGAGGCTTTTTTATTGGTATTTCCCCGGCGAATCCTTGTGTCGGTGTGTGGAATCCGTATTTTCGACTTTCGATCAAGCCCTCCTTTCTGCATGCAAAACGTCTCATCCGGATCCGCAACCCGCACCGAAATTCTGGCGGGTGTCTCCACTTTTCTGGCGACCATGTACGTTATCGTGGTCAATCCGGCAATTCTGTCGCAGGCCGGTTTGCCATTCAGCGGGGTGTTGACGGCCACGGTTTTGCTATCGTTCGGATGCAGCCTGATGATGGGCCTTTACGCCCGAAATCCGATGGTTGTAGCACCGGGGATGGGCCTCAATGCGTTCTTTACCTTCACGGCTGTCAAAGGCATGGGCATCCGGCCCGAGGTGGCGCTGGGGGCGGTTTTCTGGGCGGGGATTTTGTTTCTGATTCTCTCCCTGTTCAACGCCCGGTCGGCCATTGTCAAAATTATTCCAAAACCGCTGCGGTACGCCGTTTCGGCCGGCATTGGCCTGTTTATCACCCTGATCGGTTTCGAAAACGCCCGGTTTATTATTGCCAACCCCGCAACGCTGGTGAGCATTGCGAGTCTGAAAGATCCCATTATTCTGACCTTCAGTTTCGGATTGCTGGTAACCGCCGTTCTGGTCGTGCGCAATTTCCCGGGGGCCATCATCATCGGCATTGCACTCACGACCCTCGCGGCCCTTCCCGTAGGCCGGTGGTGGGGCGATGCCTCCGCCGTTAATTTCGGGCAAAAAACGCTGGTCAATTTTCAGGGGATTCTGGCGGCTCCCGACTTCAGCCTGCTTGGAAAACTGGACCTGGTCCATTCGCTGCAATGGTCGCTCTGGCCGGTTATTTTCGCCTTCGTCTTTACGGACTTGTTCGACAGCCTGTCCACCTTTGTGGGCGTGGCCGAAGCCGCCGATTTGTACGACAAAGACGGGACACCCCGCAACCTGAACCGCTCCTTGCTGACGGATGCCGTCGCCACAACGGCCGCGGGTTTGTTAGGAAGCAGCCCTGGCACGGCATACATCGAGTCGGCGGTGGGCATTGCTCAGGGCGGACGAACGGGCCTGACGGCCATCGTAGCGGGCTCCTTGTTCCTGCCGTTTCTCTTTCTGTCTCCCTTGCTGTCGGTCATCCCGGCGATTGCCACGGCCCCGGCTCTCGTGCTTGTCGGCGCGTTCATGATGAAACCCGTCACCAAAATCAACTGGGGCCAGCTGGACGACGCCATACCGGCTTTTCTGGCCCTGGTCCTGATTCCGTTCAGTTATTCGATTACGCAGGGCATCATCTGGGGGTTTCTGTCCTGGACGGTCATCAAACTGACGGCTGGTAAATCGAATGAGGTGCCGGTGGGCTTGCTCATTGTGGATGCTTTCTGCATCCTAGCGCTTTTCTCCGGGCACTAATTTTCGGAAAATCCTGAATTCAATCGTTATTTTACACCCTGGAAACCCTTATTGACGACAGATGGAACAGGCCATCCGTTTGCTTCAACGTCACCGGGTTAACCGGTCTCCTTGCCATCAATCAGATCTGAACCGTTAACGAAAAGGAAAGATGAAAGACTAATAGACTGACTTCTAGCTAAATAATCACTCATCTATTCACTTGCTTCCTGGGGTTGCCTATAGCTTAATCCCGACCTCTGTTTTAAACCCTTCCTCTGTGCGAAAATTTCTCCTTGGTTTCCTGCTTTTCCTGGTTGCGCTGATCCTGCTCGGCGCAGGATACGGGTATTACAACAGCCGCGATCGCCATCCGGGCTACTCACTCAACCTGAACATCCAGGCTCCGGCGCAACCCAAACCGCTGCAGGTCGGCTTTGCCGCCCTGAAAATCACGCCCTACCTGCCCGACCGCTGGACCGACAAGAACGGGGATGCGGCCTACAAACCGGAGGATGGCGACACGTTCACCGACGGCAACCACAACGGCGAGTTTGATGCCTACTGGATGGCCGGTTTTAGCCAGAAACGGGCCGCCAATGGGGTACACGACGACCTCTGGGCGCGGGCCGTGGTCATCGACGATGGGCAGACCCGGCTGGCATTCGTGGCCGTTGATTTGCTCGGTTTTACGCACAAAAACGTCATCAATGTTCGCCAGGCGCTACCGGCCAGCGCGGGCATTACCTACGCGATTGTTTGCAGCACGCACACGCACGAAGCCCCGGATTTTCTGGGCATGTGGGGGGGCAGCGTCTTGAAAAGCGGGGTCAATAAAGCCTACGAGCACTTTGTCGAGCAGCAGGTAACGCGGGCCATCGTGCAGGCGGCAGGAAACCGGCGCCCCGCACGGCTGCGGTTTGCGCAGGACCTGACCGGGGCCGATTCGCTGCTGATGGACACCCGAAAACCAATCGTGAAGGATCCCGGTTTATACATCATGCAGGCGCTGGACGCCGGGAAAGACAGTACCCTGGGCACCCTGGTTGTGTGGGGGAATCATCCGGAAACGTTATGGAGCAAAAACACATTGCTGACCTCCGATTTTCCGCATTATGTCCGGGATTACCTCGAAAAAGGCATTACACGGGGCGATTCCGTGGTGCAGAAAGGGTTAGGCGGCACGGTAGTCTACGCATCGGGCTGCGTCGGCGGATTGATGACCACTTCGCCCAAAGTGACGATTCAGGACCCGCTGACGGGCGAAAAGTTTCAGGAACCGACGTTCGCAAAAGCCGACGCGCAGGGCAAGCATCTTGCAATGCTGATTTACAACGCGTTGCAGCAAGACACCACGACGACCCGACCGGCAGACATCCGGCTCAAAGCCCAGACCCTCGAAATTCCCTTGACCAATAAACTGTTCCGTCTGGCGGTTGGATTGGGGATTCTGGATGCCGGTTACAGCAGTTGGGGGAACTTTCGGAGCGAAATCGCGGCTTTTCGATTAGGGAATACGACCTTTTTGTGCGTACCCGGCGAAATTTACCCCGAAATCGTGAACGGCGGAGTCGAATCTCCGTCGGGCGCTGATTTCCAGATGAAACCCCTGGAAACCCCGCCCCTGCGGAGCTTAATGCGTGGTAAGTATAAATTCGTTATTGGTCTGGCGAATGACGAATTAGGGTACATTATCCCGAAAAGTGAGTGGGATTCGGAAGCCCCGTATAATTACCATTCAAAGGATAAACCGTACGGGGAGATCAATTCGACCGGACCGGAAACCGCTCCGAAACTATACCATGCTATGGCCAACTTATTGCGGGATTTATAAATGATTACTGTTTACGTATGCAGATTCTAATTGTTGAGGATGAGCAGGAAGTAGCCGCGTTTATTAAAAGTGGGCTGGAAGATTACGGTTTTAACGCCGACATCGCCAACGATGCGTTACAGGCCCAAATGAAGCTGGCGAATACGGACTACACGACCATCATTCTGGATGTAAACCTTCCGGTTATCAACGGTTTTGAACTCTGTAAAATCATCCGGAGTCGCTATGAAGATGTGTCCATCCTGATGCTGACGGCCCTGAGCAATACCGATAACAAGCTGAGCGGTTTTGATGCCGGAGCGGACGACTACCTAGTTAAGCCATTTGAATTCAGGGAGTTAATTGCCAGGCTTCGTGCTTTAAACCGACGCCGTGCGCTTCCCACATCCGACGCTATCCTCAAAATCGCCGATCTGGAGTTCAACCAGGAAAGCAAAACCGTCAAACGGGGCAATCAGAAAATACTCCTGACCGCGCGCGAACTGGCTCTGCTGGAATTTTTCATGAAGAATCAGAACAAAGCCCTGACCCGGAACGAAATTACGGAGAAAGTCTGGGACGTTAACTTCGATACCGGAACGAATGTCGTGGATGTATATGTCAATTATCTGCGTAAAAAAATTGACAAGGATTTTCCTAAAAAACTCATTCATACCATCAGTGGAATTGGTTATATCATGCAGGAGTCCGACGATTAGCCAATGAAAATAAGAGCCCGAATTTCCGTTACGTTCCTGGTTATTGTTGCGACTAACCTGGTTCTTTTTTCCCTGGCGATTTATTTTATTTCTGAATATTTCCGGCAACGGGATTTTTACTATCGGCTGGCCGATAAAGCACGCATTACGGCCCGGTTGCTGATCGAAGAGGAACAGCTCAATCCGGCTATTCTCCGCCTGATCGAACGCAATAACCTGACTTCCTTACCGGATGAGCATATCATTATTTACGGCCCGGACAACCAGGCGATTTACGCCAGTGCCGATACCCTGCACGATATTGTGGGCCGGCACGACCTGCTCGACCGGGTTCGGGTACAAAAGCAACTCTATCTACGCCGGAACGCCAAAGAGGTTGTGGGATTGACCCACCACTACAAAAACCGGGAGTACGTGATCATTGCTTCCGCCTACGACGAATCCGGCCTGACGGAAATGGCCCATTTGCGCAATATTCTCGGTTTTGCCCTGGTTTTTAGCCTGACACTGGTCGGAATTTCGGGCTGGATGTTTGCCGGGCGTTTTCTGCGCCCGATTTCCAACGTGATCCGGCAGGTGGACCAGATTAAGGTATCGAACCTGAATCAGCGGGTGGATGCGGGCGACCATAGCGACGAAATTGCCCAACTGGCTCATACCTTCAACTCCATGCTTGACCGGGTCCAGGAAGCGTTTGAGGTGCAGCGCAACTTCGTCGCCAATGCTTCCCACGAACTCCGGACGCCCCTCACCATCATCACCGGCCAGATTGAGGTCACACTGATTAAAAAGCGGACGGTGGAAGAACACGAGGCCAAGTGGAAATCGGTGCTGGAGGTTATCAAACGACTGAACCTGCTGGCCAACAACCTGCTTGAACTGGCGCAGGTGAGCCTCGACGATGCAACGATGAAATTCAGCGAGGTGTCTCTGGACGACGCTATCTACCAGGCTACCAAACTCTTAACGACACGTCGCCCCGACTACCACGTCGTTTTTTCGTTCGAAAACGAAGCCGAAACCATGCAATCATCGCTCACGGTTCAGGGCAGTCTTTCGCTCCTGATTTCGGCCTTTCATAACCTGATGGAAAACGGCTGCAAGTTTTCGTCCAACAATCAGGTGGAAGTAATTCTGGGCGCTTCCGACAAGTGGGTGACCATTCAGTTCAGAGACAATGGCATCGGGATTGAAGAAGCCGACATCAAGCATATTTACGAACCTTTCTTCCGGGCCGAAAACGCCAAACGGATTCACGGGTACGGAATTGGCCTGCCGCTGACGTACCGAATCATCCAGTTACACCGGGGGCAAATTTCGGTTTCGTCACGCATCAATGAAGGAACCAACTTTTTATTGAAATTTCCCAAAACGCTCTAATCGGTTTCTAATGAGTTTATAACCGACTTCTCACCAACTTCTAATTCACTCTTAATTAAGCCATTACATTTAGAAGGTAATTTTGTAACTGTCACACCTAACGAATGTAACTCATGGCTACCAACTCAAATTCTGCTCCAAAAAGAAGCAATTACGTAAACTGGGGAACCGTTTGGGGTCTGATTTTTACCGCAATTGCGCTGGATCTCTACATCAACTATAGCGCAAATCAGCAGGATAAAGAAACGTACCGGATCCGGTACGAGACCAAAGTTTCCGAAGCTGACTCCCTGCGCGCCGTTAAAAGCAAGCTGGAACGCCAGCTTCTGGAAATAAAGGCGATGCAATCTCCCACCACCGCAACCGCTACGGTTATGGCTTCCAACGAAGTCAGTCGATAGGGCTGCGGTGTCATCCCGATTGGATAGGTTGCCAGGATGAAAAGTCGGTTTTCGGCGCATCGGCAACCTGTTCCTTATTCGTTCCATCGTGTTTGTTTTGTTCCGCGTCAATTGTCAAGCGGGTCGCGTAGCAAGACTAAACAGAATACAACCATGCCAATGAATACCGTAAAAAAATTACATACCAAATCCCGGGCTATCGATATTACCCAGTTTCAAGGGGATTTCCGGGGCGGTTTTGTTTCGTTTCTGGTCGCAGTGCCGCTCTGTCTGGGAATCGCCCTGGCCTCTGGTGCGCCACTTTTTTCAGGAATTATTGCCGGAATTGTCGGCGGTCTGGTCGTCGGTTTATTCAGCCGGTCGGCCCTGAGTATTTCCGGCCCGGAAGCCGGACTGATCGTGGTCACGCTGGCGGCCATTGAGTCGCTCGGATCGTTCCCGGCGTTTTTGCTGGCTACTTGCCTGGCCGGTCTGATTCAGGTAGGCTTAGGGTATCTGCGGGCCGGTATCATCAGCAACTTCTTCCCGACCCCGGTCATCAAAGGAATGCTGGCCGGAATCGGTATTATCCTAATCATTAAACAAATCCCCCACCTGATTGGCTATGATGCCGACTCGGTCGAAGAGATTTCCCTGTTTCAACCGGAAGGATTTAATATTATCAGTCAGTTTCGGCTGGCGCTGGAGCAACTGAACGGTGTCGCCATGCTGATTGCGGCCCTGTCGCTGACTATTCTGCTGATGTGGGAACGCCCGGTTTTCAAAACGAACGCCTTTCTCAGAAACATTCCGGCGGCTCTGGTAGTGGTAGTACTCGGCATTGCCATCAATGGGCTGGTGAGTGTTGTGGCTCCCCACTGGGCTTTAAAGGGCAATCACCTTGTCCAATTGCCGGTCGCCGATAGCCTGAGCGGTTTTTTCGGGTTATTTACCCTACCGGATATCAGTCAATGGACGAATCCGCAGGTCTACGCGGCTGCCATGTCCATTGCGCTGGTGGCAAGTCTGGAGGCTCTGCTGGCAATCGAAGCCTCGGATCAGCTGGACCCGCTGAAACGCAAAACCCCCGCCAATGCCGAACTGAAAGCGCAGGGCATCGGCAACCTGGTCAGCGGGCTGATCGGGGGGATTCCGCTGACCTCAGTCATTGTCCGCAGCTCGGTGAGCATCAACGCTGGCGCCCGCACCAAACGGGCGGCCCTGGTGCACGGAGCCTTGCTGCTGGTTTGTGTGATTACCCTACCGACGGTTTTGAACCAGATTCCGTGGGCCTCGCTGGCGTCGATTCTGCTCATCACGGGGTATAAACTAACGCACGTCCGGATTTTCAAAGCATTGTTTAACGACGGAATAGCCAAATTTCTGCCCTTCGTCGCAACCGTTGCCGCAATTCTGCTGACGGATTTACTGACCGGTATCGGTATCGGTATGCTCGTGGCGCTTTTCTTCATCCTGCGGGAGAATTACCTGAATGCGCACAAAACCGAGACGTTTCAGGCCGATGGGCGGGAGCGCATCCTGATTCGTCTGGGCGATTATGTTTCGTTTCTGAGCAAAGCCAGTATCGTTCAATCGCTGACAAACGTGCCGGACAACGCCATCGTGGAAATCGACAGCAGCAGCTCGTCCTACATTGATAGTGATGTCATGAGCATTATCCAGAACTTCAAGGAAACCGCGCATTTACGCAATATTCAACTGGTTTTTCTCCGGGAAACGGTGAACCCTAAACCGATCCCCGAATCCCTCCTTGCGATGCGCAACCGGCACCTGCGTGAAATACAGCAGCTTGAGTAATATTCATTGTGTGATAAATGCGATTGAGCCTGACCAGAAATGGGGTCAGGCTCATTTTTTTACCGGAAGCCAGCACCCCACCGAAACCGTAAAACCGTGGGTGGCTTCTCTGGAGGCCGCTGCCCGTAAAGGCCAGGGAGCCTTTCCTACCCCATATTGATAACGGGCATCCACAAACGCTGTCCGATTTCCAAAGGGGAGTTCAACCCCGCCCCCCACCCAAATACCGGTTTCGATTCGGCGGGCCAGTTGCATTTTATCCTTAAAAATCTCGGTTTTGCCGTTTGTAAGCCGCAAATTCCCTCCCAGTACGTAGCCCACACTGGGGCCCGCCAACCCGTACCACGAAACCCGGTCACCGGTTTTTTGCCGAAATGAAACCAGCAAGGGCAATTCGACGACATGGTAACGGACGACCATACGACCGGTCCCGGCCGGTTGTCCCAAGTCCGTCGTATAATCCGCTTTTGACTGCCAGCCTTTCTGAATCAACGTGGGTTCTACCCGGATCGCCCAGCGTTTCTCGAAGGGTATCTGAACCGGCACGGCAATTGCATAACCCGGCACGAGTTTCGGGTCGGCAACGGCCCCTTTTCGGTGATTCACCGAAGAGGCATGCACACCCGCCCGCACGCCAATCTGTAGCTGTGCGTACAACGGAAAAGAAAGAGCAACCGAAAGGACAGTGAAAAGAGAGACTTTTGTCATCGGTTTTAAAGTTGATTTGTCCGATAAACGAATAAGCTGGATTTGTTCATACATTGAAACGTACAATATCCAGTGAGCGGCTTAACCTTTTGCCGCTACAACCGGTTTATGCAGAGATTTTACCCAACCCCATGAACCTAGCTACCTTAGCCCAGGATGCTGCCAAAATTGCGCGGGCCGTCAAATTAATTTATGTTACCGACGCGATGCCGGGCATCCGTCGTCAGCGTTCCGGTGATCGTTTCCTGTACAAAGACCCGCAAGATCGTGTACTGGAGGATGAAGAAACCCTGGAGCGCATCCGGAAACTGGCCCTTCCCCCCGCCTGGGAGAACGTCTGGATTTGTCCCAAACCCAACGGACACCTTCAGGCAACCGGTTTTGATACGCGGGGCCGCAAGCAATACCGCTACCACGCCAACTGGAACGCAGCCCGCAGCGAAACCAAATTTTTTCGGATGATCGCGTTCGGAGAGCAACTGCCCCACCTCCGCGCCCGCATCGGGAAGGATTTAAAACGCCGGGAACTGACCAAGGAAAAAGTTATCGCGATTGCGCTGAGTGTGATGGAACAAACCCTGATCCGGATTGGAAATGCCGCCTATGAAAAAGAGTACGGGCATTACGGCCTGACAACCCTGAAAGATAAACACGTTGAGTTGATACCAACCGGTTTGCGGTTTCGTTTCCAGGGAAAGAAAGGCATTTACCACGACATCACGATGCGTGACCGGCGGCTGGCCCGGCTGGTCAAAGCGTGTCGGGAAATTCCGGGCAAAGAGTTGTTTCAGTATTACGACGAAACCGGCGAACACCGCAGCATCGACTCCGGAATGGTGAACGAATACCTGCGCGAAAGTACGGGAGAAGAATTCTCGGCCAAAGATTTTCGGACCTGGGCCGGCACGGTCAACGCGCTGCGGTTGCTGGCCGAACTGGAGCCCTGCTCCACGGAGAAGGAAGCGAAGAAAAACATCAACACCGTGCTGGACGAAGTGGCCCACCGGCTGGGCAACACCCGAACCGTCAGCCGGAAATACTACGTTCATCCGCAGTTGCTCAACGCCTACGAATGCCAGGATCTGAATCCGTATCTGGAACGAAAAAACCAGTTCCGCCGAACGTCGGCGTACGGCCTCGATCCGATCGAAAAGTTGCTGCTGCGGTTTTTGAAGGATCAGGTGAAGCGCTGATTCCGAGCGGCTTATGCCAGCGAACTTACACCTGCGCCTGCACCCACTGGTGATGATCGCAGCGCTGGCAGGCCGAAATCGGCTTTTTACCTAACTCAACCACCTGACCACAGCGGCAACAGGCATACAGCCCCGGTTCGGAAAGAACTTCCAGGGGATTTTTCAATTTATGGGGAAAAATCGGCAAACCGGGTTTTACGTCATCAGCTTTAAACTGAAAGATACTGACATCGCCGTTATGCTCCAGAATCGCCGTTCGAACCTGCCCCAGATGCTCAATGCCCGCCAGCCGGAGTTCGGCAAATAATTCGTCGAGCCCCAGATCCTCATCGTCAAAATTCTGCACCAGAATGCAGCCGTTCTCGACGACGTATACCGGCTTTCCTTCCAGAAACTCGCCAACAGTCGGGCTCTTATCGGCCAGTCGGGTGAAAAATTTGTAACTCAGCATCATCACCGCGAACACCACCACCGCCACCAGCAGGGGAACATCGTGGTAAAACATGGGATCACCGGCTGCCGAACCCAGACCAATGACCAGCACCAGTTCAAAAACCGACAATTGTTTGACCTCCCGCTTGCCCGAAATTTTCAGCGCCAGCAAAATAATCAGAAACATCACGAATGTCCGCAAAGCCACCTCACCAAGGTAACCAAACGGAAAATCATGCATAAAAATGCGTTGCCAGTCAAACGGCTGTACCGGCTCTTCCTGATTCATCGAAGAGAGTTAAGAATGAAGAGTTAAGAATGAAGAGTTAAGAATGATGAGTTAAGAATGATGAGATGGAGCCGCCCGGCGGTTGGCTGACGCAGGCTGTTCCTAACTCATAACTTTTAACTCTTAACTCATCCCTCTTAACTCCTAACTCATTTGGTTTGTTGCATAATCTGGCTGCTGAGACGGAGGAGCTCGATTTCGGCGATTTTAGTGTTGTATTCGGCGTTGATCAGCCGGGTTTCGGCGGCTACGGCATTGCGCTGTACATCCCGGAACTCGACCGCCGTGGAGTTGCCGACGCGGTACCGTTCGAAGGCAATATCGACATTCTGGTTGGCAATTTTAAAGCTTTCCACTTCCAGATTGACCAGAATCAGATTGTTGCGGTATTGTGAATACGTTTGTTCGAGCGCTTGCTGAAGTTGTAACCGCTGGTCGGATTCCTGGTATTCACTAATCAGTTCGCTGGTTCGCGCGTTGGCAATCAACCGGCGCTGGTTGAAACCGGTAAAAATCGGAACCGTTGCCTGAATACCGTAAACCAGCGCATCGTTACGGGCACTTCTGACCCCAAAACCGCCCTGGTTGTTGATGGCCTGGAAGTTGTAACCGCCCGTCAGGTTTACCGTCGGCAGCTGGGCCGATTTGGCCAGCCGGACGTTGAGGCTGGCAACCCGGCGATTCAGCGCAGCCGCCACCAGCAGCGGGTTGTTGTTTACCAACGACTGGCGGAGTTGATCCAGTGAAATATCCGGCTGGACAATAATGGTGTCGCGAACCGCAAATTCCGTTGCCGGGTCCCGAACAATGAGCGTATTGAGCAGCACCTTGGCGTTGCGGACATTCTGCTGCTGGGCTACCAGTGCCGAACTGTCGGTATTGTAATCGACCTGGGCGCTCAGAAAATCGACCCGGGAGCGCGTTCCTACCTCAAAATTGGCGCGCGCCAGTTCCAGCCGCTCGCGGGAAATGTCGAGGGCCTGTCGCAATGACACCAGCTGCTGGAGTTGCCGAATCACATCGTAATAGGCCGTGGCGACATCGGCCACCGTGGCTTCCACGTTGGCACGGGTGTTGACTTCGTTCAGTTTAACGACTTCGCCCAGCCGATCGTATGCAATGAAATTGCCAAAACCGTTGAAAATTGTCCAGTTCACCGCGACCCCGACCTGCGTGTTTTTGTTGGTAATGCCGTAGAGATTTTGGGGTGGCCGCAGCCCGTCGAGGAATTCCTGCCGTAAGTTTTGTAAGTTGTTGTTATTCGTTAGATTCCCTGTCACATTCGGAAAAAAGCTCGCTTTGGCGGTCCGGAAATCGGTTCGGGCGATTTCCTCCTGCGATTTGAAAATGCGAATCTGGTAACTCTTTTCGAGGGCGGCCGAAATCGCTTCCTGAAGCGTCAGCGTCGGTCCTTCCTGGCTAATCGTTGAATTACGGCGGGTGCGGAGTGCGGGCGGTTGAGTAGTTTGCGACCAGACAGCAGTAAGTGAAAGGCAAAGAATCAGGGTTAGCAAGAAACGCATTCTGGTATTATTTTTAGGTAACTGACCATCAAAATTAAAACATATTCTGTCAATCTTGATATGCCCGAATTAGATTTGGAGGGAATTATTCCCTCGTAATATTTTTGAACACAATCGTTTGAATAAATGATAAAAAAGGACTTATGCAATACCGATACCTGATTACCGCATTATCTGTTTGGGCGCTGGTAGCCTGTTCATCCAAAAAAGAAGCGGATTTCATCATCCACAACGCGGTTGTTTATACCGCTGATTCGGCTTTTTCCACGGCGGAAGCGTTTGCGGTTAGCGATGGGAAATTTGTAGCGGTCGGAACCTCGGAATATATCCTGAACAACTACCGTGCCGATCGGGTCACTGACCTGAACGGCCTGCCGGTTTACCCCGGCTTTTATGATCCACACGCCCATTTTCTGGGCCTCGGACAAATGCTCGATCAGGCCGATCTGGTCGGGACAACGTCGTTTGATGAGGTCATCCAGCGACTCCAAACGTTTGCCGCAAAACACCCGGCGGCCCTCTGGCTCATTGGCCGGGGCTGGGACCAGAACGACTGGCCCGATCAGCAATTCCCGACCCGGGAAAAACTGGATGCCGCCTTTCCCAACATCCCGGTTTGCCTCACCCGCATCGACGGGCACGCCGTTGTGATCAACTCCAAAGCCCTTCGGTTGGCAAAAATCGGTAAAGGAACCCGGGTACCCGGCGGGGAAGTGGTGCTGGCCAACGGCGAACCAACGGGCGTACTGGTCGATAATGCGATGGGCCTGGTCCGGCGCGTCATTCCGCAGCCCGACCAAGCTGACAAGGAACGCATGTTACTGGCCGCCCAGAAAGTCTGCCTGTCGCTGGGGCTGACGACGGTTTCCGACGCTGGCCTGAACCAGAACGACATCGAGCTGGTGGAACGGCTCCAGAAAACAAACAAGCTGAAAATCCGCGACTACGTCATGATCAGCCTTGGCGAACCGAATCTGGATTATTACCTCAAACGCGGCCCTTTCCAGACCGACCGCCTGACCGTCCGCTCGTTCAAACTCTACGCCGACGGTGCCCTCGGCTCACGCGGAGCCTGCCTGCGAAAACCGTATAACGACCGACCCGAAACCGCTGGTTTTTTGCTGCTCAGCCCCGAGGAGCTGGAACGAAACCTGACCCTGCTGGCCAACAGTGCCTTTCAGGCCAATACGCACTGCATCGGCGACTCGGCCAACCACCTGATTCTGGATGTATACGGCAAATTACTGAAAGGCAAAAACGACCGGCGCTGGCGAATCGAACACGCGCAGGTGGTTTCGCCCGATGATTTCTGGAAATTCAACCGGTTTTCGGTTATTCCGTCAGTGCAGCCCACCCATGCAACGTCTGACATGTACTGGGCCGCCGACCGACTGGGACCGGTTCGGGTCAAAGGCGCGTATGCGTTCAAGGATTTGATGAAGCAGAACGGTTACATTGCCTTTGGCAGTGATTTTCCGGTCGAAGCCGTCAATCCGCTGTACGGTTTTCATGCCGCCGTGGCCCGGGTCGATGCGAAAGGGTATCCAAAAGGCGGTTTTCAGATGGAAAATGCGCTGGATCGGCCCTCGGCCCTGAAAGCCATGACCAGCTGGGCCGCTTACGCCAACTTTGAAGACCACCTGCGAGGCAGCCTTGTAGCCGGCAAACAGGCGGATTTTGTCGTACTGCAACAGGATATCATGAAAATTCCGGCAACGGCCCTGCGGAATGCAACCGTTTTACAAACCTGGGTGGGGGGTGAAAAACTTTACCAGAAATAAAGTTTACGGTTTTCAGTTTACGGTATACAGTTAATACGAACGGTGAGATTGGATGGGTGCTGGTGAGTGGATGAAGTGCCAGATCATTCAATATGTACCCTACAGATTACACGGAATTAATTGATGAGGTAGTAAGTTGAATGACGTGCCATTGGCACGAGATGTTGGTAGTAACAGCATTATTCACACACCTGCACGTGTCGTCAGGTACACCTAGTCCTCTTCTACAAACATAAGTCCGCTACGCGGCCCAAAATCGCATCGTTCACGTCAGTTTTCAGTTTACGGTATTCAGTAGTTGGTTGTGGGTCCTACCGCTGTACGGGTCGGGACAGATCCTGAAACCGTATCAACGACCGACCGTAAACCGAAAACTGTAAACCGTATACAGCCCCTTCATTGCCCCTTGTATTTTGCGATGGCTTCTTTAATCCGCTGGATGCGATTGTCGGGGTCGGGATGGCTGCTCATAAATTCGGAGGGGCGGTTTGGGCCACCAGCGGCTTTCAGCACTTCCATGACGTCGATCATGGCTTCGGGGTTATACCCGCTCTCAATCATCCAGCGAACGCCCAGCTGGTCCGACTCGATTTCGTCGTCCCGGCCGTATTTCAGGCCAATCAGGTTGGCCACATACGAGGCAATGGCGGCACTCCGGCCCGGCGAATTGGGGTCTTCCGTAGCGATAGCGGCTGCTCCGGCCAATCCCTGCGTCAATTGCTGCTGGGCGATCTGCTCGGCCGAATGCCGCCCGACAACATGCGTAATTTCGTGGCCTAAAACGCCCGCCAACTGGTCTTCATTTTTCAGTTTATCCAGCAAAGCTGCCGTGATGAAAATCTGCCCGCCCGGCACGGCAAACGCATTGACGGTCTTCTCGTCGGCCAGCACGTGAAAATCAAACTGGTAGGGGCTGTTTTTGACGTTGGTTGAATTCACCAGCTTCTGCCCTACCCGCTTCACAGACTGCTGCACTTTTTCGTCAGGGTATAAACCGCCAAATTCCTTTGCCATTTGTGGGGCGCTTTCCAGACCGAGCCGAACTTCCTGCTCGGGCGTCATGCTGATATGCTGTTTTTCACCCGTAACCGGATTTTCCTGGGTATTGGTGAAATAGGTGAAAATGGCAATCAATGCCATGACCAGACCGATAACTACGCGTGTGGCTCGTGAACGCATGGGTTCGAAGGATAATGAGGTTTAACTTTAGTCGTATACTAAACCAAAAAGTAACGAAAAGTTCTTACCCGAACGAAAGATTCGCCCCGATGGCTAAAAAAAGAGCCATTTACCGGTTTTATAATTCAACGATACGTCAGCTACGCCCGCCCGGCCAGCCGGCCTTCCTCCCGTTTCCTTTCACCGCCCGACCGCTAGGTAAAAACCCTTAACCATAAGGCCCTAAATTAATAATATTGTACTAGTTTACTTAAAACTAATTTCTTATGAAGAAGCCCTCTACATTAAAACTCCCTTTGGGTGACTGCCTGCTGGCACTCCTTGTCTTCTTCGCTCTGTCCGTTTCCGATGTCTGGTCGCAAATCGTGGATGCCGGTCATTACCGCATCGATTCCAAGTTAAAGTTAATCGTTTGTAACCAAATCCCGGCCATTCCGGGAGGGAGTCAGACGGTTACGCTTCAATTGGACAAGCCTTATATCGTTTCCGGGAGTGTCGGCAGTGCTTTTCAGGTTGGTAAAGAGTATTCGGTCGTTAACAGCAATGTCACCTACACGCTGTTCTTTACGGACCTACCGATCATCCACGTTAAAACCGACAAGAATGCCGTTATCAGCACAAACGACGACATTCTTACGCGTGGTACCATTTCCATTGCCGATGCCAGTGGCCAGCCGTTTACGTCCAATATGGGGATCCGGGTACGCGGAGGCCTTTCCAGAGGGTATCCCAAAAAGTCGTACAAAGTGGAGCTATCGACGGATGCCGCAGGCAAAGAAGAACGGGAAGAAACCTTGCTGGGCTTGCGGGAAGACAGCGAGTGGCTGCTGATGGCGATGTATAAGGAACCGCTCCGTAATAACAACAAAGCCGGTTGGGCCCTGTGGGAACGAATGCACACCCTGCCTTATGCTGCCAAAGAACCCGACGCCCGCGAATTCATCGGAATGCGGTATTGCGATGTGTTCATCAACGACAGCTACAACGGTATTTACGCCTTTACCGAACAGATTGACCGCAAACAGCTCAAGCTGAAAAAGGAAGCCGACGACGGCACGGTCCGGGGCGAACTCTACAAAGCCGATGACTGGTCGGGAGCTACGGAATTCGACGGACTGCCGGCTTTGCCCCCCAACACGGGCGATGTCTGGGCTGGCTACGAGCTCAAACTTCCCAAAAAGCCCTTTTGGAATAATTTGTATAACCTCGTGGAATTTGTCTACAAGGCCCAGGCGGAAGAATTCAAAACCCAAATTGGCACCCGCATGCACCTGCCCAGCCTGATGGACTACTTCATTTTTTTAAACGTCATTCGGGGAACGGACAACTACGGAAAAAACACCTACGTGGCGCGGTACAAGGAGGGCGACCCGTATTTTATTGTTCCCTGGGACCTTGACGGCACCTACGGCTATCTGTGGAACGGTACCAAAACCAATCGCCACATCGACATTCTAAGCAATGGCCTCTTCAACCGCCTTTTGTCAATTGACAGCTACCAGCGGGAACTGAAAAAGCGCTGGTTCAAGCTCCGTGAGAATGAGTTATCGAACGCTAACATTAAAAACGACTGGATTGCCAGCAGCACCTTTCTGACCAATCAGGGAGCGTACCTGCGCGAAAAGAAAGTATGGTCAACTACCCTGGCTCCCGATGATCTGTCGTACGTAACGGCCTGGATTGATCGCCGAATGACCTACCTCGACCAATATTTCGCGACGCTGCTCGATGAAAATTCACCCCTGACCACCGTTGGGAACTTCGAAGGCTTTTTAGGAAGTGCCAATTGCAACACCATCAGCGGCTGGGTTTGGGACATCAATCAACCCCGGGCGGCCATCGCCTTCGAAGTGCTGGACAACGAGACGCCGGTGGCGTCCGGTTTAGCCAGTAACTACCGCGACGATCTGAAAACGCGGGGCGATGGAAAACACGGTTTTGTTATTCCCTTCCCGGAAAGCCTGAAAGACAACAAACCGCATACGATCCGGATTCAGGTTCCGGGCAGCAATTTTATTTTGAAACAGTCGGGTATGAAAGTAACCTGCGCCGGTACGGGCACCCCGCCCCCACCGGTCAATCAACCACCGGTTGCCCCCACTTCACTCCCGAATTTGACCGCGACCGTTAACACCCTGTATACTCAAACACTGCCGCCGTTCACCGACCCCGAAAAACAGTCCCTGACGTATACGCTAACCGGTCTGCCGGAAAGTTTAAGTTTCAATGCAGGCAGCTTGCAGATTACGGGCACTCCGAAGTCGACGGGCGTGTATTCGTTAACGTATACGGCGACGGATCAACCCGGTTTAACGAAAACCGTAACCCTTTCGCTGACCGTCAGCACTACTCCCACCCCGCCCCCACCGGTGAGCGGGAATTTCGACGGCTATCTGGACAAGGTGGAATGCGGCACCATCCGGGGCTGGGTCTGGGATCGGGACAAGGGCAACACGGCGATTACGGTCGAGTTTTATACCGAAAATCCGACCAGAGTCTGGGGGTCAACGCTGGCGAACATCTTCCGGCAGGATCTGAAAGATGCCGGAAAAGGCAACGGAGCCCACGCCTATAGCTTTACTGTGCCGACCGAATTAAAGGACAATACCGAGCGGCCGATTTTTGGCCGGGTAGCAGGCAGTACATTCGTCTTAAAAGGGTCGCCCAAAACCCTGAAATGCCCGCCCGCTACTGGTCGCCTGAGCGCCGAATCAACGGACGATCTCCAGGTTACGCTGCTGGGCAACCCCGTCAGCAACCGGGAAATAGCGGTGGAAGTCCGCGGGGCGCAGGGTCAGCCGTTACGGCTCGAACTCACGGATGTTTTAGGCCGACTGGTAACAGAACGTTCTGTAAAAGAAGCCAGTCTGATTGAACGTCACGTCCTGCCCGTCGGTAGTCCGGCTTCGGGGGTCCTGCTGCTGCGGGTCACGAGCGGCCAGCGATCAATCACGGTCAAAGCACTCAAACCGTAATGATCTGTCCTCCAGACGGTGGGAAGTGTCACTGTCTGGAGGACAAAACCGGGTTTTCATTTCCTGATTTCCAGCCGCCAGTCGGGACCGCTGCCGACGATATATTTTTCGGCGAAGTTCCCCATGTTGACCGCCACCGAAAAATTGAGCAGGCTGTTGAAATAGGCCACATTTTCGCCTTCTTTCGACTCACCGAAGGTGTTGACCAACTGCACCTGATCGTCAAACACGTTCTGGTTTCCCTTAAAAATCCGGACCCGTACGGATTCTCCGGTTTTCGCTCCCAATCGCGCAAAGAGGTTTTTCGGAATGTTGGTCCAGACGTTGCCGTACTGCACATCCAACACCGGAATGGTACCTTTCAGAACGCCGTTTTCAAAAACCGGTTTCTGGTACGGAATCCGGGTGACGTCCGCGGGCCGTTTTTTGCCCACCTGCGCCAACGTGATCACCCTGGCCGCCAGCCGGGCACCCGTGTACGCATACACGTCGCGACCGTGGAAGGTATACGATTCGTTGGAATTCCGCCGACGGTTGACCGCTTCGTCAATTTCGCGCACTTCCTGAATACCCAGCGTTTCGGCGATGAACGTCAGGGTACCGTTGTCGGGCGTTACCACATAATGGCCGGACTGAGTCAGCAAAACCACCGATTTACGGTCTGTGCCCACCCCTGGGTCACAAACCGACACGAAAACCGTTCCTTTGGGATAATACGGAACCGTCTGCAACAGTCGGTAGGCGGCTTCCCAGATGTTGTACGCCGGAATTTCGTGGGTCAGGTCGAAGAGTTGCAACCGGGTCGAAACGCCCATCGCGACGCCCTTCATGGCCGAAACCGCGCCATCTTTCTCCCCAAAATCGGATTGAAAAACCAGCACGCCATTCTGGGCCAACACCATCCCGGTCGCCAGCCAGCTCATGAGCAGGAAAAGGACAGTTTTGCACTTCATGGGGTTACGGTTTTCGGTATACGGTGGCTGACGCCTGGCAACTACCGTATGCCGAACCTATTTACCTGTTCCTTTCAACTGTTGCACCAGCCATGTCGTCATCAGTTCGGTTTGTTCGGGATAGGTCCAGTGGCCGGTATCCTCATAGAGTTTCAGTTGTTTCGGAGCCGAAATGACGTTATAAGACGCATACATCGACGTGGGCGGGCAGGTTTCGTCGTTGAAACCCCACGAATAATAACCGGGCACTTTCACCAGCCGGGCAAAATTCACCACATCGTAATAGGCCACGGTTTTGATTTTCGCGGGTGTGTTGTTGAACGCCAGCCCTTTGCCGGTAAACAGGTGGGGCCAGCCACCCGCCCGGCCTTTCAGGTAACCGGTCATGTCGGATAGGGCCGGATAATACGCCCCCAACCACTTCACCCGGCTATCCAGCCCGGCCGTAATGATAGATAAAGCGCCCCCCTGGCTACCGCCCGTTACGCCCAGGTTGCTGCCGTCATACTGCGGCAAACTCACCAGAAAGTCATTGGCCCGCACACAGCCCAGGTACACGCGTTTGTAGTAATACCGGTCGCGGTCGTCGAGGTTGATGTTCATGTACCCGCTCAGGGCACCGGTGGCAAGGTTTAGGTAAACCGCCGGATCGAGGTTAACCGGAATGCCGTGAATCCCGATTTCCAGGGTGATAATACCTTTTTCCGCATCGGCGATGTTACCGCCGTACGGACGAATACCGGCACCCGGTACCCGCAGCAGCGCCGGGTATTTGCCCTCCTGCCTGGGTACGCACAAGATACCGTACAAACGGGAGTTGGCGTAATTCTGGATGTTGACGTGGTACACGTTGACTTTTTCCGTGCAGCGTTCGGGCATCAGAGTCATCCGGGCGTCGAGCGGAACCCGGCTGAGTTCGGCTTTGGCACTGTCCCAGAACGTCCGGAAATCGGCCGGATTATCGACGGTCGGGGCCAGCTGCTCCGGATTAAAACCGGCTGTTGCCAGGTTCCGGTAGGTTTTGCCGTTGATTTCGGCGGTGGCAATACACCGTAAAAAACCGGCGGCCTTCATCGTACCGCCGTCAATGGTGGTGGTGCCGTTGGCGAGCGTAACGGTTTCTTTTTTCGTCGGCTCCATCCTTTCCGGCCCAACCTCGTACGACACTCTGGCTCCTTTGATGGGGTTGCCGTTTTGCAGCACGGAAATGGTAAATTTCACCGATTCGCCGGGGCGATACAACCAGTTGGTATGATCGGGCGCGACGACAATTTTAATGGGGCGTTCGGCGGGCTGGGCCAGGGCACAAACCGTGACAAGCAGGTACAGATAGACCAGCAAGGCGTATTTTTTCATACAAATCAGGTATTGAAGTTTAGTCAGTCACTTTTGCTGGTAAGCATGAAAACCGCGTTCTCTACCTGTCAGCCCGCATTAACTTTCTATTTTCGACCGTTTTCTCCGTGAACCAAGGCGGTTTTCCGTTTCCACGTCCTTCGGTCCAACCCGCATCCGTTGACCGCCGGTTTTCCCACCAACCAAAAATGCCCGGTTTAGCCGGGCATTTTTGAGGGATACGTGTCAATCCATTTATAATTTCCCCGTCGAACCATCCGGTTTGACATAGATAAAATCGTTATTGATCGGCGCTCCGAAGTAATTGACACCCAGGGCATCGAGTCGCTTTTTGTGAACTTCCAGCCGTTGTTTGAAATCCTCGAAGTTCTTCCGCTCTTTGGGCGACCAGCCAATCTCGGCCATGGCCGCAGCCCGGGGAAAAAGCATGTATTCGACATGGTTCGGCGTCTTGATGTATTCCGTCCAGAGGTTGGCCTGGACCCCGATGATGTGCTTTTTGACATCGGCCGACAAACTATCCGGACCGGGCTCGTACGAATACGTTTTTTCGAGCGGTAACAAGCCCCCGATGGAAACCGGCTGGCTGACGGTTTTCGGATCGGCCTGGTAATAATCCAGGTAGAAATAGGTCGTCGGCGTCATGATCGCATCGTGCCCCTGTTTGGCCGCTGCGATTCCGCCATCGACGCCCCGCCAGCTCATCACCGTTGCGTTCGGCGATAAACCGCCTTCCAGAATTTCGTCCCAGCCAATCATCTTGCGGCCTTTCGAGGTAATAAACTGATCGATCCGGCCAATGAAATAGCTCTGCAATTCATGCTCGTCTTTCAGACCGAGTTTCCTGATCAGATCCTGGCAAAACCGGCTTTGAATCCACTGCGTTTTGGGACATTCGTCACCGCCGATATGGATGTACGGACTCGGAAACAAATCGATCACTTCGGTCAGCACTTCTTCCAGAAACCGGAAGGTTTCTTCGCGGGGGAACAGCACATCGTCGTGCACGCCCCATTTGCCCGTCACCGGCACAATCTTGTCGGGATTACTGCCCAATTGCGGATAAGCGGCCAGAATCGCCATTGCGTGGCCGGGCATCTCAATCTCCGGCACAACCGTAATAAACCGCTCCTGGGCGTATTTAATCACCTCCCGGATCTCGTCCTGCGTATAAAAACCGCCATAGGGCGTTTTGTCGTATTTATTGTTCCGGTAATGGCCCAGCATGGTTTCCTGCCGGGTCGAGCCTATTTCGGTTAGTCGGGGGTGTTTTTTTATTTCAATCCGCCAGCCCTGGTCGTCGGTCAGGTGCCAGTGAAACGTATTGACTTTGTGCAACGCAATCTCATCGATGATCTTTTTAACCGTCGGAACCGGCGAAAAATGCCGGCTTACATCCAGCATAACGCCCCGGTATCCGTAACGCGGCTGATCTTCAATGGCGCAGCAGGGCACCGACCAGTCCACTCCCTGCGCGACCGAAGCCCCGAACACCTCCGCAGGCATCAGTTGCAGCAGTGATTGCATCCCATAGAAAAAACCGTTCGGTTCCTGCGCCATCACCGTAATCCGTTTCGGCGTGACATTTAGGAAATAGCCTTCCTTGCCTACTTTGGGGTTATTCGTTACCGTAACAAACGCAATGTCACCCTTCTTACCGGTTTTTACCGTTGGGGTTCGCCCGGTTGCTTTGGTCAATTGGTCGGCCAGCATACCGGCCACCCGGCGCACGTCCGGGTTATCGGTTCCGACGCTGATAACCAACTGAGCGGGTAATTTAAAACTGCCGTTCTGGGCGGTCAGCCGAACGGGTTGGGGGATTATGGCGTAACGGGAGGTCTGGGCCCCGGCGAGCTGGCAGATCAGGCCAAACATGACGACCCAGGAAAAGAGAATTTTCATTCGGAAGCTGATTAATTAGGGAATTTCTTCGTGTTCGAGCAAACACTGCACAACGTAGGCCTGCGTACCGAATAGCTTCGCCATCTCGCCCAGCCGGGAAACATTGATAACCAGTTTGTTCCGAAAATCCGAGAGGCAATATTTGTCAATGGCCTGTTCGATCGGCCGGGTAATGAGCCGTTCGGCTTTGGCCACCACCCCGTTCACAATAATCAGTTCGGGATTAAATAAATGAACCGCAATGGACAAGCCTTTGCCCAGTTCACGGCCCACTTCGTTCAGCAGATCGATGGCCAGTTCGTCGCCCGCTTTGGCCTTATCGATCACCATTTCAACATCGATAGCTTCGTAATTTTCTTCCGCAAGCTTCGAAACGCGCCCTTCCCGCAACCCGACTTTAACCCGACGGACCAGCGAGGAAGCCGAGGTCAGCGTATCCAGACAGCCCACTTTGCCGCAGGTGCACAATTCGCCGTCGGCCTGCAACTGAATATGCCCCAATTCGCCCGCAAACCCCGCCGACCCCTGCAAAATCTCCCCGTTGATGATAACGCCCAACCCAACGCCCCAATCGATGTTGATGGACAACACGTGGTTTTTGCCTTTCGCCAGCCCGAAGCGGTGCTCGCCCAGAATGGTGGCCTTGGTGTCGTTGATGAGATAAACCGGCGCGTTGAAACTATTGGCGAGCAATTGCGGCAACGACTCTCCGTTTCGGTTCAGGTTTTTATAGGTGTAATTATTACCCGTCCGGGGATCGACCAGGCCGGGCAGGGCGCAACCGACTCCGATCACATTCAACCGGCGCTCCCGGGCCCGTTCCGCAATTTCTTCCAGCGGCCCTTTCAGGGCATCGAGAAAAGAAACGGAGTCTTCTAAACGAAGGTTGACATCCAGCCGGTCGAGCAGTTGGTTGGCCAGATCGAAGATCACCAGTTTTACATCGTGAACACTGATATCGACCACTACCACGGCCTGGTTACCGGGCCGCAGCCCGAATAAGGCCGGTTTTCGACCGTACTGAGCGGTTCCGATGCCGATTTCCTGCACCCAGTTTTCGGTTGCAAGCTCATCGATCAACATCGTGATGGACGGAACACTGGCGTGTAAGGCCTTGGCTAGCTGCGCCAGCGTCCGGGAGCCAAGCCGATACATTTCTTTCAGTATCCCACGCTTCAGACGGCTTTTTTTCTTGTCAACAATAGATACCGTATCGTTTGCCTCCATAAAATGACATGCATTGAGAAAATCTATGAGATAAAAGGGGATGAACGCGGGGTAAGCGTATTTTTAAAATAATTTAATAATTGTGCGATTTTATTAAATTATTTACAAAACAACAAATTTTGTATTCATTTCCCCAAAAAACACAATGATTGCTAAATGAATGTCCTTAAAAGCGGTAGAAAACAGCGTATTTACTTATTATTCGGTTTAATAGATCGCAGCCTAGCCCATTGCGGGTGTTATCAGCGGTTTGCGCTCTTCCATCCAGGTCCGGATGATTTGGGTAAGCGGTTTGGTTTCGATCAGAAAACCGTCATGCCCATAAAGAGAGTCGATCTCTTCGTAACGGGCGTCGGGGATGTGCCGGGCCAGCGTGCGTTGCTCGACGGGCGGAAAAAGAATGTCGGATTTGATGCCGACCGACAGCGTGCGGGAGGTAACCTGCTCCAGCGCCCGGCTGATGCTGCCCCGGTTTCGGCCGACATTATGAGAATCCATCACTTTCGACAAAATCCAGTACGTAAAGGCATTGAACCGGTTGGCCAGTTTTTCGCCCTGGTACTGCTGATAACTGGAGGCTTTATAGTGGTCGAGCTGTTCGTTGTTATCCAGCGCCTGCGTAAAACCGTAGGTATCGTAATTCCGGTAGGATAACAAAGCCACCGCCCGGGCAGCTTTCATGCCGTTGCGGCCCGCGTCATCGCGGTTTTCGCTCCAGGTGGGATCGGCACTGATGGCCATCCGCTGAGATTCATTGAAGGCAATCCCCCAGGGCGACATCACGGCGTTGGTAGCAATCAGAATCAGGTTCTGGATCAGACCCGGTTGTTGAATAGACCATTCCAGTGCCTGCTGCCCGCCCAGCGAGCCGCCAATACAGGTCTGAATCCGGTCGATACCCAGGTCCTGCCGGAGCAGATCGAGCGCTTTGACAATGTCGAAAATCGTTACCTGCGGAAAATCGTGGTAAAAGGGTTTACCCGAAACCGGGTTTGTGGACAAAGGCCCTGTGGAGCCGTAGCAGGAACCCAGCACGTTGGCGCAAACGATGAAAGAATGCGCCGGATCGTAGAATTTACCCGGCCCGACCATGCCTGACCACCAATCGAGGGTGTCTGCACTGCCGGTCAGTGCATGACAAATCCAGACGACATTGGAACGATCTTTATTCGGCTTCCCCAGTGTCGTATACGCTAGTCGGAACCCCGGCAAAACCGCGCCCGACTCGAGTGAGAAGGTGTATTTGTAGTCAAAAAACTTGGTCTCCAATCGAAAAAAGAATTGTCGGTTTACGGTTTTCCGTTTACAATTTATCGTTTTAGACGGTCAGACAGAAGGCGTTAGCGTTCATCCTGAAATCCGTAAACTATAAACCGTAAGCTGAAAACCGTAAACCGTAAACGAAAACTATCCTGCAATCGCGGCAAAAGCCGTTTCCAGATCAGCCTTGATGTCATCGATATGCTCAATACCGACCGACAGGCGCAGCTGGCCCGGCACCACACCCGCGCTGAGTTGCTCCTCTTCGCTCAGTTGCTGGTGCGTCGTCGCCGACGGGTGGATGATCAGCGTTTTTGAATCCCCGACGTTCGCCAGGTGACTAATCAGTTTCAGGTTATCGATAAACGTGTCGGCGGCTTCCTTACCGGCTTTCAGTTTGAACGACAGAACGCCCCCGAAACCGCGTTTGAGGTATTTGGTTGCCAGCGCATGGTACGGGCTGCTTTCCAGTCCCGGGTAGAACACTTTCTCAACCTGTTCGTGCTGTTCCAGCCATTGGGCCAGCGCCAGGGCGTTCTGAACAATCCGGTCTACCCGCAACGACAGGGTTTCTACCCCCTGCAGAAACAGGAACGAGTTGAAGGGGCTCAGTGCCGGTCCCCAGTCGCGGAGGCCTTCGACCCGGGCGCGAATGATAAACTGGATGTTGCCAAACGGCCCGCCAATGCCAAACACGTCGTTGAACACCAGCCCATGATAGCCCTCGGCGGGTTCGGTGAACTGCGGGAATTTGCCATTTCCCCAGTTGTAATTACCGCTATCGACAATCACCCCGCCGATGCTGGTTCCGTGGCCGCCGATCCATTTCGTCGCCGACTCGACCACCACCGCAGCCCCGTGCTCAATGGGCCGGATCAAATAACCGCCCGCACCAAACGTGTTATCCACGATCAGCGGCAGATCGTATTTCTGGGCCAGAGCCGCAAACGCTTCGAAATCCGGGATGTTATACTCCGGATTCCCGATGGTTTCCAGGTAAATGGCCTTCGTTTTATCGTCAATCAGTTTTTCAAAACTCTCTACTTTATCGCCATCGGCAAACCGGGCTTCGACCCCCAGCCGCTTGAAGGAAACTTTAAACTGGTTGTAGGTTCCTCCGTAGAGATACGAGGTAGTAACGAAATTATCCCCGGCGCTCAGAATGTTATTCAGGGCAACGAACTGCGCGGCCTGTCCCGACCCGACGGCCAAAGCCGCGACTCCGCCTTCCAGCGCAGCAATGCGCTTTTCGAAAACGTCGGTGGTGGGATTCATAATGCGCGTGTAAATATTCCCGAATTGTTGCAGGGCAAACAGCTTGGCTCCGTGTTCGGCATTATTGAATACAAAGGAAGTCGTTTGGTAAATAGGAACAGCCCGTGAATTGGTGGTGGGATCAGGTTCCTGTCCGGCGTGCAGTTGCAGGGTTTCGAAATGCAATGAATTTGCCATAAAAATCAACGTGGATTGGTAAAAATTAGGATTAGAGTTTAGCCGCGAGTCCATGTTGGCCCGCCTGGATACGTAATGGAGTTATTTTGACGGTTTTACGCAGGTATAACCGCCAACCCGAAGCCGATCCCTCTCCCGGTTGTCGGAATACTCGGGCTGTGTGACATTAATTGCCCGCCGGGGGCATACAGCATCGGATGTTGATCATGTGTTTGTCGATTTATATCTCCTGTCGAACCACCGAAGCGTTCCGCAGGCGGGATGTAGCACCTTGCCGCGCGGCAGGTTGCCAGAGGTTCACCGAGCCCGGTCTCTTGCCTCTTCTTTATAAATCAAGCGCAACCGGAATGTTGCAGCAAAGATTCGGAGTTAGTCGAATCCGTGGGAAACTTGATTTCAGCCGCAAGTATAGCGAACGGAGTCCGTTGCTGCAAATTTTTTGGCAGGAAACGGCTTGCAGTCGCTGAATGGCAGCAAAC
The DNA here is from genome assembly GCF_042655385.1 of Larkinella bovis. NCBI lineage: Bacteria > Pseudomonadati > Bacteroidota > Cytophagia > Cytophagales > Spirosomataceae > Larkinella > Larkinella bovis. The sequence continues at coordinate 644,148 of NZ_JBHSMA010000002.1, read as the reverse complement.
GGATTACCGAACGGTAGTCGCTCCCTTAAAAAGAAACCTCCTGTCTTACAGCCGGATGGCCATAAAACAGGAGGTTCTGCCGTCCGACGGTCGTTGGTAAACTTCCGGACGCGACGGCTTATATCGACAGCTTCCAGCCTTCGCGGTATTGGCGCGACACAAACTGGTTGGCATCGTCGAAGTTGGTAATTTTCATGTTCTTGCCATCCCACAACAGGCGTTGGCGACCGGGATAGGTAAACCCTTTCCCATCGGCTTTCGGCGTCCGGAGCATGTAGCTGCGAATGGCCAGGTTGCCCATCAGCACCGACTCAGTCAGCGGACCGGCGAAGTCGAACGACGAGGTCAGCGCTTTGTGTTCCTTGCTGTTGAAACCGGCTTTGCAGGCTTCCGTCCACAGAATCTGGTGGCCGTTTTCCGGCCAGGGCTTGCCATCAGCCGGTTTTGGTTTCGCGGGTGCTTCCACTTTCTTGCCGTCTTTGGTATACAGTTTCGGATCGTCACCGTACATCCCACAGGCAATCAGGCCTTTATCACCAATCATGAACATCCCATTTTCGCCACCTTCGGGGTACGCTTCACCGGCAGGTAGGAAGTCGGGGCGGAACGGACGGATACCGCCGTCGGACCAAACCATTTTGACTTCCGACTTATTCTTGGCCGAGGCCGGGAACTTCAATTCGACGTGGGAAGCGGGCGGGCACCCTTCGGGGTTGTATTCCGGGGTCCAGTCTTTCAAAAAGACCGCGCTAATGCTGGTTTCTACTTCGGTCGGGTAGCCCAATCCCAGCACCCGGAACGGAATATCCATGATGTGGCAACCGATGTCACCCAGCGCGCCGGCACCGAAGTTCCACCAGCCACGCCATTTGAACGGGTGGTAAGCTGGCGTATAGCCTACTTTCTGTGCAGGCCCGAGCCACAGATCCCAATCCAGGTCGGCAGACGGTTCGCCGGCCGGCTGCGGAACCGGAATTCCCTGCGGCCATACGGGGCGGTTGGTCCAGATCTGAATTTCGTGGACTTTCCCAATCAAGCCTTTATCAAACCACTCAACCATCGTTTTCTGTTGCGGATTCGACGACCCCTGGTTCCCCATCTGGGTTACTACTTTGTATTTCCGGGCCGCTTCGGTCAGCAACCGGGCTTCGTGAATGTTGTGGGTCAACGGTTTTTGTACGTAAACGTGCTTACCCCGCTGCATAGCCGCCAGCGCCACCACGGCATGCGTATGATCGGCGGTTGAAACCGTCACGGCATCAATGGTGTTGCCTTCTTTTTCGAGCATCTCACGAAAATCCTTGTACCGTTTAGCTTTTTCGTGTTTGGTAAAGTTTTCCTTTACGCGGGGCAGGCCCCAATCGACGTCGCACAGGGCCACAACATTATTGGCTCCGTTGTTAAAGGAGTTGTTAATATCACTGGAGCCTTTACCGCCAAAGCCTACTGCGGCCAGGTTCAGTTTATCGCTGGGGGCAATAAAACCTTTCCCGCCCAGAACGTGGCGCGGCACGATAAAGAAGCTACCAGCGGCCAGCGCTCCGGCCTGAATAAATTTGCGACGCGATGTTTGCGACGGTTTTTCAGAAGATTGCATAAATCAGATAAGGACTATGGGTAAATCAATACAAATAAAGTCCAAAATAGGGAAGATATACCCGAAAAAGCGAATCCTTTATCCAGCATTTCTCGATTTTTAATCGCGCCCGGTCACCAACCCCCGGTTTTAGGCCTGATTTCAGGGTTGTTGAGCGAAACCGGTACCAAATCCTGCTTTTTGAATTCCGGGAAGAAAGCCTGCCCGGGATCGTTTTACCTTCGGACTGGCGCTCCATAACCGGGTATTTTTTTTCGGAATCGCTTGCCATTCCGACGGGCCGATCGTTACCTTTGTAGCAAGACACCGTTTCGTATGGCTCACTATTATCGCTTCGACAAAGAAAACGCGTCCCGTCGCGCGGGAACCGTTGTCCTGAAAGATGCTATCGGGCAAATGTTGAAGTCATACCAGTTGCAAACCCGGTTTAACGAAACCTACCTCGAAGCGTTCTGGGAGAAAATGATGGGCAAAGCCATTGCCTCCCGCACCAACCGCCTGTACGTCAAGGACCGCAAGCTCCACATTGAAATCAGTTCCGGGCCACTCCGCAACGAACTGGTCATTGCCAAACAGAAAATGATTCAGCTCATCAACCGCGAAATGGGCGCGGATGTGCTGGAAGACGTTATTTTTATCTGATCCACAAGGCTCCAAAACCCGCTCCGCGACGGAGGTAACCCGTATAAACTCATGCTTTTGAGGTCGACAGGAAAGTATCGGCAAATTCCTGCATGGTCCGGTACTCGCCATGGGGAGCCAGGAACCGCAGCAGGTCTTCGACGCGGTCGAGCAACCGCTGGTGGGAATACCGCCGGACGTACGCCGGAATTTTACGGTAATCCGACAAGTCGGTAAACTCCCAGGGATGCACGTAGAGATTCAGGAAACCGTCGGTTTTTAAGGTGTGCAGACACAACCGTTTATACAGGGCAAACGGGAAGTTTTTCAGGCTCAGCCAGAACAACGGCAGCCGAAGCCGGGGCGTCACCGAAGCCGGAATGTGCAGAATACCACCCCGTTGGAAAGGTGTCCGGGGCTCCCGCAGGTGGTTATACCGCCCCGGTAGATAGGTCGGATGCAGCGACGAATTGTAGCGATAGCCCGCCAGCCAAAGATCCTTCTCATCCACTTCTCCCATCCGAGCCCGGCGAAAACCGACCACCTCCTGCCCCGTAATGGCTTCCAGCGTCCGGCGGGATTTCAGCAGATCGGCGGGTTCAAACGTCGTATGATAATAGCCGTGTGACGCAATTTCGTGCGTTTTCACCAGTTTCAGAATCAAGTCCGTTTCGTGAAACGCGTAGTTGGCCGTCGTAAACAGGGTGGCCCGAACATTCAGCGTCGCCAGCCGATCGGCCAGCAAGTGCAGGCCCCGGGTCGAAACGATCAGTTGTTCGTTGAGCGACAGTTCGTGGCCGTACTCCAGCGCCGTATCGAACTCCTCCACATCGACCGTAAACAAAATCTGACGATTTACCACTCCCATGACCCGACGCTAACGACTTTCCTGACCAGATTCGATTCCTGAATCCGGTAGGTTGGCCGGTGTTTAATTTCCTGAAATGCCTTCCCGAGATAAACGGCGATGACGCCAACCATAATTATCTGAATACCAGCCAGTAGCGTAATCAACAGCCCAAGGATTAACCAGCCGAAAACCGTGTTGGCCGTAAAATACGTTTCATAGACGACGTCGGCTCCGGCTAATAACCCAACCAAAAACATACCAAAACCGAGCACGACCGACAGGTAGAGCGGTTTGGTAGTCAACGAAGTAACCCCCATCGTCGCCAGGTCGAATATCTTGCGAAACGAGTCATTACTTTTTCCGGCGTCGCGCCGGACAGGCTGGTATTCGACCCGGCTCTGGCGGAAACCCATCCAGGTGATCATCCCGCGCAGAAACAAATCGGTCTGCTGATAAAGCCTAAGGTTTTCAACTACTTTTCGGTCGAGTAACCGGAAGTCAGCAGCGCCTTCTTCCAGGTTGACGCCGGACACCCGGCGGACGAACTGGTAGAACCAGCGCGAGGTCTGCCGATTCATCAGGGACAGCGACGGGTCGGGTTTCCGAATGGCGCATACCACGTCGTAGCCTTCCTCCCACTGCCGGATGAGCGCCGGAATCAGTTCGGGTGGGTGCTGCCAATCGGCACCGAGACAGATTACGCAGCTACCGGTCGCGTGGTCGAAACCAGCGCGTAGCGCGGCCTGGTGGCCAAAATTGCGGGCAAGAGACACGTAATGAACCGGGGGGTACAGATTGCTCAATCGTTGCAGCAGATCGAGGGTATTATCCGTACTGCCGTCGTCGATGATCAGGATTTCAACATCCGGATACGGCGCCAAAATACGTCCCAGCCGATTCACCAAAACCGGCAGGTTTTCTTCTTCATTATGAGCCGGAACTACAATACTGATTTTGCCAGCGTGCCGGTTTATAAATTCAGTCGGCATCTTATCTTTGTGTACGGAAGATGGTAGTTTATTCGTTTGGCATTACTGCTAAACAATAATAGGTATTTTCGCACTCAGGCTGATTGGGTAGTTTCCGGCCCACCAACGCCATCCCCATAACCACAACAGTATCAGTGCGTTATGGAAATTAAATTTTAATTAGAAATACATTAAGATCTAATTAATTGATTCCCCTTGGTTTCCTTACAAACCTGTAAACCAACCTGTTGATCGACATTATTCATTAAAACCGGCCCCTGATTTTGAGCCGGTTTTGTTGAAACAAAACTTGAAAATAATTTGATAAAGCCCCCTTATTTGCGCCCCGGTCAACGGGTGGGTCTGATGGCGATGGCCAGTCGGCTGGATTACGAGACACTCGAACCGGCGTTTCGGATTCTGCGCGACGAGTGGCAGTTGGAAGTAGTCGAAGGCGAATCCCTCCAAAGTAGCTATTTTCAATTTGCGGGCGACGATTTCGTGCGCGGGCGCGACCTGCAACGCATGCTCGACGATCCGACCATTCGGGCCATTTTCTCCGCCCGGGGGGGGTATGGCAGTTACCGCATTCTCGATCAGCTCGATTTTACCCGGTTTCTTCAACACCCGAAATGGATCATCGGCTTCAGCGATATTACCGTTCTGCATTGTCACCTGCACCGGCTGGGCGTCCAGAGTCTGCACGCCATCATGCCCAAACTTTTCGGAAGCGAAGGTGCCCGACCGGCGATAGACACCCTGCACCAATGTTTATTCGGGGAAGCGCTCGAACCGTATACCAGCCCCAACCACGCGCTCAACCGCCCGGGAACAGCCAGCGGCCCGTTGGTAGGCGGCAACCTGGCCCTGCTCGTCCACACGCTGGGCACGCCCTCGGATGTCGATCTGCACGGCAAGATTCTCTTCATTGAAGACATCGACGAGACGCTCTATTCGACCGATCGCATGATGATCCAGCTCCGGCGCGCCGGCCGGCTGACCGGTCTGGCCGGTCTGGTGGTGGGTCAGTTTACCGAGATGCGGATCAACGAATCGGCCCCATTTGGCAAAACCGTCAATGAAATCATCGCCGAACACGTCGCCGGTTTCGACTACCCGGTTTGCTTCGATTTTCCGGTCGGCCACGTGCCCCGCAATCTGGCGATGCCCATCGGTCGGGTGGCCGACCTGGACGTGACCGAAACCGGCGGACGCCTGCGGTTTTAGATCGATTCGCTTTTTCAGCCCTGCTAACCGCGAGCCAACCGGTTTTGGCCGCCTTACGGTTTCAGCCAGTCGTAGGAAAAGGACGTAAACTGAATCAGGGAATAATTATCACGCTCGTAGAGCAGGCCAATCCGACCGTCCTGCAAAATCACCAGATCCGAATACGCCGATGAGCCGCTGTAAATTTCCCGGCCTGCCGACCAGCTTTTACCGTTGTCGGTGCTTTCCCGCACGGTGAGTTTCTCGCGCCGGGTCGGGCTGTTGGCATTGGCAAAAAGCAAGACCGGTTTTCCCGCCCTCGTCTGGTAATTCACCATCGAACCCTGGCAAACCGGGTCGGGCAGGTCCTTTGCCACCACGGTCGGTTGCCAGCTTTCGCCCGCATTCGGCGAGTAAGCCAGCAGGCGGTTTTTCACATCGCCCGACTGGTTGCGCATGTTCATCAGCAAACCGCCGTCGGTGGTTTCGGCCGCCGTGCTTTCGTTGCTACCCGGATAATCGATGGTAGGGCTCAGTTTCCAGCGCTGGCCGTGGTCGTCAGAATAAAAACCGTGGGCCTGGTAATCGCGAAACTGCGGCTTCGGTGGCCCGGCAGAATGGTTGGCCGCCACAAATAACCGACCCCGGTGCGGCCCTTTCGTCAGTTGCAGCGCGTGGCCGGGCGTGTTGGCATACGAGCGCCAGTCGTCCGAAAACCGGTAGGCCGGATTGACCGCCGGTTTGTTAGGCCGGTTGACCTGCGTCGTGATGTTCACGGCCTCGGACCAGGTTTTCCCGTTATCCGTACTGGTTTTGTACCAAACTTCCCGAATCGCTTTGCCCTGGCGGACCTCGTCTTCCGAAGCCGTTCCCGTGTTGTAAATCAGAAAAAGCCGCCCGTCGGGATACCGCGCGTCCGTCAGATCAAAAACCGGGGCCGGATTTCCGGCCTGATGGGTTCCGAAATCGACCACCAGCGTCTGGGCGTCCCAGGTCTTGCCCCCATCACTGCTCCGACGCAGGACAATATCAACATCACCGAAGTCCCCGCAGTTGGTCCGGCGTCCTTCGGCAAAAGCGAGCAGAGCCCCATCGGGCGCTTTGACAATGGCCGGAATCCGGTAACACTGATAGCCGTCGGTACCGTTGCGAAAAACCGTCGTTTCTTCCGGGGCCGCCAGCCCGGTATTGGAAATGGATTCCCGGCTGGCTGGCTGAACGCCAAGCAACCCGATGAGAGCGGCAATGGATAGAATTTTCACGCTTGTAAAAAACAGTTTTACTTATTGCCCGGACGGTTTGAGAGTATTTTACCCGGTTATGTGGTGATGCAGGCGTTCTGGTTATTTCTGTACCGCAGTAATTTGGCCTTAACTATACCGGTCATTGCGCCAGGGATAGGCGGTATTCGAATACCCGCGCTCTTCCCAGAAACCCAGCCGGTTTCCGGCCATAAACTCGATGCGCTTGATCCATTTGGAGCCTTTCCAGGCGTACAACTGGGGGGTAATCATGCGCAACGGACCGCCGTGTTCGCGCGGGAGCGGCTGGCCTTCCGCCGTATGAACCAAAAGCACATCGGGTTTGAGGGCTTCCTCCAGCGACAGATTGGTTGAGTAACCGTCAAAACCGTAGCACATCACGTGCGTGGCGGTTTCCTTCGGCATCACCAACGCGGCCAGATCGGCAAACCGGACCCCCACCCACGGAATATCCAGCTTCGACCAGGTGGTCACGCAGTGAAAATCACTCACATCGTTCGTTTGCGGCAAGGCCAGAAAATCTGCCCACTTCAGACGAACCGGGTGTTCCACTTCGCCATCGATCGCCAGTTGCCACTTGTCCAGCGGAATGTTCGGGTGATGTCCCAGGTCCAGCACCGGCCATTTTTTCGTCACCGTCTGGCTTTTGGGAACCTGTGGCATCCCGTGGCGGTTCGGTGGCCCGGAACCCAGCGGTTTTTCGTCGGCCATCGACGGCGTCGTTTGCATGGCTTCTTCAAACCGCCGTTTCAGTTTCATACGGGCCTCGATGATGCGGTCGAGTTTGTCCGATTCGGGGGCGGTTTCGTTCGGTTCCATGGTTGTCGTTGATGAAAAGGCCTTCGCCGTTTGGATTACGAAACAAGATACGCAACAAACGCCAAACCTGGCCCCTTCAGTCATCGTTAGCCCGCGAAAACAGTACGCTAATCAAGATTTCAAATCTTGATTTCAGGGGTTTTGGATTTAAAATCCAGAACAGGTAGGGTCGGGATTTCAAATCCCGACCAGCAAGCCAGTTTCAAAATCCCGACCCGCCGGGTTTAGCCTTTTTTCTTCCGGTTTTCGATAAAAACCGCTGTTCCGATGAAAGCGATAATGAGCAGTGAGGACACCAGATCGACTATTTTACCCACCCGAATCGAAACCGGATCGAACTGGAAAACAATCGTATGCTTCCCCGCCGGAACGCGCATGGCCCGCAGGACGTAATTGGCCCGCAGGTGCGGCATTTCCTTGCCGTCTACCGTCACTTTCCATTCGTCGCGGACGTTGTAGTAGATCTCGGAAAAAACCGCCAGTTGTTCACTTTTGGCGTTGCTTTCGTACGTCAGTTCGTTGGGTTTATAACTCGTCAGGCGAATCGAATTGGCCGAATCCGCCTGAAGAGTCAATCCTTTCAGTTGTTCGGCAAACCGCTGATCGATCACGGCGCTGGTGCGGGTGTTCAGGCTGTCGAGGGCCTGCATTTCGGCGTTGGCATTCGGAACCAGACGGTAATTCTGCACAAACCAGGCATTGCCGAGCGCGCCCGGATTGGGTACGGCTACCGGAGGGCCCGGGGCCTGTTGCTGTTCGGGATTTGCCGATTGCGCCTGCGTAATAAAATATCTGGTGTTCAGCATATTAATGACGTTGTACGCATTCGGCGCGGTTGGCGATTCGCGCAAATTCCGGTAAAGCTGGAAGTCGGCCAGTTCCTGATACCGGCGCATTTTGGCCGCGTGGTAACCACCCAATGATTTATGAAAGTACGACGCCTTGGCATCACTCATAAAACTGGTCGTCAGGTCGAGTACCCGGAAATCCAGCGATTTATCGGCCAGAATCTGCTCGTCGGCGGGTGTCGGAGAAACCGTCTCCTGAATGGCCTGTTTGTTTACAAAATCGTCGTTGTTGAAATACCGCTTATCAATGCCAAACAGATCGAAAATGACCAGTGCGAGCACCAGCGGGTAGAAAACCGCCGGTTTCAGCCGGTTCCGAACGAACAGCCAGATCAGGCCGCCGACCAGCAAAATCAGGATAGCCGAACGAAAGGCATCGGAACGGACCATGCCAATCCGGTCTTCGACCATCGCGGCCAGCACCTGTTCAGCAAGATTTTTATTTTGTAAAGCCTGCTCCAGCCCTCCCAGCAACTGACCGTCGTTGGGACTGCTGAAACTCTGAAAAACCGTTGGAGCCAGCGCCATCAGCAGCGACAAACCCGCCGTAATGCCCAGACTGATCAGCAGCGGGCGATTGAGTCCGGCAGCAACCCGTTGCTGGTCAACCAGTTGTTTTAGCGCCAGCCCCGCAAGCATAATCAGCGGCAATTGCGCCAGGGTGAGGGTCATTGTAACCGCCCGAAACTTGTTGAAACCGGGGAAATAATCGAAGAACGTATAATTGATGATTGGCGCGTTTTTCCCCCAGGCCCAGGCAATGTACAACAGCGCAATGCCCAGGGCCCACCATTTCAGGCGTCCGGGAACAATGAACAAACCGAGTACAAACAGAAAAATGACGATGGCTCCGGCGTAGGCCGGACCGGACTGGCTGTACAGATTGCCGTGATACAGCGGCAGAATCTGGATGTATTGCTGTGCCATACCCGGATCCACCCCGATGCTTGTCAGCTTTTTGTACGTTTCCGAGTTGGTCGTCAACGAACCCGCCGAAGGGCCTCCCGCGTAATTCGGAATCAGCAGGGTAAAGGTTTCGCCAATGCCGTAACTGTATTGAAACGCGTAATCTTTCCCTAAACCGTCTTCCGTATTCGTTCCCGGAGCACCGGGTTCAGCTTTGGGCGAAATGGTCAGTTCCGACTTCCCGCGCGTCGAAACCGTGACGTAATCGGCCGTATTCCAGAGCCGGGTCGTGTGCGTTCCGACGGCGAGCACGGCCGCAACGGCCAGCGCCGACAAGGCCAGCAGCAACTGCCGCATCCGGCCTTCACGCACCGCAACGATGCTCTCAATCAGGACGTAAACGACGATTCCAAAGGCCAGGTAATACGTAATCTGAACGTGGTTAGCGTAGAGTTCCAGGCCCAGGAACAGGGCCGTAAGCGCGGCTCCGGCCAGGTAACGGCCCCGCAACGCCATGATCACGCCCGCCAGAATACCGGGCGCATAAGCCAGTGCCAGTATTTTGGAGACGTGCCCTGCTTCCAGACTCAGCAGTTGATACGACGCGAAGGCGTAAGCGACCGATCCAATGGCCGAAATCCAGGCATTTCCGCTTAGAACCACCAGCAGCACATACGCTCCCACCATCATGAGCCAGATGTAATTGGCCGGATCGGGCAGTAACAGGTTGATGTACTGGCCGAGTTTGTGGGTCAGGCTGGTCGGGTAATCGCCCGAAATCATGTAGGCAGGCATCCCGCCGAACATGCTGTTGGTCCACCAGGCCCACTCGCCGGCTTGTTTATGATAATCCACCACCTCGCGTCCGGCGGCAATGGACTGAATGATGTCGTGCTGATTCAATCGTTTACCCTTCAGAACGGGTGAGCAATACACGATGGCCAGTATCGCAAACCCAACGACGGCAATCAGGTGAGGAAGGAAGCGTTTGAAATTCATACAATCTTACGGATGCGAAGCCCGAAGCGGCTTTTGAAATAAAGGGTAAAGAAACGCTTTTTTCCAACACGGCGAAAACTCCCTCCGTCACTTTTTCCGCATTCGCACCACTTCGGCCCCACGTCAAATTGTTGAACAACCGTCGTATTTCCCAGGCCGATCCGGCTAAACCGGGGTCAGTGTGACGATGAATCAATCCCGTACTAAAATCAGAAATAAACACGAACAACTAATTGCTCATCAAGGAATTTATACATACATAGCGCAATTATTCTTTGAAGGTAATTTCATCTCTATGCGTTGCCCGTTCTTTATCGGCTGGATCGCAGCCGTCTTCCTCCTTGGGTCGACCCGGCTGACTTATGGCCAAACAACCGCCGTACTGACCGGTTACGTTACGGATGCCACGACGGGAAAACCCATGCCATTGGCCAACGTCTACATCAATGGGTCAACGCGGGGGGCAACTACCGACGAAAAGGGCTATTATTCGCTGAGTGGCATTCCATTGGGCACGGTCGAAATAGCCGTCTCCTTCGTTGGTTACCAGCCTGTTGCGCAAAAAATCCGGTTTGATAATGCAGCCCCTCAAAAAGCCAGTTTCCAGCTAAAAGAAAGTGAACAACTGCTGGATGCCGTCACCGTACGGGGCAATCCGAAGAATTGGGAGCGGCACCTGCGTCAGTTCAAAAAATTACTCTTTGGTGAGCCGTTTGGCGGGCAGTGTCTGCTGGTCAACAGCGAAGTTCTGCATTTTAAAGAAGAGAAAAACCGGCTGTATGCGACGGCCGATGAACCCCTACTGATTGAAAATCAGGCGCTGGGGTATCGGTTGATTTATGCGTTGCAACATTTCGACGCGACGCCGGCGGGAGAGGTTTATTCGGCGGGTACGACCCGTTTTGAAGAGTTAAAACCCGAGAATGAACGGCAGGCCAACCGGTTTCGCCGAAACCGGCTGCTTGCTTACAAGGGGTCCATCCGGCACCTGATGGCCAGCCTGATGGACAATACGTTCAAGGAGGCTGGCTTTCTGGTTTACCAGGAAGATGTTACCAAAATGATACCCCTTGAACAAAGGCTGATTACCCTCGCGGCTGCGGTTAGCGACTATAAACGACTGATTCCCGTTCAGGTTTCCACCTTGATTCAACCCGGTCGGTTAGCCACCGAACGCCGATTGGTTTCGCCCCTCAAACTGATCATTTTCTATAAACATGCTTCCTCGAATTTTTCGCCCTATCCCGACGCTCGTTATGCCTATACGGAAATGAAACTACCTAGCGGTCAGCTGCAAATGACCGTTAATGGAGTGATTACAATGCCCGAAGGGATGGAAGCGAAAGGCTCGATGGGCAACGACCGGCTATCGACGATGTTGCCCGCCGACTGGAAACCCGAAGGCAATGAGAAGGAGACACTTTCCGACGGACCGGTGGCGACCCAGGGGAAATTGGCCCCACCCGATTCCAGCCTGGAACGGATCACAGCCGCCTTCAACGAGCGATTCAGGGTATTGGCTCCCACCGTATTTGTGCACATCGACAAACCCTTTTACGCCACGGGCGATCGACTCTGGATGAGTCCGTACGTACTCGACGCGGCTAGTCACCAGCGAGCCGGTGGCGAAACCGCCCTTCAGGTCGACCTGCTCACGTCAACCGGAAAACTCGTACAGCACCAGTGGATACGGATCGTTGACGGACGCGGTCAGGGCCATTTCCGCCTGTCGGATTCGCTCATGACGGGAACCTATCGTCTGCGCGCCTATACCGATGGAGACGATGCCCACCGACGCCCGGCTTTCGAGCGGTCGGTAACAATTTATAATCTGGTTCGGAACGGTTTATCAACCCGTACTGATTCGGTTTCTCCGCCCTTAGAGGTTCAGCTTTTGCCCGAAGGTGGCCGCTGGATTGCGGGATTACCCGCCCGTCTGGGTGTAAAGATTGTCCAGCCCAATGGTCAGGGCTTGCCCATCGCGGGGCGGATCATCGATGACCTAGGCGCGGAAGCCGCTCGTTTCAGGACCAACCCGTACGGGATGACCAGCGTGGCCATGGAGCCCAAGACGCAGCGGACGTACTACGCCGAGGTAATGGATAACAACCAGGCGCAACGCGTTCCGTTGCCCAAACCGGGACCGGAAGGACTCTTGCTTTCGGCCGATGCGATCACCGATACAACCCAGCTGGCGTTGACCATCAGGAGCACGAACCGGGCCGTTCTCGACTCCGTGTATATCCTGATTCAACAACGCGGCCGGGTGGTTGATCAGCGAAAAATTCTCCTGCAAAACGGGGTGGCGAAGGTAAACCTGTCCATGACGACCTGGTTGCCGGGCCTGGCGCAAATCACCCTGTACGATGCCCTCGCCAGACCGCAAGCCGAGCGGTTGGTGTTTGTGCCCGCCTTCATGGCCCCGGTCCGGGTGCGAATGGGGTTCAACAAAACCCGGTATCATCCCCGCGAGCCGGTTATTCTGAGCGTCAATCTGACCGATAACGGATCACCGACGGTAGCGGCTTTATCGGCGTCGATTACCGATGCCGATAACGTACCGGATGACACCACCCAAGCGACGTTGCCAGCCCATCTGTTGCTAACGGGCGAGTTGCGGGGCCGGATCGAAAACCCCAACCACTACGTCCTGAATCACTCGGCCGAAACCCGTCGGGCACTGGATGACCTGCTGCTCACGCAGGGCTGGCGACGGGTGAGTGGCACGCCCGAAACGGATTTGCCGGGTGGCCTATCGCTCAGGGGCCGCATTCTGAACGCAAAAAATCAACCCATCCCCGGCGCACAGCTTACGGTGGTGTCGACCGCTGCCGGGAAATCGTTCGTCAAAACAGCCGACGCGGACGAGCAGGGGCGGTTCCGATTGGCGGGGCTAGCAATTACGGATACCACGCAATTGATGATCCAACTTGCCGATCGCAAGAAGAGGATTTTTTCTCCCAAAGAAGCCTTTCTGGTTCAGGAAGGGCCCGGCCAGCAATGGGAATCCAGTCAACAAACGAGTGCGCCAAACGGGTCGCCTTTGCGTGCTCACCTGGAAGCTGCCCGGATTCGTCAGGCAGCAAACGCCGATTTTTACCGCGACAAAACGACGAAAGTGCTGGAGGAAGTAACGGTTCGAGCGCGGAAAAACGAGGCAAGGCCCGAGGATATCCAACGGCGAAGTCTGCATAATGGGGCTGATGCGGTTCTGGTATTCGATGAGAAATCGCCAACCTATTCGAATCTCTACGAAATGATTCAGGGCCGATTGGCGGGCGTGACCGTTACCCGGGAAGGGGCCGCGCAAGCGCGTAGCTACAAGGTCTTTCTACGCGGTGTAAGTAGTTTCAAAAGTGGTATGCAGCCTTTGTATCTGATCGATGGTGTTCCTATTCAGGACCCGGATGGAACCGCTTTAATGCCATTCAATGCAGCGGATATCGAACGGATCGAATTGCTGAAAAATGGGGGCACAACCGGTATATACGGGGTTCGGGGCGGTAACGGCGTTATTGCTTTTTACACCAAAAGCAAACGGTCGATGCAAGGTAACACCAAACCCCAGGGGGGAATGACGCCGATTCAATTCATTGGCTATCCGTCAGTGCAGCGCGAATTCTATGTGCCCCGCTACGAAGCGGACGCAGCATCCGCTCCCCTTTCTGGCCCCGTTGATGACCGGGATGTATTGTACTGGAAACCGTTGATGCAAACCGACGGTCAGGGGCATAGTCAGCTCCGGTTTCCGTTATCGGACGTCGTGCGAACGGTACGAGTGGTGATCCAGGGCGTGACGGCCGATGGACGTCCGGTGCTGGGCGTTCAGGTGATGCGGGTTCAATAACCTGGCGATTTAGATCCCAGCAAGGCGTAGGTGGACATTTCGGTTTTATGGCCCCGGCCCGTATAGAGTTTGCCGAAGCTTTCAAGATCAGCCACTCTTGAGAGCTTCGGCATCCCGGTTCAGACAATTCAGGATAGTTTCACCACCGTCACCCCGGCCCCGCCCCGGTCGGCATGTTCGTCCTGCATGGAAGCGACCTGCGGGAAGGTGCGCAGGTGATTCCGGACCAGCGTTCGCAGAATGCCGTCGCCCTTGCCGTGCACAATCCGGAGTTCAGAATAACCCAGCATCAGGCCGTTGTTGATGAAATTGTCGAGATCCACCAACGCTTCCTCACCCCGTTTGCCCCGGATATCCAGGTTGAAGCTGAAATTCATCATCTTCTCGTTCAGGTCGATTCCCTGCATTTTGGGCCGGGTAGTTTCGCCAACGGCTTCCCGGTATGCTTTCCGGCTGACCTTTTCCAGACGGTTCAGTTTGACGGTGGATTTCAGATCCCCAATCCGGATTTCGGCGTCCTTCCCGCGCAGCGCCAGCACTTCGCCAATGGTCGTCTGGCCTTTGATCCGGACAAAGCTCCCAACCCCGATGGCCGTATTATCGGGCTGAAAATCATCATTTTCGGACCTGGACGCATCGCGGTTTGGTTCCTCCGCCATCGTTTCCTGTTTCAGTTCTTTTTTCTCGAACTGCTCCAGTTCCTGCCGCACCAGCCGCGTCATATCGCGCTCGGCCTTGTTTTCCTTGATTTCACGAATGGTATTTTCAATGCGCTGATTGGCTTCGGCCACGAGCGCTTTCGCTTTTTGTTTGGCTTCGTTCAACAGCCGTTTCTGGTCATTTTCAAGCCGGGTTTTCAGGGCGTTGGTTTCGGCCAGTTGCTGCGCCAGTTTGCGCTGATTGATACCGACTTCCATATTTTTCTCGGCAAAAACCCGCTTCTCGATATCGAGTTCTTTCAGGAGTTTTTCGAGGTTCACCTGCTGCGACCCCAGCTTTTCCTTCGCCCGGTCGATCACCGGTTTGGGCAAACCGATTTTGGAAGCAATTTCAAACGCAAACGAACTGCCCGGCCGCCCAATCTCGAGTTCGTACAACGGCTCCAGGTGTTCGCCGTCGAACCGCATGGCTCCGTTGACCAGACCGGCGGTTTTGTCGGCGAAGAGTTTCAGGTTGGTATAGTGCGTGTTAATAACGCCATACGCCCCCGACCGGGTCAGTTCTTCCAGAATGGCTTCGGCAATGGCGCCCCCCAAACCGGGTTCGGTACCGGTTCCGAATTCGTCGATAAGAAACAGCGTTTTGCGGTTGGCAAACGTCACAAACGCCTTCATGCTGGTCAGGTGCGAACTGTACGTACTGAGGTCATTTTCCAGCGATTGCTCGTCGCCAATGTCAATAAAGAGATTCTGAAAAATGCCCGCCGTCGAGCCTTCGACGACCGGAATCAGCAGACCGCTCTGAATCATGTATTGCAACAGCCCGATCGTTTTCAGGGCCACGGATTTTCCCCCGGCATTAGGCCCCGAAATAATCAGAATCCGCTGACCCGGATCAAGTAACAGATTCAACGGCACCACTTTTTTGCCCTGTTTCTGAAACGAAAGATACAGCAGCGGGTGCCTGGCCTGGAGCCAGTCGACCAGCGGCTGATTGACGAGCTTCGGCATTTCGGCGTTGATTTCCAGGGCAAATTTGGCTTTGGCCCGGATGAAATCAATCAAGCCCAGGAAGGTCGTGGCCCGTTGCAGTTCCGGCAGATACGGCCGGATCGTGGCCGTCAGTTCGCGGAGAATCCGGGCCACCTCCCGCCGTTCTTCGTATTCGAGTTCGCGGATTTCGTTGTTGGTATCGAACACTTCCGCCGGTTCGATAAAAACCGTCTGCCCCGTCGCCGACTCATCGTGAATGAAGCCCTTCAACCGCCGTTTGTGTTCGGCCACAATCGGAATCACCACGCGGCCATTCCGGATCGTCAGCGAAATATCATCCGGCATCCAGCCCTGCTGGCGGGCATTTTTCATGATGCTGTCCATTTTCCGGCGCAAACCGGCCTGCTCGCTGATGATGCGTCGGCGGATATTGGCCAGTTCGGGGGAGGCCGAATCGCGGACGTGGCCCCGGTCGTCGATGACCCGCTCAAGGGGGTCGGTCAGCTTTTTGTCGACCGTAATCGCATCGGCCAGTTCGTTCAGGTAGGGGTAACTCTCTTTTTCCTTGCCGGCCAGAAACCGCAGGCACTGCTGAATGGTTCGAAGCGTCAGTTTCAGGTCAAAAAACTCCTCTTCGGTGAGCATCATGCCCTCAATCCGGATTTTCCCCAGTTGCGGACGGATGTCTATATAATTGGAGACCGGAAATTCGGGTTCGTACTGTACGATCGTCTTGAACTCGGCGACCTGCCGAAGCATTTTATCGATCAGCTGAAAATTGTCGGAAAACCGGATTTTATCGACATACGACTGCCCCAGCGGACTCAGACAGGCCTGCCGCAGCAAATCGCGGATTTTATCGAAACCTAATTTTTGTTCAAATGAATCAGGGTAAAGCATTTATTGTTTCTCTGGTTAAACGTACCGACGGACCGGACGATGCGGTTTTACCCCGGTGGTACATGCTAAAAATAACAGCAACGAAGGGCAAGCGGTTCTTTTCTCTTTATTATTTTCCAAACCGCTGTTCGGCCCGAAAAAGCCGCAAAACTATACCGGGAATGTGAATTACCGGTCTGAACAACCCAATTTTCACGCCCTTATGCCATCTTGCACTATGAATTCGTTTAAACTGATCGAATGCCCGCGCGATGCGATGCAGGGACTGCCTGGTTTTATCCCGACCGCGGATAAGATTCGCTACCTCAATGTGTTACTACAGGTCGGTTTCGATACCCTGGATTTCGGGAGTTTTGTTTCACCCAAAGCGATTCCGCAACTGCGCGACACCGCCGAGGTGCTGGCCGGTCTGGATTTGTCGCAGACGGCCACCCGCTTGCTGGCCATCGTTGCCAATGAGCGCGGGGCCGAACAGGCGGTTTCGTATTCCCCGATCCAGTACCTGGGCTTTCCGCTTTCGGTATCGGAAACGTTTCAGCTCCGCAATACCAACAAAACCATCGAGCAGGCCTTTGCCGAGGTGACGGCCATTCAAAAGCTATGCGTCAGTCACCGGAAACAACTGGTTGTCTACCTGTCGATGGGTTTTGGCAATCCGTACGGCGACCCGTACAGCCCCGAACTCATCGGGCAATTTACGGAACGGCTGGTGGCCCTGGGCGTCGAAATTATCGCCCCTTCCGATACCGTCGGTTCGTCGACCCCGGAAGGCATCGAACGCTTATTCCGCTATTTGCTGGAAACCTATCCGGCGGTGGAGTTTGGCGCCCACCTGCACTCGCGGCCCGGGCAGGTCATGGAGAAAGTGGAAGCGGCCTGGCGGGCGGGCGTCCGGCGGATCGACGGGGCTCTGCACGGTTTTGGCGGTTGTCCGATGGCCGCCGACGACCTGACCGGTAACCTGCCCACGGAACAAATCGTTTATTGGCTCGAAAAAGCCGGTTTTTCACCCGGCCTGAATGCTGCCCGGCTGGCCGAAGCGTTGGCGCTTTCAATGGAAATCATGAGCCCCCGTTAGAGAAAAACCGACTGCACTTCGTCCTTTACGGCTTTCAGGCCATTCGCTGTAGGCGCGACGTTTTTCTGAATGACTTTTTCAAAAATCCGTTTCGACAAATCCAGGGCCGGGGCATCCGGAGCCACCTCCCCGGCGGCTTCGTTGATGAGCACCACCACCTCATTCATGGCGCTTTGGACGGCTTCCCAAACCGCCTGGCTCATGTAAATCTGCTGCGAAACGTTGTGGTTGTACTCTTCCCGGATGTCGCGCAGCAGCAGTTGCTGAAACTCCAGCGCCACGGTAGCCTCTCCACTCAGCCGCAGGAGCAGATTGCTGGGTGTAATGCGTTCCAGAAACAGCGCCATCCGCTCGTATGCCTGGAGCCGCAGCGGGGTTAGCTCGCTGGCGTACCGGTTTTTCAGGTCGACGCGTTGCTTTTCAGCTTCCCGCTCGAGCAATAACTTGACAGTAACATACATACCGTACAAAACCAGTCCGGCTGGAATGACTAATTTCAATAAATCAGCGAAAAGATCCATGCTTATTTTTAGGTCCCCCATGAATTGTCCTACCATCAGGATTCGGCGATCCGGTCAGAGAACCTGTCCGGCTCCAACCCCCAAACTGAAAACCGCCGGCAGTTGGCAATATTGTGGGGCAAAGTTTGTAAATTTCAGTCAGCAAACGGAATTTTTACTTAGTATGTTTATTGACGGTATTGAAAATCCGGTTCGCCTGACCCCCGAAGCCCGGGCTCAGATTCAGGACACCTTTCAGGCGAACAAAATTCCGGCCACATACGGTCTGCGCGTTGGCGTCCGGGGAGGAGGGTGTGGTTCGTCGTGGCTGCTTGGTTTTGACCAGCCGGGCCAAACCGACGAAGTTTTTGAGGTCGAATCCATTCGGATCATCATCGATAAAAAACACCTGTTATACGTCCTGGGCGTTGAAGTGGGTTATGAGACCAGCGAAGATGCCCGTGGTTTTACCATTCAAAAACCCGACCAAAACCGGGCAAATTGATGTTTAACGACGTATGGGCACTTCCCGAAAATCTGGCATGATTTTGGGGTTAATTCAGAACGAATCGAATCCCATTCATCCATTTCTGTTGTGAGTATACTCAACAAGCATATATTTCTCATCTTGTCGCTTCTAGCCCTGGGCTCCTCCGTCTTTTTCTATTCGGTGCTGGAGCGCGGGGCTATTAGTGCCGCGGATGAACAGTATCTGCTCACGACTCAGCAACGGATTAAAAAAGAACTGGCGATCAGTGCGGAAGAACTCCAGCATGTTCACGAGCGCCTTCAGGAAGCCAAACCGCCGTATTCGTTTGCGGAACTGCGCCTTGACGCCAAATACCCGTATTTTATTTTCCGTAACAAACAGCTCCTTTTCTGGTCAGACTTTCGCTTCATTCCTGACTACAGCCAGCTCAGGAGTGTTTTATACCCCAAATTGATGGTATTTCCGCAGGGGAAATACATCGTCAGCCGCCAGTTTATCCAAAAGGGCAGCGATGCACTGGAAGTGTTTTCGCTCGTGAATGTGTACCGGCAGTACCAAAACGAGAACAGTTACCTGCGTTCAGGCTACAATCCGGACCTTTTTTCGCGCCCACCGCTGGCTGTAAACCCGGAGAAAGGCAGTATTTACTACAGCATGTATGACCAGACGCCGGTTTTTCTGTTTTCGGTTGTCCCGCCCCAACAGGAAGGGTATCAGAACCAGACGTCGCCGGTCAATACCGTCATTCTGGCACTGCTGTCGGTTTTTTTCATGGGCATTTACCTGATCCGCCGGACCCTGAATCTGCGCCAGAGTCGTCATTATGGAGCCGGTTTTATCATTCTGGCCCTCTATCTGGTCGTTCTGCGGGCCGTTATGCTCTATTTTGGCGTCCCCTTTCTATTTCTGGAAAACGACCTGTTCAACGCCAATTCCTTTGCCTCCTCGATGGTTGCGCCTTCGCTGGGGGACCAGTTGCTGAATTGCATGGTGATGGTCATTCTGGCCCTGTATATGGCCAGTACGTTTTACCGCACCCGATCCTATTACTGGTTGCTGCGGCAGTCCGATGGGTTGAAAGCCGTGGTGTCGGTCATCACGGTAGTGATCAGTTATGGTATCTTTTATGCCAGCTTTTACGAACTGAATTCCATCTACGAGCAGGCCGGTTTTACGCTCGATATTACCCTCAGTTTATCATTTACCAGTCTCAAGCTGGCCTGTCTGCTGGTTTTCGTCGGTATCTCGACGGTTTTTTTCCTCCTGCAGCACGTTTTTGCGAGCGTATTTATCCGGCTCAACCTGTCGCTCTGGCGCGGTCTGCTGTCATTTACCGTGGGGTCGGCGCTGGCGGTTCTGGCTTTGTGGTCCAGCCCGATTCCAACGCTCTGGATTCTGGGCATTCAGGGAATCTTTTTTCTGGTGCTGTACCTCAGCCGTTTTCCGCGGGCCCTCTACGCGCTCCGGTACAAGACGACACTCTACCTGTTTTTCACGGCCCTGGTTTGCGCCGTCGTCACTACGTATATCGTTTATAGTCAGGGTATAAAAAGAGACCTGATCAATAAACGGGAATTTGGCAAACTGCTGTTGAACGAAAACGACGCCTACGGTGAATTGCTGCTCAATAAGGCCGGTCCTTCGATTTTGCAGGACAGCATCATCCTGCGTTCGCTGATGAATGATACCTTGTTAGTCCGGGAACGGATTCAGCAACGGGTCAAAAACCTGCACCTGGACAAGTACCTTTCGCGGTACACCATCGACGTGCTGGTTTTTAACATCAATCCGCAGTCGCCCGGTTACCAGCAAACCCAGACCCAGTATGGCCAGTATGCCGAGCGGTTTCGTCAGGACCGGTACCGCACCCAGTATCCGGGTCTTTATTTTGTCAAGGAAGCGGGCAGTGACTGGGTCAAGTATGTGCAGTTTCTGGATTTCGCCGGGAGCGAAAACCGGGTGGCCCACGTGGTACTGGATCTGAAACAGAATCAGAGTTTCCCGGGGAGCACCCATCCTGACTTAACCACCGACAAGAAGTTCATCCAGGCCCCCGAGACGCAATCGTACAGTTACGTCATTTATAATCCCGGTAAAAAAATATTCTACGGAAAAGGCCCCTATAACTACGAGCGCCGGTTTCCAGCCGACCTCCTGGGCCAGCCCGCCCTGTACGAAGACGGACTTCTGTACAATGGGTATAAACACGTCGGTTTGCAGGACGACAGCAACCGGACCGTCATTGTGTCGTCGAATGAATACCCGCTGCGGAGTATTTTTTCCAACTTCTCGTTCCTGTACCTGGTTCTGATTCTGTATATCCTTCTCCTGATTCTGGGGTATACGATCCGGTTCGGGATTTCCCGGTTTTATATCAACTACTCGACCAAAACGCAGCTTTACCTGAATGCGGCTTTCTTTTTACCGCTGGTGCTGGTTGTGGCCATTACGTTCGGGGTGATCAGCTCCAACTACGATGCCTATCAGGAGAATACCTACCTGACCAATGCCAAGAACATCGGGAACAAATTTTTGGATAACTGGATCAAGTACCTGAACGGCGGGGCCAGCGAGCTGTATCTGGAAGAAGATCTGAAGAAGATCAAGCAGGACGATCAGATCGAAATCAGCGTATTCGATGTGCAGGGAAAACTCCGTTGCTCCACCCAGCCGCTGCTCTACGAAAGTGGTCATTTGTCGAAACGGATCAATCCGGATGCCTACATCCACCTGGTTGAAGAAAAGGAAATTCAGGTCATGCTGAGCGAATCGCTCGGTTCGAAAGAATACCGGACCGCGTATGCCAGTCTTAAAGCGTACGACGGGCGTTTGCTGGGCATTCTGGGCGTGTCGCATTTTGGGTCCGAGCCCGAACTCGAACACCAGATGATCGATGTCGTGTCCACCGCCCTGAGTGTGTTTATCGGCCTGTTCCTTATTTTCCTGCTGGTTTCGTACTGGGCGTCTACGGTACTGACCAAGCCCCTACAAATTATCACGCAGAAAATTCGGAAAACGAATCTCGACCGGTTTAATGAACCGCTGAACTGGAAGTCGGACGATGAAATCGGCTTGCTAATTGGCGAATACAACCGAATGCTGGTGAAGCTGGAAGAGAAAAAACAGGCCTTGTCGCAGAGTGAAAAGCAATCGGCCTGGCGGGAAATGGCCAAGCAGGTCGCTCACGAGATCAAAAACCCGCTCACACCGATGAAGCTCACGTTGCAACACCTGCAACGAACGCTGCAGTCCGATACGCCGGCGGCCAAACGGGTGTTGCAGCGCACCCTGGATACGCTGCTCGATCAGATCGATAACCTGAGCGACATTGCCACTTCGTTTTCGGATTTTGCGAAAATGCCGTTGCCGAAGCACGAATTGTTTGAAATCACTTCGGTGATCAACAAAGCCGCAGACTTGTACGCCGACGACGGCAAAATTACCCTGGTGCGTGACATCTCACCCTAT
Organism: Larkinella bovis; assembly: GCF_042655385.1. Lineage (NCBI taxonomy): Bacteria > Pseudomonadati > Bacteroidota > Cytophagia > Cytophagales > Spirosomataceae > Larkinella > Larkinella bovis. The sequence goes on along the minus strand of NZ_JBHSMA010000002.1, from coordinate 622,137 downwards.
CCGGTTATGGTGATGGGCGACCGCCAGTTGATCGGGCGGATCCTGACCAACCTGATTATCAACAGCGTGCAATCGGTTTCATCGGACCGCAAGCCGGTTATTCAGTTGCGGCTGAATGTCACCGATGAGCACATCAATATTGAAATCCACGACAATGGTGTGGGCGTTCCGGAAGCCATCCGCAGCAAAATATTCCTGCCCAATTTTACCACCAAAGAAGGAGGCTCGGGACTGGGGCTGGCCATTGCCAAACGCGGAATCGAACACGCCGGCGGTAGCATCTGGTTCGAAACCGCCACGGGCGAAGGAACCACGTTCTTTATTACACTCCCCCACATTCCGCCCATCGGAATGAGCAGTGGGCTCAAAGGAGAAAGTCTGGGACAGAATTAAAGAAGGCAGCGGTCTTATTCCGCGTTATTCTTTCCACTCGGCGGATCCTCATCAATGGTTACGTGTTTCCAGTTCTCGCCGGACCGGATTCGGTTGAGTTGCGTGTGCGTGATCCCAAACTGCTTGGCGATCATCTTCAGGCGGTTTTTCTCGTTCTTCAGTAACTTCTTGATCATTTTCACCTTCGACTCGGTCAGCTTGTAATTGCGGGTCCGGCGCGGTGCTTCCCGGTTCAGAATATTCGGGCTGGAGCGATTGTGTTCGATCATTTCCTCTTTCGTTACCCATTTCAGGTTCTGAAAGTGATTGTTCTTTTTGTCATGATCGAGGTGAATCACGAACGTCTGCTCGGGGCGATCACGCGGGACAAACTGCTCGGCAATCAGTTTGTGAAAATAGCGGTTAATGGTTTTTCCACCGGTTCGGATGTTGAGCGAACGGTATCCCTGAATAATGGATCCATTGATCAGGGTGCCCTCCTTCGGGTCGTTTTGGAAACTTTTCAGTCGACCATAATTTGAAACTTCGTAGCGGGGCGGGTTTTCTACGCCATCAAATTTAATCGGAACCCATTTTTCATTCCAGTAATTACTGGTCCGTTTCTCTGTCATTGGTAAGGCCAAAAGGTTAATCGAAATGTCGCAGATTGTTGAACGGAATATTAACAAATTAACAAATCAAGTGTTTCAGGGAGCAAATTAAAAAGAGACTAAAATTACAGGAAAGTACTGTCTTTCAAATAATCTCGTTGAAATACACCCATCCGTTGAAACTAAATTTGTATAACTAGTCCATAATTTTATTAAACAAACCCCCTGACTGGATACGGAACTTCCATAAAGGGCAGGGAGAGAAAGTACGCATGGCAAATCGGAAGCAATCCATCCGCACAAATGACGGTTTATCAGTTTCTATAGGAACTAAAAAGGGTGCCGATAGTTTACCCAAGGTAAAGGATGTTGGAAAAATGAAAAGGAAAACACTGGTTATTGGCGCTTCTGAAAATCCGGACCGGTACGCTTATAAAGCGGCCAATCGCCTGGTGCAACAAGGACATGAGATCGAATTACTGGGCTTACGGCCGGGAACGATCCGGGATACACCCATCCGCACCGGACAACCGGACCTGAACGATATTGATACCGTGACACTCTACGTTTCGGCGAAGAATCAGGTGAATCTGTACGATTACATCAAAAAGTTGAAGCCCCGGCGGGTCATCTTCAACCCCGGAACCGAAAATCCGGTTTTTGAAAAGGAACTGGCTCAGCAGGGTATCGAACCGGTTGAAGCCTGTACGCTGGTGTTGCTGGCGATCGGGCAGTATTAAGGGAGAATTTACGAATGAGCATCAACAAGATGATGCTCATTCGTCATTTTCACCATTTCAACAGCGCAGATGCCCAGGTAAAACCACTGCCAAAAGCAGCCAGGCAAATCAGGTCACCGGAATGGATTCGCCCCTGTTCCCAGGCTTCGGTCAGCGCAATGGGAATCGATGCGGCAGTGGTGTTACCAAACCGCTGGATGTTGTTGACGACCTTCTCGGGCGGCAGTTTCAGTTGCTGCCGTACATACTCCGAAATCCGGATATTGGCCTGATGCGGCACGAGCAGGGCAATGTCTTCGGGGCCATACCCATTCGCTTTCAGTGCTTCGTCGATCACTTCCGAAAACCGGACGGTTGCGTGCTTAAAAACCGCATTGCCATTCATCACCACATCAAAACCGCCTTCATCGATCATTTCTTTCGTCGCCGAGCGCGTTGGACGGCTGCTGCCCGGATCGCGAACGTACAGGTCCTCCGCAAAACGCCCATCGGCATGCAAGTGAGTCGATAAAATCCGGTGGTCAGGATCACGGGTGGCCTGCACCACGGCGGCCCCGGCCCCATCGCCAAAAATAACGGCCACGTTCCGGCCCGCCGTACTTTTGTTGATCCAGGTGGATTGAATCTCCGAACCCACCACCAGAATGGTTTTATACATGCCGGTTTTGATAAACTGGTCGGCGATGGACAGGGCATAAACAAAACCCGAACACTGGTTCCGAATGTCGATCACGCCGATGCCCTCCAGGCCCAGTTCACGCTGCATCAGAAAACCGGAACCCGGGAAGAAATAATCGGGCGTAATCGTGGCAAAAACAATCAGTTCAATATCGGCCGCTTGCAGCCCGGCCCGTTCGATGGCCATTCGCGACGCGGCCGCAGCCATACTGGCGTTGGTATCCTTTCCGGGCGTGAAATACCGCCGTTGTTCGATCCCGGTCCGTTCCCGAATCCATTCGTCCGACGTCTCCATGAACTGCGTCAGATCCTGATTCGTGACAATATTGTCAGGAACGTAAAACCCCAGGCCGGTAATGGTGGAATAGATCATAGGCGGAAAAAGGAGCAGAAGGAGGAAGAACAAACGTGTCTTTCTTTCCTTCGCTTCTTAGGCTTCGTGAAGTGTGAAACTGTATTCTTCCATGATCAGGTTCGCCAGCAATTGACGACAGGCCGTATCCACCGTAGTTTTCGCAGCGTCTTCCGATTCTGCTTCTACTTCCAGCCGGATGTGCTTGCCAATCCGAACGTCTCCCACCGAGTCGATATGGAGATTGTGCAGTCCCAGTTTCACAGCTTTGCCCTGTGGATCCAGAATTTCCTTCTGGGGCATGATGTTAATTTCAGCAATGTATTTCATGTTGAAAGGAAGAAAGGAGGAAAAGCGGTGGGAGGAAAAGCAAATAACTTTATCCCTCCTGCTCTACTCCTTATTTTTAGCAAATAATGACACAAGAATGTATAAAATAATCACAGGCGGTACGGCTGCGAAGTGCAAAAATAACAACAGAAACGCCGAGACGATCAGAAAAATGAATTTTATCCGGTTTTCCCGCCAGCCAAACGATTTAAACTTAAACGCCAGCAGCGGCACGTCGGAAACCAGCATGAACGAAAAACCGACCAGTCCATAAAGCACAATGGGATTTTGCCACAGAAAAGCGAATTGCGGCTGGTAGGAACTCATCAGCGGGAAAGCCGCGATCAGGATGGCGTTGGCCGGAACCGGCAAACCAAGGAACTGCTCCGACTGGCGGGTATCGATGTTGAAATTCGCTAATCGCAGGGCCGATAAAACCGCAATCAGGTAGGCCAGATACGACCAGTTGCCCAGCCCCAGCGACCACAACGCCTGATAAATCATCGTGGCCGGCAATACTCCGAAGGTCACTACGTCGGCCAGTGAATCGAGTTCTTTGCCAAATGGCCCCGAAACGTGGACCAGCCGGGCCACGAAACCGTCGCCAAAGTCGAGTACGCCCGCGAGTAAAATCAGCCAGGCTGCCAGGTCAGCCTGACCGCGTAGCGTCATGACCAGCCCGATGCAACCGCACAGCAGGTTGCCGCAGGTCATGGCATTGGGCAGATGGCGAAGTAGCTTATTGATTGATTTAAAGACTGAAAGTAAAACGTTTTCATAATCCGAAAACCGGTTTCCTGTTGACAAGTAGAAAACCGGTTTTCGGTAATGCCAGCGTAAATCTACGGGAGAGAGTTGTCAACTCAAATTCTGGCAGCAAGAAAAAGCATCAGCTCCCCGATTGGGAGGCCGGGCCGGGCCGTCGTTTCGCACCCGGTTTTTCCCAGTTGTATTCCTGGTAGGAAATCTGCAAAATGATGCTACGGGCAATTTCCTGAAGCGCTTCCTGCGTAAGAAAGCCCTGATGGGCGGTCAGCAAAACACGCGGGTGTAACCGCAGCCGGTTTAGCAATGCGTCGGTAATCGGTTTATCGGAAAAATCGCGGTGGAACCATTGTTTTTCCTCCGCATAAACGTCCGTTGCATACCCCGCTAACCGACTGTTATCCAACGCATCCAGTAAGGCTTCCGTATCGACCAGCTTACCCCGCCCCAGGTTGACGACCAGAGCCGTCGGCTTGAGTTGGGACAGCGTTTCGGTATTCAGCAGGTGGAAGGTTTGGGGTGTCAACGGGCAATACAGCGCCACCACATCCGATTCGCCCAGCAGCGTGGCGAGCGAAACGTAATGAATCTCGCCGTTCATGAGGTTGGGGTTCGGTTTGATGTCGTACGCCAGAACGCGACAACCAAACCCCAGCATAATCCGTCCAAATACCTCCCCGATTCGCCCGGTTCCGATCACCCCCACCGTTTTCCCGTGCAGATCCTGACCCGTCAGGCCGTTAATTGAAAAATCGCCCCGCAGAATACGCTGATGGGCAGTCGGTATTTGCCGGACAAGCGCCATGAGAAGCGCCACCCCGTGTTCGGCCACGGAGTAAGGCGAATAGCCCGGTACATTTAAAACCGTCAGCCCCATCGCTTCGGCAGCCGCCAGATCGACATTATCCAGGCCAACACTACGCATGGCCACCAATTCGACGCCAAGATTACAAATTTTCTGCAGGACCGGTTCGCTGAGATCGTCCTGCACAAAACCGCAGACGGCTTTGTGTCCGGCGGCCAGCTCACTGGTCTGCTCGGTTAGTGATTCTTCGATAAATGTAATGTCGTGATGGCCCTGAAGCCGGACAAACCACTCCCGCTCGTAATCGGCGGCACTAAAAAAAGCAATTTTCATCTTTGGGTTAGTTGATATAATAAGTACGAAAAACGGGATTAAACGGGCTATTCGCAACTTTCTGAGCAGATTGGCCAGTTTTGTACGAAACCGTGTTATAAGTGGGCGATTTCCGTCTGTTCCCTTTCAAGCCACCGGAGCGGTTAAAATGGATTGAAACTGTTAACTTAAGATTCACTTTGAAATCGAATACTTCCGACGACTGTGGATCAGCCCGCTATCCGAAAAATTATCCATATCGACATGGATGCTTTTTATGCGTCCGTGGAGCAACGGGACCATCCCGAGTTGCGGAACAAACCCGTCGCCGTGGGCGGATCGAGCCAGCGGGGTGTGGTGGCCGCGGCCAGTTATGAAGCCCGGAAGTTTGGGGTCCGTTCGGCGATGGCCTCCAGCCTGGCCATTCGCAAGTGCCCCGACCTGGTTTTTGTCAAACCCCGTTTCGAGGTTTACAAGGCGGTTTCCAACGAAATCCGGGCCATTTTTGCCGACTATACGCCCCTCATTGAACCGCTCTCGCTGGATGAAGCCTATCTGGATGTAACCGATAATCTGAAAAACATCTCCTCGGCCACCCGCATTGCGGAGGAAATCCGGGCTAAAATTCAGGAGACGACCCAGCTAACGGCGTCGGCCGGTGTTTCCTACAACAAGTTCCTGGCTAAACTGGCTTCTGATTTCCGTAAACCCAACGGTTTGTACGTAATTAAACCCTCTCAGGGGCTGGCGTTTGTGGAAAAACTAACCGTCGATCAATTTCACGGAATTGGCCGGGTTACGGCGGCCAAACTCAACCAACTGGGCATTTTTACGGGCTGGGATCTGCGGCAACAGTCGGAAGCCTTTCTAAAGAAACACTTTGGGAAAGTCGGTCACTATTACTATACCATCGCCCGGGCCATCGACGAACGCCCGGTCACGCCCGACCGGCTGCGAAAATCCATAGGTTCGGAAAATACGTTCGACCACGATCTGACCACCGAAGCCGAATTACTGGCTGGTTTGCAGCCGGAACTCGATGCGGTCTGGCGAATCTGCGACCGCATGCAGGTGATAGGCCGGACGGTTACCCTGAAAGTAAAATTTGCTGATTTTGAGCAGATCACCCGCAGTCGCACCGTCCTGAGTCCCATTGTGCAGAAGACGTTGCTGGATCGGATGGGCATGGACTTGCTGACGGCGCTTTTTCCGCTCCCCAAAGGAGTTCGCCTGCTTGGTATTTCGCTCTCGAATCTGGAGGATGCCGGCCACATTTCAGGCCAGCAGTTGCGGCTTTTTTAAGCCGTCGCCCACTGCATCACCTGTGGTTCCGTGGCCGTTGCGCCGTCCAATTCAGCCGTCAGGTGACCGTTGCGCATAACCAGAACCCGGTCGGCCAGCAACAACAACTCCGGCAGTTCGCTCGAAATCAATAGGATAGCTTTTCCTTCTGCCGCCAGTTGCCGCAGGAGTGCGTAGATTTCGGCTTTTGCGCCAACGTCGATCCCGTGCGTGGGTTCATCCACCATCAGCACCTCGGGATTGGCGAGCAACCAGCGGGCCAGCAGCGTCTTTTGTTGATTGCCCCCACTCAGCCTGGCAATGGCGGTTTTTACGGATGGGGTCCGGATACGCAGGTGCTGCCGGTAGGTTTCGGCCACGGCCAGGCTCTTTCGGGCATCAAACCAACCCGGACGCGTGACGGGTGGCTGGACCACGACCATATTTTCGGCCACCGATTGTTCGCCGTACAGGCCCAGCGCTTTGCGTTCTTCGGGCAAATAACCGATTCCTATCCGCACGGCATCGGCCGGATGCCGGAGCGTGACGGTTTCCCCTTTGAACTGAACCGTGCCGGTTTCCGTCGGATCGATTCCGAAGATGGCGCGCGCGAGTTCCGTCCGGCCCGCGCCCACCAACCCGGCCAGACCCAGAATTTCGCCCTTGTGCAGTTGAAACGAAATGTCCCGGAAACGGTGGCCCGACAGCTTTTCGACGCGCAGAAACACTTCCTTTTGCGCGGAAGAGGCCACCCGTTCCGTTCGGATTTCCCGGCCTACCATCCGCTGCACCAGGTCATCAGACGAGATCTCCGCCACCGGGAACGTGCCCTGATAGCGACCGTCTTTCAAAACCGATACCCGGTCGGCCACGGTAAAGATTTCCGACAGCCGGTGCGAAATATAGACGATGGCTTTCCCGGCGGTTTTCAGTTGGTGGATAAGGGCAAATAACGTTTGGGTTTCGCGCTCAGTCAGTGAAGCCGTCGGTTCGTCGAGCAGCAGGATATCCGGTTTTTGAGAAAGTGCCTTGGCAATTTCAACCATCTGTTTCGGACCGGGTGCCAGGCCTGATACCCGGTCATCAGGCTTAATGGCGCTGATATTCAACTCATTCAACAAAGCCTGAGTCTGCTCCCGAAGCCGTCGGGCGTGAATGAACCCCCAGCGGTTTTGAGGGGGCCGGTTGGCAAAGATGTTTTCCGCCACCGTCAGGCTGTCGATCAGGCTTAATTGCTGATACACAATGGCGATCCCCCGACGGGTGGCCTCGGCGGGTCCGCTCAGATGCACGACTTCGTCCCTCAGTTCGATGCGGCCGGCATCCGGTTGAAGATTTCCGGTCAGAATGTTCAGTAAGGTACTTTTGCCAGCTCCGTTTTCGCCACAAAGCGCGTGGACCTCCCCCGCCCGAATGTCGAGCGAAACCCCATCAAGCGCCTTGACGCCGGGAAATTGCTTGCTGATTTCCGTAAGTCTGAGCATACTAAAAGAGAGACAGGATGCCGTTTAGGGTTTATCGTTCATGGTTTAAACATTCGCCCCCCGCAACCCATCCACTAACATCCTCATTCACAAATAAATAACCTTGTCCCGGGCTGCTGACTCGTAGGCAGTATGAACCAGCCGGACGGTTTCAAAATTGTCGCTGCCGGTGGTTTCGGCGGTTTCTTTCCCCTGCAAATCGGCCAGTAGGTTGCGGTTACAATCGACAATGGACGAATGCACCAGCGCATAAGCCGGATCCGCCCAGACATACTGCGGGGGAGCCGCTACCTGCTGCCGGGTTTCGATTTCGCCACTTTCGTTCCGGGCCGTTAGCCGCAGCGTGTAATCGTGCGTTAATACCGCCGACCCCAGCGCGCCTTCCACCGTGACAAAGGTTTGCGGAAAAGCTTCTTTTTCCAGAATGGATGCGTACGACATTTCGACCGAACACGTCAGCCCGCTTTGCATTTTCATCAATACCGTGGCGACATCCTCGCCCTTGATCTTCGGGTTGACCCGGGCGGTCTGGCAATACAGGGAAACCGCTTCGCCGAACAGAAACCGGCAGATATCCAACGTATGCGAACCAATATCGGTCAGGATAAACTGCTCAAGTTCCGCCAGAAACGGCTGGTTTTCAAAAACCGGAAAAGCCGAACAAAAACTGACCCGCGCCTTAAACGGTTTGCCGATTACGCCCGAATCCAGGACGGTTTTCAACCGACGCAGGGGCGTTTGCCAGCGAAAATTTTCGTGAATGTAAAACCGGACGCCCGCCCGCCGACAGCCTTCCACCATCTGCCGGGCGGCTTCCAGCGTTGGGGCCATCGGTTTCTGGCAAATCACATCCAGACCGTACGCGGCTGCCTTCAGCGTAAAATCGGTATGCGTATCCACATCAGTAATGATATCCACAAAATCGAGTTCCGACGCGTGCCGGTCCAGCAATTCATCGACATTATCGTACACATGCGGGACGGCAAACTGCCGGGCAAATCCCTCCGCTTTGCTGCGGGTCCGGTTATACAGGGCTACTAACTCCACCCCGTCGAGCATAAGCCAGGCCGGAATTTGATATTTCGCCCAGAAGCCCGTTCCGAGGATGGCAAATTTTAATTTTCGCATGAAAATATTGCAGGAAAACAAAAAGATTGTAGTTTTGTCGCCATCTCTACTGTACTCTACTGTATTGATAAGTTCAACAAAAGTAGCAGCTTTTCGGACGAATACAACACGGGTTTCAGGAAAAATTAGAATTCGGAATGAAAAGCACCCCGTTGATTTGGTCGATGAAAATCCAGATGCGCTGATGCAGGTTGGAATCAGTACGTATACCTACGGCTGGGCCGTCGGGACGCCGGGGCACCGGCCCGCTCCCCCGCTCGATGAGACGGGTTTACTGGATCGGGCGAAAGCGTTCGGGGTTCATGTCGTTCAGTTTGGCGACAATTTTCCGTTGCACGAACTGCCACCGGAACGAATTGACCAATTGCGGGAACGGGCCCAAACCGAACAGATTCAGCTCGAGATCGGCGCACGCGGCCTGACAGCGGATCATCTGGAGCGGTACGTTTCCCTTTGCTCCCAGCTAAGCAGCAGGTTGCTGCGGTTTGTCATCGACGCACCGGGCTACGAGCCTTCGATCGATACCGTAGTGAGTCTGTTGCGGAAAGCAGAACCGGAACTCCGACGGGCAGGCATAACGCTGGGTCTCGAAAACCACGATCGGCTGAAAGCCCGGGAGTTTGCCGGAATCATTGAAGGAATTGGCAGTGAACACGTTGGCATCTGCCTCGACTCCGTCAATTCGCTGGGCGCGGGCGAAGGGCTGGAAGAGGTGGTCGACACCCTGGCCCCCTACACGGTGAACCTGCACCTGAAGGATTTTGGAATTGTCCGACTGCCGCATCTGATGGGTTTCCAGGTCGATGGCCGACCCGCCGGGCGGGGCATGCTTAATATTCCGTGGCTGTTGGAAACCGTCCGGAAAAACGGGCGCTGCCAAACCGCCATTCTGGAACAGTGGGTGGTCCCGGAAAACGACCTTCGCGCCACCATCGCCAAAGAAACCGCCTGGGCCGCTGAAAGTATCCAGTATTTACGAACGATTAACGGACTTATTTTTTAACCTTTTCTATTTATCATGCGTAAAATTGTGCTGGTTGGCGCAGGCGGCAAAATGGGCTGCCGACTGACCGATAATTTCATCAAACATCCCGAATACGACGTTTCCTATCTCGAAGTCAGTCAGCAGGGCTGCGAAAATCTGCGGCAACGAGGCATTTCGACCAGCGAACCCGCTGCGGTGATTCCGGATGCCGACGTGGTAATTCTGGCCGTTCCCGACGTGGCCATCGGGAAGATTTCGGAAAATCTGGTTCCGACCATGAAACCGGGGGCGCTGGTGCTAACACTTGATCCGGCAGCTCCGCTCGACGGCGTCATTGCGCACCGCGATGACCTGGGCTACGTCATTGCGCACCCGTGCCACCCGTCGGTTTTCAACTGGGAACCCACCGAAGCGGCTTTCCGGGATTTTTATGGTGGTATTTCGGCCAAACAATCCATCGTGGTCGCGCTCATGCACGGCACGGAGGAACACTACGCCCTGGGCGAAAAAGTAGCGCAGGACATGTACGGCCCGATTGACCAAACGCACCGGATCACGCTCGAACAAATGGCCATTCTCGAACCGGCGATGGTGGAAACCCTGGCCCAGACCTGCATGGAGGTGGTGCGCGAAGGCTACGATAAAATTGTAGCGCTGGGCGTGCCGGAAGCAGCCGCCCGCGATTTTGTGCTGGGTCATTTGCGGATCCAGATTGCGGTTCTGTTTAAGGAAGTAAACGGAACGTTTTCGGATGCGGCCTATAAAATTTCGAAGCGGGCCAAACCCATTCTGTTCCGGGAAGGCTGGCAGCAGATTTTCGAAATGGACGATATTCGGGAACAGGTCAAAGACATTACGCAACGCTAAGCCCCCGATTTCATGCCCACTTTGCTGAAAGACCGGATTTATACCCTCGCGCTGATGATTATGCTGATTGGCGTCGGAGCCACGGCGGTATTTCCCCAAATATTCCCCACCTTCGGCAATCTCAGTCAGATTCTGCTCAACATGTCGATCGACACCATAGTGGCCGTCGGCATGATGTTGCTGATGATCAGCGGGGTTTTCGATCTGTCGGTCGGCTCGGTGGTGGCATTTTCGGGTGGCATGGCGGCCCTGGGTATGATGTCGTTCGGCTGGCCGGTGCCGCTGGCGTTGCTGGCTGCGCTGCTCAGCACCGGCTTGATCGGCCTGACTAACGGTTATTTAATTGCCTACCAAGGCATTAACCCGATGATCCAGACCCTGGCCATGATGGGCATAGTGCGGGGCGGAACCCTGCTACTGGGCGGTTCCGGCATCCAGAACCTGCCCTACTGGTTCAACGCCATCGGGCAATCCAAATTACTTGGCGTGCAGATGCCGGTCTGGTATATGCTGCTGACGGTGGGCGTTTTCTCGTTTCTGGCCAGCCGCTCGGTTTTCTTCCGGCGTTACTATTACATTGGCGGCAACGAACGGGCTGCCGAACTGTCGGGAATCCGCGTCCGGCGCATGAAACTCTGGGGTTTCGTGCTGACCTCGTTGCTGGCTGGAATCGCCGGTCTGCTGCTGGCGTCGCGGCTGGGCACGGCCTTGCCAACGGCAGGCCGGGGGCTGGAACTCCGCGTCATTACGGCGGTTATTCTGGGCGGGGCGAGTCTGGCGGGTGGCCACGGCAAAATCGTTGGTGCCCTGCTCGGCGCGCTGTTTATGGGGCTGGTCAGCAACGTCATGATCCTGGCGCGGGTGTCGGGCTACTGGCAGGAAATTATCCTCGGACTCATCCTGATTGCCGCCGTCTGGAGCGATCTGGCCCTGCAAAAGCGCAACCGGTAACGGTTTTTATCTCCTATCCCCATGAAAAAGTTTGTTTACCTCGCTCTGCTCCTGCTAACGGCCTGCGAACTCCCCCCGCGCGGGGCAACGCATTCGACCACGCTGCGGACGGTGGCTTCCTCGACCGAAACCGGCGCAACGGAAGAATACGTTATGGTGACCACGGCCGTTACCATGCCGATGTACGTCAACCACGATCAGGCAACGTTCCGGCGCTGGGGGGAGCAACGGGGCGTTAAAGTATCGGTGTTAGGGCCGGCCGACTGGGATGTTCCGGCCCAGATCAATACCATCGAAGAAGTTATCGGGACGCACCCCACGGGCCTGCTCATCAATGGCACCGACCCGGCCCTGGCCCCGGTGATCAACAAGGCGGTTGCGGCTGGCATCCCGACGGTGGTGTATGATTCGGATATTCCCAACTCCAACCGGCACGCTTTTCTGGGAACGGACTGGTACGAGATCGGTCAGATGCAGGGCCGGGAAATGGTTCGGTTGCTGAACGGCAAGGGCAAAATTGCCTACATGGGCCTTCTGGGCCTGACGAACATGGAAGCCGGTTTTCGGGGTTTGCTGGATGCGATCAAAAATTACCCCGGCCTTGAAGTTGTGGGAAAATTCGACGACAAATCCAATGTCGAAGAAGCCGCCCGCATCACCTCCGACCTGCTGGCGGCCCATCCCGACCTGGCCGGTTTATGCGGTTTTGATTCCAATTCCGGGCCGGGCATGGCCCTCGCCGTTCGCGAAGCCGGGCGGGCCGGAAAGGTGAAAATAACGACCGTCGATTGGGAGCCCGAACACCTGCGACTGGTCCAGGAGGGCGTCATCCACATGCTGGCGGGCCAGAAACGGGCGTTGTTTACCTGGTACGGTGCTCAGTTTCTGTACGATATGGTGCACCAGACGAATCCCCTGGGCCATACCAGTCGCCCCGACATTACGACGATTCCCGCAACGGTCAATACCGGTTTGCTGCGCATTACCAAAGAAAACGTAGCCGGTTTTCTGAATACGACACCTCCCCAATGAGATGAAAGATCAACTGTGCGGGATGTCAAATCCCGCACAAAACCGTACCGAATGGTCGGTCATGATCGGCCTTCGGCTAGATTGTTAGCCGTTAGACCGGATTTTCCATGAAGGCGTAGCACAGCATGTGGCAAATCGTCATGTGCGCATCTTCGACCCGACCGTAATGTTCGGAATCGATCACGATGACTTCCTGCGCCAGCTCGGCGAGCTTGCCGCGTTTCCCTCCCACCAGCGCGACCGTCGTTAGCTGGTGCTCATTGGCCCACTGAATGGCTTTCACCAGGTTGGGCGAGCTGCCGCTCACGCTCATCGTCAGCACCAGATCACCGGGTTTGGCGTAATTCTGCAACTGCCCTACAAAGACGTCATCATACGAATAATCGTTGCCCAAGGCCGTCAGCCAGGCGGTATTGTCGTTCAATGACAGACAACGAAATCGTTTGCCGAGTTTATCGGAAGCGCCTTTGCCCAGGTCCGTCATAAAATGGGAGGCATTGGCCGCACTACCGCCATTGCCAAAAACAAAGAACTGCCGATCTTCTTCCCAGCAGGTTTTCAACAACTTAACAACTTTTTCTACTTGGTCAACGGGAATGGAATTGATCGCGGCCTGGTGGTCAACGAGGTACTGCTCAAAATACGTCTGCATACGGGTAACGGTAAAAGTGAGTCGGGTTGTCGGACGGGACGGCGGTTTTGCCCCATTCGTTCTTTATAAACTTAAGGCCCCAATTGGCACGGCATTTTCGCCCAGTTCGGCCAGACGAATCGCCGGACCGGGCTGGAACGCGCCCATGATATAGGTGGGTAATCTTTTTTCAACGGCCATCCGCAAGGGTTCGCCAGTCAGGGACAGCCCCCCACCCAGCACAATGACATCGGGATGCAGCAGGTGGACAACGTGCGAAAGTCCAAACGCCAGATCGTCGGCGATTCGCGCCAGAATCCGCTGAGCCATCGGGTCGCCCTGGTCGAAAGCCGCCCGCAAAAACCGGGCTTCGCCGGTGGTCGTGGAGCCGATCAGCTGCTTCAGCACGGCATTGTCGGATCCCTGCGCGACGGCCTGCCGGATTTCGCGGTCGACGGCCCAGCCCGAACAGACCGACTCGAGGGTGGAGCCGGTTTTGTCGAGACGAATATGCCCGATTTCGGTTTCACCCGGTGGCCGTCCGTGGTAAATCTGCCCATCGACGACCATGCCTCCCCCCACACCACTGCCCAGCGTCACGTAAAAAACGTGCCGAAAGTCCCGTCCGGCGCCGTGTAGAGCCTCGCCCAGCGCGGCCACATTCGCGTCGTTTTCGACGCAAATCCGGGGCGCCGATGTGCGCTCGCGCAGCCAGTCCGCTAGTCCAAAACCGGACCAGCCTTCAATCTGATGGGAAGTTGCAATCTGCCCGGTTTGCGTATCCACCGGGCCGCCAAAGCCCACTCCGATGCTTGCGAGGGGGTCATTTAGCTGCCGAATGGCTTCCTCAATATGGGACAGAATACCAGCCGCGCCCCGGGCTTTGTCGACTGAAAACCGGAAATGCCGGCCAATTGCGGGTCCTTCGCCCGCGACAATTTGCAGTTTTGTACCGCCAATTTCAATACCAAGATTCATTCGCTCAACCGGACATCCGATCCGGGATGCCAAAGTAAAGAAGAAAAAGCTTACCGCAGGGAATCTTTTTGCAGAGATGGGTATTTTCGGAACGGTCAGGGTGACCCGCTTAGGATCATGCCCTACCGGCCCACGGGGTGGTGCCCACCGCCATTTTCGATAGCGTCAGCCAGGAATCACCTGGTTGGCATCAATTTAAGTGAAACGGTTGTCTTTCCTGATTGATTATTTTAGAATTATGAATCAGGCCCAGGATCAGGAGACCAATAATAATCGCAACGGCAATTTGCAGGGTTGAAATCATGGTAAATTGCGACGATTCAGACATCGATTCATTCACGAGAACCTGTCCCTCGGCAGACTGAATTTTTATCAGTTCATTCAGGGATTTGATCGATTGCAGAAACGTAGTCGAACCCAATCCGTTGAACAGTTCGCTGCCCGCCGGTTGGTTTCCCACCTGACTTAGTTGCAGAATTTCACGCTCGATCTGCGCATAGGCATCCACCCGGTTTTTAAAATCCCGCAGGTTTTTCGCTTCATCAACCGTCAGAACCGTTTTCTCAAATTTACGGATGAGTGAGTCGATGGCCTGGTTCTGTTTTGTCAGCTGGCTCTGAATCTGCGCCGGTTGTATATCGGCGGCTGCGAACAGGTAATTTTCGACCAAAAGCCGTTTGGTGTACAAGTTTTCACTTAGATAAACCATATCAACGGCCGGAATCAGCCGGTCCTGATAAATGGAAGAAAACGATTTATCAATATCTTTTATCGTGCTTCGTGAAATTAAGGTACATAGCACCACCAGCAACATAATTCCGGTTAAAAGGACTGCTGCTTTTATTTTTTGCTGAATTACAAATGACCATTTCATAGTTGTGTCGCGTAAAAACCCACTCTTAAATCCGCCCCATCAGGTATCTTAATAACGAAAATACGAATATTTCTATATGAACGTTCATTTCGCTGCCACCGCCCGACCTGGAATCGGACTCCCGGCCGTAAACTTAGGCTGGGCGGGTGGTCGCTCAATGGTATATTTCATTATCTTTAAGGGACTTGAAAACTCGTAATTTGGGCAAAATAGCCCGGTTAAACCGCTTACAATGGAAAACATTCAGTTTAAAACACTCGGCAAAGGGCTGAGTGCTTTTGTGATCCAGGAAGGAGAAGAAAAAATCGGCGAAATGGTGGTCGGTTTATCCGACCAGTACCTGACGGCGTATCATACCGAAGTGGTTCCGCAGAAAGAAGGCAAGGGACTCGCCGGGCAATTGCTGGCTGCGATGGTCGATTACGCCCGGCAGCACCAGCTGAAAGTCATTCCGCTCTGCCCGTACGTCAATGCCCAGTTCCGGCGTCACCCGGATCTCTACGAAGACATTTGGGAAAAAGAGCGCTCCGAACCGGATTGAAAACCGCATAGGGATCAACCTGGTCTTTCGGAGCCGGTTTGATCCCTATGTTTCCGGGTGTCAGATTCGTTCCGCCAGGTAAGCCGCCACTTCGGCCAGCCGGTTGGAGAAGCCCCATTCGTTGTCGTACCAGGCCGCGACGGACAATAAACCGCCCTGTTTTGCCGTCAGGGGTAAATCCACGATGGACGAGTGCGGGTCGGCCACGATCCGCGACGACGCCCATTCGTCTTCCAGCACATCCATCACGCCGTTCAGCGGTCCTTCGGCTGCGGCTTTCCGGAAAGCGTCATTGACTTCTTCCACCGTACAGTCTTTCTCCGTAATCAGGTTCAGTTCGGCAATGCTGCCCGTCCGGGTTGGAACCCGGTAGGCTTTTCCGGTAATTTTCAGGTCTTTCCAGATAAACTGCAAGGCACGGGCCGCTCCCGACGACGACGGAATGATATTCTCGGCAGCCGCCCACGAATCGCGCCGGTCTTTCATCGGCTGGTCGGTCAGCGACTGGGTGTTGGTATACGAGTGAACCGTCGAGAACAAACCGTATTGAATACCGAAGTTTTCGAGCACCACTTTGACCACGGCTGCCAGGGCGTTCGTCGTACAGCTACCCATGCTCACGATATGGTGATTGGCGGGGTCGAATGTATCGAGGTTGATGCCTTTCAGCAACACCGCATCGCAATCGGCGAGGGATTTACTCGGTGCACTGATCAGCACGTATTTGGCGCCCCGATCCAGGTGAACCTGCGCCCCGGCGCGGGTGGTGGCCCGACCCGTACAATCGACAACCAGATCGACGCCCAGCGCGGCCCAGTCGGGTACTTCTTTTGCCGAATTGATATAGGGAATTTCGCGGTTCCCGATGGTTAACTTGCCGTCAGTGCCCGAAACCGGCTCGGGCCAGCGGCCATAATTGGTATCGACCGCAAACAGAGCCGCCAGCGTGGCTTCATCGCGAATGTCAGAAATAGAAACCGGGACAAACAGGTTTTTACTGAGTCCAACGCGCAGGAACTGCCGTCCAATGCGCCCAAAACCATACAGGGCAATCGTAGCCATACGAATGTTTGTTAGAGTTGTTGTATGAATGGGCAGGCTGGTTCATCCCGTTCTTTTCCGGATTGCAATCGGCCACTGGGCGGAAAACCGGGTTGAAAACCATCACCGACCTCAACTTGAGAACATCCGGAACCGCCGGAATGGTTCTGTCCGAGGAGAGAGAAACCGGTATCGCCGGGCGGTTTTCCAACAGAAATTTTCTCCCCAAAAAGTCCGGATGGAATCGCGCTCCGGCGGTCTATCCCGCTGAATAAAAATGGCAGCCCGCTTGCAACCCTTCCCCTTCCTTTCTGCTCTTATCTCCCAAGAGTCAACACGTAAATATCTTTCTATGTCCATGAGTATGAAAACATTTCTCCGTTTAGCGTTCCTGCCTATCGCACTCTTTGTCCTGTTCGATGCCTGTACATTACAGGACCACATCCCATCCCTTCAGGAGCCCGGTTGTCAGCTTCGGACGATGACCCTCACCGCCAAAAGTTCGTTTGGTGAACGGCTCCTGAAGGATGACATCCTGGAAGTAGACGGTAAGCAGATTCCCATCGGTAAGGAAAGATCCTATGAATACACGTATGACAGTCAAAACCGGCTTATCCAAACCCACTACCTGACCTACACGGGCAGTTCGGCCAACCAGCGGATTACCTTTGATTACGGTCCCAACAGTGTCACGACGAAAATGTACAACTATGGCTCCCCCACGCCGGATTTGGAAGAAACGTTACCCCTGAATGCGCAGGGTTTACTGCAAAAACCGGAATTGTTCTACGATTCGGATGGTTATCTGGTAGCCGATACAACGATTTACGGCCCCACCAGTTATACCATTAGTGGCGGCAATATCGTCCGGATGGAACGCCGGGAAGCATTTAAAGGCCCGAACGGACCGCTTACGGAGGTGCAAACGTTTGAGTATGATGTAACCAAACTGAACACGCCCAACCGGGGGCCTTATAAGGGGAAAAGCAGCAGGAATTTACCGATCAGGCAAACACTGATAATCTACGATGGTGTCAATCCAACCGCAACTTTTGTCTACGAATTCAACTATGTTTTTGATGAACACGGCCGCGTCATCCGAAGCTATTACCCGTTCGACAGTTACGGAACCACCCATTACCAGATTAGTGACTATTCGTACACCTGTCAATAAAGACCAACGTATTCATGAGTAGGCCCCGGTTTCGCCCAGACCGGGGCTTTTTTTGTTGTATCAATAATCAGGAGCGAAAATTGCACGCGGATAGCAACGAGTCCGCAAACCGCTCCCTGGATAGAACCGAATTTACATTACCAATCACCGTCCGAACGTGAGAGTCCCTTTTATGAAAATACGCCTGACGCTTGCCGTTTTGTTGATCCAATCAACGATTTCTTTTGCCCAGCCGGACTCCCTTCCGGCTTCACCGTATCGCATTCACCGGTCCTACGAACTAGCGGGTTCGGGCGTACTGCTGGGCGCTTCTTACTTCGGTTTTCGGAAACTGGACCGCGTGGCCACGCTGGATGCCGCTGAAGTTGCCAAGCTGAATCCGGTCCGCATTAACGCCTTCGATCGGCCCATTGCGTCCCTGAATCCGGCCGGTTTCGAAACCGCCCAGAAACGGTCGGACCTGTTTCTGAACCTCTCGATTGCGAGTCCGCTCCTACTCCTGCTGAGTAAACCGATCCGGCACGATGCGCTGGATTTGCTGGGGATGTATGCCACCGCCCACGTCGTCAATAACCTGCTGTACTTCGGGACGGCTTTTTCCATCCGGCGCGCCCGGCCCCTCACCTACAACGCCCTGCTTCCGCTGGACCAGAAAACCGGCCCCGCTAAAAGCAATTCGTTTTACAGCGGTCATGTTTCTTTCAGTACAACCGCTACCTTTTTCGGAGCCAAAGTTCTAACAGACTATTACCGCATCCGGGGCTGGAAACGGGCGGCCATTTTCTCGGTAGCGGCCGTTCCACCCATCCTGGTCGGTGTAAACCGAATGAAGGCCGGAAAACACTTCCCAACCGACGTACTGACCGGCTTTCTCATCGGCGCAGCCTGCGGAATCGGCGTACCCGAATGGCATAAATTTCGCCGGAAAACCGCCGGTTTGGCCTTCCGCCCGGAGGTCTCCTTCGCCTGCCAGCGTGGGCTAGCGGTTACGTATTCGTTTTAGGCCCAGGTCAGCGTTCGTAGCCGGATAACTGGCTACGGTATTTGTTCACTACACGAAACAAAAAGCCCGACTGATTGCGTCAGCCGGGCTTTTTAACGGGGTAATGACCAATCCTTACTGCGGATTTTTGGTAAAGACGATGTAATCGGCCAGTACTTTGGCGGACTCCATTAAATACAGATCTTTCTTCGACGCCTTGGGATCTTTCGGATCTTTGGCGGGGATGGAAGAGTCGTTCGTCGCCACCGGATCGCCGGCCGATTCCCGGATCGACTTTCTGCGTTTTTCAGCTTCGTCCCGTTCTTTTTTCCGTTTCGCTTCCTGCAGCGAAACCACGGTTTTTTCTTTGGCCCGTTTCAGTTCCGCAAAATCGGCCAGCAACTGTTTCAGGTCCGTATCGGATTTCAGGCGCTGCTCGTAGCGGTCGCGCAATTTAGCAATCAACTTATCATCCAGATTCCGGGTAGCATCAAACCGGGCCGATGCAATCTGATCCCAGGGCAAAGCACTGGGTTGAGAACTTTCCCCGTATTCCTCCGCGCTGAATGCCGACGGCAGTTCAATATCCGGGGTTACGCCCTTGTGCTGCGTACTGCTTCCGTTAATCCGGTAGAATTTGGCAATCGTCATCTTCACCTGTCCTACTTTCTCGGACTCCTTCAGCCAGGTATTGAGATCCACCATCGTCTGGACGGTTCCTTTGCCATACGTCTGGCTCCCAATAATGATCCCGCGTTTGTAGTCCTGAATGGCAGCCGCAAAAATCTCTGACGCCGAAGCACTGAAGCGGTTCACCAAAACCGCCAGCGGTCCGTCATAGAGCACCGACGGATCGGGATCGGTCTGGACTTCGATATCGCCGGTGGCTTCTTTTACCTGAACCACCGGACCCCGTGAAATAAACAAACCGGTCAGGGTGATGGCTTCGGTCAGGGAGCCCCCGCCGTTATCGCGCAGGTCAACCACAACCCCGTCTACTTTTTCGGTTTTCAGTTCATTCAAAAACCGTTGAACGTCGCCAGTGGTGCTGGCAAAGCCTTCTTCCCGCTTGCGGGCGCCTTCAAAATCACGGTAGAAAACCGGAATAGTGATGACCCCCACCTTGTATTTCTTCTGGTTCTGGGTAATTTCAATGACTTCTTTCTTAGCCCGCTGTTCTTCCAGTTTGATTTTTTCGCGCACCAGCCGGATTTCTTTCGGCGGAGCACCCGCTACCGCGTCGAGCGACTGGATTTGCAGCCGCACGGTAGTTCCTTTCGGACCTTTGATCAGCTTCACGGCATCATCCACCCGGTAGCCAACAATATTGACCATGTGGCCATCGCCCTGCGCCACCGCCATAATTTTGTCGCCCTTGGCCAGCAGCTTGCTTTTAAAAGCCGGTCCGCCGGGAATGACCTCCGAAATCTTGATGTAATCGCCGTCTTCCTGCAACAAGGCGCCGATTCCTTCCAGCGAAGCGCTCATATCCTGATTGAAAAGATCGGCGACGCGGGGCGACATATAATTCGTATGCGGATCGAGCGATTCGGCAAACGAGTTCAGGTAAATCTGGAATACGTCTTCGGACCGAATCCGGTTCATGTAGCGGTCGAGGTTTTTATACCGCGACTTCATGCTGTTGACCACCGACGTATCGGCTTTGCCGGTCAGTTTCAGTTCCAGCGACTGGTTTTTCAGCAATTTGCGCCACAGATCGTTCTGCTCTTCCAGATTTTTCGGCCAGTTGGCCTTCTCCCGGTCGGTATTGAAGGTTTCGTCAACCGTAAAATCGAACGGCTTTACCAGGTTTTCCTGCACAAACTTGTTGCGCTCCTGGTACCGTTTCCGGAAAACGTTGTAAATTTCATACGCTGCCGTCAGTTCACCGTTGATCAGCTGATCATCGATGTTGTTGCGGTATTTTTCGAAAGAGTTGATGTCCGAAGCCAGAAAATAGGCCTTGTTACCATCGAGCTCTTTAAGATAATTTTCGTAGACCACCGACGACAGGGAATCATTCAGACGTACCTTGCGATAGTGGTGAGTCGTCAGCAATTTCGCGACCAGTTGTTCGACATGTTCCTGCGATAATGACGGTTTGAGATCATCAGCGCTTGGCGGGGGCAGCGGTACGGCCGACATCCCTGCTTGTGGACCCGGCTGAAGGCTCAGCATCAGCACCGGGACTAACGTAATGAGGTACTTTCTCATGTTCCCCTTTCTATGATTTATGTAGCACCACTCTTACTCAGGCCGGATAGTCTGCCGGTTAAAATAGGTCGGTCGTTCCCGTTGTTTCAGGCAGCCTGGATCACTCAGCGCTTTCAACAACTGGATTTTCTTCACCCTTCAACCATTTTTAGCCTTACAAACCATCGAAACCGCTTACTTTTTCACTATTTCTATCAATTCAATATCAAAAACAAGGGTCGAATTCGGGCCGATCTGGGGACCACTTCCCTGTGAACCATACGCCAGTGCCGACGGAATATAGAGTTTCCATTTCGACCCGACGGGCATCAGTTGCAGGGCTTCGCTCCACCCCTGAATGACCTGATTGACCGGAATTTCGAGCGGCTGGCCGCGTTCGATGGAGCTGTCAAAAACCGTCCCGTCGATCAGTCGCCCGGTATAATGGGCTTTCACCGTATCGGTCGTTTGCGGTTTCGGGCCGGTTCCTTCTTTTACAATTTCATACTGTAAACCACTGGCGGTTGACTTGATGCCGGGTTTCTTTTTATTTTCTTCCAGAAACTGCTCCCCTACTTTCCGATTGGCTTCGGCCCTGACGGTGCGTTCCCGCATGAAAAACTCCTGAATGATTCGGTTAGCCTGTTCGGGGGCAATCTGCATGTTTTGCGACTGAAGAGCATCCTGTAAGGCTTTGGAAAGGGCTTGAAGGTTAGCGTTTCCCAGGTTTTGCGATTTCAATCCAAGTCCGACATTGATACCGATACTATAACTTACCGAATCAATAGCATTGTTTAGTTTAACCGGGGAAGAAGTTACGGCGGCCGCAGGCGCTTTGGGTTTAGGCTTGGCAGCCGGTTTTTTCGTTTGAGCCACTACCTGACCCGTTGCAAATACAGCCGACAGAAGACCGGCTAAAGTCCATTGTTTAATCGTCATGTGAAAGATTCAAAAGTTGTATTCAAATCAGGTACTTGTGGTGGAAACGTAAAACTGTAGGTCAAAAGTTTGGCAATAGCGGGATTTTATAAAACAAATTATTGATGAATGGTGATCGGCAGGTGCCAGCGGGTAAATGCGGGGAGTCAATCCATTCCGGCAGACAACCGATTGCTGATCATGAACTGCTCACAACTCACTAAAGTAAAAAACAATTATTAGTATCTCAACTCAGGTCTGTTAAATAATGTTATTTTTTTTGAGCAACCAGTTTGAGGGCCACGAAACCACGGTTACAAGCGGGCCAGCCTGCCGATTCGGATTTCTGCCGTCCGATTCTTAGAAAAGTATAAACTTTAGCGAGGAATTTTCTTGATAAGGTCTGTTTTAGTGAAATTTAGTACGTAACTTTGCACCCGAATTCTTAGAACCATCATAAAACGATTCTTCCACTCATATGGTATCAGTTAGACCCGACGAGGTTTCAGCCATTCTCCGGGAACAGCTATCGAACTCCAGAACCACCGCCGAACTCGAGGAAATCGGTACGGTATTACAAATCGGTGACGGGGTAGCCCGCATTTACGGTCTGTCAAAAGTGCAGGCTGGTGAATTGCTGGCGTTTGAAAACGGTTTGCAGGCACTCGCCCTTAACCTCGAAGAGGACAACGTCGGAACTGTATTGCTGGGAGACTACAGCGATATCAAGGAAGGTGCGACGGTTAAACGGACGAACCAGATTGCTTACGTTAACGTGGGTGAGGGAATTCTGGGTCGGGTCGTCAACACGCTCGGCCAACCCATCGACGGTAACGGTCCTATCGTTGGCGAAACCTTCGCCATGCCGCTGGAACGGAAAGCGCCGGGGGTTATTTTCCGCCAGCCCGTAACCGAACCGCTGCAAACCGGTATTAAATCCATCGACGCCATGATTCCCGTTGGCCGGGGTCAGCGGGAGTTGATCATCGGTGACCGCCAGACGGGTAAAACCGCCGTGGCCATCGACACCATCATTAATCAGAAAGAATTTTACGATAAAGGTCAGCCCGTTTACTGTATCTACGTAGCCTGTGGCCAGAAAGCGTCAACCATCAAGCAGGTGGAAGCAACGCTGCGCCGGGCCGGTGCCATGGATTACACGGTGATCGTGGCTGCTCCAGCCGCTGACCCGTCGCCGATGCAGTTCTTCGCACCGTTTACCGGGGCCGCTATCGGAGAGTACTTCCGCGATACGGGCCGTCCGGCCCTGGTCGTTTACGATGACTTGTCGAAACAGGCCGTTGCTTACCGCGAAGTATCGCTGCTGCTGCGTCGTCCGCCGGGCCGTGAAGCTTACCCGGGTGACGTATTCTACCTGCACAGCCGTCTGCTGGAGCGGGCCGCCAAAATCATCAGCAACGATGAAATTGCCGCAACCATGAACGACCTGCCGCCCTCTCTGGCCGGTAAGGTGAAAGGGGGTGGTTCGTTGACAGCTCTTCCGATCATCGAAACACAGGCGGGTGACGTATCAGCCTACATTCCGACCAACGTAATTTCGATTACCGACGGCCAGATCTTCCTCGAAACCAACCTGTTCAACTCCGGTATCCGTCCGGCGATCAACGTGGGGATCTCGGTTTCGCGGGTAGGAGGTAACGCCCAGATCAAGTCGATGAAGAAAGTAGCCGGTACGCTGAAACTGGATCAGGCTCAGTTCCGCGAACTGGAAGCCTTTGCCAAATTCGGTTCGGACCTGGATGCTTCCACGAAGCTGACGATCGAACGGGGCCGCCGGAACCAGGAAATCCTGAAGCAACCGCAGTATTCGCCGGTTTTGGTGGAGCAGCAGGTGGCGATTATCCTGGCATCAACCAACGGTTTCCTCGACAAAGTGCCGGTCAATAAGGTAAAAGAGTTTGAAAGCGAATTTGCGCTGCAAATGAGCACCCAGCATCAGGCTACCCTGGATCAGCTCCGGGCGGGCAAACTCGACGATACCATCATCGCCGTCATTAAGAAAGTTGCAACCGAGCTAGCCGCTCGTTACGCATAACGTTTAGATTCAGGAGTTTAGAAATAGGGTATTTGACACCGTAACACATTACGGTGTCGGATGCCCAGGCTCATCCCTCCACCACCAAAACAATGCCTTCACTAAAAGAAGTACGAAGTCGGATTTCTTCTATCATCTCGACGCAGCAGATCACCAAAGCGATGAAAATGGTGGCTGCGGCCAAATTGCGACGGGCTCAGGACAGCATCATCCAAATGCGACCCTACGCGCAGAAGCTGAGTGAAATGCTCAGTACGGTGGCGGCAGGCGCTGAACTGGCGGCCGAAAGCCCCTACAACCAGGTTCGTCCGGTTGAACGGGTGTTACTGATCGTCATTACTTCCGATCGGGGGCTGGCCGGTGCTTTTAATACGAACGTTATCAAGGAAGCCCTGTCGCTGATCAACAGCCGCTATGCCGAACAGGCCCGTCGCGGCAATGTCGAGATTCTGGCTATCGGTAAAAAAGGGGCCGAAGCTTTTCAACGTCGGGGCTTTACGGTCAATACCACGTATATTGACACCTTCCTGGCGCTGAGTTTTGCTAAAGTTCGGACGGCCGCGGAGGAGGTCATGAATGCGTTTACCGCGGGGAAATATGATCAGGTGCTGATTGTGTTCAACGAATTTAAAAACGTAGCCACGCAAATTATCCGATCGGAACAATTCCTGCCGATCGTTTCAGCACCGACCCACTCGGCGACCAAGACGGCCAACGTCAACTATATTTTTGAGCCTTCGGAAGAGGAAATCATCACGGAGATGATTCCGAAAACGCTGAAAATCCAGCTATACAAAGCTGTTCTGGAATCCAACGCGTCGGAACACGGTGCCCGGATGACGGCCATGGATAAAGCGACCGACAATGCCGGTGAGTTGCTGAAAGAACTGAAGCTGGTCTACAACCGGACCCGTCAGGCCGCCATTACGAAAGAAATTCTCGAGATCGTCGGTGGTGCCGAAGCCCTCAAGAACTAGGTATACCTTCTTTTTTAGCCAGAAACCCCGTTCCCGTAAGGTAACGGGGTTTTATTTTTGGTAACCTAAAAATACCGTTTAAGGCATCAATCAACCCTTCCAACAATAACTCGCTTAGGACCTCCATCCGCTCCTATTTTTGAGGCATTCATTCGTAAAACCGCCTTTCCAATGAGCCTTGAACACGAGATTGCTATCCGGTATTCCTGCGCCAAGTGCCGCAACCCGGAAGTGTACATCAAACGGATTGCCACCACCGGAACCGGATTATCCCGGATTTTCGACATTGAGCATAATGTCTTTATCGCCTGTTCGTGCACGCGATGCAGCTATACCGAATTATATAATCCCGAACTTCTGGAAGGGAAAGATAACCTAGGGGCCGTACTCGACTTGCTATTCGGCTGAACGTCAGCCCATAGGCTAATTTCATCGTTTTTTTTCGATCTGTTTTTTAAAGCTATTCCTTACGTACAAAAAAAAATCACGAATCTTGGAACAATAATGCCTTATTAAATGTATTTACATTAAATGTTGTAACACTATTAATCAAAATAAATAAACGTATGGCAACTGCTGCTCCCGAAACCACTGTTTGGACCATTGATCCTGCTCACACCGTTATCCAGTTTAAAGTTCGGCACCTGATGGTGTCCAATGTGACCGGTAAATTCACGTCTTTTGATGGAAAAGTAGAAACCGTCGGTGACGATTTCGAAACCGCTTCGATCACCTTCTCCGCCGACATCGATAGCATCACGACCGGCATCGAACAACGCGACGGTCACTTAAAATCCGCCGACTTCTTCGACGCGGAGAACCACCCGAAACTAACGTTCGTTTCTACCGGCGTTACGAAAACCGGCGACGATACGTACGATATTACCGGTGATCTGACGATCCGGGGCACGACCAAACCGATTGTGCTGAAAGCCGAGTACGGCGGACAAATGCAGGATTTCTACGGCAATACCAAAGCCGGTTTTGAACTGACCGGTACAATCAAACGGAAAGAATTTGGCCTTGCCTGGGATGCCGTTACCGAAGCCGGTGGCGTGGTGGTCAGCGACGATGTCAAGCTGATTCTGGAAGTTCAGGTAGCGCGTCAATAAGACCACAAATTTTTAACTATTTTTAACCATCCGTTCCCAGGAACGGATGGTTTTTTATTGATCAAAAAAGAAATATCCGGAAGATAAACTCCTGCATATCAATAAATTACAATCAAAAATTGAGCTCCACGGCCCGCTTGGGTTCACGACGAAAAGACGAACTATCTTCCGCAGAAATTAGTTATTTGGTTGGTGAAATACTAATGAGAAATCAATAAGCGTTAACAAGTAGTTCGTAGTAATTACCAAACGCAAAACGTTAACCCAAATCCACTTTTCAACACAATAAACCTATGAATATCAAGAGCATAATTGCCAGCTTGTTCATGTTGGGTCTTTTGGCAAGTTGTGCGCCATCTGTCAATGTCAAATATGACTATGACCCAAAAGTTAATGTTCGGCAGTTCAGCACGTTCCGGGTGGAAGCCGACCAACGCCGTAACGCCGACCCGATTGCGGGCAGTAATCTTAACCAGCGCCGGATTGCCGACCAGATCGAAAAGACGATGCAGGCTAAAGGCTATAAGCCCGTCGTTGGTGGAGAAGCTGATCTGGTGATTCGTTTCTTTTCCGATTCGAAAGACCGTCAGCAAGTGCAGTCCAACAATACCTGGTCGCCTTACTGGATGTGGTACAACCCGGGCTATAACAATGTCTACACCCGTCAATACGAAGAAAACCGGGTGGTTGTCAATGTCTATGATGCGCGCACGAACGACATCATCTGGCAGGGCTGGGCAACCGGACAATTGAACCAAAGCAAAAAAGACCGAAACCGGGATGTCGCTTACCGGACAACCGTTGACAGCATCATGAAACAACTTCCCGAAAGTGCGGGTGCTGACTATGGTTCCGCCAAAGAAAAATAAGTAAGCACAGACTGGCTTGGCAAAACCGCCCGCTTCCAGCGAAGTGGGCGGTTTTGCGTTTAAGGCGTCTGGGCTAGCCAGCCCGTTGCCCCATTCGGGTCCCGCACCAGTTGATAGGATCCGAAGCTCCCCAGGATCTCGACCAGCGTTCCGGCGGGTAAATTCTCAATTGGCGCGGCCTGTCCGCTGGCGGCTTCCAGCAAATCAGCCCCGGTTGGTAACGATCGTTTCCGCAACGAACGGCGGGCGGGCTCCACCACCGTTCCGGCAAGATACCCGACGGTCTGATCGGGCATTGCGACCCGAAACCAGGTGGTCGTTCCGCCAATAATGGTAACAACTGACGAACGGGGTAAGACCCGCAACATGGGTGCATCACCGTTCGGCGATTGCCGAACGACAGCCTGCGTGGCCGAAATCCGAACGGAATCACCCAGCGTTTCAGCCGAAATCAGGGATTGACGTGCCGGCCCCGTGCCGCGCCGGACAAACGGCAACGGGTCGATCGCACCGGCATTGAAACTATAAATTCCAAAATGCAGGTGCGGGTCCGTCGTCCGGGCGTTGCCGGTATTTCCGATAAAACCCACGGTATCCCCTACGGCCACTTTTTGCCCCTGCTGAACGGTCTGCGAATCCAGGTGCGCATAATATAACGTATGATTTCGCCGGGAATCGGAAACGTAGACGACATTTCCGCCCAGATTATTGGTCCCGACCCCGGAAACATAACCGTCTGCGGCAGCAATGGCGGGCGTTCCGCGGGGCGCAAAAATATCGATGCCTTCGTGCCGCCGACGGCCCGCATCGCGCGGCATTCCAAAATAACTGCTGATCTGGCGACTGTCGCGCCCCGTAACCGGAAAGCTCAGGATGGGCTCGCGGGTGATGGAAATGGTATAGCGGCCACTGCGGAGTAATTCAGGCTGAATCCGAACCAGGTGCATCCGGGTACGCCGGATTTCGATTTCGAGCTGATTGGTATCGGCTTTGGCGGAAGTCAGTCGGCTGGGTACCTGGTTGCGTTCGTCCAGTTCAAATACATCGATGAAAACCTGAACCGGCTGTTGGCCCTGCACCTCAACTTTGATGATGAATTTATCGCCCCGCTGCCCGTTCAGCCGGTAGCCAATGGCAAAGGGACGATTGGAGGCAAAATAACCGCTTTCGCGATAGGGCGCACTGATGACAACCGAGTCCTTTAAGGCCCGGTCGGCCACGGCCAGCCAGTCGGTGCCCAGGGCGGTTTTTTCCAGCCGCGCATCCCGAAGCGACTGAGCGTATTGCTCATGGGGTGAAACCGACCGAAATAACTTCCCCGGTCCGACGCTCGTACAGGCATCCAGCAGCCCGCAGAGTAAAACAAAAAGAAGTGAGTTGGCGAACGTAACCTTCATGAATGCGTAGCGGTTTTTCAGTAAACGACTACGCATTCGACAAAGTTTGAAGGAACGCGGTTCTGGATGCGATGGCCTTATTTGCCCATCCAGATTTTAAAATCGCTGACTTTCTCCCGGCTTACGATGGCTTCTTTATCAAACACCGGTTTCAGCACCAGGGAAAGGCGGTTTCCGAAATACGGCTGAATCTGCTCCACGGTATTATGCGTCACGATAACGCCCCGGTTAATCCGGAAAAACATACCCGGGTCAAGGGCTTCTTCCAGTTCGTCGAGCGTATAATCGATGAGGTATTTCTGATTGTTCCAGGTCTTGAAGAAACTAAACCGCTCGTCCGTGAAAAAATAGGCAATGTCCTGCACTTCTACCGATAGCAGCCGCTGCCCCAGCCGCACCAGAAACCGCTTCCGGTATTCCTTCGGTTGCTGCAATTGCAGTTCGCGCAGGAGTTTATCGAGATTAAAAACCGGGTTCGGCTGCTCATTCTGCTCGGTCCGGCGCACTTTCAGATCCCGGAATTTTTTCAGACTTCGCTGTAAATCATCCTTTTGAATCGGTTTCAGCAGGTAATCGATGCTGTTCACCTTGAAAGCCTGAAGCGCATACTCATCGTAGGAGGTCGTAAAAATAACCGTGCTGTTCACCTCCACCTGCTCAAATATCTCAAAACTCTGCCCGTCGGCCAGTTCAATATCCATAAAAATCAGATCGGGCGACTCGTTGGTTTTGAGCCAGCCAACCGTGTCTTCAATGCTGGCCGTTACGCCCGCTACTTCGAGGGTCGGGTCCACTTCCTGCACCAGTTTCCGCAACTTCCGCACGGCCAGGTCTTCATCTTCTACAATTAGTACATTCATCGGAGGATCATTTCTGCAAACAGTGGCAAGTAACCGTATTTCTGCGAATTCCCGATAAAAATCGTGACCGAAATGAGTTTTCTTCCACCTGTACTGGTGAAACCAGCGGAGGAATTGTGCGTACCCGGTGGCTAACCCCATCCTGCGATTGTTTTCCAGCCCCTGACACGGGCGGTTCTTCACTTAGGGAGCGGTCGTGTTCTGGCGGAAAAAGCGTCGTTTTTGACGTGTTCCGACAGTGCTCTTAGCGCCCGTTGTCCCGTATTTTGTACGGATAAACGCTAATGAACACCACAATGAAAAAAGTAGTGCGCGTCCTGCTGATTCTTATCGGCTTTGTTGCGGTGGCCCTGGTCGGCTTTGTCAGTTTCGCGGCCATTCGGGGTGTTCCGACCTACGATCCCCCGGTCATTCAGGACCTTAAAATCGAAGTAACGCCAGCGCGGCTGGCCCGGGGCGCCAAAATTGCCCAGATGCACTGTATTGCCTGCCATTCGGATGCGGACAATCACCTGACGGGGCACCAATTGAGCGATTTACCGAGTTTGTTTGGTACGATCTATTCCATGAACATCACCCAGGACACAACATTCGGTATCGGAAACTGGACCGAAGGTGAACTACTCTATTTTTTGCGGACGGGCCTGCGAAAAGACGGTTCCTTTGCCGGAATTATGCCAAAGTTTGCCACAATGGCCGACGAAGACCTGAAATCAGTTATCGCCTGGCTTAAGTCCGATGCGGCTCCGGTTCAACCGGTCGCCAAGGAAGCACCGGCGTCTGACTTCTCCCTGTTTTCCAAGCTCTTAGCCAACACGGTCATCAAACCGTTGCCGTACCCGGAGCAGGCCATTGTCATTCCGGACAGCACCGACGAGGTGGCCTTTGGCCGCTACGTGGCCGATGGGTTGGGCACTTGCTTTGCCTGTCACTCGGCGGATTTCACCAAACAGAATCCCCAGCACCCGGAACTGTCGGCGGGGTATTACGGCGGGGGCAACGAGATGAAAACGCCCGACAACAAGCCGATTTTCACGGCCAACCTGACCTTCGACGACGAAACCGGTCTTGGCAAAAAATACACCAAACAGCAGTTCATCCAGGCCGTTAAGGCTTGCATTCGTCCGGATGGCAGCCTGATTCGTCAGCCCATGTTTCCGCACCTGATGACCGACTACGAAGTCGGGGCGATTTACGAATACCTTAAAACCGTTCCGAAACTTAAGAACGACATTGCCGCCAAAGAAAAGGAAGCGCTGGCGCAGCAATAAGCCCGGTTTGGCTCAATCGATCGTAAGTTCGTCGGCCATCACCCAGGCATCCTGTCCGGCTTTGGGCATGCCGGCCGGCACTTTACCAACGTTTCGGGCAATGATCCGCACAAACCGGCTCCTGACCGGTTCAAAGGTCAGGGTCTGGCGGATGATTGCCTTTTTTCCGCGCTCGGTCGGGTCCAGCGCAACGGTTTTCACGGTCCGGAACTTTTGGCCATCTTCCGAAACGGCGACTTCCACGGTTTTCGGCAGCAGGATATTCCCGGCAGTCGCCTTCACCAGCCCAATCGTCACCTGTTGAACCGGCTGCGGTTCTCCCAGGTCGATGGTTGCGCTCAGGTTGGCGGTTTTGACACCCGCGACGCCCTGCATTTCTTCCAGATACCCCACCGTATTTCCCACTTGCCCATCGATCAGCATCGAAGCTTCGGCGGTTT
The DNA here is from genome assembly GCF_042655385.1 of Larkinella bovis. Lineage (NCBI taxonomy): Bacteria > Pseudomonadati > Bacteroidota > Cytophagia > Cytophagales > Spirosomataceae > Larkinella > Larkinella bovis. The sequence continues at coordinate 591,130 of NZ_JBHSMA010000002.1, read as the reverse complement.
TGGGGCGGGTGACGGGCGTAGCGAGTTGCAGCGATTTTCCGATCGCTTTCGAAACCGCAAAATCCCAGGATTGCACCGGCCCCAGTACGCGCCCATTCCGAACCACAACGGCCCGGATGGTGGTCGGCCGACTTAAAAGCAACGGCTGGTCGTATCGACTGGATTCCACGCCCGGTACGGAGCCATCGGTCGTATACCGGACATCAATTTCGGGTTCGCTCCCGCTGAGCGATAGCCGCAACCGACCATCCGTTTGCGGCACCGGATCAGCTTTCACGGCATAATAGGTCCGGGCGTACCGGGTTTGCAAAAAATCGAGTCGCTGGAACAAAACCGGCAGTCGTTGCGTAAAATCCGGCCAGCTTTTCTGTTCGGCCGATGTCCAGGCGATTTCGGCCACGGCAGCCGCCCGCGGCCAGGCCATGTATTCCACCTGTTCGGGTGTTTTCAGGTATTCCGTCCAGACGCAGGCCTGAACGCCCAGGATGTGCTGCTGAACGCTGACCGGCAAATCCGCCGGAACCGGATCATACGAATATGTTTCTTCCAGAGGGGTAAATCGCCCGAACGCCAGGGGCTCCTGCGCCCGATCGCCCTGGTAATGGTCGAGGTAAACGTAGTTTTCGGGGGTCATAATAACATCATGGCCTTGCCGGGCGGCTTTCAGACCGCCGGCCGTGCCCCGCCAGCTCATTACCACCGCCCCCGTCGAAACGCGGGCCGCCGGACTTTCTCCGTCCATGATTTCGTCCCATCCAATCATTCTCCGGCCTTTCGCGCTTACCCAGCGGTCCAGTCGGGCCGTGAAGTAGCGTTGTAACTGATTCTCGTTTTTCAGTTTTAACTGCTTCATCAGGCGCTGACAAAACGCACTTTTTTTCCAGGCGGTTTTCGGAGCTTCGTCTCCGCCGATATGGATGTACGGCCCCGGAAATAAGGCCATCACTTCCGTCAGCACATCCTGCAAGAACGAAAACGTCTTTTCGTGCGGGCATAAAATATCGCTGAAAATCCCCCATTTGGTGGCGGTTTCGTAGGGGCCACCCGCGCAGCCCAGCTCCGGATAAGCCGCCAGAATCGCCAGTGCGTGCCCGGGCGTTTCAATTTCAGGAATAATAGTTACATATTTGGATTTGGCATACTGAACCACGTCCCGCACTTCGTCCTGCGTGTAAAAACCGCCATACGGCTGCCCGTCGAACTGCTGCGGCTCGGACTCGTAATAATGACCGATCAGCGTTTCTTTACGCCAGCCCCCAACCTGGGTAAGCCGTGGGTATTTTTTGATCTCGATCCGCCAGCCCTGATCGTCGGTCAGGTGCCAGTGGAACGTATTGAACTTGTGCAGCGCGAGCAGATCGATGTATTTTTTGATAAACGAAACCGGAAAGAAATGCCGGGTTACGTCGAGGTGCAAACCGCGGTAGCGAAACCGGGGCTGATCGTCAATCCGGCAGGCCGGAACGGACCAGTTACTCGAAAAACTCGTTGATTTAGGCGAAAAAACCGCCGGTGGCAAGAGTTGGTACAGCGATTGAACGGCGTAAAAAAAACCGGCGGGTTGGGTGGCTTCAATGAGAATGGTGGCTGGCGAAATGTCGAGCCGGTAGCCCTCATCGCCCAAACGTGCATCGGCAACGGGTTCAAACCGAATCTGCTGGTTCGCGGAAGCGGTTTCGGTGGTTTGCTGAATCCGGACGGTCAGGTCGCTGGCGGCATGGAGTTGATGGACAAAGTGTTCAGCAATCGTTCGTAGTTCAGGACGGGTCGCCGGGATCTGGAGAACGGTAGTGTTGGTAAACACAAACCGACCCGCCCGGTTTTCGAGCCTGGCCGGTTTGGGGATAATGGGATAAACGGCCTCCGACTGCCCAAAACCGGAAAAAGCAAGCAGCAAACCCAGCCAGCCCCAACCCATACGTGCCGCGATATGCCTCATGTCATTGCGTTAAAGTACCATCAAAAATACAGAAAACCCATCCGAACGTGTTACGGTTATTTTTTACAACAATTCTTGCCTGTATCCTCGTGCCAGCTGGCGGTTTTTGCCAGACACTTACCCGAAATTTCGTGATTGAAGCCAGCGGTTTGCGCATTGGGAAATTGCAAATTGCCCAAATTACTACCCCAACGTCCCTGGTTTACGACCAGGTAAGTAACGTGGAGTTCAAACTGATTAAAAACGTCCGGATTTATTACAAAACCGTGTCACGGCACGATCCGGCAACGGGGCAGCTTTTGCGTTCCGAAACGGACGCGACAACCAGCCGGGGCAATTTTCGGTCAGAAATCAGCTGGCTAAACAGTCAATACGAGATCACGGTCAACCAGTACAAATACGCCCGGAAAGCGGTTGAAGCCAAGCCGATCGATTTCACCATTTCACGGATGTACTTTGAAGAACCGGCCGGGCGGTCACGGGCGTTTGCGGAATACTTCGGCAATTACGCCACCATCGAGCTGACGAAAAAAGGCAGTTACCGCGTCCGGATCGACGACCACGAAGACGCGTATTTCTACGAGAAGGGAAAGCTGGTAAAAATCCTGAAAAAGAACGCATTGAAGAATTACACCATCCGCTTTATCGAGTAACCAAAGACGATTTGGTTACCCAAAGGCTACGATCAGGCACCCAACCGGATGTCTTCAATACCGGCAAGGTCTTTTCGAGAGTCCACAAGACAGATGGACGATTTCTTCCTTACCTTTGGGGTACACAAAATGGAAGATTTCATACCCAAAACAACCAGTCCGGCGTACGGTGGTTCGATCACGTACGGCGAACGGGGTGGTCATAGCTGGCGGCCCTATTCGAACGGCGAGTGGCTGACCATGATGGATGCGCACCTCCAAAAAGGCATCCGGCAAAACCGCAGCGGGCAAAGCCAACGAATAAACCAACCTTGTATGCAAAGTATGTCCAAAAAACCGGCGATTTTCCGGTTCCTGCTCCTGTGGGTGAGCGTGGCGCTGGTCCATCCGTTGTTCGCGCAACCGGTGACCAACAAGGCCGATTCGCTGTACATCGTCCAGAATTACACCAAGATGGAACGGATGGTGCCCATGCGCGACGGTGTAAAACTGTTCACGTCGATTTACGTTCCGAAAAACCCGTCGCAGAACTACCCGATTATGCTCGGCCGTACGCCCTATAGTGTGGCTCCCTACGGTGAAGACAAGTACAAAACGTCGCTGGGGCCATCGATGGCGTTCGCCAGAGACGGGTATATTTTTGTGTATCAGGACGTTCGGGGCCGCTGGATGTCGGAAGGCGAATTCGTGGCCGTTCGTCCCCACATCCCTGACAAGAAGAAGAAAACCGACGTGGACGAAAGTTCGGACACCTACGACACCATCGACTGGCTGCTCAGGAACATTCCGAACAACAACGGCCGCGTGGGAACCTGGGGCATTTCGGCACCCGGTTTTTACACGACCATGACGGCCATCGACGCGCATCCGGCCCTCAAGGCCGTTTCCCCCCAGGCCCCGGTCACCGACTGGTACATGGGCGACGACCGGCACCATAACGGAGCTTTCTTCCTGATGGGCACCTTCGCATTCCTGTCATCCTTCGGTCAGCCCCGGCCCGTACCGACGACCAAAAGCGGTCCCCGTTTTACCGAATACGGCACCCCGGATTCCTACCAGTTTTACATGAATGTCGGGCCGCTGTCGAAGGTGAACGAGAAGTACTTCAGGGGTGAAAACAAGCTCTGGCAGGAAATGATGGTGCATGATAACTACGACGAGTACTGGCAAAGCCGCACCCCCGTACCGCACCTGAAAAACATCAAACCGGCGGTGATGACGGTCGGAGGCTGGTTCGATCAGGAAGATTTGTACGGTCCGCTGAAGACCTATGCCGGCATCGAAAGCAAAAATCCGAAGACGAAAAACCTGCTGGTGATGGGGCCGTGGATTCACGGTGGCTGGGCGCGGGGCAATGGCGATGTACTCGGCAACATCCGGTTCGGGGCCAAAACCGCCCCGTATTACCGGGAAAAAATGGAACTGCCGTTCTTCAACCATTACCTGAAAGACGGTCCCGATCCACAATTGCCGGAAGCATCGATTTTCCTGACCGGAGCCAACGAATGGAACCAATACAGCCAGTGGCCGCCCAAAGAATCGGAGGAGCGCAACCTGTACCTGCACGCCAACGGCAAGCTCTCCTTTGATGCACCCAAAGAAACTGAGTCAGTCTTTGACGAATACGTGAACGATCCGAAAAAACCGGTTCCGTACACCAACAATGTACAGATCACCCGAGGCAGTGACTTCATGTACGAAGATCAGCGGTTTGCGGCTACCCGACCCGACGTGATGGTGTACGAATCCGAACCGCTGACCGAAGACCTGACGATTACCGGTAACGTGATGGCGAACCTGTTCGTCTCAACCACCGGAACGGATGCGGACTTCGTGGTCAAACTGATCGACGTGTATCCGGATACCTCAAAAGCCACCAGCCCGATTCCAACGACGAAAATGGCCGGTTTTCAGTTGATGGTACGCGGTGAAGTGATGCGGGCCAAATTCCGGAACAGCTTCTCGAAACCGGAACCGATGAAACCGGGCCAAGTCACGGAAGTCACGTTCGATATGCAGGATGCGGCCCACACCTTTAAGAAAGGCCACAAACTAATGGTGCAGGTGCAAAGCTCCTGGTTTCCGCTGGTGGACCGCAATCCCGGCACGTTCATGAACATCTACGACGCCACGGACGCTGATTTCCAGAAAACCACCAACCGGGTGTATTTCTCAAACAAAGCCCCTTCGCACGTCAAAGTGCGGGTGTTGAACAAGGGAATTTAAACAACGGTTTTGAAACGTACGCCAGTCGCCGGGAAGTTACTCCCCGGCGACTGGCGTTTTTAGTAACCCACGGTTTCAACGGGGGCCGAATGACCAACCGATTGAAAGGTTTCTTTTCACTTTCCCCAGCGCCAGAGCAGAGGACTCGTAAAACACCTCCCCCATCCGCTTTTTTTCTTCGCCCTAAAACCTCTATTTTTGGCGTTAATCCTAACCCTAAAAACCGTAGCGTTCTCCATGAAAAACGCGTTCATTCTCTTTTTACTTAGCATTCTCCCCGGTTTTTCAATTGCCCAGCAAACCGCCGGCATTGTCAAAACCGAGTTCATTTACGAACAGGCTCCCTTTCCATCCTGCCACGCGTCTACGCTGGCCGAAACCAGCAACGGTATAGTGGCGGCCTGGTTTGGCGGCACTCACGAAAATCACCCTGACGTTGGGATCTGGGTCAGTCGCCGGGACAAGAAAGGCTGGACGGCTCCCGTCGAAGTAGCCAACGGCAAACAGGCGAACGGCAAACGTTATCCCACCTGGAATCCGGTTTTATTTCAGATGCCGAAAGGTCCGCTCCTGCTGTTTTATAAAGTCGGGCCCGATCCGGAAACCTGGTGGGGCATGAAAATGAGCTCGACCGACGGTGGCAAAACCTGGTCGAAACCCGAACGGCTGCCCGACGACATTGTTGGCCCGATCAAGAACAAACCGGTTCTGCTGGCGTCCGGCACCCTGCTCAGCCCGTCGAGCAGCGAAGACAAGGGCTGGCGTTTGCACATGGAAAGCAGCCCGGACGGCGGGAAAACCTGGCAGAAAACCCCGGCCCTCAACGATGGCAAAGAGTTCAGCGCCATTCAGCCCAGCGTCCTGTTCCACCCGAACGGACGGTTGCAGTTGCTCTGCCGCAGCAAAAACAAGTACGTGCTGGAAGCCTGGTCGGACGATCAGGGCAAGACCTGGTCGGCGTTAAAAGCGACGGAGCTGCCCAACCCCAATTCGGGAACCGATGCCGTGACGCTGAAAGATGGCCGGCAGTTGCTGGTGTATAACCACACCCCCAAAGGCCGCTCACCGCTCAATGTGGCCGTATCACCCGAAGGCAAGAGCTGGCAGGCTGCGGTAGTGCTGGAGAATGAACCGGGCGGAGAGTTTTCGTACCCGGCGGTTATTCAAACGCGCGACGGTCTGGTCCATATCACGTATACGCACCATCGGAAAAAGATTAAGTACGTAGTGATTGATCCAGCCAAACTCAAACCAGGCGCCATCAATGCCGGTCAATGGCCTGCGCCTTAAGCTCACTTATCAGACAACGTCAGCGGAAATTCAGCGAGCGGTTTGCGGCTGTTGAAGGACGGTTTTAAGCCGCTCGATTTCCTGCTGCTGGCTGTCCGATTTGAAGTAATAATACAGACCCGCGATCAGAAAGATTTTGGAGAGAATAAAAACGATCAGGAACGCGATCCGCCACAGTTTGTGGACCCGGATGTAGGAATCACGAACTTCAGCCTCGACATAACCGGACTTATCGCTGCCCGCTTCTTTTTTGTTTTGCGAATCGTTCGGCGCGCGTTTTTTAAGGTCCGAATGGCTGGTACGGGCCTGAATGACGTCCCAGGCACCGGGAGGAGGAGGAACGGCATTTTCCAAACAGCAGGATTCGATCCGGATTTCAATCTCGTTTAAAGCCGCCGAAATTTCCGGATGCCGAAGTTTCATTTGCTCCACTTCGTTCTGTTCCTCTTCGGACGTTAATCCCAGCAAATACGCTTCTAAAATCCCACTGTCTATATAGTGACGAATATCCAATTTTTCAGAAATTACGATCGACGAAAGAAGTGAATGAACCCCGGGCAGTTTTCAGAATTTCAGCCTTAACGCTTCCAGGCGGGTTAGCGATCAGTCCAAAAGAAGAACCCTGACGAACGGATCAATCACGTAGAACCTCGGGCGAATAACGGCCCGTTATGGATCTGGGTTGAGCAACACCACCGTTCTGCTTCGTGAACGAACGTCGAAAATCACCGATTCGGCTCAACCAAAGCGGGATGGATCGGCACGGGTTTACACCGGTGCTGGCGTTCGGGAACGACCGCATTCAAACAAAGTTACGGCCGCCCCTTCGGTAAATTTGTAGAAAAAACCGGCCAATTCCAATCGGGTTGTCGGACAGGCGAATCAAAATCAGCGAATTTCTGTTGGTTAAAAACAAAATCGGCAGGTCGTCCTTCCGAACGAAACCATACGTTGCGCTCAATTTTCCGTATCTTTGCGGTCAATTCCAAATCCAGTTTATCGTGAGTTACCAAGAATACAAAGACCTGAACGGTTCGGCGTTCCGATACGCACAGGTCGCTACTGATATTTTAGCGTTCTGGAAAGCCAACCGCGTTTTTGAACAATCGATCGAAACGCGCGAAGGACAGCCTACTTTTACGTTTTACGAAGGGCCGCCGTCCGCCAATGGAAAACCGGGTATTCACCACGTGATGGCCCGTGCCATCAAGGATATTTTTTGCCGCTACAAAACCTTGCAGGGTTTTCAGGTGAAACGGAAAGGCGGCTGGGATACCCACGGCCTGCCCATCGAGTTGCAGGTCGAAAAAGAACTGGGCATTACAAAAGACCATATCGGCAAACCCGCGTCGGAAGGCGGCATCAGCATTGAAGAATACAACAAAAAGTGCCGCGAGGCCGTGATGAAATTCACGGATCTCTGGAACGACCTGACCGAAAAAATGGGCTACTGGGTCGATCTGGACAATCCGTACGTTACCTACCAGACCGACTACATCGAATCCATCTGGTACCTGCTCAAGCAGCTCTACGACAAGAATCTGCTTTACAAAGGCTATACGATTCAGCCCTATTCGCCCAAAGCCGGAACAGGGCTGTCGTCGCACGAACTGAACATGCCCGGCACGTATAAAGACGTGAAAGACACCACCATCGTGGCGATGTTTAAAACCAAACCGTCGGCTCAAACCGCCCGCGTGTTTGGCGACCTGGCCGGTTCAGCGCCCTACATCCTGGCCTGGACGACAACGCCCTGGACGCTGCCCGCCAATGCGGCCCTGACCGTAGGCAAAGACATTGACTACGTCCTGGTCAAAACTTTCAATCCGTACACCTATGACCCCGTCCATGTGGTGCTGGCCAAGGCGCTGGTAGGTCGCTGGTTTAACGAGAAGGGCAAAGACGGTGATTTTGAAGGCTATGCCGCTTCGGATAAAAAACTGCTGCCCTGGACCATCGTCGGCGAGTTCAAAGGCGCCGATTTGGCCGGTATTGAATACGAACAGCTTCTCCCCTACGTCACGCCTGAAAAACCGGCTTTCCGCGTCATTCTCGGCGATTTCGTGACCACTGAAGATGGGACCGGCGTGGTGCATACGTCTCCGACGTTCGGGGCCGATGACTTCCGGGTTGCCCAGCAGAACGGCATTCCGTCCATCATGGTGAAGGACGAAAACGGCAAGGAAGTCCCCATTGTTGATAAACAGGGGCGGTTTGTGAAAGAAATCGGCGAATTCGGCGGGCGGTACGTGAAGGAGCAGTATTACTCGGATGAAGAACAGGCCGAACCGGAGTTCAAACCCACCGATGTCCTGATTGCCATCAAGCTGAAAAGTGAAGGCAAGGCGTTCCACGTTGAAAAATACGAACACCCTTACCCGCACTGCTGGCGGACCGATAAACCGGTTCTGTACTACCCGCTCGATAGCTGGTTCGTTCGCACAACTGCTGTTAAAGACAAGCTGGTTGACCTGAATAAAACCATCAACTGGAATCCGGAAAGCACGGGAACCGGCCGGTTTGGCAACTGGCTCGAAAACCTGGTCGACTGGAACCTCAGCCGCAGTCGGTTCTGGGGAACCCCCTTGCCGATCTGGCGGAACGAAGCCGGGGAGGAAATCTGCATTGGTTCGGTGGCCGAACTAAAAACCGGGCTGGAGAAGGCCATTGCTTCCGGTGTTTTATCAGACAACCAGAAGACCCAGAACGAAGCCTATTTGCAGCACCTGGCTTCCGGCGACTTTGATCTGCACCGTCCGTTTGTTGACGATATTTATCTGGTGTCGGATTCGGGCAAAATTCTGCAGCGCGAACCGGACCTGATCGACGTCTGGTTCGACTCCGGGGCCATGCCCTACGCCCAGTGGCATTATCCGTTCGAGAATAAGGCTATTTTCGACAAAGCCTATCCGGCCGACTTTATCTCGGAAGGCGTCGATCAGACCCGGGGCTGGTTCTTCACGCTCCACGCCATTTCGGGGATGCTCGGTACACTGGATGGCAAAACCGACGCGTCGGTGGCGTTCAAAAATGTGGTTTCGACCGGTTTGGTCCTCGATAAGAACGGCAACAAAATGTCGAAACGGCTGGGCAACGCCGTCGATCCGTTCACGACACTGGAAACCTACGGGGCCGACGCCACGCGCTGGTACATGATCACCAACGCCGAACCCTGGGACAACCTGAAATTCAACATCGACGGCATTGCCGAAGTACAGCGCCGGTTTTTCGGTACCCTGTACAATACGTATTCGTTCTTCGCCCTGTACGCCAACCTCGATCAGTTTGATTTCGACGGCGTCCGGACGATTCCCGTGGCCGACCGCCCGGAACTCGACCGCTGGATTCTGTCGAAACTCCAGTCGCTGGTGCAGGAGGTGGAACAGCAATTCGAGAATTACAATCCAACCAAGGCCGGTCGGGCCATTCAAGACTTTGTCAACGATCAGTTGTCCAACTGGTACGTGCGGCTGTCGCGCCGGCGGTTCTGGAACGCGCCCAAACTGGACGACGGCTCGCTGAGTGCCGATACCCGCGCGGCTTACGAAACGCTGCACGAATGTTTGACGACGGTTTCGAAACTGATGTCGCCCATCGCGCCGTTCTTCGCCGACTGGCTGTACCGCAACCTGACGAAGGAGAAAGAACTTTCGGTTCACCTGACGTATTTCCCAAAAGCCGAAACCGCCCTGATCGACAGCGATCTGGAAACCTCCATGCAGCTCGGCCAGGATATTTGTTCGCTGGTTCACTCGCTGCGAAAAGGCCACAAAATCAAGGTTCGCCAGCCGTTGACCAAGGTGCTGATTCCGGTTTTGAACGAAACCACCCGGCGGCAGATCGAGCACGTGTCGCCGATTATTCAGTCGGAAGTCAACGTAAAAACCGTGGAGTTCATCGACGATGCATCCGGTATTTTGAAGAAGAAGATCAAACCGAATTTCAAAACGCTGGGGCCTAAATTTGGTCCGATGATGAAGGATGTGGCCACAACAATCAACGCCATGACCGAAGACGACATCCGAAAACTGGAAGCCGCCGGCAGTATGCAACTGGCGATCGGCGAAATCACGCTGGCCGATGTCGAGATTCGGACGGAGGACGTGCCGGGCTGGATTGTGGCCAGTCAAAATGGCCTGACGGTCGCCCTGGATGTCACGATCACGCCCGAACTGCGCCAGGAAGGCATCGCCCGCGATTTCATCAACCGCATTCAGAACCTGCGGAAAGATCAGAATTTCGACGTTACGGACAAGATTCGGATCGAACTGGAACAAAACCGCACCGAAGGACCGAATGAAGTTCTGACCAGCGCGATCGAAACGCATAAGGACTACATCTGTCAGGAAGTGCAGGCGCTCTCGCTGGATCTGGTCAGTGACCTGAACGGCAATGCGACTGAAATTGAAATGGATGAGTTTCTGCTTCGCCTGAAGGTAGAAGTAGCCTAACGAATCTTTATTCAAACCATACCCACGGACCAGGCGCCCCGTCTTTTCCGTGGGTATCCTTTTTTCCGCCGTTTTAAGCAAATTACCGGGTTGGGAAGCCGGAACGATGCTCCGGAAAAAAAGAAGATGGTGAACGCGATCTGCACAACCCTTTCCGCTCATGGTCCACCATCTTACCGGTTTTAACGACGGAAAAGGCGCTTTGTTTTAAATTTGTTTAGCTAGCGGTCAGATTTTTGTGGGTCGCCAGACTGAAGTCCACAGCCGCCAGCGCGTGAAGCGTAGTGGTGTCGAACAGAGGGACATCGGTGTGTTTCGCCTGCACCAGCAGTGGGATTTCGGTACAACCCAGAATGACGCCTTCCGCGCCCTGTGCCGCCAGAGTTTCGATGATCTTCACAAACGTTGCCCGCGTAGCTTCGGCGAAAATGCCTTTGCTGAACTCGGTATAGATCGCGTGGTGAATGTAGTGCTGTTCTTCGCTGCCCGGCAGGATGACCTCGAGGCCAAACCGCTCCCGGAGCCGTCCGCGCAGAAACTGGCGTTCCATGGTGTAACGAGTTCCGAGCAAACCGACTTTCCGAAAACCGGCTTTTTGAATGGCTTCCGCCGTGACATCGGCAATGTGAATCAACGGAACCGGCAAACGTCTGGCCACGCCCTCGGCCACCTCATGCTGGGTGTTACAGGCAATCACCACGCAATCGGCCCCGGCCCGCACTAGACACTGCGCCATGTCGTCGACGGCAGCTTCAACGGAACCCCAGTCGTCGGCCCGCTGCCAGCGGTCGAACTCCTCAAAATTGGCGCTCGCCATGACCAGCTTCGCCGAGTAATTGCCCCCTAACCGTCGGCCAACTTCCTGATTGATAATCCGATAGTAGGCCGCCGAACTTTCCCAGGTCATGCCGCCAATGATGCCGATGGTTTTCATGTAGAAACAAGGAAGGTTTAGCCCACCAGCGCAACGCCCCAGAGCAGGACGAACAGGAGGGTTGATAAGGCCAGTTGGCCCAGCCGCGGATTCAGTTCACCCGGTTTTTGATGGGTGGCCACGGCCCGCCCGTTCAGCACAAAAAGCGGGAAAGCGAGCAGATAGAGCCAACTCAGCCAGTTGTAACCAACCAAGAGCGTATACAGAACCGCACATACCATGCCCCCCAGGAGCAGCAGCCAGTGGTAGCGAATGGCCCGCTGAAGGCCCAATCGAACCGGAATGGAGTATTTGCCGGTTTTGGCGTCGGTTTCAATATCCCGGATGTTGTTGATATTCAGCACACCCGTTGCCAGAAAACCCACGCTGGTGGCCGGCAGCAACAGAATCGGATCGAAGGATAAGGTGTGCAGGAAATACGTTCCCAGAACCCCCACCCAGCCGAAAAACAGCAGCACGGCAATGTCGCCAAACCCGCTGTACCCATACGGACGCTTCCCGTTGGTGTAGGCTATGGCGGCACCGATACACAGCAAACCCAGTACCAGAAAAAGCCAGAAAACCTGCGCCGGAGCATTTTTCAGGGCTTCAACTAACAGCCAGATCCCCGAAATCAAGGCCAAAACCGCCGTGATGATGATTCCCCGCAGCATGGCTTCCCTGGTGATCATCCCGGTGGCCACGGCCCGCCGTGGGCCGACCCGTTCGGTCGTATCCTTACCCGAAACCGCATCGCCGTAATCGTTGGCGAAATTGGAGAGAATTTGGAGAAAAATAGTAGTCAGGGCCGCCAGAATGGCAATTTTCCAGCTAAACTGCCCGGCTGAAGAGGCCAGAAAACTTCCCAGAATAATGCTGGCCAGCGCCAGCGGCAAGGTACGCGGACGGGCAGCCGCAAGCCAACTTTTCATAGGGATGAGTTATGAGTTAAGAGTTAAGAGTTGCTCCGCGATGCTACTATTGCGGAGCAACTCTTAACTCTTAACTCATCATTCTTAACTCCTTAAATTCCAACCGCGGTTTTGAACTCGTCGTCGGTCGGGAGCACTTTGGAGGGGAAAAAGGCAACCAATTCACCTTTTTCGTTGATAACGTATTTACAGAAATTCCAGCTGGGTACTTTATCGTTCACCCCACCGTTCAATGATTTATCCGACAGCCACTTGTACAAGGGAGCCTGATTTTCACCGATCACATCGATCTTCTCGAACATAGGGAACGTCACCCCGTAGTTCTTTTTGCAGAATTCAGCGATTTCGGAATTCGAACCCGGATCCTGGCTCTTGAAGTTGTTGGAAGGGAAACCCAGCACCACCACTTTATCACCGTGGTCTTTGTAGAAAGTTTCCCAATCGGCAAACTGCTTGGTAAAACCGCACTTGGAAGCCGTGTTCAGAATCACCACTTTCTTACCCCTGTATTGTTTGAGCGGTACGGTTTTACCGTCAATCGAGGTCATGGTAAAATCGTACAATTTTTTAGTGGGCGCTGCGGCATTTTTGTCGCTCCCCACCAGGTTACTTTTGACGGCCATAAAGCTGGACAAGGTCACAGCAACGAAACCGACGGTTACAATAAGCAACAGCTTTTTCATTTGCGTTGGGAAAAGTTTACATTTTTGACGGTACTTCAATGCCTAATAACTCCATTGTTTTCTGGATAGTTTCGGCCACCGCTTTGGACAGCGCCACCCGAAATTTCAGTTTGTCGGCATCCGGTTCCGACAGGATGGATAACTCGCCGTAAAACTGGTTATACGCTTTGGCCAGTTCAAACGCATACTGGGCCAGATACGAGGGCGCATAATCGGTACCTGCTTCCGAAATCCGCTGTCCAAACTGCGTAAGCAAATATACAAGTTGTTGCTCACTATCAGCGAGTTCAACCAAATTTAATGTACCAACCGGATTTACCCCCAATTGGTCCGCTTTCCGCAATATCGAGCAGATCCGCGCGTGGGTATATTGCACGAACGGCCCGGTATGTCCCTGAAAATCGATCGACTCCTCCGGGTTAAACGTCATGCGCTTTTTCGGATCGACTTTCAACAGGTAGTATTTCAAGGCGCCCATCGCCAGCATATGGTACAGACGGGTGGCTTCTTCGCTCTCAAAATCGTCGATTTTACCCAGTTCACGGGTCCGGTTTCGGGCGGTTTCGAGCATCTCTTCGATCAGATCGTCGGCATCGACCACGGTGCCCTCGCGCGATTTCATCTTGCCGCTTGGCAAATCGACCATGCCATAGGAAAGGTGGTATAACCCCTCGGCGTACGAACGACCCAACCGGCGCAAAATGGCAAACAACACCGCAAAATGGTAATCCTGCTCGTTGCCCACCACCCAGATACCGCGCTGAATCGGAAAATCCTGGAATTTCAGGTCGGTCGTTCCCAAATCCTGCGTAATATACACCGAGGTTCCGTCCGACCGGAGCACCAGTTTCTGATCGAGTCCTTCGTCAGCCAGGTCAATCCAGACCGAACCATCCGGTTTGCGGTAAAACACATTCTTTTGCAAACCGTCTTCGATCACGTCCTTTCCGAGCAGGTACGTTTTAGACTCGTAGTACATCGTATCGAAATGCACCCCGATCGCGTGGTAGGTTTCCGCAAAACCGGCATACACCCACGAATTCATCAACTCCCAGAGGGCGACGGTTTCGGGGTCGCCCTGCTCCCACTTCCGCAGCATTTCCTGCACCTTCAGCAGCAGCGGGGCTTTTTTCTCGGCTTCGTCCTTTGGCATTCCTTCTTCGATCAACTCCTCAATCTGCTGCTTGTAGGCTTTGTCGAACCAGACGTAGTATTTTCCGATGAGGTGATCGCCTTTCATGCCCGTCGATTCGGGCGTTTCGCCGTTGCCGAACTCCTGGTAGGCCAGCATTGACTTACAGATGTGAATCCCCCGGTCGTTGACCAGACAAGCCTTAACGACATCGTAACCACTGGCTTTCAGAATCCGGCTGACCGAATCGCCCAGGAAGTTGTTGCGCAGGTGGCCCAGGTGCAACGGTTTGTTCGTATTCGGCGACGAAAACTCAACCATGACCGATTCGTTCCGGGCCGGCAATTGCCCAAGATTCGGATCTGTCAGAATTCCGTTCAGTTCCTCCACCCAAACCGCATCGGCAATGCTGAGGTTCAGAAAACCCTGAACCACGTTGAATTTGCTGATGAGCGGGGTGGTTTCTTTCAGGTACGTTCCAATAGCCTGCCCAATTTCAACGGGCGGTTTTCGGGTCGTTTTGGTCAGCGGGAACGTGACGAAGGTGTAGAGTCCTTCAAATTCTTTTTTGGTCGGTTGTAGTAATACGGTTTCAACAGACGTCTCATACAGCGATTGAATCGCTTCCGAAATAGCCCGTTTGAGTTGTGCTTGAATATCCATTCGGCAAGGTAAGATTCAAAGCACAAAACTACGGCAAAATTTAGTCCCAATCCTCATGCACGCCCACAAAGCTCGTCATTTCTGGCAGTTTTTTCGTTTCCAAAGCTCGATAGCGTATAAAGGCAACATATTCACTATAAGACACTTACCAAAACAACTTACGTAAAGCATTACCGCAGGTTTTCTTTTATATCCCCACGATCGAAGCGTTGATTAGTAGTTCTTGAGCAGATTTATGGCCAAATGAATAAGTATGATGATTACTACGACATGAAGCCTGCGTAATGAAATAGCCGGAATTAATAAGGTAATAGCAGCCATGATTATTCCAAGCCTTTTAGACCCTTTTAGGTTAAAAAAATAGTCAAATTTGAATATGTACAGGTAAAAAATAAAACACCCGATACATGAACTGACCATAAATACGATCCAAAACCGATAGTCATTTTGCGATAATGAGTGAATCCCCCAGAATCTTTTTTACATTATATCATGTACTATACCTATAATTAAGAATGTAACTAAGGAGGCCCAAAACCGTTTCGAAAAATATTCAACTACCGTTAGAGGCCATAAAGTGACCCAAATTAAACACGAAGTTATAGACAGTCTATAATTATTCACCTCTGGTGAAAAAATAAGCCCCAAAAACGAGAAGAGTTCGTTATTATAGATTACAATTATTATGCTCAGCCCGAGGCACACAATTACTACGAATAATTTTATATTTATACTCATATCTTTAATACTTTTCCTACTCTATTAGTGACTGTCTAAATTTTAGAATTTTCGTTTTTCATATTGTCCCACCCCCTGAAGGGGACTTTAATCGGTGTGCTAAAGCCCCTTCAGGGGGTGGGGGAGTGGCCTATAAAACATGATTTATTATTTTTAGACAGTCTCTTAAAGAGTAAGAAAAGCTTTGTTAGTTACAGGTATTATATTGGACTTTAAAATCACTTTCGTACTGAATATACTTTGTTTGAAGAATATTATATGCAGAATTAACACAAACTGAAACACAATCGCAACAAACTCCAATGGCTAACTGTCGTGAGTCAACCGTTGGAGTTTGTTTAGCCCAAACTTAGATTAAAGATTAATCCTTCTTTGTCTGAAATTTACCAATAAGATAGCCCACAATTACAGCCCAAATTAGACCGGCAAAAAGCGACAAATAAAAACCTATTCTGGTTGGATTAAAGGAGCCATACGAACTAAAAGCCATCATGCAGACTGCAAAATAAAGTCCAGCTAATGGCAATATTTTCTTCTGTCGTTTGTTCAGTGACATAGCATTATCAAAAGAATAGATAATATAATTACTATACAGAATTCCTAAAACAGGTCTGCAATAACTGACTCGCTACCCCGGTTATTGCACCACCAACAAAACCACCAGCACCTCCAAGAACAGCCCCTCCTACACAACCAGTTGCTGTTCCAATACCTGGTAATGTCACCGTTCCACCAGTGCATCCTACTTTCAACCCTCCGCTTACACCTACAAAAAAACCAATCACAGCATCTGTCCAAACTCCCCTCGCGTCAACTTTACAACGCCCAATCCGAGCTGAAGTGTGTCCTCGAATATCTGTCTCAAGTTGATCATAGATAGAAGCGACTGTTCTTGTTGCAGAACTAATCTCGAACAGCTGATATTTCTCTGTTTCGGTCAAAACTCTGTTTGCACGTATTTGATTATCAAAGTTATTCGCTAAGTCAATAGCTTCTATTTCATACATTGTTAAAAGCAAAGAAGAATTGCAGCCCCGGATGTGTACGGCTTTTGCATGCACAAATCTGGCAATTGCACTCAAAAAAATGCTTGGCTTTTCTCAAAAACCGTCCGACAAACATCAAAAAAAAGAGATCATTTTAGGAAATTATTCTTGCTTTTGGGTTGCAAGTGACCGACTGATGAACAACCAGTTACATCTTTGTTGTTCTAATTTCACTTTTTCCGTAACAGCCGACTCAACGTAGCAGGATTAATGCCTAAATAAGAAGCAATGTGTTGGTTTTGAACACGTTTCCACAAATCTGGGAATTGCTGCCGGAATTGCTCAAGTCGTTTTTCAGCCTTCATCTGACGCAATAAATACAGCCGCTCTTCCTGGAGCAGGAAATGTTGTTGAAGAATACATTGACTGATGTAGTTTATTTTTGGAAAATGTTTGTGTAAATAGTGAAGATCCTGTCTGGTAATGTAAAACAGCTCTGTATATTCCAGTAATTCAATGGATTCATTGGATCGTTTTTCACGTAGAAAACTGGAACCCGAAAAGGCAAACTCACCTTCTACAGCCAGCCAGGTCGTTATTTCTTTTGCTTCCTCAACGCAATAACCCCGTACTAAACCACGAGCGATATAGTAGAGACGGTCTCCGGTTTCGCCCGCTTGCAGCAAATGAGCGCCTTTTGGTAAGCGCTGGAATACAATCCGTACTTCTAGCTCCTGCAACACCTCAGTTGACAAACTTCGGATGGAGGAAAGTTGATCGAACAGTTTTTTTTTCGCAGCAATCATAGGTTATGGGATTGAACTGAGAATCTGACCTTTGACGCGCAATCGAGGACCTGGTCACTTTATCCCTATTTTATGCCGGTGAAATGCTATTTCTCTCCGTCAAAAACCGCCATTTGAATTTGAGAAGAGAACCAGAATACGTACCTTTAATCAGTATTTAACCGAAATGCTGATGACCAAACGTCTCGTGATCGCGCTCTGGAGCTGGCTGGTAGTAGCCTTGATGCCCGCGTGGGCGCAGTTCGAGCCATCGGCCCGGTTGGAATTGCCCATTAGCCAGAACTCGGAAGAACTATTCGACGTGACCACCCTCGGCAACAAGGGCGTGCTGCTCAACGTCCGGCACGGTGATTTTTACTCGTCTGCTCCCACCAAGTTCTCCTTCAAACGCTACGACACGAACCTCAAACAACTCTGGGCGACGGAGTATAAAATCGATTCCTACTACGAGCCGATTCGCTCCTGCCGGACCGAGCATTACCTGTACTGGCTGTTAAAGGAAAATTCGAACGAAAAGATCACGGTTTTGCGGCTGAATCTGGACGATGGCATGATCGAGACCTACAAAGGCGATCTGGTCACCCAGATGGATATTTTCCATTTCAAAGTTCTCGACAACATTGCCTACCTGGGGGGCTACTACCGTTCGCGGCCGGTGGTGGTATCGTTTTCGTTTTTCGATCTGACGTCCAAGGTATTACCCGGTTTATACACGAACCACATTCAGTTGAACAACATCGAAGTCGATGAGCAACGGCGGCTGGTTCACGTCATGACCGACGCCACGCACCAACGCAATTGCGAGTTTACCGTCCGGACCTACTCCTACGAAGGCAAACTGCTCCGGACCGTCAACCTGGACGGCAACGAACACAGCCTGATTTCGGGCAAACTGCTGCCGCTCAACGACGAGGAATCGCTGCTGGTCGGCAATTATTCGAATGACTGTACTCCCTATTCGCAGGGCGTTTACATCACACGCATCCGAAACGCAGCCGCCATGACCGGCGAAACTGGCAACAACATGGCTATTACGCCCACCGAGGACACGCGTTTCATCGATTTCTCGGAACTTCAGAATTTCTTTAACTATATGAAGCCCAAGCGGCAACAGAAATTACTGGAACGCCTGGCCCGCCGGAAAGATCAGGGGAAAGATACCAAATTCCGGTACCGTTTGCTGGTTCATGATCTGGTGCCAACCGACGAAGGGCTGATGCTGCTGGCCGAGGTCTATTATCCGCAATACCGGGGCAGCGCCTATCCCTACCTGGGCAGCGGGCGTTCGTTCGACCGGTATCAGGAAGGATATCGGTACACCCACGCTTTCCTGTGCGGTTTTGACAAGAAAGGTAAACTCCTCTGGGACAATTCCATATCCATCCCCGACCTGACCAGTTACGACCTGAATCAGATGGTACAGGTTGCCCGGCACGGCGACGCAACCATTCTGGCGTACCCGCACGAAGGCGAAATCAACGCGGAAGTGATCGAAGGCGGCAAGGTGGTGCGGGAACGGGAGAAGTATTCGCTGAAAAAACTGGCAGGCAACGAAAAAGTAGTGTATTCGGAAAACGATCAGCTGGAAGCCTGGTACGATGGTCATTTTCTGGCCTGCGGTTTTCAGAAAATTTCAACGGATCGTTCGCTCGCTCCGCCACGGGAGGTATTCTACATGAACAAAGTCGTCAGTAACCTCGAAAAACTGAGCGATAGCCCGTCGAGCCGCTCGGATTCGTCCGAAAACGCTACCCGAAAAACTTCCGGATCAAAACAATGATCAGATTCAGCACAAGGCTGACAACGATGCAGGTCACAATCGGGAAGTAAAAACCGCCGTTTTTGCCCTCCACCCGAATATCCCCCGGCAACCGCCCCAGCCAGTGCAGTTTGTCGCCCAAAAAGTATACGACCAGTCCGGCCAGCAGAATTACCGCGCCGATTCCAATCAGATATTTTCCAATCCCCGGATTCATACGTCATAAACGTTGTAATTGTAAAACGTCGCGAAGGCCAATCCTGTACCCATCGGCCTCCATTTGAAGGTCTATTTCTTCAGCCCAAACCCGGCAAACGGTGCCCTGACATCGTCCAACACCAGCACCCAGTCGGTGGTGGGTCCGGCAATTGGCGGTTTGAATTCCTGCGGTCCGGTATTCGGGAATTCACCGATTCGGTAACTCTTCCCATCACGCGGGTTGTACCAGTAGGCCAAAATTTTCGGGGCCGCCGTCAGCCGGAGCAGGTCGATTTTCAGCGGACTGCCGTTGGGCGTGTAGGCAAACAGAAAATTATCATCCTCCGAAACCGCAGCGACCTGGTGGTTGCCGTCATCGGGATTGGGGCTCAGAATCAGCCGGTCGTCGGGCATCAGGCGCGTCCAGGGATGCGATTCGTACAACCGGCGCAGGATACCCATCTGAAACGCGCCGGGATGGTCAAGGGCCTGTTTCCAGTATGTCCGGGCCGCCGAAA
This sequence comes from Larkinella bovis, assembly GCF_042655385.1. Classification (NCBI taxonomy): domain Bacteria; kingdom Pseudomonadati; phylum Bacteroidota; class Cytophagia; order Cytophagales; family Spirosomataceae; genus Larkinella; species Larkinella bovis. Next base: position 571,243 of record NZ_JBHSMA010000002.1, on the reverse strand, counting down.
CTGGCGGATTGCGATCGTTATCGAAAAACTGCCAGAGGTTGTGGTTGCCGTACGTATGGCCACAACCGCCGGAGAGCATGGCCCACCAGGCGGCCTGGCGCACGTCGAAGTCGTCGAAATAGCCCTGTTCGGCTTTGTGAGCCACCGGATGATCTTCGTAGCGCGGTTCGCCGTCCAGCGTCGGCTTGGGCGGGAACATGGCATAATTCTGGCGTTGCAATACGTAATTTTTCTTGTTCTTCGCGCTATGCCCCGATTGAAACATATTGATGTTCAACCACTTGTCACTATGAAAAAAACCGGCCGAATTGCTATCGCCCTGCGGGTGGTAGGTCATAAGTTTCGTGCCACCATCGCCTTTTTTAATACCTTCGGCCATGGCCCGCACAATGGCCAGCCGTTGCTCGCCTTCCGGATTGCGGTCCCCCCCCAGAATCCAGATCACCGGTTTACCCCGGTAGCGTTTCCCGATAAATTCGCCGTAGGTTCGGGCGTTGGCCGTATTGAAAATTTCCGGGCCTTTTCCCCATTTCTTGTTGAACTTATCCCCCCAGGTAGGTAATAACCCGACCACGAGCCCCAACGCAGCGGCCCGGTTTACCACCCAGTCGACATGCTGAAAATACGCTTCGTTGGGCCTGGCAGGATCATTATCCACCAACGGCAACTGGCCATACTGATTCGGTTGCGTCAGGCCGTCGAGTTCGGCCAGCACCACGGCCTGGATCACCGTGAACCCCTTGGCCGCCCGGTTTTTCAGGTAAAGATCGGCTTCTTCTTTTGTCAGGCGGTGGAACAGTTCCCAGGCCGTATCGCCCAGCCAGAAAAACGGTTTGCCATCCCCCCTCATGATGTAGCGTTTGTCGGGAATGATATACAGTTTAGAAAGGGCAACGGTCGCGGTCGATACAGGGGCGGTTTTCTGAGCCTGTACACACGTCGCCCACACGAAAAGCAATCCGGCAACAATAACTTTTTTCATTCGTTCAGAATAGCTGCGGAATTTCTCCTGAAAATTCCGGCCCCTAAACTATAAACTTTCGATTACAAACCGAACCCCAACGCCGGACAACCCACCTCAGGAATTCATCACCTGCTGCCGCCGGTCGGCCACCTGAGCCAGTGTTTTTTTCAGAGCTTCCATAAAGATGGGTTTGGAAAGGTAATCGTCCATGCCGGCCTGAATACATTCCTCGTAATCTTCTTTCATGGCGTTCGCCGTCATCGCCACAATCACCGGTTGGAGCCCCGGCTGGCTCCGAATCAGTCGGGTAGCTTCCAGCCCGTTCATTTCCGGCATTTGCACATCCATTAATATTAAATCATACACCTCTTTCTGCAAGGCCTCCACGACTTCCACGCCGTTCGGAACAATAACCGGGTTATACCCCAGCCGTTGCAATACGTTTAAGATCAACTTCTGGTTGGCCAGATAGTCTTCGGCAACCAGAATGGTGAGCGGATGATCCTGGGCAAAACTCTTCACGAGTTGCTGTTGTGGGGCCGGTCGATTGCCCGGGGTTTGCGGTACACTGGTTTGCCCGAGCTGACGCAGCACCAATTCCCTGAGATGATGCTGCCGGATGGGCTTTGTGAGGACGGCCGCAAATAAACCGTCTTCATTTTTACGAAGATCGTCCTTTACCGAACTGAGCAGAATGATCGGGAGAGCAGTCTCTTTCTCCCTGATCTTCCGAGCTAACTCCTTCCCGCTCATTCCCAGCATCTGCATATCCGTCATAACCAGATGAAACGGTTCACTCTTTTCCAGAATCATCATGGCTTCCGAACCCGAACTCGCGACCGTTGGGCTTTGCCCCCACAGTTCAAGTTGCGCTTTCAGAACTGTTAAATTCGTCGCATTATCATCGACAATGAGGATGCGTTTTTCCACAGGATCTGTGACGTGTGGGGAGGACGACCACGGTTTGGGTACCGTCACCATCGGACAACGCACCGTGAACGAAAACGAGGTTCCTTTCCCCTCCTGACTCTCTACGCGAATGGCTCCGCCCATAAGCTTGACCAGCCGCTCACTGATGACCAGCCCAAGTCCGGTTCCTCCATACCGTCGGGTCATTGACGAATCCCCCTGCGAAAACGACTTAAAAAGTCGGGCCTGTTTTTCAGGCGAAATTCCGATTCCCGTGTCGCGAACCGTAAAAAGCAATTCTACCTGCTGATTATCAAGCAACTGGTTCACGACCACCTGCACAAAGACCTCTCCTTTGTGCGTAAACTTCACGGCATTGCCAACCAGATTGATTAAAATCTGCCGCAATCGCAATCCGTCGATAAGGATGTGGGTAGGCACCTGCGGCTCCAGCTGGCACACCAGATCGAGGCCCGTCTCCGCGGCTTTTCCCGCAAAGAGTTCCAGTACACTTTCGATGCTATTCAGCAAATTGACTTCGCTCGGCTCCAGTTCCAGATTTCCGGACTCGATTTTCGAAAAATCGAGAATATCGTTAATGACGCCCAGCAAACTCTCCCCGCACTGAACAATGGTATCGACATATTCGGTCTGGTCGGCTGACAGCTCGGTTTCTTTCATCAGGTAGGCCATTCCCAATACCCCGTTCATGGGCGTGCGGATTTCGTGGCTCATCGTCGCCAGAAACACGCTTTTAGCCTTATTGGCTTTTTCGGCCTCTTCCCGGGCTTTCTGTTCCTGCGTACGCTGTTCATTGAGTTCTTCCACCAGGAGTTGCAAATGCTCCGACTGCGTCAGCAAATGTTCGGACTGCGTCAATAGCTCTTCCTTCTGGTACTGCACTTCAGCCGTTCGCTCCTGGACAACTTTTTCCAGTTTGGTTTTCTGCAACTTCAACGAGCGTATCCGCAAACGGATCAGGATCAAGGGAGTTGCCAGAAAAAGAGATCCGGCCAGGGCTTTGAACCACCAGGTCAGCCAGAACGGGGGCGTGATCACAATCCGCAGGGCCGTTCCCTGTTCGTTCCAGACGCCGTCGTTGTTCGACGCTTTGACCCGAAAGGTATATTCACCGGGGTTCAGATTGGTGTAAACGGCCTCCCGCTTGTTCCCGCTAAACTGCCATTGATCGTCAAAACCGTCTAACCGGTACGCGTACTGATTTTTTTCGGGTAAGGTATAGTTAAGCGCAGCAAATTCGAAGGTGAGCGTGGACTGATTGTATTTTAGATTCAACGTATCCGACGCGAAGGAAGTAGGCTGGTCGAAAATCTTCACTTTCGTCAGGTAGACGGGCGGAATATAGGAATTATCGCGCACCTGTTCCGGCGTGAACGAAATCAGCCCGTTGATCCCGCCAAAATAAAATTTCCCGAATTTGTTTCGAAAAACGGCCATGCGGTTAAAGGCCCCCGGCAGCAGGCCATCGCCTTCATCGTAATTCCGAATTTTCTGCGTTTGGAAATGGAGCTTAGACAAACCCCGGTTGGTACTGATCCACAGCTGGCTCGAATCGCTGGAAATGCCTTGAATAAAATCGTTGCCCAGTCCATTCTCCTGCCGGTAGCGCGTAAACGACTGTCGCTGCTCATCGAATAGATTAAGCCCCTGCTTGGTCCCAACCCATACTCTGCCCTGGAGGTCAACATGCAGGCTATTCACGGAATTATGACTCAGGCTCGTGGAATCCGCGGGCTTATACTGAAAGGCCGTAAACGTTCCCGTCTCAGGATGAAACCGGTTTACTCCTTTTGAGCCCGTCCCTATCCACACATTACCTTGGCGGTCCACACATAAAACGCTCGCGTAGTCATCAATAATCTGCCCCGGCCGGCTGCCATCCGGTCGAAAATGCGTGAAGCGTCCTGTTTTCTTATCGTAACGACTAATTCCGGATGAAAAATTGGCCAACCAGATTTCCCCCTTTTTCCCCTCAACAATCGAATTGATCGAAACCGTACTCAATCCCCGTTCATCATTGGTTTTGCCAAAATTTTTAAATCGCCCGTCCCTTTCTGCCATAAACTAAGTCCTCCGCGAAAATTCCCGGCCCAGATATCCCCGTCACTATCCTGATAAAGGCATACCACCGCGTTGCTGCCAATGCTGCCGGGATCCGTCGGATTATGCCGATACTGGATAAACCGTCCATCTCTCTTTCGTAACACATTCAGTCCTCCCCCGTCGGTTTCCATCCACAGATTTCCTTCCAGGTCCTCCAGTACGGCCAGCACACTTTTCCCCTGCAGGCTGTTCGGATTCAGAATGTCCTTCCTGATTTGGTCGAACCGGGGCGGTTGAGCGTCCATAAAATTGATTCCGCCATCAAATGTCCCCACCCACATATTTCCGCTTCGGTCCCGACAAATGTCATAGATCGACCCATTATTGAGCCCATCCGGGTTCCTTTCATCATATCCGTACCTTGTAAACGTAACACCATCGGGATTCAGCACACTGATTCCTCCATTTTCCGTACCGATCCATAAACTCCCGTGACGGTCTTCCTGGAGTACCTGCAGATCATTGTGGCTGATGGACGTCTTATCGGCGGGGTTATGCAAAAACCGGGTAAATGTTTTCTGATCGGCATTAAGCCGGTTAAGCCCTCCGCCTTCTGTGGCAACCCAAAGGGTTCCGTTCGCATCTTCGAGTAAACTTTTCACAATATCATGGCTGATCGACGTCTTATCGGACGCACGGTGCCTGAAATGCTCGAATCGATTAGTCTTTCGGTCAAATTTATTCAGCCCTCCCCCGTAGGTGGCCACCCACATCTGCCCTTTTCGATCAAATAGAATATCCTGAATGTAGTCGATGCTAAGGCTACCCGAACGACCAGGCTCACTCACATAGCGCTGGAAGGTTTGGGTAGCCGGATCGAACCGGTTTACTCCGCCATCGGTTCCAACCCACAAGTTACCCTGCGGATCTTCCGTAATGGCCCTGATTCGATCATTACTCAGACTTTTCGGTTTTTTTTCGTCATTTTTATACGTGGTAAAGTGGCCGGTTTCCGGATCCAGCCTACATAAACCGTCGCTATCGGTTCCGACCCATATTTTTCCCTGACGGTCTTCATACACTACCTGAATGAAATTATCGCTCAAAGTACCGGGCTTGGCCGGGTTACTCCGATAGCTTGTAAAGGAATACCCATCATACCGATTCAGCCCATCCTGGGTACCAAACCACATGAAGCCTTTCCTATCCTGGATGATGCTGGTCACATTACTATGGGAAAGCCCTTCACTTGGTGTAATATGCTTAAACCGTATCAAAGGACTCTGTGCCGTTGCTGCCCCTAGCGACAAAAGAAATACCAGTACAAAGGCAAGGATGTCTTTCATAATAACAGTCTTGTAACATATATTCCGTTAATTAAATAAATTTCTCTAAAAAACAACAGATTATCAATTAATTATAAACCATATTACAAAATTCAAAGTCTGTTTATTCCGAAACAGACTTTGAATTTTAACAAGGAATTATAACCCAAAAGGAACAGGAAGGACTATGCCAGGCAGGGCCCGGCAATGATCATTCATCAGCGTCAATCTCTGGCCCTTTGCGGGGATGCAGCAATTGGAATTGTCCGAAATCCGACAAGCTTTCCCACCATTTCAAACAGGTTTCCAAAAACTTGCCGTACTTTTGCGGCTTGTTACGACTATGACACCAACTCCGCGCGATATTGTTGCCGAACTCCGGAAAGGGACCCTCATCCAGTTGTCCGACGAAACCGGGGTTTCGCTAGCCTGCGATCCCGGTCATACGGAAGCCGTCGAGCACTTGCTGGCCGTCCGGAAAGACCTCGTTCCGGCTCCGCTCCCAACCATTCTGATTGCCGACAGCGGTCAATTGAATCTGTATGTCCGGCCGGTGCCCGATGTGGCCTGGGATTTGATTGACTTTGCCGAAAACCCACTGACGGTTTTACTGGCGGGGGGCGTTAACTTACCCGACGCTTTCCGGGCGCAGGTACCAGTCCGGAAAACCCTGAGTGAGCCCGTGCGCAAACTCATTGGAGCCTTCGGACGCGGTTTATTGACCCTCCCGTTCGAGGGGACCGACTGGCCGGTCGGGCTGGCCAAACCACCGATTGCCTGGGGCGAATTACCGGTCAAAACGCAGTTGCCGCGCATCATGGAGTTAGGGCCGAAGGGAGAAGTAGCCTTTTTAAGAAAATAATGAACCGTACTGCCATCGCCGACCATCCGGGGCCCGATTCGTTATTCGTTTGTTCTATGAATTTTGCTGAAACGTTACATACCAATCCCATTTTTGAAGTCATCGCCCGACGGGCGGCCGCGCTGGACGTGCGCGCGTTCGTCATCGGCGGTTTTGTGCGGGATCTGGTCCTGAAACGACCATCGAAAGACATTGATATTGTGTGCATTGGCAGCGGCATCGACCTGGCCGAATCGGTAGGTCGGACGTTGAACGTACCGGTAATTGTCTTCAAAAATTTCGGGACGGCCATGCTCCGTACGGGCGGTTCTGAACCGGAAGAAGCCCCGGAAACCACCGACCCGGCCGACCGCTGGGAGGTGGAGTTTGTGGGTGCCCGGAAGGAATCCTACCGCTCCGAATCCCGGAAGCCGATCGTCGAAGACGGCACGCTCGAGGACGACCAAAACCGCCGGGATTTTACGATCAATGCGATGGGCATCAGCCTGAACGAAAGCGATTTCGGACAGTTGCTCGATCCGTTTGGGGGCCTGGATGACCTGCGCCGGAAAATAATCCGGACCCCGCTCGACCCAACCATCACCTTCTCCGACGATCCGCTCCGAATGATGCGGGCCATCCGGTTCGCGTCGCAGTTAGGCTTCGATATTGAGCCGGATACGTTCGATGCGATTGTCGCCATGAAAGACCGGATCGCCATTGTTTCGCGCGAACGGATTACCGACGAACTGAATAAAATCATTCTATCACCCCGCCCCTCCTACGGTTTCAAACTCCTGTTTCACGCCGGTTTACTCGACCTGATTTTTCCGGAACTGGTTGCTCTGAAAGGAGTGGAAACGATTGAAGGCAAAGGCCATAAAGATAATTTTTATCATACGCTGCAGGTGCTCGACAACGTCGCCGATCGTTCCGACGATCTCTGGTTGCGGTGGGCGGCTCTGCTGCACGATATTGCCAAACCGGCCACCAAACGCTTTGATCCGCGCGTGGGCTGGACCTTCCACGGCCACGAAGATCTGGGAGCGAAACAGGTTCCGGGAATTTTCCGCCAGATGAAGCTGCCGCTAAACGAAAAAATGCGGTTTGTGAAAAAACTGGTGCGCCTGCACCTGCGGCCCATTGCGCTCGTGAAGGAACAGATTACCGACTCGGCCCTTCGCCGGTTGCTGATCGAAGCGGGTGAGGACCTGGAGGCTCTGATGACCCTCTGCCGGGCCGACATTACCTCGAAAAATTACGACCGGGTTAAGAAACACCTTACCAATTTCGATAAAGTCGAGCGAAAACTGCGCGAACTTGACGAACGCGATAAACTCCGTAACTTTCAGCCCGTTATCACCGGTGAACTGATCATGGAAGCCTTTGGGCTGAAACCGTCGAAGGAAGTGGGGCAGATTAAAACCGCCGTTCGGGAGGCCATTCTGGAAGGAACGGTCGCCAACACGCTCGAAGCTGCGGTTCCCTACATGCTCGAAGAAGGCCGGAAATTCGGACTCGAGCCCGTGAAAGAACTGACGATTAATCCCGAATTAGTAAACGAAAAACCGTCACCCTCAGGAAACATACCGTAATCTTAATTCAAACGCTCAGGCCTTCATTCGCTAGTCACAATGGATAAGAATAATTTCCGGCGCTTTTTTGGCGCGACATTGACCATTTTGGGTATTATCGTCATTCTGTTTGCCTGCGTCGCTTTTCTGTCGGACGCCAAACCGGTGCTGGGTATGAGCATTACAAAATGGGAGTCGCTGGCCCCTTTCATTGTCGGGCTGGTGTTTCTGGGATCGGGTGTCAGTCTGATCAACAATTCGTAGCCGGCCCCTCCGGATCTCATCCTTTCGCACCCGGTTTTTTGGCCTAAAAATAGACTTTTGGCAAGCTGATTTAGCATTCTATGAGGAATCTATACCCCGAACTGTGGCTAATCATCTACACGGGCCAATTAATAAACCATTAACTTTCAGACGATTACAAACTGGTACAGGTTTTGAAAAATGGGGGTTACAAACATTTTTCAACCTATTAATCACATACCAGTATGGCTTCGTTCACGGAACAGTTAGCGAATTTTTTTGGCACGAAGGGCACGGATACCTCATTACGTGAATTGTTTATCAGCGAATTGAAAGGCATGTATTATGCCGAAAAGCAGATTGCTGATGCTTTGCCGGAAATGGCTGAAGCGGCCACCACGGATGTTGTGCGGGAAGCCTTTCAGCAACACCTCGGCGAAACCCGGAATCAGATTAACCGGCTCGAGCAGATTTTTCAGCAATTAGGCCTGGAAGCTGATGAAAAAACCTGCAATGCCGCCGACGGCCTGGTCGACGATGGGAATGTCGTTATTTCGGAAACCGATTCCGGGTCCCTCACGCGGGATGCCGGCCTGATCATTGCCGGACAAAAAGTTGAACATCACGAAATTGCGGCTTATGGTTCTCTCCACTCGTTGGCGCGACTCCTGGGCTACCACGAGGCTGCGCGGCTGATCGAAGAGAGTCTGGAGGAAGAAAAAAATACGGATAGGAAGCTAACCGAAGTAGCGGAGTCTTTCATCAACGAGCGGGCCAAAATGGAATCGGATAGCGATGATGATACCGACCGTGATGGCCTGCGAAATCAGATGAGAGACACGGTTCGCGAAGGCGATTATGGCCAGACCAACCGTTGGCAGCAGCAAACCGGTACCAGCCGTTCGGGTATTACCGGCAGCGGCACCGAAGAAAACGTAGGCGCCGAAACCTGGCAGAACCGCGACGAAAACCGCGAGTGGGATAACGACACCGATCGGCCGTCCAGCACGAGCAATCCGTATCGGGGAACGACCGATCCAACAGCGGGCGGACCCGGTTTTTAAGCGATCCAGGACTGACGTTTTTCCGCAAGGCGCTCCCGGCAAAACCGGGAGCGCCTTGTTTTTCTACCGGCTTTTCAACAAGCTAACGCCAATCTGGCAGGATAAACACCGTTTCGACTGGCAGTAATTCTTATACAGTTCGAGGGACGCCTGGGAATCAAAAGCCGTACGCACCGGAACGCCCACCTGCTGCCAGATGCGGGTCACGCGGTTGTTTTCGGCGGGTAGATGTTCGAGCAGTGCCACGGCCCGTTCCCGATAGTCCGGCCGATCGGCATGGTGAGAATAGGCGACCAATAAGGGCAAAACCGTGTTGATCAGGAGGCTTTCGGCGGTCGATGGTCCCAGCGTGGACAAGCTGGTTTCGGTTGCTTTTCCAAAACGGTAATGCGTTTGCCAGTACGCCGAAGGGGTTACCTGAAAAAACCGGAGTAGCGCGGCAGGGTCGCCGGTTTCGATCAAGGTCGAAAAAAGGCTCTGCGGAAAGCTCAGCAACGTAGCCAGTTGCGCCAGTCGGAGCGTCGGAAAATTGGCGGGACGGAGTTTCGACCATTTCCAGATATGGGGCGGTAGCGGATTGGCCCGGAACTGATATTTAGCCGCTAAAAACCGGAATTCCCGTTGCAAGGCGGTTTCGTACACATCCGGCTGATCGCTGGTAAGCAGCCCCGCCATGCCAAATAACATCGCTTCCAGCTGAAAGAGGTTGTTCCGGTGTTTATTCAGAATCTTTAATGGCACCATCCGGCTCAGTTGACCAAACGGTTCGGCATTAACCTGAAAACCGAATGCCGAGGCTACCAACTGGTACGTTGTCTCTTCCCAATCCCTTTTAGCATCTTGAAAAAGGGCGGTTACCCCGTTCGCCTTCCGCTCCAGCCGTTCCAGCAAGGCCTTGTCAAACATGGCAGTCCGGCGGAAAGGCTCCACCTCGGTCACGCGTCCGGCACACGGAATGACGCCGGATTCGGCCTGCCAGTCCTGATAACGCTGCAATAGCCTGGGGTCCACCCGATCGCACAGGCTCAGGGTCGGTATGACGGATCCATCCGAACGTCTCAGTTCAACGGTTTCGTTGTCCCACACCACATGCAAAATCACGTTGTCGTACGCCCGGTCGTGGTGGTGGCGATGCAACAGCCAGTCTGCGGCCCGGTGGTGGACTTCGATGGTTCCTACCCATTCCACGTCGCCGAGAAACAACCGCGCCTGCGTAAAATCCGGCCCGGAATCCGCATTTCGAACGCCCGGATGAATCACGCGCAGCGTCTCGCCTTCCGCCGTTCGCAAGTCATTATGCCGGAAATACTGAAATTGCCAGAGAAAATAGAGAAAATCTTCGGCCACAGCGGGAAGCGAGAGTTAAGAATTATGAGTTAAGAGTTTGAAGGAAAAGGCGTTGAAAAGTCACACTTCCAACCAAAAAACTTTGCCGGTTTCCCCATCCTTACCTCATAATTCTTAACTCATACCTCATAAATACCCCGCCATTTCCTGCTGGAGTGTCCGGGCTTCACCGGCGGCTTTTTGGGCAAAATCCGTACCGCTGGAAGCGTATAGGATGCTCCGTGACGCGTTGACCAGCAAACCACACTGGCTGTTAAAACCGTACCGTGATACCTCGGCCAGGCTGCCGCCTTGCGCACCAACACCCGGCACCAGTAAAAAATGATCCGGAATGAGGGTCCGGATATGCGCCAGTTCATCGGCGCGGGTCGCCCCCACCACGTACATCATCCGGTCGGCTCCGGCCCAGGTTTGAGAAGTACGGATGACATTTTCGTAAAGCTTTTCGGTTCGAACCGGCAGCTGCTGAAAATCGGAACTTCCAACGTTTGACGTCAGGGCCAGTAAAATCACCCATTTGTCCGGAAATTCGAGGAAGGGTTCCACCGAATCACGGCCCATATAGGGGGCCACGGTCACGGCGTCAAAATCCAGCCCAGAGGAGGCCGGATCGAAAAAAGTGCGCGCATATAAGCCCGAGGTGTTGCCGATATCGCCCCGTTTGGCATCGGCAATCGTAAAACACGCCCGGGGAATGTATTCGAGGGTTCGTTGCAGACTTTCCCACCCGCGTGGTCCCTGTGCTTCGTAAAAAGCAATATTTGGCTTATAAGCAACCGCATAATCCGCCGTTGCTTCAATAATCTGTCGGTTAAATGCCGCTACCGGATCCGGCTCCCGCCGGAGATGGGCCGGAATCCGGCGAATATCGGTATCCAGGCCGACGCACAAATAGGATTTTTTAGCTAGAATATTGCTATACAATTCGTTAGCCGTCATAGGGCAGTCGTAACTTATTGGAAGGTTGCAAAAAGGTGAGCCTCAAAATTACTGGAAGTAGCCAGAGTTTCCTAAATTTGTCACCAGGTGCCGGACAAACCGACCATTTAGCTTACCATTTTTCATGCAGGTCATCAAAACGTCGATTGAAGGGTTGATCGAACTACGCCCTCAAACATTTAAAGATTCCCGTGGTAGTTTTCTGGAAACATACAATCAGCCGGTTTTTCAGGCACTCGGCCTGCCCGCTCAGTTTGTGCAGGATAACCAGTCGTTCTCGGTAAAAGGTGTCCTGCGCGGATTACATTTTCAGAATGAGCCGTTTGCGCAGGGTAAACTCGTCCGGGTCATTGTCGGGAAGGTACTCGACATTGCCGTTGACCTGCGCGAAGGTTCGCCGACCTTCGGAAAATACGAGTCTTTTTTACTCGATGCCGAAACCAGTAACATGGCGTATATTCCGGAGGGGTTTGCCCACGGTTTTGTCGCCCTGGAAGACAGTATTTTCAGTTATAAATGCACAAACGTATACAACAAAGCCAGTGAGTCAGGGATTATCTGGAACGATCCGGACCTGAACATTGACTGGGGCATCGACCATCCGATCGTGTCGGAAAAAGACCAGCAACTAACCAGTTTTCGCGCCTTGTATCCGCAATCGATGGCCTGATTCCCGATTACAGGCAAGACTATAAAAAAACCGCCCTGACAGGCGGTTTTTTACGTTTATTAAGCGGTAGCACGCATCCGGAGGCCAGGGTTTTGGCACGATTCATGTCCGTTAAAGAAGAACTGCTGAGTCTATCGTGCCAAATTTTTAACGGTGGCTCAACCCGACGTAACTTCTTTCAAAGAACGATGGCATTTGGCTTTCTGACCCGCTCCTACACCAAAAACGCAAAGGCCGACCCGGTATCCGATCTCCGTGTCGATGTCCACGCTCAACTGCTGCCCGGTAGCCAGGACGGAACCGATTCCGTTGAACACAGCATCAGCCTCCTCCGCGAGCTGGCCGCTCTGGGGTTTCAGAAGGTCATTGCGACTCTCCACATCATGGACGGTTTTTACCAGAACACGACCGACACCATCTTTGCCGCAGCGTCGAGGCTGAAGTATGAATTGCAGAAAACGAAGATCAATATCGAAGTCGAGGTGGCGGCCGAATATTTTGTCGATATCAACCTGCTGCGGATTCTATATTCCAACGCCGAATTGCTGACGTTTGGCCACACGACCACCGAGCGCTATCTGCTTTTCGATACCAGCCTGGTGAAACGGCCCTTTGAACTGGACAAAGTGATTTCGGCGATTCAGCAACGCAATCTGGTGCCGGTGCTGTCCCATCCCGAACAATATATTTACCTCCAGAAAAACCCCGAGGCTGTCCGTGAATTACATTATCAAGGGGTCAAATTTCAGCTCAATCTGCTTTCCCTGTCGGGCCAGCCTTCGCGGGAAGCCCGGCATCTGGCCGAATGGATGATCGACCAGCGGCTGGTGTCGTTTATCGGAACCGATACGTACCACGAGACGCAGTTGCCCGCCATCAAACAGACGCGCAAACTGCCGTACTATCAAAAAGCCATTGATAACGGTTTACTGAATAATTCCTTGCTGTAGACGCCAAAACCGGCAGAATCACCTGTTTCCCCGGTATTGCCCCGATTCGTTTCCGCCGAACCGGAATGCGACTTTTCCGGTAAAGCGTCGGCGGTTTTCGCCCGTTGTTTTTTCCAAAAACCGCCTTCTGTTTATCAGTCCGGGTCGTTCCCTTGCGGTGATCAAACCCGAGAGCCGCCATTTTGGGTAAGCAAACGCCCCTCCAGGCAGTCAATCCGTCGAAAACCAGGCGGTTTTCCCAAAACCATACCACCAACTAAAATTTTACAATTTAAAATATATACCTCTATTTTATTTGGACTATTTTGCTATTTTTGGGATAACCGTACCGTAAACTTGTCATTGACCGATTACCATGAAAACCGTAACCTACGAGTCGATCAAAGCCGATCAGGCCTGGATCACCGTGACCCAACTTCTCCAGGGCCGCAATCAACTTCTCGCCGACGGCATCACGTTTCTGGAAAAACATCCCGTGGATCATTCCCTGGCCGGGCGGCTCGTTGTCATTCAATATCACCTGCGCGCCACGGTCCGGCGCCTGATCGACGAAACCGCCACCACGTCCTCCAAGGCGCAAGCTCCCCAACAAATTAAACGGCAGTGGATGATGGTTCACCAATTGAATTTTCTGCTCCGGCAAATCGACGACGAACTGGGCAAAATGGAGCTGAACAGCCCGGCCTTTTGCTCGTGGGTAAAACGGAAGCAAAACCGGTTTTCCTACAAAGAACCCGCCGGTCTGCACCTGAACTAGGACGGGACAACTCCCCTACCAAAAAGCCCTCTGATCGATCAGAGGGCTTTTTGGTATTTGTGCATTATTTCCGAATTCAGTTGGCAAATTGGCTTACTTTCTGACTCAGGGCGTCGTCAGAAACCGCGCCCGACGTAATCAACACTTCGTATTTAAACGTGACTGATTTACCGGCAGGGAGCACATAATTCATCGGTTTATCTTTTCCCTCACTCATAATGCTGGGGGCAAGCGGATTGGCCGCATACAAACCGTAGCCGCGTGAGTGCCAGTAGGTGGGATAGCCAACATTCTTGGGATTATCCAGAATCGCGACCGAAACGTTTTCGCCGTTGATCACACCCGTCAGGTTCATCCATTTGGCCCGGGTCCCCCATACTTTCTCGCCTTCAACGCCTTCACTGCTCTTGTATTTCCCGGTTACCCCCGAATTGTCCATCTGGGCCACTTTGGTCGCCACCCCGCTCGCGTCGGTAAAAACCTCCGGTTTGTTGGACGGGTGTTCGAGCTGGCGGGCCAGCCGGATGGCCACCATTCCTTCCTTGTTATCCTTGAAGGTCACGTCTTTGTCCAGCGCTTTCAGGGTCGTGGTGCGGTCGATGGTGCGCTCTTTGGCAGTACCCCGAAAAACAAACGTGGTCGTTTCCTGCAACATCGGTTTGCCGTCTTTATCAAGCCAATCGGCGGTAACGACCAGTTCGCCCACATCCTTCCCGCTCTTCAGCGATTTGATGGCGGTGTGTACGATTGTTCCGAAGGGGCCGCCGTGCCCTTTGACATCGTTGGAATTATTCCAGAAGTCATGCCCATTCACATCCCCGTAATTCAGCCACATGCCCACGTGGTGTGGGTGGTCGACGCGCTCGCCCGGACGGGGGTCCATTGGCCAGCCCCGGGTAATAAAATTCCCGCCCGCCGTCCGGATCGGGTATATTACCGGTTTTTTCAACACCTCCGGACCAGGATAGATATACGACGTAAACGGTTTGCTATCAATGACCACATCCACCCGTTTCTGGGCCTCGTTATTGATCAGTTGAACGCGTTGCTTCTGGGCCATCGCAACGGAAGTCAGCAGGCAAAAAAGAAGAGTTATCTTTTTCATATATAGGTAGTTATAAAAACGCGGACTGATCGGATTCGGTGGTCCCAAACGGAAAAATCCGCTCTGGTCCGTTGTCTCCGTTCAATCCGCGTTCGATCAATTTAAACCGTTCAATCAGACCTTTACAATTTTTCCGCTCGCCATCACTTCCTGTTTGGTGCTATCGTAGGTCACACGCTCACCGGTCTGGTAGGCAATCGTCGACATGATGCTGGCCACGGAGTGATTGTACCCGGCTTTGGCGGGCGCATTCGGCTCTTTCCGGCTGCGAACGCACTCCATCCAGTTGCGCATGTGCCGGGAAGTCATCGGGTCGGCACCCGTATTGGCTGAAGTCACCTGTTTTTCGCCGGTGGTTGCCAGAGACTGCTCGGCCAGCAGATTGGCTTTCATACCCATTTCAGCCGCAGCTTTGGCTTCCAGACCACCTTCCGGGCTAATTTTGTTTGTATCCAGGTTAATCATACCCCCGTTCGAGTAGTACAATTCTTTCGTTCCGCCCGCTTCGTTGGTCATCCGCGAACTATACAAAACCTGGAAGCCTTTGCTCTTGTCATTGTCCGGGCCGTAATCAAAAACCGCCGTGAACGTATCGGGGTTTACACGCCCGTCTTTCCAGACATAAATACCACCGTTGGCAACCACACTACGTGGGTGATCATACCCGCTGAACCAGTGTACGGTATCAATCTGGTGCGACATCCATTGGCCCGGAATACCCGATGAATACGGATAGAATAGCCGGAATTCCAGATACTTACGCGGATCCCATTCCACCATCGGGCGGTTCATCAGATAGCGTTTCCAGTCGGTATCCTCTTTCCTGATTTCGGAAACGAGTTTCGCACGGCGCCACCGGCCCGGCTGGTTGACATTCCAGGTCATTTCCACCATGGCGATGTCGCCAAACTTGCCGGATTTGATGTATTCATTGGCGGCCCAGTAGTTCGGCGTGCTCCGGCGCTGCGACCCGACCTGAACAATTTTCTTGCTTTTTTCAACGGCTTTCAGCGCCTTGCGGGCATCTTCCAGCGATTCGGCGAATGGTTTTTCGACGTACACATCCCTTCCGGCTTCCACGGCTTCGGCGCAGTGCAGCGCGTGCTGGAAGTCGGCGGTACTGATAATCACGGCATCGACGTCCTTGCGGTCGTAAAGTTCTTCATTGTTGCGGCATTTGACGAAATTAGGGCCGCTGATAAAGTTTTTTTGTTTCAGATAAGCCTCCGCTTCTTCGCGCCGACGGCTCCAGATGTCGGAAACCGCCACGAATTCAAAATTAAGTTCTTTGGCGTGACTGGCAAAGCTTGGTGCCAGGGCGCCCCGGAAGCGATCCGAAAAGCCGACGATGCCGACCCGTACACGGTCGGCAGAGCCCAGAATCCGGGCGTAGCTGGCGGCTGAAAAGCTCATGCCCAAACCGGCCAGAGCAGATTTCTTTATAAAGTCGCGACGATTTTCCATGCGGTATGTCGTTTAGTTGTTATTGTGTATACGCCTGATGCCTGACAAGAGACTATGAGTGAAAGGCTTATTTATAAAAAGTCTACTATTCCGGATTTACGGTTTTCGGTATACAGTTTTTGGAATACGGTTTTCGGTTTATGGCGTAAAGGTTGATCGGAATGTGTCAGCTACCGTAACCTGAAAACCGTAAACTGTAAACCCGCTACAACGCCTTGATCTTCATGTTCCGGAACGACACGCGGTCGCCGTGGTCCTGAAGCAAAATATGGCCTTTGGGCGCTTCGCCGAACCGGCCGTGGGCATTATACGATGGAGCCTTGTACTTGCTCTGGGCCACCAGATTTCGGAAAGCCTCGCTGCCCCGCTCATACTCCACCACCTTTTTGCCATTCAGCCAGTGTTCAACGTGTGAACCTTTGGAGATAATTCGACCCTGGTTCCACTCGCCGATCGGATTGGCTTTCTTTTCTTTCGCCGGAATCAGGTCGTAGAGCGATCCGACGGTGCGGTTGCCGTCGCGGCCCATTTTGGCATCCGGGTGTTTGTCATCATCCAGGACCTGGTACTCCAGGCCATAGGCCGAACCCGACGGTTTGGGTTGGTGCTCCACCACGAAATACTTTAAGCCACTGTTGGCCCCTTCGGTGAGTTTAAACTCGAACGTCAGGTCAAAGTCGCCGTATTCGCCATCGGTCACAATGTCGCCATAGTGGGTCGATTCCGAACCGTCAGATTTGGTAATGCTCAGCGTTCCATTTTCAATCAGCCAGCCTTTTTCGGGAAACTTGTCCTTATAGGCGCCCCGCCAGCCTTTGGATGTTTTGCCATCAAACAACAGTTGCCAGCCTTCTTTTTTTTCCCTGGCGGTCAGCGTGTTGGGAGCCTGCGGTTTCTCAGCAGCCATCAGGCCAAGACTTAAAACCGCCGTCATCAATAACGTTTTCATAAGTGTATTACTCTGATAACCTCTGATGTCCCCTGATTAACCCTGATTTATAACCTGTTACACAGAGTTGATCAGAGACTATCAGAGCTTATCAGAGGGGAAAATTTAGGGTTTTTGTGATGTAATCCTTGTTGATTTGCGCGCATTGCAGGGGCGTTTTGTTCGGATCGGGAACACCATCGAGTTCGACCACACCCCAGCCTTTGAATTTGATCTTGTCCAAAGCCGCAAAAACCGCCGGAACATCCACGTTCCCCTGCCCCAGTTCTACGAATTTGTAGGCTTTCGGATTGTCCGGTTTTTCGGGCAACGGGCTTTTAGTATCTTTCAGGTGCAGCGTATGCAGCACATCCTTGTATTGCAAAACCGCCTTGGCCGGGTCGCCCCCGCCCTGCTTGTAATGCGCAATATCGAGCAGCAGCCGCACGTATTTCGGATTCATTTCCTGCACCAGCACATCGACCTCCTCCGGAGTCTCCCCCCACTGGTTCATGTGGTTGTGATACGTAGCCTGAACCCCCATATCGGCGGTTTGCTTGCCGATTTCATTCATGACACTCGCCAGTTTTTTGAGTTCTTCGGTTGTCGGTGCCTGACCGCCTTTCCGCAGGCTGTTGGTCATCTGGAACGCCGAACCACCCAATGCTTTGACAAAACTGGCGTGAGCCACGTGCAGATCGACCGTACTCTGGAACTTTGCCGGATCGATTTCCACGTTTCCACTCGAAAACATGGCCAGCTTCAGCTGATACTGATCGAGCAGAGCTTTCAGTTCAGACGGCCTGGTTTTGTACGGCGCAAACGTATTGGCCCGCAGTTGAATCCCCTTATACCCCAGCGAAGACAGGTCTTTGATGGCCTGCTCGTCTTTGCCGCCCCAGGTAATGCCGGAGTAGCCGATTTTCAGGCCTGATTTCTTAGCCGTTTCGGCCAGCAGGTTGGTTTGGGTAGCCAGCGCCAGGGCCGACAACCCGGCGGTGGCCAGAAACTGGCGTCTATTTACGGTATTCTGTATCATTTTATGATTGAAAGATTCCGGAGTAAGAAGAACGTCCGCCCGCGAATCTACTCTCAGGATCGCCACAAACAAACCGGCCCCGAACACGCGGGGCGTTCGGGGCCGGTTCAATCCAACACCGTATTGCTAATAGCCCGGATTCTGGGCAAAAACCGACTTACCATCTGCCCCTTTGGCACTCCGGTCGATCTGGGTTTGCGGAATCGGACGCAGAACGTGATAATCCTTGATATTGACGGCCGCCTGGGGATTGTATTTCTTGACGCGGTCGATCAACAGATTCCAGCGCTTCAGGTCCAGCCAGCGAATTTGTTCCCCGGCCAGCTCACGGGCGCGTTCTTCCATGATGGTTTCCATCGTCAGGTCTTTTGCCGTCAACAGCATGGCCTCTTTTTTCCCCGGCCAGCCCGCCCGGTAACGCACCTCATTAATAGCCGTTACGGCCTCGGCAACATTACCGGATTGCAGCAGCGCTTCGGCCTGCATCAAATATACGTCGGCCAGCCGGAACACAAAATAGTCGCGACTCCCCGGCTCATAGGTGAGGTCCGGTCGTTTGGTATCGAAAAACTTGATGAGCGTGGGAAACAACGCTTCGTTATACATGCTGGGTACCAGTACCTGGTATTTCCTGGCGGCCCGCTGGGCCTTGGTCCACTCGACGCCGGGCATATAGATGGCCGTGTCACCAGCCGCAAACGTGAGCTTGGCCTTCGAATCATCGAACGACGGGTTGAGATTAGCGCCGGGGTTGTTGCTGAGCCAGGTATCGCGGAACATTTTCTTATACCGCGAATCGTTGGTGCGGTCGGCCAGAACCGTGTTCAGGAAATAGGCGGTAGGCCGTAACCGCTTGAACGGACGACCGTAAAACACATCCCGCTTCAGGCCCGGCTGCACATCGTACTGCATCCCGAAGAACAGGTGCAGGTTGTTGCCCCCGTTAGCAGCCCCCGTGTTGTTGGTGAGGTTCGTCAGCGGATCAGATGTATACTGGGTGGCAAATACGATTTCACTATTCACCTGGTTGTTTTCATCGAATACACTGGCAAAATCGTCGAGCAGTTTGAAACCGTAGGCCGTCGTAACGTTCTTGCAGAGCGCTGCGGCTTTGCTGAAGTCGTCGGCTGCTTTGGACGTCGAATAGGCTTTGGTCAGATACACTTTGGCCAACAGGGTCTCGGCCGCCGGTTTTGTGGCCCGCCCATAGTCTGCCGACTGCGCTTTGGCTTCCAGATCCGCAACGGCCTCGGTCAGGTCCTTGATAATCTGCGTATACATTTCAGCCTCCGAAGCCCGCTTGGTTTCTTTGGTCGGCGCCAGCGTTTCGGTCAGCCGCAGATCGACACCGCCCCACTGCATGAAGAGCAGATAGTAGTAGTGAGCCCGTAAAAACTTGGCTTCGGCCACCCGGACTTTCTTCACCGCATCGGTAATTCCGGTCACGCTGGGTGCCCGGTCGATGATGGCGTTGCAGGTATTGATGCCCTTGTACAATTCATCCCAGGTGTTGATGAGGTAATCGACCGTTGGGTTCAACTGGCCATCGTAGAAGTGGAAGCCCTTGTAGCCCCCGTCGGCCCCGGTTGCGTAAATATCCGTCCCGTACTCCGACATGGTCAGCCCCTGCTGGCTGCCGTAGTAATAGCGGAGCGTCGAATAGGCGGCCTTGACTGCATCCTCGAAGCCCTTGGTGGTATTCATGTAATCGTTGCCGATTCCCGAGACGACTTCTTCGTCCAGGACATCTTTACACGACTGGCTTACCAGCAGCATCGTCGCCAGGCCAGCGATTTTTATGGATTTTTTTATAGTTCTGATTTTCATCTTTTTAATAGCTAAAACCGTGTTTTTAACTTCACTTCCGGATTAGAATCGGACGTTCAGCCCGAAGGTGGTTACCATCGTGGCCGGCACCACCCCGGTTTCACTCAGGGCTAAGCCTGTTGTTTCCGGATCGATCCCGTTGTATTTGTTCCGGTATTCCGACCAGATGAACGGTTGCTGAATGCTGGTGTATACCCGTAACGATTCCATTCCCAGCTTTTTAGCGATGACCGGGCTAAAGTTATAGCCGAAGTTGATGTTCCGCAGCTTCACAAACGTTCCGTCGAAAAACGAGATCGTGGTGTTGTAAACCGGGAATTCCTGCGTGCTCTTGGGCCGGGGGAATTCGTTGGTCGGGTTGTTCGGCGTCCAGTAATCCACTTTAATCTGCTGATAGCGTCCGGCCAGGGCATTCCGGTTGCGGTGGAAATCGCTCCGAAGCAGGTTGCCAAACCGGCCAAAGAAGAAGAACGACAGATCGAATCCTTTGTAATTGAAGCGATTGGTAATCCCGGCACTGAATTTCGGCACATCGGAGCCGATGATCACCCGGTCGTCGGCATTGATCCGGCCATCGCCGTTGGTATCCTGGATCTTGATCTGACCGACTTCGCTGGCAAATTGCTTGGCCTGATCCGCTTCCGACGTCTGCCAGATGCCCAGTTTCTTGTAATCGTACACGGTGCTCAGTGGGCGGCCAATAAACCAGCCATTCCCGATATCATCGACTTTCCCGTTGTACAGCGACACGATGGCCTCCGTGTTCTTCATGAACGTGAAATCGGTCTGCCATTTAAAGCCGCCGGCCGAATTGATGTTAAAGGTGGTAAAGCCCAGTTCGATCCCCCGGTTGCGGGTTTCGCCCACATTCCGCGTCACCGCACCGAAGCCGACGGAGCCCGGTAGCTGATCGGCCAGCAGCAGGGCGGTGGTGTTGGTCTGGTACAGTTCGAGCGACCCCTGCAAACGGCCCTGCCAGAAGCTGAAATCAACCCCGAAGTTGACGGTGGCCGAGGTCTCCCAGCGCAGGTCGGGATTACCAATGGTGTTGGGCCGGTAGCCGAAGGCCGGTGTGGCGTTCCAGGCATAGGCAGTGCGGCCCAATAGCCCCTGCGTCTGGTAGGGAGCTACCGCCGTGTTTCCCACCGCACCATAACCGGCCCGCAGTTTCAGCAGATCGATCCAGGTTACGCTTTTCAGAAACGGTTCATTGCTGATGTTCCAGCCGAGCGCCACCCCGGGGAAGTTCCCATACTTCGTGTTTTCCCCAAACCGGCTCGAACCGTCGCGCCGGATGGTAGCCGTCAGCAGGTACTTATCGTTGAAATCATAGTTGACCCGGGCCATATACGAGTTGATGGTCCATTGAATCAGCTCGCTGGCCGTAGCCTGCACGGAAGAGGCTGCCCCCAGATTATAAAACTGCTGCGTTTCGGCCGGAATGCCCTGAACGTCGGTGCGGTAGCGTTCGTAATTATCCCGCTGAATGGAGTGGAGCAGGGTTACGTTCAGGTTGTGCTTCTCCTTAAACGTTTTCGAGTAGGTTACAATATTTTCCAGCGTCCAGTTAAAGCCGAAACGGTTTTCATTCATGGCTTGCGGATCACCCAATTTCCGGGCGTTGGTGCGGGCCCCAATAAACCGTCCCCAGCGGGCCAGCGTAAAATCCGGCCCAAAGTTGACCCGGTATTTCAGGCCGTCCATAATTTTCGCTTCCGCGTACAGGCTGTTGAACATCCGGTACTTTTTGGTTTGGTCAATCTGCGCGCCGGGTACGATTTCGGCCAAGGGGTTGGTCAGCAGGGCATCGTTGGTGGGCGAGAAAATAATATTCCCATTGTCATCATACGGAGCCGCCAGCGGGTTCTGCTGAATCGTAAACTGGTACGGGTTCAGGTTTTCACCGTTGCGTTCGCTGTACATCAGGTACGACGACAGCCCCACCTTCAGGACCTTATTAATCTGATGGTCGATATTGGCCCGCAAGGTATACCGGGTGAAATCCAGTCCTTCCGAAACCCCTTTATCTTTGAAGTAGCCCGCCGATATATAAAATTGCGTGCGTTCGCTGCCGCCCTGAACACCCAGGGAATGGTTTTGCACAAATCCGTTTTTCAGGATCAGGTCCTGCCAATCGGTATTGGTGCCGTTGGCCAGCCCTTTCGCAACGGCCGGGTCGCCCCCCAATACGGCCACTTTCGCATCGGCAGCAGCATCCGCCACCCCCGTCGGAACCGGCTTGCCACCGGCATCATTGTAGCCGCCCGTTGCCCGGTACGACTCCCGGACAAATTCGGCAAACTCGGGTCCGCTGAACAGTTCAAGCTTGTCCAGAGGTCGCGATACCCCAACGTACCCATCGTACGATACGGTGGTTTTGCCTTTCTGAGCCCCCCGTTTGGTCGTAATCAGCACCACGCCATTGGCGCCCCGCGCCCCATAAATGGCCGTTGCCGTTGCGTCTTTCAGCACCTCCATGGAGGCTACATCGCTCGGGTTCATGTCTTCATACCCGCCCGCAAGCGGAATTCCATCGACCACATACAGCGGGTCGTTACTGGCACTGAACGAGCGACGCCCCCGAATCCGGATGGTGGGCACCGTACCCGGTTTTGACCCGGTTTGCGTGACATCGACCCCGGCCGCCCGGCCCTGTAAAGCCTGGCCCAGGTTCGTGATCGGCATTTCCTGGATTTCTTTCGCCGTAACCTGGGTAATGGCCCCGGTCAACTGACTCTTTTTCTGCGTACCGTACCCCACCACGACGACTTCATTCAGCGTCCGGTCGTCCGCTTTCAGCGAGATATTAACCGTAGTGCGGTTTCCGACGGTTATTTCCTGCGAAATAAAACCGACGGACGAAAAAACCAGCACCGCATCACCGTTCGGAACGGCCAGCCGGTAACTCCCCTCGGCATCGCTGGTGGTTCCGCGCGTCGATCCTTTCACGGCGATGTTTACACCGGGCAGCGCGGTGTTGTCTTCCGAGGAGAGAACCCGCCCCGTAATGGTGCGTTCCTGAAGAACCGGATTGGTGAAGGTGGCCGCCGGGCGGTTGAGAATGACTTTCGCGCGGACAGCAGGAAGGGCGGTTTCGGCCTGAGCAGGCAGGCTACCAGCCAACAGACCGGCCAGTCCGCAAGCGAGCAGACGCACTCCTGTCATAGACCGGTTTGGCCGGAAAATGGAAAATTCCGTAATGTTCGATTTCATACATGTAGAGATTGGTTGTTTTAAAATATAGTAATAGAGATTGATTGCTTATGAATAGAGAGTGGTAGATGCTGCGTGCGCTAACCCTTAGCTGGCCGGCACATTCTCTACATGAGTATTAGGGTCAATGAATGATGTTTTGTTCTGGACGGTGACGGGCGTGGGAATCTCGACGGATTCGCCCGGTTTCATTTCAATGATCTGCGGGCCATCGTTCAGCATCAGCTTGATTTTCCCGGCCGACAGTTCGACCCGGGTTCCTTTTTTGCGTTGCGAAACGTTAAACCGTGTTCCCTCCGCTTCAACCGTCAGGGTGGTGGTATGCACCCGGAATTTACTGTCTTCACCCGAACCCGGTCGTTCGGCGACGGTGAAAAACGCTTCCCCTTCGAGCCAGACGGCCCGTGGCACTTCGCCGGACCAGACGCGGGCGTACCGAATCTGGCTGTTGCCAATCAGTTTTACCAGCGTTCCGTCGGGCAGCTGCACGGTTTTTGCGACGCCATCCGGTGTCCGGACGGTTTTCATGGCGTGCGACCACTGCATCCAGAGTACCCAGCCGATGAATAGCAAAATACCGGCGACGGCACTCACCCAGCGGAAAATATACCAGTTGGTCACCCAGCTCTGAATTTCGGGCTGGAGCGGTTGCAATTCCGGCATTTCCTGAATCGATGACCGGATTCGCCCCCATAACGAGACTACTTCCTCACTTTCCAGCGATCGGGAAGCCGGATTCGACGCCAGCAAAACCAGCTCGCGGGCGGTTTCTACGACTTCAATACGATTAGAATGGTGATTCAGCCAACCCTCCCAAAATGCCGCAACTTCGGCATCCTCAGGATGTTGAACCCACCGAATAAACAATTCGTCAGCGGCTAACTCCTCGGCAGTATAGGCGGAGAAGTGTCTCATTTAGTATTTTTTGTAGATAAAGTTTACAATGCCATAAAGTAGCCCTGTGGAGCGTTCTACTTGCTACCTTCTGAATTTTACCAACAAGACTATTTTTCCATCTCTGTTTTTTTACTTGCGGGTAAAGTTTAGGGCGAAAAGAGCCAAATGAAGTAGATTTTTCAATTTATACTTAAGTATTTTTTCTATATGCACAGAAAAATTTAACCAGCATCAAAACCGGGTCGGAGGAACTTTACGGAAGGGAGTATGAACAGTCCGGAGCCGGATCAACCAGATTCATCACCACCACATGGCCAACCCGCTGAAAACCCTGCATGTTGGCGCAGGGGCCATACTCAGCTTTTGTTGCCAGCCCCACGCCCAGAAAGCCTTCGCTGGTGGCCGGGCCGTGGTTGTTGTGAAAACCCTGTCCGCCGGACGCATCCCTGTCCTGAATCAGCAGCGTTTCGCGGTGTCCCCAGGCGACCACCGCATCCTGGTACATCCAGGAAAAAATGGCCTGTTCCACGATAAACGGGGGCATTTCGAGCACCGGTTTGTCACTGGTGTAGTAGCAGAACATGTAAATATTTTCGGCCCTCGCCATGAATTCGTAGCATTTTCCGCCAAAAACCGCCTGAGCGGTAATGCGTTGCAGTGCGTTTTGCCCATCGTGGCTAGTGTGCCCGAAAAAATCATGGGTCGTCATTTCCAGGGCGTGGCGCCGGGCGACCTCATTCAGATGGGTTTCGAGCCCTTCCAGGGGCAGCCCCCGCCCTTTTCCGGCCCCGTAATCGACCCCGGCCCGCGCGGTTCGTTCCTGGTTGGTCAACCATAAAGCCCGATCGACGGCGGAAAGCTGCCGGTAATTTTCGGGCAACCTCAAGCTGCCGAGTCGATTGGCGGGCAGCTTCATCTGCTTTTCTTCCTGCCGCCGGGCAAAATTGAAGGCGTTGACGACCTGATCTGCCCGGTCAAAAACCGGAAAACCATTCGGAGCACTGGTGAGCGCCGGGTCGTGGGGTAATTTGATATCAGCCTTCAGGTTTTTCGGCGACTGACCGAAAGTAAAACCCACACTCAGCAGAAGAAGGATCAGAATGGTTCGCATTGAATGAAAAGCCAAATGAGCAACAAGGGACAGGAAAACCGCCGTTAAATGTACACGAAAGGCCACAAAAAGCCAGCTCGCAATTTGGGATAGCAACGGTCGGAACGATCCGGACGGCGGTCACCCGTCTCTTTAAGACGGCATTCCGCGCTTTCCGTAACGGACATTGCCCAAAAACCGTAAGTGCTTTATTTATCAGACACACGACATGTGTGACCCTTTTATACTGCCAACGTCGAACCGGTTAATTTTCAGGACAGTTCGCTAAATATTTCCGCATTAACTACAATTATTTCAAAAACAAGTACTATTTTACATCTTTAATATCCAGCCAAACGTTTCGGACCATGAATACGCTACGCTCTGACTTCCAGAAAGGGCAGACGCTGCTTGACTATTTTTACTATTGGGAGAAACAACAACCCAAAAAAGTCTATCTGCGCCAACCCCAGGGCGACCGCTACCTGGATTTCACCTGGCGCGCCGTCGGCAAGCAGGCCCGTACGCTGGCTACCTATCTCAACTCGCTCGGTCTCCCGCCCAAAAGCAACATTGGTCTCCTTTCGAAAAACTGCGCCCACTGGATAATTGCCGATCTGGCGATTCTGCTCAGTGGCCACGTTTCTGTCCCTTTCTATCCGACCCTGACAGCCAACCAGTTACGCCAGGTGCTGGACCATAGCGATTGTTCGGTCCTGTTTGTCGGCAAGCTTGATAAGTGGGATGAGATGAAAACCGGCGTCCCCTATTCCTTGCATTGCATCGCCTTTCCGGCAGAGTCCCTGTCGGGCGGCCAGCCTGACCCGGATCATGCCCAGTGGGCTGATATTCTGGCCCGGTTTGAGCCCATGACGGACAATCCGCAGCCGCATTCCGACGATTTATTCACAATTGTGTATACGTCCGGCACCATCGGCAATCCCAAAGGGGTGAAAATGCCGTATAAGGCGATGATCAGCGCCATCGACGCGACCAAACCGCTGATGCATGTCGATGTCCCCGAGCCGCGGTTTTTCTCGTATTTGCCACTTTGCCACATCGCCGAACGCAACATGGTCGAAGCCCTGAGCCTCATTACGGGCGGAACCGTCTACTTCGTGGAGTCGATGGCGACGTTTGCCCGGAACCTGGCTACGGCCCGACCGACGCATTTTCTGGGTGTTCCCCGCATCTGGCTGAAATTTCAGCAGAATATCCTGGCAAAATTACCCCAGCCACAACTTGATCGGCTCCTTAAACTTCCGCTTGTTTCCGGTTTGGTTAAACGCAGTCTGCGCGTGGCGCTGGGCCTGAACAACGCCCGGCTGATCCTAACGGGAGCCGCTCCGACGCCCGTGCCGCTGATCAGGTGGTTCCGCCAGTTGGGAATCCATATTCAGGAAGCCTACGGAATGACCGAGAACCTGGGCGTGGTTTCGCTGATGCCGCCCGATACCATCAGGGACGGAACGGTAGGCAAGTTATACGAAGGTATTCAGGTAAAATTTGATCCGATCACCGGCGAATTGATGACCCGCTCCGACT
Source organism: Larkinella bovis (assembly GCF_042655385.1). NCBI lineage: Bacteria > Pseudomonadati > Bacteroidota > Cytophagia > Cytophagales > Spirosomataceae > Larkinella > Larkinella bovis. Next base: position 544,488 of record NZ_JBHSMA010000002.1, on the reverse strand, counting down.
GGTCGATGCGCGGCTATTTCCGCGAACCGGACATGACGGCTGCGGCCCTGGATTCTGAAGGCTGGCTCCATACCGGCGATGTCGGTTCGCTCGACGAGGAAGGTTTTTTAACGATTATGGGCCGGGTCAAGGAAATCTATAAAACCACCAAAGGCGAGTATGTGGCCCCGGCGCTCATCGAAACCGGTTTTTCCGAAAACAGTTTTGTCGATCAGATTTGCGTAGCCGTTCAGCAGCTCCCGCAACCGATTGCCCTCATTGTACTCTCCGAAACCGGTCAGAAGGCCGAAAAGGACGAAGTATCCCAAAGCCTGGAAGAAACACTCAACACCCTGAACCCCAGCTTACACACCTACCAGCGGGTGAAAAAAGCAGTTATTGTTAAAGAACCGTGGACCGTTGATAACGACATGATGACACCTTCGCTGAAAATCAGACGTAAAATCATCGAATCCCGCTACCAACCCAAGCTCCAACCCTGGCTCGAGCGGGAGGAAACGGTAATCTGGGAAGGGTAATTTTGGAGGATAAACGAGGAATTGGTTGAAAAACCGTTCGTCATTGAAAAATGAAACGGCCGGCTGATTCAAGAACCAGCCGGCCGTTTCATTTACGATTGTTGACAAAGTGGACGAGAATCAGGAGGTCAAAGCGGAATTAGCCGAAGGCTTAGTTCCGCGCCAGAACCACACGACTTACCTGCGTTTGAATGGCAAATGATTGCGATACGCGCTCTTTGCCATACGATACTTCGATGACGTATTTCCCGTCGGCCAGTTGCGACAAGTCAAACACGCGGCCGGTTTTTTCCTGCTTCGACAGCGTGCCATTGTATAAGCGGTTATTCGAATCGTCGGAGATCAGGACGTTCACTTTCTCTTCAACGGGCAGATTCACCGACACTTTGAATTTCAGATTACCGACTTCGCGGATAGAAACCGGCGCTGCTTTAGCTTCTGCTTTCGGACCATCCAGGACCCGGGCAGTAGCGGATGAAGGGGCAACAGCCAGTAAAGACGTTGCGGCCAGAACAGCCAGGCCTAACTTGGCAGTATTTTGAACAAATTTCGTTTTCATGATCTTTCTTAAGGTTGTATTCAGACTCGTTATAGTACAATAAACAAACTGCTTACCCTACCAAACTCTTGTCAACTGCTTTGTTGATACAAATTTATACGCTACTGAATACAAGTCAATTACCAAATTATTAATTCTTAAAAAGTTGTTTATAATTTGAAGCTTAAAATCAAAAAAATACAATACTTTACGGTAGTATGCTACTAATACTTTAAAAAGTGAAATGCGGTTTTTACCGAATATTTTTCGGCCGAAAGTAAATAATGCAAACTATTCCTCCCGGAATGAAAAAAGGCCCCAACCTGTGTGGTCGGAGCCTTACGTCCAATCGTGTACTAAACCTATATTTTACCCTATTTTACCACAATACGGTTATTTTTACCCGATGAAATGATAAAAAACAGTTGGGATTGCGAACCTAGCCACCCCATCCGGGAAAACTACCATAACTTCGCCGGGTACTTCCCCGCATCGTGCAACCGTTTCAGTGAAGCCTGTACCAGCGGTTTGTCTTCCGGGTAGGTTACCCCAAACCATTCGGAACGGCTGCGGAATACTTTGCACCGTCCCTGCTGCCTCCGGATCAGGTTGGTCATGATGGTCGGGATATAGAACTCGGCCTTGGGCGAATCAAAATTGGCCCGGGCATACTCGGCAAACTGCTCCTGCGCGTACGGAAAAACCGATGGTTTGAAGCCCCAGAAATTCATGGAAACCGGGGTTTCGGGAGCCAGCGGAGTCAGACCGTCCGGTTCTTCAAACACAATCTGTCCAGGCGTTTCGCCGTCTTCCTGCCGGTAAATTTTGGTCCGCTCGATCACCGACGCCAGCGTTTGGTCGGCATTGAGGTCGCAGACACCCCGCGATACCGAGCCATAATCCGACAGGGTATTCTGGATTTCGTACCCCACGAGCGCGTGCAGATCGTCGGCGGTATCGGTTTTCAAAAAATCCGCCAGGATTTCAAACGCTTCCTTTCCGTAAAAATCGTCGGCGTTGATGATGGCAAACGGCGTATCGGTTTGCTCCCAGGCACAAAGCATGGCGTGGCCGGTTCCCCAGGGTTTCGTCCGTTGCACAGCCCCGAGTTCGGCCGGAACGTGAGAATCCAGGGCCTGAATGGCAAATGCCACCTCCAGTCGGCCCGCCAGCTTCGGCAGGAATATTTCTTCAAAATCGTTCTTCAATTCTTCCCGAATAATGAAAACGACCTTGCCAAAACCGGCCCGAATCGCGTCGTAAAGGGAATAATCGATGATGGTCTCGCCATTGGGCCCAAATTGATCCAGTTGTTTGATTCCACCGTAGCGACTGCCAATACCGGCGGCCAAAATCAGGAGTGTGGGTTGCATCAGGTTCGTTCTGTTGAAAGTCAGTAAATAGAAGGGTTAAGTGCGGGCAAAAATAAGGAAATGCGGCATGGTCTCTATAGCGGTTGGCGTTAAATGCGCGTTAGGCCCCGGAAATCCGTAAAATCAATTTATAAGAAAATTTATTCTCAAAATTGTTCAATATAATTATTAATTAGCGTTATAATTGTAAGCTAAACAATAATTAGTAAGACAATCAATAGAGGTAAAAAATCATTCGATGCCATGCCTTTTTACCACACCCTGGGACACATTGCGCCGAAGCGACACACGCAGTTTGAAAAACCGCCGGGCCCGAACGGCACAGGAGGCCTGTACTATGAGCAGTTGTTCGGCACCATCGGTTTTGAAGGCATGTCGTCGCTGCTCTACCATATTCACCGGCCGACGATGGTCAAGGCCGTTCTCGAAAGTGTCGAAACCGCCCCCCGGGTAGCCGTTGAAAAAAATATGCTGTCGCGCAAACTGATTGGTTTCGAGCTGCCCCCCAGCCCGTCCGATTTTCTGGAAAGCCGGGTCCCGTTGCTGGTCAATCGGGATGTAACGCTGGGCCTGGCGGCTCCAACCGGCTCGATGACCAATTACTTTTACAAGAATGCCGACGCCGATGAGCTGCTGTTTATTCACCGCGGATCGGGCCGGCTCCGGACCTTGCTGGGCACCATTCCGTTCGAATACGGCGACTACCTGATCATCCCGCGCGGCATGATCTACCAGATCGAGTTCGACCCCATAACTCAGCCGCGCCTGCTGTATCTGGAATCGCATTCACCGATTTACACGCCCAAACGGTACCGCAACCAGTTCGGCCAGTTGCTCGAGCATTCGCCGTTCTGCGAGCGGGACATCAAACGCCCGCAACACCTCGAAACCCACGACGAAACCGGCGATTTTCTGATCAAAATCAAAAAGCAGAGCGCCCTGCATTCACTGGTTTATGCCACGCATCCGTTCGACGTGGTGGGCTGGGATGGCTATAATTTCCCGTACGGTTTTTCGATTTTCAATTTTGAACCGATTACGGGCCGGGTTCATCAGCCCCCGCCGGTTCACCAGACCTTTCAGACCGATGCCTTTGTGGTTTGTTCGTTCTGCCCCAGGCTGTACGACTATCACCCAAAAGCGATTCCGGCCCCGTACAACCACTCCAACATCGACTCCGACGAAGTGATTTACTACGTCGATGGCGATTTCATGAGCCGCAACGACATTGCCCCGGGGCATATTACGCTGCATCCGGGCGGGATTCCGCACGGGCCGCATCCCGGCGCGATGGAGCGGAGCATCGGCAAAAAAGAAACGCAGGAATACGCCGTGATGGTCGATACGTTCCGCCCGCTGATGCTGACGGAAGACGCGCTCACCCTCGACGATGGAGCGTATTACCAATCCTGGATGGAATAAACGCATCAACAACTATGGAAACGACAGCAACCATCGAAGCAAAACCGGAAAACGGTACCGAAACCGATTTCCTGCCGCTGAACGGCACGGACTATATCGAATTGTACGTCGCCAATGCCCTCCAGTCGGCGCATTATTTCCAGACCGCTTTTGGCTTTCAGCCGCTGGCTCATGCCGGGCTGGAAACCGGTTGGCGGGATCGGGAATCGTACGTGGTGGTGCAGGGTAAAATCCGGCTGGTGCTGACCTCGCCCCTGCACGGCGGCACGGAGATCGGCCGGCACATCGACCAACACGGCGATGGGGTGCGAGTGGTGGCCCTTTGGGTCGATGATGCCACCCGGGCCTACGAAGAAACCACCCGACGGGGTGCAAAACCGTATCTGAAACCGACCCGCGAGGAGGACGCCGGCGGTTTTGTGGTCCGGTCGGGCATTCATACCTACGGCGACACGGTCCATGTTTTTGTGGAACGCGGGCACTACACGGGTATTTTTCTGCCCGATTACCAGGAATGGAAACCGGAACACCGCCCCCAGGAAGTGGGGCTGCACTACGTCGATCACATGGTGGGCAACGTCGGCTGGAACGAAATGAATACCTGGGTAAACTTTTACGCCAATGTCATGGGATTCCGGCAGCTGGTTTCGTTCGACGACAAGGATATTTCCACCGATTATACGGCCCTGATGAGCAAAGTCATGAGCAACGGCAACGGGCGTATTAAATTCCCGATCAATGAACCCGCTGAGGGCAAGAAAAAGTCGCAGGTGGAAGAATACCTGGATTTTTACGGCGGTCCCGGCGTGCAGCACATCGCCGTTGCCACGGACGATATTGTGAAAACCGTCACGGATCTGCGCCACCGGAATGTGGAATTCCTGAAAGTACCGGATGCCTACTACGACGACCTGCTCGACCGGGTTGGCCAAATTGACGAGGAAATTAACGCCCTGCGGTCGCTCGGCATTCTGGTCGATCGCGACGACGAAGGCTACCTGCTCCAGATTTTCACAAAACCCATCGGTCCCCGCCCGACGCTGTTTTTCGAGATCATCCAGCGCAAAGGCGCCAAATCATTCGGCAAAGGCAATTTCAAAGCCCTCTTCGAAGCCATCGAACACGAACAGGAATTGAGAGGAACACTCTAACCAATTGCTAAAGAGCGAATTGCGCTGCCAATTCCCTGCTTCTTGCGAAGCTATTCGCTCTTTCGCTCTTTCACTCTTTGAAATTCGCCATGATTCAGACCTATCACACCTACACCGCCGACGACCAGGCCGTTTGGCAGTTACTCTTTGAACGACAACTCGCGCAGTTGCCGGGCAAAGCCAGTCAGGATTACCTCGATGGTATTGAAAAAGTCGGTTTTGTGGCCGACCATATTCCGGATTTTGAACGCGAACTGAACCCGCGGTTGCAAAAGCTGACGGGCTGGCGGGTGTCGGCGGTGCCGGGGCTGATTTCCAACCGGGAATTTTTCGAACTGATGGCCAACCGCCACTTCCCGGCGACAACCTGGCTGCGGAAACGCGAACAACTGGATTACCTGGAAGAACCGGATATGTTTCACGACACCTTCGGGCACGTGCCCATGTTGTCGAATCAGGCATTTTGCGACTTTCTGGCGGCTTTAAGCCAGATTGCGCTGGCCCATGTCGATCATCCGGAAGCCATCGAAATGATTTCGCGGCTTTACTGGTATACGGTGGAATTCGGGTTAATCGCTGAGCCGCACGGCTTGCGGATTTACGGGGGCGGTATTTTGTCGTCGCCGGGTGAAACGACCTACAGCCTGGCAAGTCAGCGCCCCGGCCGACTTCCATACCAGGTCGAAAAACTGCTGCAAACGCCCTACGTAATCGACCATTACCAGGACCAGTACTTCGTGATCGAGTCGTACGAGCAGTTGTTTCACTCGATTCCGCAAATTGAAGAAAAACTGGAAGAATTGTTAGTCACTTAGTTTGGCCTATTTTTGTAACCGGTTTTTATCATATTGCTTCGAGGTATGATAAAGCTGAACGCCATTAACCGCTACGTATCGCATGACGCACCCTTCCGATCACCGGGCCTATTTTTTCAAGATCGACACCACCATCAAGAAAATCCGGAACGTCCTGCAGAAACGGTTCAACGAAGCCGGTTTTGATCTGACCGTTGACCAGTGGGTTCTCATCGATCACCTGTTCCGTAACCCCGGGATCAGCCAGAATGTGTTATCCGATTTGACGACAAAAGACGCGCCGACGGTCACGCGGATGATTGATCTGCTGTGTAAAAAAGGCCTGACCGAACGCCGGATGGCCGAAGATGACCGCCGGAAGTTCCTGATTTTCTTAACACCCGAGGGCCGTCAAAAATACGACGAAGTGTTGCCCACGGTGGTCGAAATCCGGCGCAAAGGCTGGGATGATCTGAGCGAAGAAGATTACCAGCACTTTGTCCGCATCATGGATTCGATTTATCAGAATTTTAATGACTAAAAGGCGGAACAGGAAGAGGTTCCGCCTGTCTTCTCCTTCTCCTTACCAATGACCCTTCCTTACGGCATATTCAGCACCGACGGTTCCGCTCCACGCGTGGGCGTTCGGCTTGACGATCAGATTCTTGATCTGGCCATGGTCGGTCGGCTTGGCTTCTTCGACGACCTGGGGTTCGACCGGGCGGTTTTTGAAAAACCGGTTCTGAATGATTTCATGGCGTTGGGAAAACCGGTCTGGCAGGCGGTTCGGCAACGGCTGCTGGCCCTGCTGACCCAGCCCGAAAAACCGCTGGATGCCTTCGCAGACTGGGTGCTATTTCCCGCGTCGCGGGCCACGCTGCACCTGCCCATGCGCATCGGCGACTACACCGATTTTTACGCGAGCGAAGAACACGCGACCAACGTGGGCCGGATGTTTCGTCCGCAGGGCGATCCGTTGTTGCCCAACTGGAAGCACCTGCCGGTGGCGTATCACGGGCGGGCATCGTCGATTGTGGTTTCCGGCACGCCCATCAAACGACCCGCCGGGCAATTTCCGGGACCAGACCAGCAACCGGTTTTCGGCCCTTCGCAGGCGCTGGACTTCGAACTCGAGTTGGGCATCGTCATCGGAAAACCGTCCCGGCTGGGCGAACCGGTTTCCATTGCCGACGCCGAAGACCACGTATTCGGTTTTGTACTGTTCAACGACTGGTCGGCCCGCGACCTTCAACGCTGGGAATACCAGCCGCTGGGGCCGTTTCTGGGGAAAAATTTTGCCTCATCCGTCTCGCCCTGGGTGGTTCCGCTCGAAGCCCTCGACCCCTTCCGGATGGAAGGTCCGCCACAAGATCCCACGCCCCTTCCCTATTTACAAACGACCGCAAAACGACATTTTGACATTGAGTTGGAGGTGGTTCTGCAACCCGCTCAGTCAGCGCATGCATTCGTCATTTCCCGAACGAACTCCCGGCATCTTTACTGGAATGTAGCACAACTCATTGCGCATCATACGGTTAATGGCTGCAACCTGAACGTTGGCGACCTGCTGGCAACCGGTACCATCTCCGGTTCCACACCGGACAGTTACGGTTCGCTGCTCGAACTCAGCTGGAACGGCACCCGGCCGTTGACGCTGCCCGATGGCTCCGTGCGAACATTTTTAGAGGACGGCGATACGGTGACCCTGCGCGGCTGGGCGGGTAATAAACAAATCGACTGGGGTGAAGTAAAAGGTCGAATCATAGCCTAACCGACTCTCTCCAGGAGCCGCTTACACCATCCTTCGGTGCCTGGAAACCGAAAAATCACTTTCCTGCGTACTGGCAGAATCATCCATTGGAAAAAGTGCCTAAATGGCGCACTGACCGCTTACGTCGGCACTTTTTGGCCTTAAAAGGCCAAGAGCGGCCCGATTATTGCACTTTTTATAGACAAAGTGTAGTTTTAACAAACTAAGCCCTTGTATGACAAAACCAGTGGAAACCTTTTTAGCCGACTACAAGCCGGAGGTTCGGGACTTAGCCCTGAGAGTCAGGGAATTGGTTCGGAGCATTCTGCCCGAAGCGCACGAATCCGTGAATACCAGTCACAAAACCATCATCTACGGAAACAGCCCCCGCATGGCGGACGAAATCTGTTACATTGCTCCGCTTTCTTCCAGCGTTAACCTGGGTTTCAATTACGGAACGCAACTGCCCGACCCGAACGGTTTGCTGAAAGGAACGGGCAAACTCCTGCGCCACATCAAATTCGAATCGACCGACGAAGTTTCGGTGCCCGGCATTGTCGAATTGCTGAAAATCGCCAAAAATCACGGAAAATTCTAGGCGGTTTTGCAGAAAAAAATAAAAAGGAAACCGGGCGGCCCGGTTTCCTTTTCTCTTCCAGCCGTGACGCGGCCTTATTTTTTCACCCCCATCCGGGCCAGATACGCGGCCATCGGTTCGAGGTCCATCTGTTTGCGACGTTTATCGAGATTAGCTTCATCTTCAACGGGATACACATCCTTTTCGCCTTTGTTGTTGATGTGAATCTGCGTACCGTAAATCTGTTTTTCTTTCTTCTGAACTTTTACCTGATCGGTCAGAAAAGCAACCCCAGCTTTGTCCAGTTCGCCTTTCTGGGCGGCTTCCGTTACCATCGGTAAATATTTTTCGTGCACGGTCCGGTCCGTGCTGTGCTGAATGATCAGGAACGCGACCTGATCCAGCGGTTGCCCTACCACACTTTTACCCGGATAGCCACCCACCTGCGCAATGATTTTCTCGACCTCGCCCAGATGCTCCTTATCCATGTCCTTGATTTTCTGGCGGGCATCCTGCGATTCTTTCGCCCCCCAGCCGTATTGTCGTTCAATGGCGTCGTAGGCCGCCCGTTCTTTCTGGTCTTTGTCGTAAAGCTGCGTTAATTTCTTGCGAACATCGGCCAGATTCGCCGTGCTTTTCGGGGCCTGCGCCCAGACACTTGTGTTGATCAGACACAGGATAAGAAGAGAAAGGAACTTCGTTTTCATGATTGTAAATCAGTAGCTTACTGTGGTGATGTGTTAAAAACCGGTTTTCGGCCCGCAAAGTTTAAAAAATAACCGTAGCCCCGGACGGCAGCCCGTCAAATTCTTTCCCAAAGGTAAGCCTGTGCTTTAGCGCGTTACGGTCATTAGTAGCCGACCGAGGTATTATCCGCCCGGGGGTCCGATGCGCCTTCGAGGGTGCCATCGGGGCGGAACAGGATGCAGTCCATGCGGCCGAGCGAGTTGGTCAGTTGTTCGAGAATGTAACCACGAGCCTGCAGTTTCCGGATGGTTTCGTCCGAAAACGCCCCGTTTTCAAACGTCGTTTTGTCCGGCAACCACTGGTGGTGAAACTTCAGGGCATTGACAGACTGCTGCATCGTCATGCCGTGATCCAGCACATTCAGAATGGTTTGAAAAACCGAGGTGATGATCGTTGAACCGCCCGGCGTGCCGACCACCATGTACAGCTTACCCTCCTGCTCCACAATGGTGGGCGTCATCGACGACAGCATCCGTTTACCGGGCGCAACGGCATTGGCCTGGTTGCCGATCAGCCCGAACATATTGGGAACCCCCGGTTTGATGCTGAAATCATCCATTTCATTGTTCATCAGAAAACCGGCTCCGCCCACCACCACGCGGCTGCCATACCCGCCGTTCAGCGTGGTCGTAATGGCCACCGCATTACCGTCTTTATCGACCACCGAAAAATGCGTGGTTTCCAGGCTTTCGTAACCGGGCAGGTTTCCGCCTTTCACATTCTTGCTATCGGTCGCCCGGTCAAAGGAAAAATCAGCCCAGCGGTTTTTCAGATAATTCCGATCAATCAACTCCTGAACGGGCACTTTCACAAAATCCGGGTCGCCCAGAAATTTGGCGCGGTCGGCATACACCCGGCGCTCGGCCTCGATCATCACCTGCACGGTTGAGTCGCTGTTCCACCCCCATTTCCGGAGCGGATACGGTTCGACCAGCCGCAGCAGTTGCAACAAAGCCACGCCCCCGCTGGAGGTCGGCGGCATCGTGATAATTTTATAATTCCGGTAGGTCCCGACCAGCGGATCGCGCCAGATGGCATGGTAATTTTTCAGATCGTTTTCGGTGATAATGCCTCCTCCGCGCTGCATCTCGGCCACCAGCAGCCGGGCGGTTTCGCCTTCGTAAAAACCGGCCCGGCCCTGCGCCTGAATCCGGCGCAGCACTTGCCCTAAATCCGTCTGAATCAACAACTCACCGGTTTTCCAGTCGGTTGTATCGGGTTTCATGAAATACCGTTTGTCGGGATTCACCGCCAGAAAGGATTTTTTGGTCCGGTTCAGTCCGAGGGCTTCGCGTTCGGTCAGGACGACACCCTTTTCGGCCAGATCGATGGCCGGTTGCAGCACCTGCGCCCAGCTCAGTTTGCCAAACCGCCGGTGCGCTTCCACCATCCCATCCACCGAACCCGGCACCCCGCTCGCCAGATGGCCGGTAATGCTCAGGCTGGGAATGACATTCCCGGCCGAATCCAGGTACATATCCTTCTGTGCTTTTTCGGGCCCTTTTTCCCGGAAATCGAGGGTATACGCCTGCCCGCTCCGGTCGCGGTAGACCATAAAACCGCCCCCGCCCACATTGCCCGCGCCCGGATAGACGACCGCCAGCGCAAACTGCACGGCCACGGCCGCATCCACCGCGTTACCCCCGGCTTTCAGCATATCAACTCCAACCCGTGAGGCTTCGGGATGCGCCGAAGCTACCATTCCGTTCTTTCCGGTTACAGCCTGGCGATCCGAATAATACGGGCCGGTTTTTCGCACGCCGACCGACTTCGTTTCGTTATCATACTGATACATACCGGTGCTCTGCCGGAGTCCGGGCTGCTGCGGGCCGGTCCGGCAGGCGCTCAGGACGATACAGAACAGAATGATTGCACACTGGAGAGAGAGCGTTTTTCTTTTCATACAAGGAGCACGACCTAAACCACTAATCTACAAAAACAAACCAAACATCCGCCGAAACTACCTTCGCTTTCAAATCGCTTGCTAGATTAAGGATGGTCTGATATCTTTAGTTCATTATAAACCGTTCGATCCCTTGAAATTTATCCGTCAGACTTACGAAAGCTTCCGGTTCGCGTGGCAGGCCCTGCGCTCGAACCTCCTTCGGACCACGCTCTCGCTGCTGGGCGTTACCATCGGTATTTTCGCCATCATTGCGGTGTTTACGATTGTCGATTCGCTGGAACGGAACATCAAAGACAGCCTGTCGGGGATTGGCGACAAGGTGATGTATATCCAGAAATGGCCCTGGGGCTTCGGGGGAGAGTATCAATGGTGGAAATATTTCCAGCGCCCCGAACCGTCGCTCGACGAATTCAAGTTCCTGTCCGAAAAACTGGAGCGCGCCCAGGCCGTGGTGGCTATGGACTTTCGCGGTCAGGTAACGGTTAAAAACGGCAACAACAGCATCCTGGCACTCATCCAGGGCACCTCGTTCGAGTACAACAAGATTTCGGAGGTGCCGGTCGAGCAGGGACGGTATTTTTCGCAGCAGGAAATCGATGCGGCCCGTAATGTCTCCATTATCGGAGCCGACATTGCCGAAACGCTGTTTCCCGGTCAGGATCCGGTCGGGAAGGAATTCAAACTGAACGGCTTGAAATACGTCGTCATCGGTGTGCAGCAGCGCAAGGGAGCCAGTTTGCTCGACTTCGGCGGCAATCCCGACACCAAATGCCTGATTCCGATCGGAGCGTTTGCCAAAATGTATCATTCGGTTTACCCCAGCATCGACATTGCCGTTAAAGGTTTCGAGACCGACGAAGGACTACTCGAACTGGAAAGTGAAGTCCGGGGCGTCATGCGGGCGCGTCGGGGGCTGAAACCGATGCAGGATGACAACTTTGCCCTTAACCGCCCCGAAGCGGCCGCGCAGGCCATTTCCGGCCTTTTTGCCGTGTTGACGGTGGCGGGTTGGGTGATCGGCAGCTTCTCGATTCTGGTGGGCGGGTTCGGCATCGCCAACATCATGTTTGTCTCGGTGAAAGAACGTACCAACATCATCGGGATTCAGAAATCGCTGGGAGCAAAAAATTACGTCATTCTGTTTCAGTTCCTCTTCGAGGCCGTTTTCCTGAGTCTGATCGGCGGAGGAGTCGGCATTTTACTGGTCTACCTGCTGTCGTTCATGAAGCTGGGCAGTCTGGAAATCATTCTGTCGCCCGCCAACATTTTGCTGGGTATCGGTGTTTCGAGCATTATCGGTACGGTTTCCGGCATTCTGCCCGCGCTCGTTGCGGCCCGGCTGGATCCGGTGATCGCCATTCGTTCCAAATAGGGAACGGTTGCAATTCCCTCCGATAACGCGTTCATTTGTATAGCGAACTCACCAAACCACCCCGGCCCATGCGACGTATTCTGTTTCTGCTTGTTTTTCTTCTGATCGTTTTCGGTATTTTTTATTACCTGACCGCCTGGAGTTACAGCGATGGTGAACGGGCGGGCACCATTTCCAAATACAGCCGGCGCGGTTATGTTTTCAAAACCTGGGAAGGTGTTCTGAACGTTGGCGGTTTTTCGGGCGAAACCGGTTCGCTGACCCCACAGTTTTTCGATTTCTCGGTGAAAGACGATTCGGTGGCCCGGCAGATCAATCAGGCCGTCAAAACCGGGCAGCGCGTAACCCTGCATTACGAGGAGAAACTGGTCAAATTACCCTGGAACGGGGAAACGAAGTATTTTGTGACGGGGGTGGAAATTGTTGACCCGCCGTACAAGTACGGGGTTCCCGGCCAACGGTATCTCCCCAATCAACCGACGCCCCAAAGCCCGCCAACGCAACAACTTCCGCCCGGATCCGTTGATTCGGTGCAACGAGACACCTTATAAGGCCCGTAGTTTCAGGCCAACGTTCGTGGATTTCCGATGAAAACCGTCACGCTCAACCGTATTTTTTCCGAAGACCTGCTCGACCGCTCCCGACAACAGGGCGATCCGGCGGCCGATGCGGTTTTGGCGGCTGTGGCCGCCGAAGGCGGGCGCGAAAAAATCGGTTTACTGATGCGCTGGCTGGCAAACCCCGACGACTTAAACGCTACCGACCAACACCCGTCCGTGCGGGATTTTGTGGAAACCCAGGTCCGGTTACCCACCTGGCTGGATTACCGCCGGATGGAAACCGCCATGCGGTTTTTCTCCAAAAATGAAGTGGCCGTGGAGTTGGTACTGGGCTGCTATTCCTTGCCGTATTGCTACGCCGGTGCCGACGGTGCGCGGGTGCTCTGGCAATCGCAACGCATTCATAACGACACCCGCAAACGTCTGGAAGAAACCGGGGCCTGGTTTTTCCGGATCATGAAACCGCGTAATTGGGAAAACGGAAAAGCCGTTGCGCACACCCTGAAAATCCGGCTGCTTCATGCCGCCGTTCGGTGGTTCACGCTCCAGAGTAGCCAATGGCAGATGGACTGGGGATACCCCATCAACCAGGAGGACATGGCCGCCACCAACCTGGCTTTTTCGTACATTGTAATCCGGGGGCTGCGCAAAGGGGCGGTTTTGATGACGGACGAGGAAGAAGATGCGTATTTGCACCTGATCAATGTTACCGGTTATCTGCTGGGCGTTTCGGAAGAGCTACTCCCCCAAAACCGGCGCGAAGCCTTTCACCTCGAACGCGCGATTGTCCGGCGGCAATTCCGGCCCTCGGAGCAGGGAATGGGCCTGACCCGGTCGTTGCTGGCGGCCCTCGAAACAATGTCGCCCCCGGCCCTGCGGAACCTCCCGGCGGCCCAAATGCGTTTCCTCCTCGGCGATGAGCTGGCCGACCTGCTCGGGGTTCCGGCGGTCGCACTGGAAAAACGGCTGGTGGGGCTGGCCAACACCTTACCTATTTTCCCCAAATTATTGAAATACAACCTCTGATTTATAACAAACTGTTACACAGAGTTAATCAGAGAGCATCAGAGTTATTCATGGAGATTCTACAACAGGAGCCGATTGCGGCTTTGGCCACGGCACCGGGCATTGGGGCCATTGCGGTCATCCGCGTTTCGGGAGACCACGCGATCGAGATCACCAACCGGCTTTTCCGGGGAAAAGATCTGAGCCGGCAGGCGTCGCATACCGTGCATTTCGGCACTATTCGGGATGCACAAAATACCATCATTGACGAGGTTCTCGTCTCCCTTTTCCGCAGTCCGGCTTCGTTTACGAAAGAAGATGTGGTCGAAATTTCGTGCCACGGTTCGGATTACGTGATCCGGCAGATTCTGCGGCTGTTGCTGAAAGAAGGGGTACGCATGGCCCAGCCGGGCGAGTTTACGCAGCGGGCTTTTCTGAACGGCCAGTTTGACCTGGTGCAGGCCGAAGCCGTGGCCGACCTGATTGCCGCCGACTCGGAGGCTACTCACCGGGCGGCCCTGACCCAGCTCCGGGGCGGTTTTTCCAAACAGCTCAAAGCGCTGCGGCAACAGTTGATCGAGTTTGCCGCCCTGATCGAACTGGAACTGGATTTCGGGGAAGAAGATGTCGAATTTGCCCAGCGCGACGATCTTCGGCGGCTGGTCTGGTCGATTCAGCGCGTCTTGCGCCCGTTGATCGAATCGTTCGCGGTTGGCAATGCCATCAAACAGGGCGTGGCAACGGTTTTGGCCGGAAAGCCCAATGCCGGTAAATCGACCTTGTTAAACGCTTTGCTGAACGAAGAGAAAGCCATCGTTTCCGACATTCCCGGCACCACCCGCGATGTGATCGAAGATGAATTGTTCATCGATGGAATACGGTTTCGGTTGATTGATACCGCCGGTTTGCGCGAAGCCACCGATACCATCGAAGCCATCGGCGTTGAACGCACCCGCCAGCAACTCGACAAAGCCGCCATCATTGTGTATCTGTTCGATGTAGCGGAAGCGACGCCGGCCGAGATTTCGGCCGTGGAAGCGGACCTGAAGCAGCGAAGCGTCCCGTATGTGCTGGTTGCCAACAAGATGGACAAGCTATCTGCCGAAAAACTGAACGAATGGCAACGTACGTTTGGGGAAAATCTGGTCCCTATTCAGGCCAATACGGGTAAAAATCTGACCGAAATGACCCAGCGACTGACCGGTTTTGTCAAGGCGAATACCGTTCCGGGCTGTACGGTCGTAACGAACCTGCGCCATTACGAACACCTCACCCAAACCGATGCCGCCCTGGCCCGCGTTCTGGACGGTCTCGATGCCGGAACCACGCAGGACTGGCTCGCCATCGACCTCCGCGACGCCCTCCGTCACCTCGGCGAATTGACCGGCGAAATCACCACGGACGATCTGCTGGCTACGATTTTCAGTAAGTTCTGTATTGGGAAGTAACTGCACTCAATAGCATTTTGCATTTCTTCTCTATTCTCCTTTGTCTGTTTAGCGACGTCATTGCCGCTAAACAGACAAAAACCGGTTACTTGATTTTCACCCAGGGCATTTTGGTGCGCATAAAGGTCAATACTTCTACCGGAATGTCGGAACAGAGGTAATCACAGCCCAGGGCCACCCCCAACTGGAAATCCTGGACGGTATGGCCCGGCCAGCAACTGACCAGAATACCGGCAGCCTGCGCATCTTTTACATTTTTCCGGCTCGTTCCGCTCAGGTTACAGCCGATTCGTTTCACCCCCAGATCCAGGGTTTCCTGCAAAACTTCCTTGGTTAGTGGGGATGACGTGATAAACAGCAAATCGACATCGGGGTACCTGGTTTTGAGATATTGCAGGGGCCGCTTGTCGAAGGAGGTCAATAAATAGGTAGACCCCTGCGGTTTTTTGGCCATAACGGCTTTATACACCTGATCGCAGTATTTTTCGAGCAATTCCTGGGGATACGCTTTGGGAGTCGTTTTCATTTCAAACTCCAGATACACCCCCGGTTTATCGGCGAAATAAGCCAGCAAATCATCCAGAAACAGCAGCGGATTTCCTTTCTTCGTTTTCACTTTCCGCAAGTCTGCGGCATTCATTTCTTCCACAATGCCCTGGCTTGTGGTCATTCGGTCCAGCGAAGCATCGTGCGAAACAATTAACTGCCCGTCTTTACTGATCCGGACGTCAGTTTCAAAGCCCCGCAGGCCTTTTTCATAACTATTTCGAAACGCCTGAAGGGTATTTTCATCCTGTTCATGAGCCCCCCCGCGATGGGCAAAAAGCTGGACGGCTTTATCCTGGGCCGATACGTTTTGAAGGGGAAGCAGGAGGGAGCCGCAAAAGAGGCAACGAAAAAACAACAATAAAAAGCGACCGGTACGTTGTTGAGCCATGGTTGTATTTTAAGGAATAGGAATGGCTCAAAAGTAAACAAAATCCCAAACTCTCCATACGGTTCGCAGCGTTGTGCCCCGCCAGAAGGGGCAGTTCCACTTGAGAACAGGACAGTATGCCCTCTGGCCGAGCCGGATGGAAGGAAAAAACCGAACGGCATAAGCCCGTTAGGGTTGCCAGCGAATGGCGAGCCGGATCCGAAACAGAGTCCCTTCCCCCGGCTTGCTTTCGATCTCCAGATTCGCCCGCAGGAGCTCACACAACCCCTTAACGATGGACAACCCAAGGCCTTCCCCTTTGTGGGGAGAACACAAACCGGACACGTGCGCGGTGGGCCCTACGGTTTGAGCACACCACCCGGCCTTCGTCGGCAGGCCCGGCCCGGAATCCTGTATACTGACGAGCCAGTAATCTTCATTCTCCCGAGTCCAGAAAACCGCTACCCAGCCTGTGGGCGTATACTTGAGGGCATTGAGCACCAGATTTTGGATAATTCGCTGAAGGTGAACCGGATCACACTCGACCACCAGGCTGGCCGGGCCGTCCGCTTTGAGTAAAAGACCGTTCTTATTAGCCAGGGGCTGATAGCCCACCACCAGATTTGTTAGCAACAGGCCTGCATCCACAGGCTGGATGTTGAGCGATTCCTGACCGGCTTCCAGCCGGGCTAAATCCATCAACTGAGTGACCAGTAACCGGCAATTGGTCAGGTTACGCAACAGCATCTCCAGCATCTGTTTACGCTCCTGTTCGGACTCAATGCCCATCTCCAGCAAGGAAGCCGCTCCCTCGATGGCTCCGAAACCGCCCCGCAGGTCATGCGAGGAATGGCGCAGTAACTCATTGCGCTGCAGGCTGGCCTCATTTAATTCGGCCAGGGCTTTCTCCAGGGCTTCGACCCGGCTGGAAGCCGCTATACGGTGTAATTCGGCATACTGGCCGACACTGCCGGTACTAATCTGGTTATTGAAAGCCGCGAAGTGTTCATAGACGCTGGTCATAAGCCGGGAATCGGTCGAGGGATAAAGTTGCCAGAACACCCGTAGTTCCTCCAGTAACAGACGCCCCAGATACTGCATCTCCATCGACAGTTCAGCCAGGGTATAGCCTTTTTGCCAGCGATGGAGACCATGATCAGCGGCTAACAGGCTGACCTGTACTTCCTGATCCTGGCCTAGTAGCCGCTGCTCAAGCATTGTGAGCATCAAAGGGACGTTACTGGTAAACTCCTGGCGGCTTAAGCGGGCAACTCCTTTCAGGGCGGGCTCTACCTTGCAAGCCATCTGCCAATTTATGAACAGGGCTTCGCGCCGGGTAGCCAGGTAGGTAGCTAGCCGGATCAGAGAATTCGACTCTACAGTGGAGGAGGATGTCATCATTACCTTGGGCAAAATCTGATCTCTACGTCCGGCAGGAGCGGTCCGTCCAGAGAATTTTCCCAATTAGGCATCCAGGCGAAAAATAGCTGAAAATGGAACTGATATCAGCTTCTATAAGGGTAACTACAGCCAGCAACCCATTGTTCATGGCGAAGATCACTTTATAAACAAAGTACGATATGACACGCCATCACCCGCGAGCCTTCTTTAGTCCTTTTAATCGATCAAGCGGCTAGCGATGGGGGAACGTGTTTCGGAAAGAGGGTTTTGTTGATCTCTGTCGCCTATTCCAATGATCTCCGAAAACTTAAAGTTATTTTTTTCAAGAAAATGGTGACTTTCAAAAATACCCTACGTCTTACTGGGTGCTGGCGTTTTTCAGTTCGCCAGCATCATACACGTTTCGCATGACAACCCCGGCAATTTTTGCCGGGGCTTGTTTTTAGGAATCGCCGGTTCCTGACCGGGACCGTGCCGGACGCTAAAACCCGTACTTCTACGCTAAAACCGCCTTCTCGCATCGCTTACTTTCAGGTAGCAAAAGCACATTAACCTTACTACCATAAGACTATGAAGCCCCTGTATTTCTGCATTTTACTCGTTCTGGCGGGAAGCTGTAAAAAGAACGAAGAAGGGACCGCAACGCCCGAAAAGAACGTTAATGATGTCGTGCTGACGGCAAAGCAACTGAGCATGCCCCTAAGCACCTTCAATGCCGGTGCTTACCCTATTCAGTCTGTTCTGGTCGGGAATGCGATCTATTTTGGCAATTATTCCAATACCGCTAAACCGCAGTTCTTTGTTCGCTATGACCTGGGCAGCAATACCTTTTCCTCGGCCCTTGCCAAATCAAGTAATGTCTGTGGGTGCGGCTACTCCAGCAAACTGGTGTCGGATGGCACCAATATCTTTTTTATCGCCAACGATGCCACCAAATACGTTGCCTCTTCAAACACCTGGCAAACCATAAATTATCCGGCAACGGCAAAAGATAATGCGGGAGAAGCCGGCGTCACCTATTATAGCGGCAACCTTTATTTTCTGGGTGGCCGTACGCCCAGTACCCTCTTCAAATATTACAGCATCAGCCAGGACAAATGGTTTACGGTTCCGAATTACCTCTACGCAACCACCAGCACGGAATTAGTCACGTATAAAGAACGGATATACGCCCTGGGCGGGCAGGGTGCTAAACAGAAAATGGCTTATTTCTCAACCGCTACCAACACCTGGACGCCCCTGAAGGACCTTCCCTTCGAGGTTTCAAGCAGTTACCAGAGCGTCTTTTCGGCCGTCCTGGGCGATTATTTGTTTCTGCTGCAAAACCAATCGGTTTATGTCTATGACCTTGTCAAAGACACCTGGGCCGATGCGCCCCTTAAACTGGAGAACGTTCCGGGCTACGGCAACCTGTTTTCCAATGGGCAAAAACTTTTTATCAGCGGAAAAAGCCCTTCCAATATTCCGGCCATCACCGAATTGACGGTGTCGATGAAATAGCGGTTTTCCGGTGCCGGAGCTCTCCGTCAGCCGGCAAAATTTCGCAGTCCGCCGGGATCGTTTTTTCGCCCGCCGTTGTTTTATGAAAAACAACTCATACATGGACATCAATAAACTGACCGCTCCCCTGCGGCCCGAAGAAATTGAGTGGCGGGTTCAACAGCAGATTGACGCTAAAAACGGCAAACCGGCCAAGCTGATCGTCGTTCCCTACATCACCAATCGCTGCGTCATGGAACGCTTCGACGAACAGTTCGGCTGGGCCAGCTGGAGCAACGAAATCAAAGAGATTGACGGCGGTTTTCTGTGTACCATCACGGTAACGCTCCCTTCCGGGGAAAAAGTCAGTAAAACCGATGGCGCCGGGCGGACGGCGATCGAACCCGTCAAAGGCGGTATTTCTGACGCCATGAAACGGGCCGCCGTTCAGTTTGGACTCGGACGGGCGCTGTATACGTTTCCGAAGGTATTCGTGGAAGTAGACGGTAAATTTATTCCGGAATGGGCCATTCGCCTGCTGGATGCGCTGGTCGACTCGATCAATAGCGGCAAACCGCAGCGTGAGGTAATTGTCCTGAAAGAAGAGCATATTCGCCGGCTGCAACCCCCGCAACCGGTGCGGGCCGCGGCCTGATTTTTGCTAGTGCTATGAACAGATCGAGCCGGTTACACGCTAACCGGCTTTCTTTTTCCTGATGTCCTCATGCTGATTATCTCCGGCGCGCATCTGGCGGCCATGCTTCCGGGCTCAACGTACACGATCATTGCCAATGACCGAATGCACGGCAACGAAGCTCTCCTGTTTTGTCAGCAGCTGAACGTATCGTCGGCGGTGGCCCGGCTGCTTTCTGATGAGCAGGTTCGGGATCTGGTGTTTTCTACCCTTCGGATTGCGATTCCGGAGAGTGCGCCAAGTGTGTAGCCCATCCCCCTTTCTTTTGGTCGTTGCGTAGCCCTGGGTTGGATCTCAGGCCGGAACCCGGGCGACCTGCTGCCAGGCAGACTACCCTGAAGCGTTATTTTCAACCCACCAAATGGTAAGTAAAATGGGCATTTAAAATATTCCGCTAATATTGCAGGTATCTATTTCACCTTATTCTTTTTATGGCTCATACTAGCGTCATCTCGTTGATCAAATCAAACAAAGCGCGACTGCTTGATTTATGGATTCAGAAACAACTGGTCAATGAAAGCCTGCGCGACGACCTAATGACCAACGATGACCTCCGGGCTCAGTCCGAGGAGTTAGTAAATGCGCTGGCCAACACACTGACCGAGGACAACCTTAATCAGGTTGATTCCACGCAGTTTGACGAGGTATACGAAATCCTTTCCGGCATTTCGATTTCCCGCGCCCGGCAGGGGTTCTCACCCCGCGAAACGGGCTTATACATTTTCAGTCTGAAGGAGGCCATCATCGACCTGCTTCGGCAGGCAACGGATGACACGACGGTGCTTTTTGAGGAGAGTCAGAAAATAAACCGGTTGCTCGACAGCCTGGGCGTTATTACGTTCGAAACCTTTATCAAGGGGCGGGAAGAAGTGATTCTGCGCCAAACCGAGGAAATCAGCGATATTTCCACCCCGGTTATTCAGATTTGGGAGGGCATCCTGGCCCTGCCGATCATCGGGACCCTGGATAGTTCACGGACCCAGGTGGTGATGGAAAACCTGCTGCAGAAAATCGTCGATACCGGCAGCAGCATCGCCATTCTGGATATCTCCGGCGTTCCCGCCGTTGACTCACTGGTGGCCCAGCACCTGATCAAAACCGTTAGCGCGACCCGGCTCATGGGGGCCGAATGCATTATCAGTGGGATTCGCCCCGAAATTGCCCAAACGGTGGTTCACCTGGGCATCGATTTGTCCAACATCATCACCAAGGCGACATTAGCCAGTGCCCTGAAATACGCTTTTTCAATGAACCGCATGGTTGTTAAGCGGATGGATGTCGAAAAAAGGGCCCTCTAACAAACTATGGATAAAATACCAATCCTGCGAATGGGACCGTTCCTGCTGGTTACCATTCAGATTGACTTATACGACCGGCTCGCTATGAACCTCGAATCGGATCTGGTGCAGAAAGTTCACCAGACCGGTGCCCGGGGCGTATTGATCGATATTTCGGCG
Organism: Larkinella bovis; assembly: GCF_042655385.1. Lineage (NCBI taxonomy): Bacteria > Pseudomonadati > Bacteroidota > Cytophagia > Cytophagales > Spirosomataceae > Larkinella > Larkinella bovis. The sequence goes on along the minus strand of NZ_JBHSMA010000002.1, from coordinate 523,380 downwards.
GTTACCATTGTCGATTCGTTTATGGGCCGGATTCTGGGCAATATCGCCAGCATGACCCGCGTTCTGGATGCCGAAACCGTGGTGGTCGGCATGCAACCCGCGGTAGCCATTACGCTGATTGAGCTTGGCTTATCTTTGAAAGGCGTGCATACGGCCCTCGACGTTGAGCGTGGGATGGCACTGCTGCACACCAAGCTGGATCTAAGCACCGAAATGGCGGACGACGATGCTGACGATACTGAATAAGGAAAGCATGTCCATCACGCGGGAACAGGATGTGGTTCCCTTTCGCAATCGCGTCAAGGAAGTGGCCGTCAAAATCGGAATGGGCATTGTCAACCAGACCAAGCTCATTACGGCTGCCAGCGAACTGGTTCGCAATATGCTGCGCTACGGGGGCGGGGGCGATACCTGCATTGAAGTCGTCAGTAAAGGACGGGATTCGGGCGTACGGCTTACGTTTACCGACAAAGGGCCGGGGATTGCCGACATCAATCTGGCCATGCAGGACGGTTATTCAACCGGAAAAAGCCTGGGGCTGGGATTGCCGGGAGCTAAACGTCTCGTCAACGAATTTAGCATCCGGAGTACACCCGGCCAGGGGACGACCGTCATCATTTTAAAGTGGAAAAATGGATAATTCCCCGCATGTGCGGTTTCTGGCTACGGATCGGAGTTATCTGTCGATTGCCAAAAAAGGCATCAATCAGTTGGCTAATCAGGTGGGGTTTAAGCCCCAGCGCATCGGCGAAATTGATTTGATTGTCGCTGAAATTGCTTCGAATCTGGTCAAACACGGCGGGGGGGGAGAAATTCTCGTCCGCCATTTTATTACCTCCAACAACGCTGGCCTGGAAATTATCAGTATCGATAACGGTCCGGGCATCGCCGATCCGAACCGCATGATGCAGGACGGTATCTCGACCGCCGGGACCTTGGGCAGCGGGCTGGGAGCCATTAAACGGCTGTCTGACCAATTCCAGTTGTATTCCACGAAAGGCTGGGGAACCATTCTCCTGGCCCGAATCTTTAAAAATCCGGTACCGGACGAACCACCGACGGGCGGTTTTACCTTTCGTTCGATACTGGTTCCCAAACCCGGCGAAGTTGTCTGCGGAGACGGTTGTTACGTAAAACGAACGTCCGAGCACATCAAGCTTTTTCTGGGCGACGGGCTGGGGCACGGTCCTGAAGCCAATCGGGCCGTCCAGGAAGCCATCAAAGCCTTTCGGATTTGTCCGTACCACAGCCCGGTCGACATTGTACGGCACATGCACCAGTCGGTCAATAAAACCCGGGGGCTGGTTGGCTCAGTCGTTGTGTATGATAGCCAGAGCCAGCAATGGCACTGGTGCGGGGTCGGTAACATTGTAACCCGAATTGCTGGACCGGTAACGGCTAAAAACCTGCTGTCCTATAACGGCATTGTGGGCATGAACCTTCCGGGCACCATGCACAACCACCTGCTGCCCCTGGAGCGGGGCCAGTTACTGATCATGGGCTCAGACGGTTTGCAATCCCGCTGGGATCATTCAAAATATCCGCAGATTCACCGGTATGATCTAACAATTCTGGCGGCTGCGTTGTATAAAGATTATGCCCGTCAGACGGACGACACTTCGGTATTTATCGGGCGGATTTAAACCATGGAGGAACTTGCTAAAGTATCGCTCGACAACGAGATGGACCTGATACTGGCCCACAAACGGACCATGAAACTGGGCGAACTGGCAAGCCTGTCGCTCGCGACTCAGACCACCTTCGCCACGGCGGTTTCGGAGGTGGCCCGGTATGCCATCGAACAGGGTACCAGCGCCGTGCTCACGCTCAGTGCCATCGCAACGCCTAAAAGGCAGTATCTGGTAGCCTCCATTGAAGACGAAAACCTGCCGGTTGCCAATCCGCTCAATCAGGCCCTGCTGTATGCCCAGCGACTGGTCGAGAAACTGGAAATCACCAGTACGGGCAACGGCAGCCGGATTTCGCTTTATTTCAGCCTTCCCATAGCCCGGAAAATCAGTGCGGAACGCATCGCGCTCTGGCGGTCCCAGTTCAGTTCGGACCAGCCATTATCGCCCTACGACGAGATCAAACGAAAAAATGAGCAGTTGCAGGAGTTGGCTGGTCGGTTGCAGGATAGCGAGCAGCATTACAAACGCGTCACGGACTCCTTGCCGCTGATGATTTTCACCGCCAATCAGGCTGGGCAGCTGCTGTACGCCAACGCCTGGGTCACGGCCTTTACGGGCCATTCCATTCAGGCCCTCAACCAGACCCGGTGGTCGAAAGTCATGCACCCGGACGATTACCCGGATTTCTGGAAACACTGGAACCAGCAGGCCGCCGATGCGCAGCCTTTTCATTATGAGTGCCGGTTGCGGAAGCAAATGACGCAGGATTACCAATGGCACCTGTTTTCGGTCTCTCCGGTGCCGAATGAGCCGAGTAAAATAGCGGCCTGGACGGGTTTCGTCGTGGATATTCACGCCCAAAAGGTGATGGGTCAAACCTTGCAGGAAAAAGAAGAATTGGCCCAGGCCAAAGCCAAACTCGAACAATCGCAGCGGGATTTGCAGGCTACCGTCAACGAACTTAACCGCAGCAATGCGGAATTGAGTCAGTTTGCCTACGTGGCTTCCCACGATTTGCAGGAACCGCTGCGAAAAATTCAGGCTTTCGGCGAAATTCTGGTGAACCAGCACGCAGCGAAGCTCGATAACGCCGGAGTAGACATTATTACCCGGATGCAGGCAGCCGCCGGACGCATGAAGGTGCTGGTCAAAGACCTGCTCTCCTACTCCCGGCTTTCGACGCAGAAACAGCCGTTTGAGCCCCTGGACCTGAATCAGATTCTCGCCGAAGTGCTGACCGACCTCGAAACCAGTATCCAGGAGAAACGGGCGTCCATAACGGCGCAGGCACTGCCGGCCATTCAGGGCGATCCGCTGCAAATGCGGCAACTATTCCAGAATCTCTTATCCAACGCCATCAAGTTCTCGAAAACCGACCAGCCGCCCCAGATTCAAATCACCACTTCGGTGCTGTTGCCCCACCAGTTGCCCGTAACCATCCGGCATGCCGCTCCACAGTATGTTTTTGTCTCAATTTCGGATAACGGCATTGGTTTCGAGCAGAAATTTGAGGATCGTATTTTCCGGTTATTTCAACGATTGCACGGCCACAGCCAGTACGAAGGGACCGGAATGGGCCTGGCCATTTGCAAAAAAGTCACCGATAACCACCAGGGCTACCTGACCGTACGCAGTCAGCCCGGCAAAGGCAGCACCTTTATGGTGTACCTGCCCGCCGAAACCGCTCTGGACGCTGGGATCACGGGCGGGCGGTGAACCGGTTACCGCGCAACCGCAACACGGCCAGTTCTTTCATTTTCGATTCAAAGACAATATCCACGGCTTTGCCGTAGGTGTTGACGGTCGAATACAGCCAGTCGGCATGGGCTTCCTGCCGGGCACCGGGATCTTCATAGGTCAAAGAAATCAGGGATTTTCCCGAGTCAGTTACCAGCATTTGCGCTGGTATTTGCTTAATTTCACCGTTCATTCTCTGCGACCCAAACCGTGACTCAAACAGGCCATTTAAAACCGGGGCGTTTCCATTCGATGAACAGCTATTCGCTCAAAGACATCTGGTTACGCGCCGTTGGTATCAGTATTCTGAGTGGACTGTCCTTGATGATCGATGGCGTATTTCAGCAACCTTTCACGGGCGCGACCTGGACCCTGATTGTTCTTGATATTGCTTCCGTTGCGCTGACCTGGCATCTGAACCGGGTGGTGATCACCTACTTCCGGACGGCGCTGCGCGAACGGATGAAGACGGCCCGACGGCTCGTCATCACGTCCGTGCTCTGTATTAGTGCCAATACCGCGTTTGCGCTGCTGGTGGATGCCATCCGCTACCGGGCCATTCCGGATCTCCTGACCGATGCCCGTCCGTTAAGCAGTTCGTTTCATCTTTCTTTCGGCAATACGGTTTTCACCCTGAATGCTCTGGGCCTGGAGATTATTCATGCGTCTTTGATCACCACCTTCTTCCTGACGGTTTACGAACTCCTCTTTCACCGGCAGGATTTAGCGCTTTACCAGCAGCAACTGGAACACTCGGAACAGGAACGGGAAAAGCTGCGGGTGGCCAACCTGCAAAGCCAGCTCGACGTGCTCAAACAGCAGGTTAATCCGCACTTTCTGTTCAACTCCCTCAATTCACTCTCCTCGCTGATTAGCGAAGACCCGAAACAGGCCGAACAGTTTGTAGACAAGCTAAGTGGCGTCTACCGGTACGTCCTGCGGGCTAACGAACAGCAGTTGACCACCATGGAAACGGAGTTGCGGTTTATCGATTCGTATTACCATTTGCTGCAAACCCGCTACGGGACCGGGTTAAACCTGACGATTGCGGTCGATGATCGTTACCTGAACTGCCAGTTGCCCCCGCTGACGCTGCAATTGCTGATCGAAAATGCCGTCAAACACAATGTGGTGGCGCCCCGGAAGCCGCTCACGATCCAGATCGGGATTGATGAACAGCACCGCCTGGTCGTTCAGAATACGTTACAACGCAAAGTGACCCACATCATGTCCAATGGCGTCGGCCTGACCAACATCGTTGCCAAATACCAGATGCTAAAACTCCCGCAACCCGTTGTCGAGGAATCGGAGGCCCTGTTTACCGTGCGGCTGCCCCTGCTGGATGGGCGGGATGCTGGATACTAAATGGCCTGGATGCTGGATACTAGATGGACTGGATGCTGGATGGACTGGATACTGGATGGATAAAAGGGTGCAAGTAAACGATTACCTGACAACAACTCAAACCAGCGTCAATCAGCCATCCAGTATCTAGTATCCAGCATCTAGTATCCAGCCCATCCCCCACTATTGCGCTGCGTTTTTCTTCCGGGTAGCGGCTGCTTTTTTGGCGGAAGCGGATCGTTCTTCTGCACTCCGTGAAGCTGAGGCTGCTCCCCCCTTCTGGCCACCCTTCTGCTCAGGCTCCCGGTTTTCGGGTTTCCCGCGTCCTGACCCACTTTTCTTTCCCCCACCCGACGTTTTGTTCACGGTCGCCCAGGCCCGGCGCTCCGCTTCTTCGGTAGATACACCCCGGTCTTCGTAACTTTCCTCAATGTGTTCGGCTTGCCGTTTCTGCTTGTCGGTATAAGCCGATTTATCCCCTCGTGCCATGACATGATTTGTTTAGTTTGCAACCGCTGCGGCTTTTTAAAGCCTGCCAGTAGTTTTTAATTGGTGGATAAACCCGATTCACCCCAATATGTTCAGCTTCTTTAGCAAGACCAAAAATCCCCTGACCTGCGGGATAGCTCACTGATTGGCAAAGCATTACCTTGGTTTACCGTTTTTCGTCGGGTTAAAAACAACAACTATGGATGACATGTTGAAACCGAAGGCCGGCCGTCACAGCCTGATGACGACCGGCTTATTGCTCCTGACACAATTCGTTGGCTATAGCCAATGTGTCGTTTCCCGCGACGACCAGGGCCGCCTTATTACGGTTTGTCAGGAGAGGGCGCAGGCAGGCTCTTTTCTCCAGAACCGCCCCGATTTCAATTCGGGTATTTCCTCACCGGTCGCTTACCTGGGCAGCCCCTATTTTTCGTACCCGGTTTGGCAGAACGGCACCCTGGAACTGGATTATACCAATCAGCGTATTTCCTGCCAGCTCGCGTATGACCTGACAACGAACCGCTTACTGAGCCGGTTTGAAAACAGTCCGCTGGAACACCCGGTTTTACCGGCTGCGTTCACCCTGAATGGAACCCGTTTTGTCAGCCTGAAAGCCCGCCGAAACCGGGTGTATTACCAGGTTTTGTACGATGGCAGGCTGCAACTCCTCAAACACACCCGTTGCCGGTTGCACAGCACGCCACCGGCGCATCGGCAACGTGACGATCGGTTCGACGGTTATTTTGCTTGCCAGAGCCACTATTACGTCAAACGAAATCATCAAAAACCGCAGCCGGTTTCCCTCAACCGCCCATCCATTCTCCGCGCGCTGGACGATTCGGTGCATTCGTTAGCCGGTTTTCTGACCAAAAAGCGATTCAACGAGGGCGAACTGATCGAAATTGCCCGGCTTCAGGATAGTCGTCCCCAAACGCTACCGGCGGAAAAACCGGTTCCGGAAATCGCCCAGCATCCGGATGGAATCGTTTTATAACGTCGTCCGATCCGCGCCAGCCAACCCCTTTCCCAATCATGAAATCGTTCCTGACGGAACAAAGTATCCGCTAAACGATAGGCAATCTTTCTCCCCCGCACTCCCGTTTTCAACTGTCCAGAATGGTACAACCGGTTGTCCGTTTCTGGACAATCCATCCCGCCCAACCTCCTGAAAACTGCCCTGGCGGCCTCCCAAAGGCGGTCGCTGTACTTTGGCAAGGCATTTGTTTAGCAAATAATAAGCAAATAACTCAGGGAATGGGAAGACCGTATTTAGGTGAATTTGAAGAACTGGTATTACTGACGGTGGCCGTGCTGGAGGGCGGTGCCTACGGCGTTACGATTGCGGCAGAACTGAAAAACCGCACCGACCGCACCATCAGTCTCAGCGGAGTGCATATTGCACTCTACCGGCTGGAGGAGAAAGGCTTCGTCCGCTCGGAACTGGGGGGCGCTACGGCGGCCCGGGGAGGGCGACGGAAACGCCTGTTCCAAATTACCGCATCCGGTAAACAAACCCTCCACGAAATGCGCCAGGTCCGCAACGAACTCTGGGAAGCCATTCCAAACCCTGCCCTATCGTAGACCATGAAAAAGCCGCCTTCCTCCCAGCCGACCAGACCGCCGGTTCCTCCGCCCTGGGCCGACCGCCTGCTGAAGTGGTTCTGTCCGCCCTGCCTGCTGGAAGAACTGCTGGGGGATCTGCACGAACAGTTTGCCGATCAGGTCGATACGGTCGGAATTGCCCAAGCCCGGCGGTTTTACGCGCTGGAGGTGATCAAATTCTGCCGACCGTATTTTCTGAAACGAAAAGCAACCAGCCTGACGAAAACCGCAACCGGTCCGGTTTCAAAAACCGCTCATCGATACCCCGTAACCCACGAACAACCACCTTTTTTTCTGCACCCCGACATGCTTCGTAATTACCTGAAAATTGCCTTCCGTACCCTCTGGAAAAGCAAAGGCTATGCCGCCATCAATGTGGTTGGGCTGGCCGTAGCGTTCTGCATCTGCGTTTTTCTCTTCCTGACGTCGTACCTGCAACTGACCTACGATTCGTTCCACGCCGATGGCGACCGGATTTTCCAGCCGTATCTGTTTGCCAACCACTCCGACAAAACGACCCGCAACGGGGCCGTGCCGCTTCCGTTTCTGCCCGCCCTTAAATCCAGTTTCCCGGAAGTCGAAGCGGCCACCTGCATTATGAGCGGCCGGAAAAGCCTGGTGGAAGTCAACCAGAAGTATTTCGACAAACTGGTGGTCCATACCAACCCGGATTTTTTCAAGGTCTTTTCGTTTCCGCTCCTGAAAGGCAACCGCGAGCTGGCGCTGCGGGACCTGAGCAGCATCGTCATCAACGAGACGATGGCCCAGACGCTGTTTGGTGCGGCCGACCCGATGGGCAAAACCGTACTGGTGGGAAGTATCGGCAGCCAGAAGCAGTACGTCGTGACGGGCGTCATCGGCGATGCGCCCATCAACAACTCCACCATTCAGTACGATGCCCTCGTGCGGATCGAGACGGCACCCAATTACCAGGAAGCCAAAACCGACTGGAATGCCTACTTTTATCCGGTTTACCTCAAACTATCGCCCCAGGTCGATCAGGCTACGTTTGAAAACCGCCTGAAACCATTTGCCGCCAAGTATTTTCCCGGCACACTGGAGGAACTCAACAAGAAAGGTGCCCAGCCCGATCAGCGGGGTGATGTCTTTGCGGTGCGGTTGCAGAAACTGGCCGATATCCATTTCGACCGGGAGATCAGCAACGGCCGGGGGGTGCCCATTGCCCTGGTGTATACCCTGCTGGGCATTGGGTTCTTTATTTTGCTGATTGCCTGCAGCAACTTCATCAACCTCAGCATCGCCCGATCGTTCACCCGTGCCCGCGAGGTTGGCGTCCGGAAGGCGCTCGGAGCGCTTAAAAATCAGCTTTTCGTCCAGATCTGGGGCGAATCGACCGTGATCTGCCTGATCGGTTTTTTACTGGGATTAGTCCTGGCCTACCTGCTGTTACCCCAGTTCAATGCAACGTTCGACGCCCGGCTTCGGCTCGAAGCCGTATTTAAACCCGGTTTTATGGCGCTGATTCTGGCCGTGTTCGGGCTTGTCACCCTGGTCGCCGGGGGGTATCCGGCCTGGCAGATGACCAAGTTCAACACCGTGGAAGTACTGAAAGGGAAAGTTTCGCTGAAGCGGCCGGGCATCCTGCGCAATTCGCTGATTGTGACACAATTTACCTTATCCTGCCTGCTGGCCTGCTGCACGATTATCGCGGCCCAGCAGGTCGATTATCTCCGTTCCCGCCCCCTCGGTTTTGAAAAGGAACAGGTAATCAGCATTCCGGTGGGTAACCAGGTGGACGGTCGTCAGGTACTCGGTCGCCTGCGGAATAAGCTGGCCAACGATCCGTCGGTTCTGGCCATCACCGGAACCAGCGTCAACATTGGCCGGGGCCGGGACCGCGTCAGCTCCCGAACAACCATCGGCTATACGTACAAGGGCAAAGAGGTCTCAACCGACTGGCTCCTCATCGACTATGACTACCTAAAAACCCTGAATATCAAACCCATTTCGGGCCGAGACTTCAGTCGGCTGTATGCCACGGATTCAGTCAACCGGGTGATTATAACGGCCAGCATGGCAAAACTACTGGGCGAAAAGAACCCGGTTGGCCTGCTGCTTGGCGACGATGGCGATACGACAGGAACCAAATCCCAGGTTATTGGCGTCATCCCGGATTTTCAGCTGTATTCGTTATCCGACCAGGCCAAACCCATCACCCTGCACCTTTCGAATTCGGAAACGATCCACTACATTTTTGTCCGGGTTACTCCGCAAAGCCTGGCGGGCGCAATGGAGAAACTGAAAACCGCCTGGCAGGAAGTGGCTCCGCAGTCGGAATTTCTTGCGACTTACCTGGACGAAAACGTCGATGCCTGGTACCAGAACGAAGAACGAATGGCCCAGATTTGCAGCCTGGCGTCGGGCGTTGCCATTCTGTTGTCCTGTCTGGGGCTGTTTGCCGTCGCCAGGATGGTGATTGAGCAGCGGACGAAAGAAATCGGGATCCGGAAGGTGATGGGGGCCAGCATTCCGAACATCATCGTGGTCCTGTCGCGGGATTTCGTCAAACTGGTGCTCATTTCCCTGCTGATTGCGATGCCGCTCGCCTGGCTGTTAATGACCACCTGGCTGAGCAATTACCGCGAACGCATTCCGATCAGCCTCTGGGTGTTTACCGGCGTCGGGCTGGCGGCCATTCTGATAGCGCTGGCAACCGTCAGCTTTCAAACCATCAAAGCTGCGCTGGTCAATCCGGTGAAAAGTCTACGCAGCGAATAAAGCGACGGGATCAGGGATTCCTGCTGGCCGGCGCTTTCATCATCAAGTCCTCGATGACGCCCGCCAGCGCCTGCGGTTTCGTTTTTTCCAGCAATCGCCAGTGCGTTCCGGTTGCGTTCGGGTGCCACGTATTGCTGCCATCGTTCTGGACGACAAACGTTCCCCGTTCCAACCCAAAATAGGTCTCCGGGGTGCGTACGGCGGCCAGAACGGCGGTCTGATCATAGCTGGCCCTCCCGCCCGGTTCATACCGGCTATTATCGGTCTCCAGCTTATCCTGCGCGATGGACATGGCGTACGCATCCTTAACCGGGTTTTTGGTTACGGGCATCTGAATAAGCCGGTCGCCGGTGCGGACAAAACGACCGATTTCGTAGCCACTGATGACCATCTCGCCGGGCCATTCCGCGAATACTTTCCGGGCGTTTTCCGGGTCCACGATGACGTTTGTCTCCTTCCCCGACGGAAATTTCCCCGCCATCGAAACCACGCGAACCACTTTCTTCTGAACCAGCTGTTTGCCCGTCAGGGGACTGAATTTGTCCGGTGGCGAATCCAGTAAATGGCCGAGATTCGTAAAGAATCCAATCGTAACCAGCACCACACTTTGATCGGGTTGCGCGGCCAGGACCGAGCGGAATACGGTTATCGCATCCGGGGCATCCCGGGTGGTCGGCACGGCATGAAAATAGTGAATCGGAAGTTCGTGGGTCCATTTTTCCCCCTTATGCCAGGTATCGATCGTGGCGGCTTTGCCCTTGACGGCCCCAACCGGAATCGCCGGTTTTCCGTAATACCGGTTAATGACCTCGATCAGCGGAACGGAATAAGGCAACTGATTGGACGCGCCAACCGCTAGGATTCTGGCCTCGCCAAGATCTTCCAACGCATGCAAGGTTGCCAACGCGCCCGCATCATCATAATCGGCTCCCATATCGGTATCCAGAATGATTGAAACCGGTTTCATCGGTTTTGCTGGCGGATCTTGTGCTTTACCGACAGTCCCCAGCAATATCAATGGCGTCAACACGGCCAAAAACAGGATGGGTCCTTTAAGGTTGGGTTTCTGGTTAACTAAGCAGAAAATCTTCATCGAAATGGATCTGTTTATCGAGCCTCCCCCGGATTTCCACCCTAAAAGTGGAGAGGTTTCCCCTGCTCCGGAAAAATTAACGTTACGTTGACGGAGTTCGCTTCCTGCAACTGTTTTTTTATGATGGTTTCGTTCGTACCGGTCGGTTTCATGTGCGTGATGACCACCGGAAAACCGTTCAGCGCTTCCGGGCCGGTCCGCTTCCCCAGCGCCCTGAGTTCGTGCATCAGCCAGTTGGGCGTCAGATGGCCGTAGAGCTGATTGTCCGGCTGCTCATTGGGATACGACACTTCCATAAAAATGGCCTTGAGCGCTTTTGACTGCACCAGTGGCTGGATGGCCTGCCAGAGTTTGGTCAGGTTTTGGGATTTTTCGATCAGATCCGGCCCCGTGTCGCCCAGGTACAGGACGTAACTGCCGCCACTTTTGATCAGGAAAGCCGCGCTCTGGTACGACATGCCGTGACTCAGCGGAAACAGCCGAACGCTCATTTCGGTCGATTCGATGACGGTCTCGGCGGCCGGGGCCAAAACCGTATAGCGGTATTTACTCAGCGCAGGCTGATCGCCCTCGCTGCCCATGTTGGGCCAGCTTTGCCAGTTGAAATAATGTTTTTTGAGAACCTCCAGGCAGCCGGCGGAGCCATAAACCGGCTTTTTGGCATCATCCGTCGAATTGATGATCAAACCCGCCAGATGATCCAGGTGAGGGTGGCTGATCAGGTAGGCTTTGATATACTCCTTCAGCACCGTTTCCGACGAAACGGTGAACGCCCGGTTTTGGACCGCCTTTTCAATTCCGGCATGTAGGGTGCCCGCGTCCAGGCAAATGTAATTCGTCGTTCCCGCCGGAGCGAGCAGGTACGCCGAGAGATTGCTTTCGTCAATTCCCCCTTTGACGCCTAACGGTACGACCGTAAATGTCGATACCGGCGTTTTCTGAGCGGAAACAGGAATCCGGCTAATGAGCAGAAAAATACAAAAGAAGAAAAACCGGGCTGACATACGTTGGGAGATTGCGCCCTTAAAACTACGGTTTTTCCGCTATTCCTTCAAGGTTTCACACGGTCCCACCACTTCAGCACCGGCCCCAGCCAGTCGGTGGCTTCCAGCAAAGCCGGGTGCCGCAGCGCTTCCATCACCTGTTTGGCGGTCAACCGGCGTTCGGGGGAAACCGTCAGCAGTTTGTCGATCAGCCGCTCACTGGCTTTTGATAGATTCGGATTCAGCTTGCGGGGGGCCAGATAGTCCCCTCTCTGTATTCGGCGGCTGATTTCGCTGTGGGTGCTCCCGCCGAACGGCGACTGGCCGGTCAGCATTTCGTACAAAAGAACGCCCAGCGCCCAGCAATCGGAAGCTGGACTGCTCTGGCCCGAAAACTGCTCCGGCGCCATCGACGAGGCCGTTCCGATCAGGTACCCCTGGTGCGTCAGTTTCGGCGAATTCGCAAACCGGGCCAGGCCAAAATCCAGCAGTTTGGCTTTGCCATGCCGGGCTATTTTGATATTCCCCGCTTTCAGATCCCGGTGAACGATGCCACGGCTGTGCAGGTATTCCAGCGCCGACGCAATCTGCCCCAGCACTTTCCAGGCCGATTCTTCGGTCAGTGGGCCATTTTTCTGAATAAACTGTTCGATGGTCGGGCCTTCGATGTACTCCAGGACCAGACACCACAGTCCTTTTTCCACAAAAAACTCGTAGACCAGCGCAATGTGCGGATGCCGCAGCGATGCCTGCACGCTGGCTTCGTTCCGAAACCGCTCGGCCTGTTCGACCCGGCTCAACAGTTTGATGGCGACGGTTCGTTGGGTGTCCGCATGAAAAGCCTGGTAGACCTCTCCCATTCCGCCCGCTCCTACCCACTGGGTCAGCGTATAACCGCGTATCGACTGGTTCATGGTTGTTGTTGCTTCGTTTTATCCCAAAACCGTAGCCGCCAGGCGGGTCAGGTTCATCGAACGGGCGTTGGAATCGATGATGTCGCGGTACAAACCGCCTTCGCGGTACAACGACTCGTGGGTTCCCTGTCCGATGATTTCCCCCTCCTGCATCACGTAAATGTGGTCGGCATCCATGATCTGGCTGATGTTGTGCGAAATAATCAAAACCGTCCGGTTTTTCTTGATGGCATCCAGGCTGTCCTTGATCTGCTCGGTCGTAATGGCGTCAAGGCTGGCGGTGGGTTCGTCGAGGAGCAAAACCGGCGGATTTTTCAGAAACAGCCGCGCAATGGCAATCCGCTGCTGCTGTCCGCCCGACAACGCCCGGGCTTCGGTCTGGTAGCCGTTGGGCAACTGCATCACCTGATCGTGCAAACTGGCCCGCCGGGCCGCTTCAACCACCTCTTCAAACGGCGCGTCGAGTTTGCCGTAGCGGATATTCTCTTCCACCGTTCCGGCAAAAATGTGGTTTTTCTGCAATACCAGCCCGACGTTCTCCCGCACAAACTCACTGTCGTAGTCGGCCAGCAGTTGCCCGTCGAGCAGTACGTTACCCCGTGTTGGATCGTAAAAACCGGCCAGCAGGTTCAGCGCCGAACTCTTTCCGGCCCCCGACAACCCGACCAGCGCCGTGACCTTACCCGGATGGAGTTCGAGGCTGACGTTGCGGAGCGCCTGCTTGCCATTCGGGTACACAAAATCCACGTTCTGCAATTCAAAATACCCGCCCCAGGCCGATGATTTCAGCGAACCGCGCCGGAGCAGATACGTATTGTTTTCGATCATATCGAAAAAGCCTTCGGCGTATACCAGGGCCTCGGTGTATTCGTCATAAATCCGGTGCAAATGCCGAACCGGAGCCGACACATTATTGAACAGCATGATGTGCAGCAGAATGGCACCGACGGTCATCTGACGGTTCAGCACGAAATAAATCGTAACGACAAACACCAGGACGATGCCCAGTTGTTCGGCCACGCTTTTCAGGCCGTCGAAGAGGTAATTGGTGCGGTGGTGCCGGATTTCGTTTTCGGCCAGCCGGTGGTTCAGGTCGTGCTGCCGGTTTTGTTCGTATCCCTCCCGAACGAATGATTTAACGACAAAAATCGACTCCAGCAGGCCGAACAGCGCATTGGCCTTGTTCTCCCGGATTTCCTGAATATTCCGGCGAATCTGCTTCTGCCGGTGCGTCTGTTCCCGGCTGATGTAGAAATAAACCGGCAGCACCAGGGTAGCCACCACCCCCACGCCGATGTTTTTGTTGTAAATCAGAATCAGCGCAAAAACCGCATTCGCCAGCATCGGCACAATATCCACGAATAGGTTCTTGACGGTTTTCGTCAGGCTTTCGATTCCCTTGTCGATCCGTTTTTCGAGCTTCCCGGTCTGGTTCTGGTCCAGCGCAAAGAACGACAGATGGTAAGAAACAATCCGGCGAATGGTGTAATCGTAGAGGTCGGCCGCCATGTGAAACCGGATGCGGTCGCTCAGGAATTTCTGGCCCAGCTGCACCAGCAAGCTCAGCAATTCCTTTGTCAGCAGGATAGCAACCAGCGTGCCCACCACCCAGCTTACCTCCTGTTTATCAATCGGTTTTTTCAACAAACCCTGCACGGTATTGACCGTATATTCCATCACCAGGGGCGTTACCTGGGCGAGCAAAGCCCCGACGGTGGTCAGCAGGAGAGCCAGTACCAGACTCCCCCGGTAGCTCCGCACAAACGGCCACAATTTTCGGATCAGCAGGAACGTATTCATCAGATCATCTGGCGGATAAATTCCTGGGTGTTCAATTTTCCGTCGGTCTGATAATCATAGAAAAGTTCGGTCATCGACGCGACAATATGCGGGTCTTCGGTCAGGAAAGCCGTCAGTTTGGTAGCCCGGCCGCTGGCACTGGAACCGCTCCCGAGAATACAGACGCAAAGGCCCCGGTAAATACCCGGTTTGTTTTCGCGGGGCGCACTGATAAACAATTGAACCGGCAACGTTTTGTTGGCTTTCGTAATGCGAATACCGAGTTCCTGCATCTCGCGGATGGCCTGACTATGTTCGGCATACAACTGATTCACCAGCAGGGCTTTCGGATCGGCCGGTTCGGCGGCCGACGACGGCACCAGAAACCGGTTATGATGCGGAATGGCATCGAGCTGGCTCAGCAAGGCATTGCTGCCCGGGCGGTAGGTTTCGACCGAAACGTGCTCGTTGATCACTTTGCCGAGGTATTTCAGAAACGCGTGATTGGCCCCTTCATTCTGGTCGTTCAGCGTGACGAACTCGACGTGGGCGTCGCTGCCCATGTTCTGAAGGTAAATCGCGGCCCCTTTCAGTTTATTTTCCACGTCGGTGCAATCGCGTTGCAGGGCTTCAGCTTTGCGGGCGTAATCGAACTGGGTCGCATTCCGCAGTTCATGCGGTTTCAGATCAGCGTGCTTGGCCACATAGTCCATCCGGAACGGTGCAATGCCTTCGACCCGGGCCGTATTGGACAGAACGAGCAGATCATTCCCCTGCGACTGCGCCGATTCGACCACCCGGCCAATGCCCTTCAGCACCTCGTCCGGGCCTTCCATCAGCAGCACTTTTTCGTTCACTTTACCGCTCACATCGATCATCAGCGTGTTCAGCGACTGGGTCGCCTGCACCAGCAGGTTGGTCTGAGTCTTGAGGTGGTCCATTTCCTGCTGATTGAGCTTCTCTTTCAGGCGGTTGGCTTTTTCGGTTGTCACGGTGACATACAGCCCGATAAAAATCCCGACAATTCCGCCCAGCAAACCGGCTATATCGAGTTCCCGGATGTATTTATCGAGTCCGGGGCTGAAATACGCCTGCGGGTCCGTCCATGTGCCCAAAACCGGATCAACTTGAAAATCAGAGAGGTAATGCGTGGTATCGTGAAAAACATAGTACCACTTCAACCCCAGCGAGATGAGCAGTGCCAGAAATGGAATCATGAAAAACGCCGTGAACAGTAGCGGATGATTCCGGATAATATCATAGAGGATCGTAAAGAATCCGTCATTTTTAGCATCGGGTTCGGACGGGCGAGCCGATTGAGAAGCGGGTAGAGACGAAGCAGCGAGCATGACAGCCTGAGTTTGATTGAATTGCCATGACAAAGGTCCGCGCTGCGGGGTACCCGTTCAATCCGCAAAGACCTACATTTTGGCTACAGGAAAACCTATAGTTTCGTAAAGCCTGCCGCTACCAAATGAAAATGAAGGTTTTACTCCGGTTTTTCCGCCGGTCGGCTGACCAACGAGGCTGGTCGGTACAGGAATGGATCGGCTCCGGTCGAATTCAACCGCAAAGGAATGCTGATGCGCATTCACAGAGGTGAAAAGCGCTGATACCGGAAGGATCGCCAGGCCAGCGGTTTTGGGCCGCCAGTCGAAAATGGTAAGGAGGATGGCCGCCAGAGGGGGCCGTTCAGGCTGTGAAAATACCCGTGCAATGAACTGAAAATAATAATGACTTTACCCGAAGAAAATTTTAGCGGCCGCCGAAAACAAAGCCGAGATTAGCCAATTTTTTATACAGTTTGGTCAGAATATCCCGAAATGAATCGAGCCCAAAATCGGTTTGCCCGATCGACGCCTGGCGGCTTTTCCCCAGAACGCTTTTGATCGTATTGTTTCTACGTTTAAAATAAATCAGAGAATCATCATATACTCGTACGATCGACAGGGTATCTTCCTTGCCAACCTGGTTGGTCGTAATCAAAGCCGCCAGGTAAGCCCGGGCATCTTCTTCCGTATCCGTGTACGTGAGAGTAGTACTGGTGCCGTCGTAATGGACCGCAATGAAGTCTTTCATGGAGTGAAAAGGTGTCTAAAAATACCATACGCAATATTAAAGAAATATTGAGTATTTGTACGCATAAAAATCTGATTAATTTTTAACAATATCTATAAATAGTTATCTAAAGGTTACCGTTAAGGATGATTGGTAGTAGCCGGCGAAACAGCCCAGTCCTCCTTCGATCGTATTGGGCAGTAAAACCGGCTCGGCGAAGGGGTTACCATCCGACTTCTTCTGTAACTCGAGTGCCTGGTGGTAGTGGTAATAGGCTTCATCGACGTGCAACAAGGTGCCTTTGACCAGGGCTCGGTCATATGTGCTGGAAAATGAATATTTATCAGACAAACTCTGAGTAATTGCCCCCTGGTTCAGAAAGCCCCGACACGACTCCAGCACCTTGCCGTCCCGGGCCTTGTCGGTCATCAGTGTACCGGTCTGTCCGAGCGGCTCAAACACGACCGGCGTGGTTTCTGGCTTTGGTTTTGATCCGGCATCGCCCTTACAACTCGGGCAGGGTTTCGCATACGTGAACAAACCACTTGTCTGATAATAGTCCGATGACTGGGGCGTATCCTCCCAGTAATACCGGACAAAGTATTTTTTCTGCCGGTTTGCATCCTCGACCGAATCAAGCCGCATGTGCTGCAAACGGGCCGGTTGCGGAATTGTACAGGAGCCCGCAGCCTTCAATCCCTCCGGGGTTTGAGCCGTCACCTGATATGACTCGCCCACCCGGAGTGGAAATTTCTTCGGATCGGCCTGGTAATAATCGAATTTACCATTGTAAGTCAACTGAACCGACCGGTTTCCGGTAGCCAGGATGACTTTGGCATTTTTAACCGTACCGTAGTTGGTCGCATAATTTTCGTCCATGACGGGTCGTGTAGCAGTAACTTTTATCGCAATGATGGTGTCCTGAGGAGAAATAAAACCGATAATAACCAACTTCTTCGCAACGTGGTCGAGCCCGGCAGGTTCTATTTCCTGGCGCATGTTTTCGCAACCTGTGACCAATAGGCCCAGCAACAGAAATACCGTGTAAATCCGTTTCATACGTGTATTTTTAAAAGTAAGACAGAGAAATTGCACTAAACTCTACAGTCGGAACTGCGGGGCACTCAAAACGTAAAGGTGTAACTGACGGTCGGAACAACCGGGAAAAGCGAATAACGATACAAAACCGTTTTCGATGGTTTGTTGTCGATTTCTACCTTTCCTTCCATGGAATAATAAAAGGGGTTCCGCCGGTTATAGGCATTATAAACGCTTAACTCCCAGACGCTTCCCCGCATTTTCCGACGGGTATGAAATTGCAGGCTAAGATCCATCCGGTGATACGCTTCGCCCCGGAAACCGTTCTTTTCGCCATAATCCTTCACATTCCGGATTCCCGTAAACGGGCTCACCGACGGGTTTGAATGATCCGGATTGTTTCCGCCAGTCGCATAGCGGGCCAGTGGGATGGTCAGGGCCTGCCCGGTCCCGTACACCCAGGTACCGGATAACGTTATACGTCGACTCAACTCGTAGACGCCCACCAGCGAGAAGTCATGCCGACGGTCGTAACGCGGAAAGAATCTGCGCCCCCCGTTCAAATCGGCAAACTGCCACTGGGTCCACGACAGCGTATACCCCATCCAACCCGTCAGCCGACCGGTCTTTTTCTGAAGCATCACCTCGGCCCCGTACGACCAGCCACGGCCCGCCGTTAGGTTGTCTTCCCAGCGAACCGATTCGCCCGTTACCAGCCCGGTGGGTAGAAAACTGGCCCCCTCCCGGTAGCTGATGTTATTCCGCATCGTTTTATGGTACCCTTCCACCGTCAGCGCTACGCCCGATTTGAAATCTTTGGCCAATCCCATCGCAACCTGCTCGGACTGCTGCGGTTTTACCCGGTCGGTCGTCGGCACCCAAAGGTCGGTCGGCAGGCCAACCCCCGAACTCGACAGCATGTGAACATACTGATTCATCTGGGCATACGCGCCCTTGATGGCCCAGTTGGCGGGCAGCTTGTAGGCAATGGACAGACGCGGTTCCGGCCGGACATACTGGGCATTTTTGTGCCAGTAATGGCTCACCCGCAAACCGGCATTGAGCCGCCAGCGATCGGTAGGCTGCCAGAAATCTTCGGCATACACACCGGATTCAATCACTGGAATGGTCTGATCGGAAACAAGCGACGGATTTCCGGTTTCCGAGGCAGCCGACACGATGGCGCTGGGGCGAAACCGGTGGGGCGTCACCTGAAAACCGAAACGAAACTGGTGCGTTGAACCCGCGTACAGATCCAGGTCGTGTTTCAGCGAAAAATCGCGAATGCTGGAACGATACCTGAGTTGAAAGACCAGGTTGGCCTGGTTCGCCGTGGCGATTTCCTCATTGGAAACCTCCATCCGGTATTGACTGAATAACAGGGCCGTATGTGCCGACACCCGCTTTGAAAACCGGTGGCTCCAGCGCAGGGTGCCGGTTGTGTTGCCCCAGCCCAGACCAGCCTCCAGGGTTCGGTCGTCAAAAACCCGCTGACTTCGAAACTGATCGGCCCCCAGGTAACCACTCAGGTAGACCTGATCGCGAGGTCCTAAGTCGAAGGAAAGTTTGGCGTTATAATCGTAAAAACCGGAGCGCGACGGAATGCCCGACTCGGGCCCCGGCGAGATCAACTGCGTTAACACGCCCAGGTAACACTGACGGGCCGAAACCAG
This sequence comes from Larkinella bovis, assembly GCF_042655385.1. Taxonomy (NCBI): domain Bacteria; kingdom Pseudomonadati; phylum Bacteroidota; class Cytophagia; order Cytophagales; family Spirosomataceae; genus Larkinella; species Larkinella bovis. The sequence continues at coordinate 504,300 of NZ_JBHSMA010000002.1, read as the reverse complement.
AAACGACGCCTTGCCTTTCTGCAAAGGGCCTTCGAGCGTAAACCGGGAGGCAATCAGACCGATGCTGCCCGTACCGTGAAGGTTTTCTTTATCGCCCTCTTTCATACCCATTTCAATCACGGACGACAGCCGCCCGCCAAACCGCGCCGGAAAACCGCCTTTCGTCAACTCCACATTCTTGAGCGCATCGCCGTTAAACACGGAAAAAAAGCCGAGCAGGTGACTGGGATTGTAGACAACCGCGTCGTCGACTGTAATCAGGTTCTGATCCGGACCACCCCCGCGCACGTATACCCCGGCATTGCCTTCGGAGCCTTTCTGAACGCCCGGCAGAAGCTGAATCACTTTCAGCACATCTTTCTCCCCCAACAAAGCCGGTATTTTATTGAGCTGCGCCATCGGCAGCCCGATGCGGCCGAGTTGAGCCTGATCACTTTCCAGTGAACGAACAGGCTGGTTTTTAACAGACACTTCCGTCAGCGTCTGACCCGGATTCAGGTAAATATCAATCGTCTGTTTATTCGCCGACGAAAGGGTGCGGGTAATGGTTTTATAGCCTACGTACGAGAAAACAACGCTCAACGGGTAGCGGGCTGGAGCGGTTAGGGTATAAAAACCGACTTCGTTGGTGGTGGTCCCTGTTTGAAGGGCTGGAAGATAAACGTGGACACCGGATAACGGTTTTCGGTTTCCGATTTCCCGGACAGTCCCCGAAAGGGTAACCGGGTCTTGTGCGTGCAATGCAATAGCAGCAAACACGCAAACAAGGTTTGCGAGGGTACAAGTTACTTTCACGGTATCAGACAGAGAGTTATTGAGTAAATTTACTCAATACAAAATAAACACTTTATTAGATACGTTGAGTAACTAGTCAACAAAAATAATAAATATTTAATTAACAATACCAGATTATCAAAAACATTTCCATCTTATAATATACTGTAAATCAATACATAAACTCACGATCAACAAATCATTGCTTATTATCCACTAACTACCTCAATTACAGCCCCAAACGACCCAAAAGCAAATTGCATAATTAAATGCAGTTTTCACAAATAAACCCTCCCCTAAATAGTCAATTATTTTCCTAAGTATATCCTAAGTAATGCGCGCTAGTTGTCAGACGATTCGTTAACCCTCGGAAACGGATCAGGCCGACTCCACTTTTCGGATAAGAAGTCTGTATACGAAGCGATAAAAAAATAACAAAAGGAAGATAACCATTCAATCACTTTTCCAGTAACGGAGTTGTTTAAAGACAGAACCAGCATTATTATTGTCTGATAAATAACAAGTCATTGTTATTGACATTTATTCGCCTTTTGCTCTCTGCTTCCTACACAAGAGCCCATTTCCGGTCTTAGACAGTATTTACCGGATTTTATAACCGTAACTGGTATCCCGAGAATATATTAATCCTTTTCTATAACTCTTTATTTTTGTTGGTTAAGTGCAGTTATAAGGCACCACGCCGATTCATGGCAAATCATTGAATAAATTGTATTTATTATAGTCAATACCTTATACTCAACGCCTATGATCAGTCTTGAATCCCGGGTTTATCCCCTTCCTTCACCGGTATACGACCAGCACCCGCCCCAGGAGCTGCGTTCGGTGTATGCAACGGTGGGAAAGCGCGTGTTTGACCTTACGGTAACCGTACTGCTCACGGTTTTTGTTTTTGCCTGGCTGGTACCGATCATCGCCCTGGCGATTGTACTCACCTCGCCCGGACCCGTTGTTTTTGCGCAGCTTCGTACCGGCCGAAAGGGTCGTCCGTTCCGCTGCCTGAAATTCCGGACGACTGTGGTTGCTTCACGGCCCGGTTTCAGGTCTGAACCGCAGCTAACGACCGTAGGCCAGTGGCTACAGGCTACGCATCTGGACAAACTACCCCATTTTTTCAATGTTCTGATCGGTGACATGAGCCTTGTTGGCCCGCGCCCGCACACGCTGCAGGAGGACGCTCAACACTGGACCCAGCCCGGTTATCAGGACCGGCATCGTGTCCGCCCGGGAATCACCGGTTTAGCCCAAACCCGGACCAGGCTGGCCGACAGGCCGGGTCGGATGCAACGACAGCACGGGATTCGATACGACCGCTGGTATGCCGCTCACGCGTCGCTGGTGCTGGATTTTACGATAGGCTGGTGGGCCCTTGCCGGTAGCCGGAGGGCCAGACGTTGAAACCGCACCGACCAGGTCTTGGATTTACCAGACAAAAATTGTAACCAATATATACAAAAAGTTACACAATGGCATAGAGTTTGCTTTTCATTCAGAAAGCGATGCACTCAACGTTACTTTCTATGAATAGCACCCGTACCAGCATTAAAGTCCGCGACCGCAGGGGAAGAGCCATAACCATTGCTGCAAAACAAATCCTATTTTTTGAAGGCTGGAGCAATTATAGTCGCATCATTTTGAATAAACAGAGTGGTTTTGTGTCCAGTTATACCCTGAAGGAGCAGCAGGAATATCACCCGACGTTCTGGCGCATTTCACGATCCCATCTGGTCAATCCGGAGCATATTGTTCAGCTGGATTTACACGATATGCATAATAGCTGGGTTGAATTATCAGACGAAACACGTTTATCTGTAAGTCGCCGGCGGGTCAAATCGATCGCTTCTTTAGCCAAATTCATGAATCTGACATATTCCGGATAAATTCGGGCAACAGACGTTTCGGCATCTGCTCCCAACCAGCAAATACCATTTACTCAACGCCAATGAAAAACGTGCCGGTCTGGAATGCCCTTGCCCTGAGCAGGGCATTCCGGGCTGGTTGCAGATTTCCCTCAACTTCGAGCCACTTCAACTCATGCCTCATCTGAGTTGGTGCGCAACTGGCTGACCAAGTTCCCTTCCTTCCGCAGTTAACCCTACGGGCTGGTTTTATTTGTAGGCAATTTGTCATCCTCTGATCGGCCCGACCATTCCTGAGCAAATCGGCAACCCGGGTTTCGGCAGGCAAGTATCCATAGGCTATGACCATCCGCAACACGCTGCGGCTGTCGGCTACTCAACGTGTAAGATAATAATGCTGAATCGGTATCATTGGTTTTATTACCGACTGCGATCTTTATCGACGACGGAGGTTCTCTTCCGGCTTCGGCAATATTTCCGGAAACAGTCGGATAAACAGCAGGTTGGCTGGAAAGCAACGGTTGAGCTTTCCGCATGGCCCGATCCGCTGCTGCCCGTTCAGACCGACGACTTTTCGACGCTTTCGTTTCCACTCCAGTACAAGGTTTTTGATCATATCCTCGATTATAGTTACCCGATCGACTGGCACCTTGACCTTGGCACGCATAAGCGGTTTCCGCTGACTTATACCCGGGAAATTGACCTGCAAAATCCGGCACTGGGCAGTGCCCGGTACGTCTGGGAAGTAAACCGGTTTCCGTTTTTACCGTCCCTGGCCATGCGCTACCGGCTGACGGCCGATCCGAAAGAACTGGCCCGCCTGATTGCCGTGATCTCGTCCTGGGTGAAAGCGAACCCTTATCTGCTGGGAATCAACTGGTACAGCAATCTGGAAGTCAATATCCGGCTCATCAACTGGTTTATCAGCTGGAACATTCTGGATGCCTCCCTGCTGGCGAAAGCTGACCCGGTTTTTCGGCGGTTTGCCGAATCGACCTGGCTCCCGATGATTTACCAGCACTGCACGTATAGTCGCCACAACCTGCCGTATCTTTCAGCGACCCATCACCAGCTCGTTGCGGGGTATGCCGGGTTGTTTGTGGCCAGTTCGTTCTGGCAATTTCCCGAATCGACTGCCTGGAACGCTTTTGCCAAAACCGGTCTGGAGCAGGAAATGCAACGGCAGCACAGCCCAAACGGCATCAACGGTGACGAAGCGGGCGATTATACCCAGTTTGTTACCGATATACTCCTGATCGCCTATATTGCTGGTTTACAAACCAACAATCCGTTTTCGGACTTATACACCCGCCGGCTGGAGACCATTTTCGGCTACATTGCCCATTGCCTCGATGAAGGCGGTAATTTCCCGTCCTACGGCGACGAAGGCAGTGGCCGGCTCTGGGGGGGCATCACCGATCAGAACAACTTCCGGTCGCTGCTCGGTTCGGCGGCCGTGCTGTTTGGCAACCCGGTTTTCAAAAACCGGTCCAACGGTTTTGACCTCAAAAACCAGCTTCTGTTCGGCAACGCAGGCCGGCAGAAGTTCAACGCTATTCCGGATACGGAAACGCCCCTCGACAGCCAATTTTACCTCGACGAAGGGCATTATATTCTCCGCAAGCAGGAAGCTGATCAAAGTGAGATTTACATTCATTTCAATGCAGCATCGCTGGGTCTGACCGGAAAGAATACGCACCGTCATGCCGACGCCCTGTCGTTTGCCATGCACATCGACGGCCAGCCTTTTTTCGTCGATTCAGGCACGTACCAGCCTTCTGGCACTTCCGACTGGCGCCGGTATTTTATCAGTACCCGCGCCCACAATACGGTTTGTATCGATGACCAGAATCAGGCCTTTCAGGACCCTGATTTGCGGTGGCTGAGCCACTATACCAGCGCCGTCCAGAAAGCCGAATCGGACGATAATACCGATGAGATCATTGCCTCCCATAACGGGTACGACCGGATCGGTTGCTCCCACCAGCGTCGGCTGGAATTCGACAAGCTCACTAACCACTTGCTGATCGAAGACCGCATCGATAACCGTCGCGGAACCCATCGCACGGTGGAGGTCCTGTTTCACGTTCATCCGGCCATCCGGTTTCGGGCGAAGGGCCGCAATCATTTTGTGCTGTCGCACCCGCAAACAAAGCGGCTGGTGGTCTTACAAATCGACCCGGCGCTCCAGGTCGAAGTTGTCAATGGGCAGATGCATCCGAACCTGCTGGGCTGGCATTCGTCGGAGCTGTACCAGAAACAGGCCACCTGCGTTTTCCGGGCCTATCTCACGCTGGGAGCCAAGACCAATCTCGCCTTACAGCACCGGATTACGGTTCAATCCTGATTGAAAACAGGGAAGTATCCGGCCAGCCGTTCCGTTAAAAGTTAGTAACATGGATAGAGTAATTAGAAAAAAACCAGCCAATTGGCTGGTTTTTTCTTTGTAGATAACCTGATATTCTATTGAATTATAGTTCATTACCGTAAATCAATTGAAATCCTTGCGGGTGCATTTCCCGGGCAATATCCGGTGGTACAACCAGGAACGTATTCTTTCCTTTGGCAATAATCTGAGCATTCAGCCCTTCCATGAAAAACCGGTTCGCACAAGCAATGGCTTGCGACAAACTCGTAAAATAACAGGATGGCAACTGAAGGCTCGACAGAGTGGGTGCCATCAATTTCGAAACGTCTTTGATTACGTTCATAAAATAACAATGTTACGGTAGGATGTTCAAAAGTAACAAATAATAAATAAAATAAGTAGTATTACTTATCAATGTGATTAAGCGGTAGGCCATTTTTTATCTCAAAACCGCAAAAATGGTCCAGAAAAGCCTATTTCCAGCGCCAGACGTATAATTTTTCCTATTTTATCAGACAACACCTATTTGTTGAAAATAATTTGCAGCACTGAGTAGATCCGAAGGCAGAACGGCCGAGTTGGGGTAAAAAAAAGCCTGTCTCCAAAGGAAACAGGCTTTTCTAGTTAGTCCAGGTTATTAGTCATTGTTTCTCACTCTTTTACAATTTTCAGCGTATGCAGACGGCCTTCCCCCCGACGGATTTGCAGGAAATAGAGACCCGGTTGCAGTCCGGCGGCTTGAACGTTCAGAATGGCGTTGCTGCCTTCGATACGCGTATCCTGTTCCGGAACCGTATACTGTTGGCCGGATGGCGACACAATCGAGAAACGATACGGGGCCAGTGGGCCAAAGGCGGTTTGGGCTTCACCCGGAATCGTAACCACCAGCTGGTCACGGAACGGATTGGGATAAACACCCCAGACACCCGTCACCGGTTCGCTGCTCGCAACGGCGGTTTCGGCATTCTCCCGTTTCCCCGAACTGCTTTTCACCTCAAATACAATGAGACGCTCCACGAGCAGGTTACTCTGCAGGTTCGGTTTTTTATAGCCGGTTACTTTAAGTGAATAAGTGCCGGGCAATAGATTGGTGCCGCCATTGTCTCCGCAAAGGGCCCAGGGGGCAAAATTCTCCTGAAACACGACCGTTTTAGGCCCTCTCAACTCAAATTTCACGCTTGACACTTTGGTTACGAACTCGAAGAAGAAATTCACCGAAGCCGGTAAGTTGGTTAAGTACAGCACTTCACCACCCTTCAACTCCTGGATGAAGTTCTGCGCTTCCGGTCCTTTTCCGGCCTTATACAATTTCATAACCGCATTTTCTATAACCGTAATCGTAAAGTTGACGGTCGTCGAAGCCCCCTTATTATCAATGGCTTTCACCTCCACCTTGTAAACACCGGCTTTCGAAGGCTTTCCACCAATGATACCAGCCGCTTTATTATAAACGAGTCCGGCGGGCAGACCGGCAATTTCAACCGAAGCAATGCTACCATCCGGGTCCGTAAACTGCGTTTTTCCGAGCATATAGGTATATTCTTCACTCGTAACGAAGGTCTGGTCCGGAATCGGACTGAGCAGAACCGGGGGCTGATTTCCTCCGCTCGGGGCCGGGTTTACGGTGACACGGAAGGTCGTTGTCACGGCCGCACCCTGATTATCCGTTGCTTTCACGGTTACCGTAGCAACGCCTGCCGTTGTCGGTTTTCCAGTCATGCTCCGCGTGTTCTGCGTATAGGTCAGGCCGGCTGGCAAACCGCTGGTAATTTCCACTTTTGCGATACTGCCGTCCGGATCGGTAAACACGCCGGCACCGATCGTATACGTAAAAGTCTGGCCCACCGTCGCCGTTTGATCCGGAATCGTTTGCGAAACCACCGGCGGCTCGTTCGGAGCCGGGCTGACCGTTAAACGGAACGTAGTGGTCACCGTCGCGCCCTGGTTGTCGGTAGCTTTCACCGTCACCGTTGAACTACCGGCGGCTGTCGGTGTTCCGGCAATGACCCGCGAATGCTGCGTATAGGCCAGACCGGTCGGTAAACCGCTGGTAATTTCCACTCTCGCAATAACGCCATCCGGATCGGTAAACACCCCGGTTCCAAGGGTATACGAAAAATTTTGTCCTACGGTGGCCGATTGATCCGGAATCGTTTGCGAAACCACCGGCGGCTCGTTCGGGGCCGGGCTGACGGTCAGCCGGAAGCTCGTCGTTACCGTCGCGCCCTGGTTGTCGGTGGCTGTCACCGTCACCGTTGCGCTACCGGCGACTGTCGGTATTCCGGCAATGACCCGCGAATGCTGCGTATAGGCCAGACCGGTCGGTAAACCGCTCACTTCGACGTTGGCAATATGGCCATCGGAATCCGAAAAAATGTCATCGCCAATCGTGTAGACGAAGCTCTTGCCAACGGTGGCGGTTTGGGCCGGAATCGGACTCGAGACGACAGGCGGTTCGTTGGGTGCCGGATTTACCGTCAGGCGGAAACTCGTAGTCACCCAGCCGCCGTGGTTGTCGGTGGCCTTCACAACCACCGTCGTTATCAGGGGTTCGCTAACGGATGCGGTCAGACCGCGCTGCGCCACCTTTGCGCTGGGAACTCCGCTAATGGTTCGAACGGGTGGACTATACGTCAAGCCATCGGGCAAACTACTCAGGACTTCGACTGTCGTAATATTTCCGTCCGGGTCGGTAAAAACGCTTCCACTAATGGCATACGTGAAGGCCTGACCAATGGTTGCCGTCTGATCCGGAATCGGCTCGACAACCACGGGGGGTTTATTGTCCGGTATCGGGGCGGCATTGACCGTAAACCGGAAGGTAGTCGTCACGGAAGCGCCCTCATTGTCGGTGGCTTTCACCGTCACGGTCGTGGTGGTCGGTGTCGTCGGTGTTCCGCTAATGGTCCGGCTACTTTGCGTATAGGTCAGCCCAGCCGGTAAACCGCTGACAATTTCCACGTTTTCAATCCTGCCATCCGAATCCGCAAACGTTTCTGCCCCAAGCTGATAAGTCAGCGCCTTCCCCACCGTCGCCACCTGGTCCGGAATCGGGCTACTGACTTTCGGGGTCTGATTGGCCGGAGGCACCACCGTCAGTTGGAAACTAACCGTTACCGTCGCTCCGCCGTTATCGGTGGCTGTGACCGAAATGGTCGCCGTTTGCGGGGTAGTCAACGTCCCGGAAATCGTCCGGCTGCTTTGCGTATAGGTCAGCCCGGCCGGCAAACCCGAAACCGCAATGCTGGCGATGGTGCCATCCGGATCCGAAAAGGTTTGGAGTGGTATCTGGAAATGGTACGACTGCCCAACAACCGCCGTCTGGCTGACCGGGTCCTGGACGATTACCGGTGGTTGGTTTTGCACGGGGGGTGCTTCTACCGTAATGTTGAACGTGGTCGTTACGGAAGCATTCACCGCATCGACTGCTTTTACGGTAACCGTGATTATACCGGCTGCGGTCGGCGTTCCGCTAATCGTTCGGTTGGCGGTAGTATAGGAAAAACTGTTCGGCAAACCACTTACCTGCAGACCCGTCAGGTTGTTGTCGGGGTCGGTGAAGGTATTGGCCGGAAGGGTATACGTAAACGCCTGATCGACGGTGGCTGTCTGGTTTGGAATGGGCTGGGCGACCACGGGCGGGCGGTTTGCCGGAGCCGCCGTTACCACCACGGTTACGGTTGCGGGCGTATACCCCCCTTCCCCATCCGATACGATCACGCTGGCGGTGAATGTTCCGGTCTGGCTCGGCACCCCGCTAAACGTCCGGGTAGCCTGGTTATACGTCAACCCGGCCACCCCGCCGGAAACCGCATAAATCAGCGTCTGGCCGTCTTCGTGGGTAAACTCCGGCAAGGTATAGGAAAAGGGCACCTGAAGATAGGCATTCTGGATCGGAATGGGAACGGCTACCGGCGGCTTGTTCGACGGGTCGGTGGTCTGCGCCGTACTGGGCGGACAAACCACGGTTTTGGGGGAGCCCTTCAGGTAATATTCCGAGTTCTCAATCCGCATACTGATCACGTGCGGCAACCCATCTTTAACGCTGTTCGGGATCAAAAACTGGTAGCCGTGTTGCGCATTCCCCTTTTTAGCGGCCACCAGGTCCGGGCGGTAGAGATCGGCCGTAAACTTGCCAATAACGTTCAGACCGTCCAGCACTTCGATCGGCATCGGCGTATTGGGCAGGTTCCGGTCCCAGACCCAGCCCCAGATATCGCCCTCACAGTTGTAGGTATCAAAGTATCCTTCGAAATTACCGGTTCGGATCGGCGGAGGAGGAACGTCTTTCACGGTAAACTGGAAAAACGTAGTGGAAACAATTTCCGACGGGTCCGAAGCCGAGTACGTCAACGAATAAACCCCCGCCGTCGCCGGTGTTCCGCTCAGGACCCTGGTTTCAGTCGAGAAGGTCAACCCGGCCGGCAAACCCGTCAGCGAATGGCTAAGGGGCAGGTTTTCCGGATCGGTAAAAGCCGGCAGCGTATAGGCAAAGGCCGTGCCCACCTGCCCGTTTTGGGCCGCAACGATCGGTGCAACCGGCGGCTGGTTAGTGGTGGTCGGATCGGTCACCGTCAACCGGAAACTGGCCGTAACGGTTGCCCCCAGGTTGTCGCGCGCCGTCAGGGTCACCAGCGTGGCTTCTACCCGGGTGGGTGTCCCGCTGAACTCGCCGGTGGCACTCGACCAGCCGATACCGATGGGCAAATTACTCGCTTCAACACTCACGATGGTACCGTCGGAGTCGGTAAATGTGGACCCGATTGAATAGCTAAACGGCTGGCCAACAATGGCGTTCTGATCCACCAACGGTTTACTCACTACCGGCAGACTGTTGATCACCGGTGGTTCATTCCGCAGCAAATCCTCATCGAGTTCGATCCGGACCGGTTTTTTTCCGTTCTGGTTATACCGCTGACTCCAGCGTTCCTGCGCAATGGAACTCGATTTCAGAATATCCGACAACTTGTAGCCAATGGCCGCGCCAACCGTTTGCACCTGCGTCACCCGCTTCTGCAACAGCTTATTGGAATCCACCACCATATGAATCAGTTTCTCCAGCTTGGGCCGGGCGTCCAGCCCCCCGAAATTGGCCAGCGTCAGCATTTTTGCACCGTGTTCGTAACACTGCGCAATTTGTTCGTAGTATTTTTCGGCCGATACGGACGGGTGGAACATTCCATCAACAGCATTCACCATAAAGGCGCCGGGTTTCAGGTTGCTCCGCACGACGTCCATCGAAAACCGGTGGTTATAATCAGGACCGTCGTTAAACTTCAATCCATCGGCATTTTCGGCCAGGTTTTTAAAAGCAAACGTGGCCCGCAGCCCGGATAGCCGATCCCAGACGCAACCGTGCTGGTTGATGACCACAATCGAAGGGTCAACACTCTTGACCGCGCCATCGACCTTATCGATGAATTTCTTGAGCTGCCGGTGCCGGAACACGTACCAGTCCTGCCCCCGAACACCGTCATGAACGGCGTAGGGGTTGGATTTATTATTCGCCGGCGGCATCACCTTGTTCCAGGTACTAAAGTCCGTGCCCCAGCGTTGGTTGAGCTGCGATAAACTGAAGCGTGCCTGCAGATACTGCCGGAAACCGGTCAGTTCATGGATACTGTAGTCATAGGGAACGACGTATTTGCCCGAACCCGACGGCGGGTCGTAAACCGGGGTGTACTCGGCTTCCAGGGCGGGTGACGAAACAACGGAGAAAAACAGCAGCTTTCCCTGTTTCTGGAGATAATGGTACCGGCTCGCCACCTCCTGAACGAAAGCCATGGCCCGATCGACAGTCCGCTCATGGGCGAAGGTAAACTGAACAATGCCCGTTTTCGTGTTTCGGGCGCTGTCCGCAGCCTGCATGGTTTCATGGACGCCCCAAAAACCGCCCAGCTTATCGGCATCCCGGCCAACATGCACCCGCAACGCTATCTTGAGATTATGATCCTCCGCCGTCCGGATGTGGGAATCGACAACATCCCAATAAGCCGTACTGTTGATGGTTGGATAGATTCGGTCCCAGTTGATGGTAATCTCCACGGCATTACACCCGTGTTGTGCCGAATGCCGAATCCGTTCGTCGTCCCGCTCCGCAATCCGTTCAAAGTTGAAAATTGTCAGACCAATATACCGATTGGTATCCAACTCGATTGCGGCTCGTTTTGCCCCCTTCGTGCGGGGTTCCGATGGCTTGGTAAGGGAATGCGCATAGCCAACGTAAAAAGTTACTACCAGGAGCAATGCCACGTTGAAAGCATTCCCCAGAATGCGGATAGGTAATTTTGCAACCATAATAACGTTGAGCAATTTAAAATGTGAATCAATAAAGGAGTATTCCAGCTACATACTCCGCTTTCCTCAATTACACTCCACGGAACGGGAACTTCCTCGTTTAACTACGAAAATAGTAGCCATAAAAAGTCAATACTTACCAAAAGAGGGGTTCTGTCGTTTCGTTGTAAAAGGCAGTACACAAAAGGGGTGCCAATGAAAGCAATTGTTAGTTTCTGGTATAAAACCCTGAATTACAATACATTAACAACTTGCCTACCGCAATTTAAAAAACTAGTAAGCGGTTTATGGCCTGGATCAGACCGTCAGCGGACCGGCGAAGTATTTTTCTTAGCCAGTTATCCGGACGGTTTTCAGGGGAAACGATTGGAAAAGAAAAGCTTACCAGCGGGTACTAAGCAGGTGGAAAAAGAAACGTTTAGAAGCGTCAATCAGGGAAGGTCCAAGCCGGTTCATCAGCCGAAAAATCACGTAGAAGCGGTTTCGTTTTTAAAACGAAGGGTATAAAAAAATAACGCAGGATGTATACGTTCACGCGCCCGGTGATCCCATCTATGTCCGGGTGCTGCGGGAAGAAGAAGGGATGGGACGGAAAAGATGGAAACCCGCTTACAGCATGACATTATCGCTGTGAAAAGCCCTGAGAGCCTGGTTTTTATAATTACGGCCCAAGGGCAGCGATTTGTCCCCAATTAATACGGACAAAGGGGTAAACCCGGTAACCTTCTCGATGGACACCAGAAATGACCGATGAATCCGGATGAATTTGTTTTCCGGCAACTTGTGTTCCAGATAACTGATTTTCTGGTAAGTAATAATCTGGCGATCAAGCGTTTTCACCCGGACATAGTCCCGCAGACTTTCAATATAGAGAATATCCCGGAGATAGACCTTGACCATCTCGCGGTCTTCACGCAGGAAAATATAGGCCCGGTCGAAATCGTGCGTCAACGGGTTCGCCGGTGTTTCAGCACTCACCGACGGATTCCCCTGGTAGACTTTGCTGATCGACCGTAAAAACCGTTCAAACGTGATGGGTTTCAGCAGGTAATCCACGACATCCAGATCATAGGCATCAACGGCGTAATCCCGGTATGCCGTGGTCATGATCACCGCCGGGCGGTTTTTGAGGGATTTCAGCAATTCCAGACCCGTAATCTGGGGCAATTCGATGTCCAGAAACAACAAATCGACGGATTTGGATTGTAAAAAGGTAAAAGCTTCTACCGCGTTGGTATAGCTTCGAATCAGATTCAGCCCTTCAACGCGCCGAACGTACGATTCCAGCAGATTCAAGGCCAGCGGCTCATCCTCAATAATGACACAATTCATCTGATTACAAGTGCCTAAGGGGTTAAGGTAACCGGTTTTTCAACCCATTGATTTTAAGTCCTTCTTCCCAGTCCGTACGAACCAAAGGGACTGACTGCACGCGCGGCAGCGATTCCAGTTCGATCCGGAGAACCACCAGAAACGTTTCTTCCTCGTTGAACAACTGCAACGAGTAACGGGATCCATAAATGATATCCAGCCGCTTCCGCACATTTTCCAGCCCGATACCGGAATGAGCCTGTGTCGAAGATACGGGCGGATTACTCACTTTGCTATTCTCAATCTTGAAAACCAGGACATTATCATTCACTAACACATCAACCCGAACCCAGACGCCATCCAGCTGTCGGCTGACGCCGTGTTTAAAACTGTTCTCGACAAACGGTAAAATGATCAGCGGGGCAATCTGAATGCCCTCAATCGGCGCGTACAAATTGAGCGAAACATCCAGCCGGTCGCCATACCGGATTTTCTCCAGCGTAATGTAATTTTCGATGTACTGAATCTCTTTCCGAAGCGGCACCTGCGGCAGGTTGCTGTCGTACAGCATATAACTCATCAATTCCGACAGTTTAAAGACAATTTCCGGCGCTTTGGGCGAGCCGTTCACGGTTAGCGCGTAGAGGTTATTGAGCGTATTAAACAGAAAATGCGGATGAATCTGCGATTTCAGTAACTTCAGCTCAGCTTCCAGTTTTCCCTGGGCCAGTTGCTGCGTTTTTTGGCGAAGCTCCTGGGTTAGCTGCTGGTCGGCGTACCACTTTTTCATCAGGTGAACGGCAGACGGAATCGACACCATTGAATAGGTCGCAAAAGTATATATCAGGATCTTAGGCAGAAAAATAAGCGGCATCGCCAGCCCTTCCGGGTAATAGATCGGGTAGATCACGAAATACGCCACCAGCCGCTGGCTCACGCCCGTCAGCGCGGCCGAAAGCACCATAAACAGCAAAAAATAACCGTATTGCCGGTAAATCAGGTATTGGTCGATCAGCCAGAGCGTGGTGTACGTGGCCAGCATTTTAACCGGCAGTTCGATCAGCGAAATCATAAACCGCTGACTGTACTGGTCGTCGATAGTACCCCAGATCAAGCCTTCGTACACCAGCAACAACAGCCAGAAAAGGCTGTGCCAGGCCATGCGGTAGCGAAACAATAACTTGAACGGCGCTTCCATGGGTCGGGTTTTAGTCCGTTGGATACTTAAAGGTACCGGTTTCGTCGGACGGAATCGACGAAGGACCCGATTTTTAGACAAACGACACCACTGCCCGACGAACGGCATTGTCAGCCCGCAAACGTTCTTCATCCGCCCGGGGCTGCTTCTGTCGGGCTTTCCTTTGCGTTGGGCAAAAAAACCGGTTTGGTATCGAAACCGTCGGTTCCTTAGCAAAAAAGTCCGGCAGTATCCCCAATCCGAATCAGATGAAACAACACATGAACGTCCGAATCCATTGGCTGTGCATCGGCACCCTGTTAACGGTGTTTTCCGCTTCGGCCCAGCCCAATGCCTATTACCGCCCTTCCTGCCGCTGGCAGCTCCACACCGACGCGGTTTCGCACACCACGGTCGTCGCTTTTTACGACGATCAAAACCGCCTGATTTATCAGGAAAAATTACCCGGCCAGCATATCCGTCTTACCCGCAAAAACGTCCGGCGGCTCGACGAAACCTGCGAGCGGTTAGCCTCGAACCAACTGGTGGCGTCCATGATTCTACCCGACCGCATCGTACCCCTCAATGAACCGTTCACCGAGCCGCTTTCCGGTCTACCGCCGGTGGCCGATTCGAGCGTGGGCGGTTTTCGGGCCAACATCACGCCGATACAACTGAATAAAATTTCGATTTATTTCCGGCAAACCGGTACCGACCCGGTTTTCATCCAGCTTCATGATTCGGCTGGACACACCGTCTACAAGGAGGTCAGCCATTTACCCCGCTACAAACGCTATCTCAATCTGCATGAACTGGCTTTTGGCGTCTACGATTTAACCCTTTCCGGTAAACAATACCGGTATCGCTACCGGTTAGGTGTTCATTATCCGGATACCCAGGGCCGGCCGGTTTTGTTGTCCCAGTCCGGCGAGCCCGTGCGCCCAAAACCGGTTCCGTTGCCGTTATCCCGGAATCAGCAGCAGGACGAGCGCGATCAGGGCCGGGAGCGCCTGGGAGAAGAAAATCTTTTTATCAGCCGTCACCGCCCCGTAGATCCCGGCAATGGCCACGCAGCCCAGAAAGAAGAACGCAACATTCCGCTGCCAGACCGGATCACCAATCAGAAGTGACCAGATCAGCCCCGCAGCCAGAAAACCGTTGTATAACCCCTGATTGGCCGCCAGCGCCTTCGTGGCCGGAAACAGGTGCGCCGGAAAGTTCCGGAACACTTTCGGCCCCCGGGTGGTCCAGGCAAACATTTCGAGCCAGAGAATATACAGGTGGAGAACCGCCACCAGGCCAATCAGGAGTTTAGCGAACATCGGAATAGCGTGTAGTTTATCAGAGAAAAGACAAAAGACAATAGAGAAAAGACAAAGGGTGAGCGTGTTGATTTTTACCCCCTTTCTTCTGGTATGCGTGGAGTTTTGTGAAACAGGTTTTGTAAAACTACGAATGGCTCATCGTAATACGGTGGGCCATTGTCGTACCGGTGATGGCCCACGCTGTAGGCTATGAATTTTTCTTTATTGGGATTGAGAACCGGCGCTCCTGGCTGTTCCCCATAAGATAGGACGAATAGTCAGTATGTAGCTCATCGGTATAATCGAACCCAAAACGTTTAGCTCCGTGGATGTTGGTCTCCGGCTGTAGCAAATCGGAGGGCACTCTGACAAACTCGACATCGATTCGGTCTGAATACACTGAATAAAGGGCCATATCATGGGGATACGAGGCCAGTCCTGACAGCACAACGTGGTGAATGGCATGGGTATTCACCATTCCTGAAATGTGTAAATGCCCCGAGAGTACGGCTAGAACTTTAGGATTATACTGCCTGATAAGGTCACCGATCTCCTGCTCTTTTGTGTAAAAAGACGTAAAACCAAAACTCTTGGCCAGAACCTCCTTTGTCCTGACCGAAACCAGTGGAATGTGGCAGCAGACAATTTTAGGGAGAGTCGGATGCAAATCCAACAATTGCCGCAACGATTTTAATCGGTACTCCAGAATCCCGCTATCTTTCACCACCCAGGAACCAGAATTATTAAAAATAATAAAGTGCAGCCCTTTGTGGACGAAGGAATAGTTAATCTTATCCTTGCCAAAGGCTTGGATATACGAGCCCTCAAATACCGGATCGCCCTCGTTCTGAACATTTTCATGATTGCCCATCACTGGATAAAATGGCAAGGGGAAATCGGAATAAAAATAGCGATGAAAGAAATCCATATCGTATTTAACTCCCTCCAGCGTATTACCATGAATCATGTCGCCGACCGACAGGACAAAATCAACTTCCGGAAAAAACTGCCCACCCCGCAATGCTTCTCTCAACCATATTGCCCGGGTATTCGCTCCGGCATAGGCGGGGGCAATTCGTTGCTTCAGGTACCGCGATGACTCATTTTGCACATGTAGATCATTCACCTGAAGGAATCTAAAAACCAATTTCTCATCCTTCTTTGGTTCGTCCTGTAGCCTATTCTCCTTTAGAAACGGTACGGCAAAAGTGCTTTGTGCGGTTAGTTTTAAAAAACGCTCTCTGGATAATTTTCCCATAAATAGCTGTTAGGAATAGTTTGATGCAAGGTAGCTTTTTATCGCTTTAACTGACATAAAGAAAGCTTTTCATTGACAGATGGGCAAAACCACTTCAACGTGAACCGATTGAGGTACCGGCCATTCTTAAAATTAATTTGGCATTAATGGGCCATTCGTTTTGTTACTCATCCAAGTAGTTAAACAACCCTCCGCATCTTGATCCTAAACCTTGAGAACTCGGCCGACGAAAGCGTTTACACCGGTTAGCCAAGACGGCTTGATGAAAGAATTGGAATGGTTTGTGGAAAAGATCGAAAGGAATTGAAAAATAGCACCGACCCCATTTTAGGACAATAAAAAACCGACTGTCGTTGCACTACGTCAGCCGGTTTTCCCTTATCCGGTTTTCTCAGGCCGTATACCCCCGCCCTTCAATTTCCGAAACCGTTTCGCCGGAAAGCTCGTCCACAAATTGATCGTGGGTCATCGGTTTGGAGAACATCGGGAAGTTCTTGGCGCAGGCAAACTGCTGTTCTTCCTCGCTCAGCGTGGCCGTACAGTCGGTCAGCGTAATCACTTCGAAGCCCTTTTCGTAGCCGGAACGCATCGTCGATTCAACGCAGCAGTTTGTCAGAAAACCGCCCAGTGCCACGGTTTCGATGCCTTTGCTGCGGAGAATAAAATCCAGGTTGGTGCTGGCGAAGGCGTCGAGGCCGCGTTTGCCTTCCAGCACGATATCGCCCGGCTCCGGTTTCAGCTCGTCGATGATCTCGACGCCCCAGGTTCCTTTCCGAAACGACTGGCTGTCCACCACGCCTTTCAGAATTCCGTAGGGATGGGCCGTAATTTCGTAGTAGCCATCGTGAAAACTAATCGGCGAATGAATGATGGTCGCGCCCGCTTCACGGGCTTTCTGCACTACCGCCTTCGTGTTTTCCAGCATGTTGGTCGATTCCATCACGCCCTTCACGGCGTCGTGCAAGGTTCCTCCCGGCGAGGTAAAATCATTTTGGTACTCGATCAGTACCAAGGCGGTTTTCTTGGGGTTCATGGTCTGGTTTGTTTGGTAAGAATGAACATAAAATTGGCGGAAATTTCCGTAAAAACAACGGCAGCCGATCCGCCCGAATTGTGCGCCCATCGCGTAAAACCGTCGGTTCACGAAAAAACACCGGCATAGCCTCCTCGCTCTGGCTACTTTTGGCTCAAATCCGAAACAAACGTGATGACAACGCCCCAAAACGCTCTCCTCATTGGCTGTGGTATCGCCGGTCCGGCGATGGCCCTTTTTTTACAGCAGGTCGGTATTGCTGCCGAAATCTATGAAGCCCAGCCCGGCGCGCTGGACGAAGCCGGTGCGTTTCTGAACCTGGCCCCCAACGGCGTCAATATCCTGAAAACCCTCGGCATCGACCCTTTACAGGATACCGACGGTTTTCATTCGACCGGAATGGCGTTTTTCAACGGCAAAGGCAAACGCCTGGCGTTCATCGACAGCCGCAACGAAACCGAACGATTTGGCAGTCAGAATGTCATGATCAAACGGGGGCAGTTGCACCGGGTGCTGCGCGACGAAGCGCTTCGCCGGGGAATTCCGGTTCATTTTGGCAAAAAGCTCACCGCCATTCAGCGTAACGGTTTTCAGGGCGTGACGGCGCGTTTTGCGGACGGAACCGAAGCCAACGGCCTTTTTCTGATCGGCTGCGACGGCCTTCATTCCCGAACCCGCCAGCTCACGTTTCCGAACGCTCCGCAACCGGCCTACACGGGTATGGTCGATTGTGGCGGTTTTGCCTACTGCCATCCGGCTGACCTGCCTGCTTCGGGCGCCATGCAGATGACCTTCGGGAAGAAAGCCTTTTTTGGTTCGATTGCCAAACCGGACGGCGAAGTCTACTGGTTCAGCAACGTAGCCTGGCCCAACGAACCGCAACGGGATGAACTGAAAGCAATTTCCGACGAGGTCTGGCGGCTACGACTGCTCCAGAATCACGCCAGCGATCCTGAACCGATTCCAACGATCCTGAAATCGACGCCGGGCGAAATCGGCAGGTGGCCGGTGTACGACATGCCCTCGTTACGCACCTGGCACCAAGGGCCGGTTTGCCTGATTGGCGATGCCGCCCACGCTACCTCACCCCATTCCGGACAGGGCGCGTCACTCGCCCTGGAAGATGCCGCTGTGCTGGCGCAATGCCTGCGCGATTCCCTGAAAACAGAAACCGCATTTGCCCGGTTTGAAAGGCTACGCAAGGAGCGGGTTGAGAAAATTGTGCAGCAGGCCCGACGCACCGGCAACGGCAAAATGGTGACGAATCCGGTGGCCGTCTGGTTCCGCGACCTCATGCTGCCCTTTTTCATCCGAATGGGTGCAAAAGCCGCGGAGCCGGTTCTGGCGTACCAGGTAAACTGGGATGAGGAGGTAGCTTAAAAACCGGTCGCTGCGGAGTCGCCGGGCGATTAATTCATCGCCTGATACACCGCCATCCGGAATTTTCGAACAAAATCGGTGTAGTGTGCATACGGCATGACATTGGTATAAACCAGCAGAATCAGGTTTTCTTTGGGATCGATCGTATACTCCGAACAATACGCCCCGCCCCAGGTGTAAGCCCCCGGCGTCGCCTGATCGCCGTAATGACTCCGGCTGGTAATCAACTGAAACCCAAGACCGAATTTATCACGCCGGTCCCAGACTTCGGCCTCGCCGATCTGGTTCTCAAGCATCATATCAACGGTTTTCCGACCCAGAATCCGCTTTTCGTTGAACGAGCCGCCGTTCAGCAGCATCTGGCAAAATTTGGCGTAATCTTCAATCGGCCCGACCAGACCGGCCCCTCCGGCAAAATACGTTTTGGCCCCGGCCACCGGGTACGTGCGGTTGCTGACATTGTCGTGCAGGGATAGCGGTTTATCGGCGCTGCCTTTCGCGTACAGTTCCACCAGCCGACTGGCTTTGCTGGCGGGCAGATAAAAATGCGTATCGTTCATTCCCAGCGGTTCCAGCACGCGTTCGCGCATCGCCACATCCAGCGGTTTTCCGGATAAAATCTCGACCAGCCGGCCAATAATATCGGTGTTCAGGCCGTAGGTAAACGTTTCTCCGGGGTCCTGAACGAGCGGGCGGGTCGCCAGCCGGTTCACCACATCTTCCAGTTTATCGGGTTGCAGCGAATTCAGGTACGGCACCTTGAATTCGGGGCGCTGGTCGAGCGGGTGTTCGTAGGGAATGCCGGCATTATGGCTCAGCAGGTGCCGAATGGTGATATCGCGCTTGGCGGGGCGGGTTTCGTACGTCCCTTTCTCCTTATCGACACTGACCAGCACGCGCGGATTTTTGAAGGCCGGAATGTAGTTGGCAATCGGATCGTCGAGCAGAAATTTCTGTTCTTCAAACAGCGTCATCAGTGTCACGGTCGTGATCGCTTTCGACTGCGACGCAATCCGGAAAATATCGTCGCGTTTGAGGGGTGTTTTCTTTTCCAGGTTACTGTACCCATACGCTTTGAAATGGATGATTTTGCTGTTACGGGCCACAAACGTCACGGCATTGGGGGCCAGCCCTTTGTCGATAAAGCCCTGCATCAGATCATCGATTCGTTTCAGGCTTTCCGCCGAAAAACCGGCCTCGCCCGGCGCATCGGCGGGTCTAAAGCTCATCGGCTGGGCAAACCCGGCCAGCGAGCAGGCCAAAACGAATGAACCAAACAGAGCACAAAAGGCGGTTTTCATCAGGCAGAACGGTTTAGAAGTTACGGAGCCACGAATCGTTGGCATCGGCTAGGCCGAAAAGCCTGAAAATAGCGAAAAAATACTGTTCAGCGGTTCTGTTTTGTGGCCAACGGATGCGACTGCCCCGCAGGGTAGGCAACGAGCCGGCGTAAGTCGGCTCGACTAACCATCCCGACTACCGTCCTGGCAATCCTGACCCGGTGTTGAACCGGGACGCCTGTAAACCGGCTAGTACGACTTTAGCAGTTTCACAACGATGGCCTGTCCTCCCTGCGTGACGCGCAGCAGGAATAATCCGGCGGGTTGTTGCTGCACCCAGAGCTTCTGATGCTCCACGGCCTTCGCGGCCGGAATCGTCTGCTCCTGAAGGGATCGGCCGTTGCCGTCCAGAACTTGCAAGCGAAGCGGCTGGCCTTCCGTCCCCCGAATTTCCACCTGGATGTAATCCGTAACCGGGTTACCCAATACCGCCACCTGAAGCTCCGCCCCCCGTTCAGCCGACAAGCGGGCCTTGGAACATTGATAAGCCCTGGGAGATCCTTTCAACTCATACGGGCTCCCCAGCACCCGGGCCCGTACCAGGGTGCCATTGACCAGCCCCGACGGGGCCGTAAAATTATAGGCATGCGCCCCATTGCCTTTTTTAGCATCGATTAGATCGGGGCGAACAATATTAGCCACAGTGCTGCCCCACACTGTTGCGGGCCCCGTTCCAACCTGGGTGAAAAACTCCACCGTCAGCGGGGTGTTGGGCTTTTTGCGGTCCCAGACCCAACCCCGGATGCCCCCGCAATCCAGCTTGTCCAGATAGCCCTCAAAATCACCCGTGACCGGACTCCCAGCCGCCGGATTAACCGTCAGGTTGAAGCTCACCGAGTTGGTGGCCCCCTGGGTATCCGTCGCCTGATACGTCAGCACGAAGCTGCCCGCTACCAGGGGCGTACCCTGAATCACCCGGCTACCGGCCTCCAGTTTCAATCCATCAGGCAAACCCGTCAGCTGGTAGCTCAAGGCATCACCCTCCGGATCGGTAAAGGCCACCAGCGTCCCGGCGAAGGGCACCCCAACCTGGGCCACCAGCGGAGCGATCAGCACCGTGGGCGAGGGCGGAGCCGGCGCTTTGTTGGCGGTGGGTCCCGTGGGATTGACCTGACAGATGAGGGCTTTGGGCGAGTCTTTCAACAAAAAGCTACTGCCCGCGACCCGGGCCGAGAGGTGGTGCGGTAACCCATCCTTGAGCGTGGGGGGAATGCTGAAGAAGAAGGCGTGTTTGCCGTTGCCCTTGCCAGCGGTTTGCAGATCAGAGCGGAATACATCGGCCATCAGCGTATCAATGACAACAGGTCCGTCCAGGATCTCGACCGGGACGGCGGTATTGGGTTTGTTGCGATCCCAGGCCCAGCCCCGAAAGGTGCTGCAATCCGCCCCATAGATAAAACCGTCGAAGCTGCCCGTCATTGATGGCGGGTTGATGACCACGGTGGTCGAGCCGGGGGGGCTGGTGCAGTCGCCCACGGTGCAGGTGGCCGAGTAGATCAGGGTGGTGACCGCATCGGTGGGAACCGGAATACTTGTACCGGTTCCGGTAACGCCCGTGGAACTCCGCCAGGCGACGGTTCCACCTTCACAGCCCGACACCGTTAGCCCCACCGAAGGGGTATTTTGCAGAATGGGCCGGGTAACTGCGGGCGGTAAGCTCAGGCTGGGAGCGGCTAGCGGACGGCCCTGAAACTCATAGGCTCCGATATCGATGCGGCCATTGTTATAAAACCGGGGGTTGCCCGCCAGATCGGTGGTGCCGCTGCTGGCCGGATCACCGGCATCGATGGCGGGCGAGCAGGCGGTGAGCCGCAGGTCGGTTTCGCTGACGAAGGGGAACCGGTCAGTTGTCAGGTTATGGTCGTCCACAGAGCCCGGTACCGGAATATCGAAAAGGCAGTAATGAGCCTCGATATCCCCAATTCCGAATGTATTCTCCCCCCCATTGCCATTTTTCCAGAAGATACAGTTGGTCAATACCGCACTGTCATTTGTTTCCCCTAAACTGCCCGCACTGGATCCGTAAATAGCTGCCCCACTGTTCTGCGCCCAATTATTGATAAAAGTACAATTGGTTAGCTGTAGGTTAATGTTACCGCCTTCTAAAGCTAAAATCCCTATGGCTCCACCGTCTCCTTTACTGCCATCAGAAGCGTGATTGTTCACAAAACGACAATTAATTACCTGTGGGTTAACGGTGCCGAAGTAAGCGGTAAAATTGAACATCGCTCCCCCGGATTGCGTAGCCCGGTTATTGACAAAAGAGCAGTTAATAAACACCGGGTTCGCGCTAGCGGGACTACTAGCTTCGTTCATGACCGCGGCACCATGCCAACCCGTATTGTCGATGAACCAACAGTTCCGAACGACAGGATCACAATAACTGCCCTCCCCCTTGGCTTGGTTGTGCATGCCTTTACCGCCGATCGTTTCAGTACTATATGCCCCGGTGATGATAAAGCCGTCGATCACGGCACTGTTGTCCAAATACAGCAGAGAGCCAATAAAATAGCTCGCGTTGTCAATAAGAATGCGTGAGTTGTCACTGGTTACACCCGGCTCCCCAATATCCCCACTCAGTGTTGTGCTGGAAGGCGTACTCAGGACCGATGGGCGCTGACTCAACGCGGTTTCTGTACCGACAAAACCGCCATAAATCGCCACGTGGTTGCGCATCGAAAAACTAATGTCTCGATTCCCATCCTCGGTGGGCTTATAGGTCCCGGCCGCCACCCAGACCTGCACATCCTGATTCTCGTGGGCCTGTGAGTAGGCACTGGCAGCCTCGATGGCCGCTTGCAGCTGCGTACCGGCGAAGGCGTTGCCCCAGGAGGAACCGTCCTGTGGGGTGCCCCCGCCACTGGGGGTGACGTAAAACACTTTCTGGCCAAAGCCACTCAGCCCCATGAGCACCAGCAGACCGATAAAAAAGAATTGACCCAGCGCACCAGGGCCATAAAACCGTAGAGAAGTTTTCATTGGAAGCAGAAATTTATAGGACCAAAAACACCGGTAAAATTCCGCGACTGGTGTCAAAGGGGCTATCAATTTCAGTCCAATAAGTATCAATTTTGGTTCAGCGTGGGATCAGGACCCTGGTCCCGGTGGGCCAGACCGTGGCTTAAGCCCTCGAACGAATCAGAGGCTATGACCTGGTTGACCATTTGGGCATTCAGGCTGCGGGGAAGCCCTACCGTTCGCCAGGGCATAACGGCAAGTCATTGGTTACTTGCTTCGCCAGCGCCCGGGCGTACCCGTTCACGGCCATTCATGCCCTTCCTACCAGCGCGAATACCGGACCCCATTATTTGGTACGCTGCTTTTTACCCGAAAGGGCTGCTTTTAATCCCGTCAATGGGTTTAGCCCCTGCTTTCCAGGCGTCAGCCAGGCTCCTTCTCCGTTTTCATTCCAGGCATACAGGAGCCCGATCCGTTCGCGGGTCAGCGAAGACTCATGGGCATTCATCCAGTCGATCATCCCGGTGACCGATTTTTCGACGGACTGGGCCGAGAAACCGGTGAAATAAGGCTTCTCGTGATACTTGTTTTTGTCGTTGGACCAGGGGCGCGGGTCCCAGCCCATCGTGGATACGGGGATATACGGTTTTTGAGCAAAATCCCCCAGCTTACTCCAGAGTCGTTGTTCCGCGGTGTGCAGGGTGTCGATCGGGATCGCCTGCTTATCGCCTTTGAAGCCTACACTATGATAGTTGTAACCGGTGATGATGTCGGCACCCGAGCTTTCGGCCTTTGTAACCCCATCCGGCGAACCGGCACAGATGGCGATCGACGCGCCGGGAAGTCCGGCGTCAACGGCACTTTTCCGAAGCTTGTCGAAAGCGCCACGAACCGCTTCCGGCGAGCCAAAATTTTTGATCAGGGACGTAAATTCGAAGAAGATGAGCAGTGGTTTTTTATCCACCCGCAAATACTGCGGGTGTTTAAACTCAGCCAGCCAGAGGTTGGTCAGCTTGTCCCAGTTTTCCGGCCCTACATCAAACCCGCCGTGGTTGGCCACCAGCAGGCAGTACTCCAGCTTCTTCGCATTCTTTGAGCTTTTGTAAAACGACAAGGCCCGGTTTTCCGGCAGTTCATCGATCGTGCGGCCATTGCGGTGGTACCAGCAAAAACTAAAAAAAGAAAGACCCGCCCGGGCGGCCAGCGCAATCTGCTCATCGACGATTTCCTGTTTGCTGGTCACCCAACCCCATACCGGCTCGCGATCCGGGTAGTTGTTTTTCAGGTCCTGGGTAATGTGGAAGGTCGTTCCGCTCCAGCCGTCAAAATAATACGCCCCGATTTTGTTTTTGCTTTTTTGAGCCAGGACGTGCTGGTATCCGGTAACGAAGAGGGCAACCAGTAGCAGGAAAAACCGGGTGCCCTGCGAGCGTAGAATTTTCATTTAGGAAAAGGTTGATGCACTAAAGAGGTTCGTTGCTTATCGTTTCAGGGCTCTTTCCTCCCCCTGTTTAATGAAGTCGATGTCTTCCAGAATGAACTTGGACTTATCCTCTCGGGTCTTTTGGTAAAACGGCGAATACATGCTGGCAGAAACCGTCTTTTTATCAATGTCGAACGAGAGCATCCGGATATATCCCCCGCCCATATCATCGTTCTGGTAGTTCTGAAGGATTTGGTAGATTTTGTTGCCATGCTCCCCGGTATCAACTTTCAGGGCCGAACTCATGACGTGTCCGCTCAGAACAAAACGGATATTGGCGTGCTTCTTGATCAACCGGTCGTAAACCACCTGCGGGCTAAAGTCGCCGTAGCCTGCATTGCGGGTGTCAATCTCGCCTTTCGGGGTTAGGTGGTAGTGGGTAAGAATGATGACGTTGTAGTTGAAGTACTCTTTGATGATATCCCCGGCCCAGTTGATCGGCCCCATTCTTGGACAAAACTCCAGGGTAAGGACGAGCCAGTTGGTTTTGCCAACTTTAAAGGTGTAGTAGGCATTGTCACTTTTATCGGCTTCATACCGGCCACGCTGGTGCGTAAAGCGGCTAACCGGAAAGTAAGAATTAAACTTGCGCGTTTTCCGGAGGTTCTGGTTGACATTGCCCGGAGCCGCACTTCCGCTATTAAACCCGACCGCTTCCGTATCGTGGTTACCGAGGGTAATCGCATACGGGATATGATGGGCGTCGAAGACGTCATAGCCTTTGCTGGCTACTTCGAAATGGTCATAATTGTCAAAATTAACGAGGTCGCCCACGTGTAACACCATCGGAATGTTGAGGGAATCCTTATGATCCACGACCCATTTGATCCGGCTGTTAAACATGGCGTGGTTCCCACCGACCTCGCCTTGCGTGTCAGGGAAAACCGGAAGGGTAAACGTTTGTGAATAGCCGCCGGTAGCGGTTGCCAGGCCGATCAAAGCGATCAGGCAGGGTTTGAATAGCTTTTTCAAGTCAGGAAAAGGGTTTTAGCGAAGGGCAAAATTACGTGCCGCCGTATTATTTTTTCTGTTTAGTTTGGTTGGAGACCACCTCCCGAACCACGTTTAGGTAGTTGCCTTGGGGGTCGCCCTTGGTAGGAACCAGGTAGCCGCCTTCTCCGAGTTCATTCCAGGCGTAGATCAATACCATTCGTTCCTTTGGGGTCTGCTCCGGATGTGTGTCCATCCAGACGACCGCATCGTTGAGGAACGTTCTGAACTGCTCGGGGGAGCGTCCGGTATAGTACCACCCCTGTTTGGCTCCGCCTTTGCCGTTTCCGCTGGCGTCTTCCCAGGGGCGTTTGTCCCAGCCGACGATCACCGTTGGGATATAGGGTTGTTGCGCAGTTCCCTTCCACCGGCTCCGCTGGGCATCTGCGAGCTCGGCATACGGATGTTCTTCAGGGCCCGCCGAATAGCCCGGCACGACGTTGTAGTGGGTCGTTACCACAAAGTTTTTGCCCTCCGTGTTGCCACAGCCCGCAATCGTCAATCCCTCCAGACCGCGTTTCCGGGCTGCCTGCTGCATCCCGGCCATATCCGCATTTTCGATTCCCCTGGAATTGAAAATAACCACCAGCGGCTTATCGTCAACTTTAACGTATTGGGGGTCGTTGAAATACGGCATCCAATGTTCGGTTGCTTTTTCCCAGTTTTCGGTTCCGGTAATTTCCGCCCCCTGATGATTGGCAATCAAAAGCCCGAACTTGACCCGGTTTTTGTTTTTAGCTTTGAGATACCGGTTCATGCTTTCATGCTGCGGCAGCATGGCGACTTTTTCCGGATTGAAAGGGCCGTTGGTATCGCGCCAATACCAGCAGAAAAGAAAGAACTCGACGCCGTTATCAGCTGCCAGGTCGATCTGGCGTTCCATAATTTCCTGGGAATCGTTCCGCCAGCCCCAAACCGGCTCACGGTCGGCAAATTCATCCAGCATTCGTTTGGTAACCTGCCGGGGGGCGGTTTTCGCCCACGGTTCATTCGGATCATTGGCTTTGGGGTTTTGACCGCCCCAGCCGTCGTAATAATAAACACCAACCCGGATCGGCTGCCTGACGGTTTGCCCGTAAAGTTCGGACACCAGTCCGGTCAGGCAGGCCAGTAGGACCAGCCGCCATACGCTTTTCGCTATCATTTTCATGCGTTGAGGGGTAAAAATAAGCTAACGTAAACCGGGGCCCCGGAAACTATTTCGTAATGACCGGCTGAAAAAGCTCCATGGCCACGTTCCGGTCTCTGACCACCAGGGTATCCGTTGCCGAATAGGTCGTCGCCCCTTGCTTGAACTGGTACGTCAGGTGGATGGCATCCCGTTTTTTATTTCCCCATTCATCGGCATCGTCGAGAAACTTGCCGGTACCGGTTACCTGAAAAGCCGAACCCGCCTTGCTTTGTACGACGCAGGTATTGCCGGTGAACGTTAACTGAAGCCCCAATGTCCCCTTGATGGCCGTTGAGTGAAGCGTTCCTTCCAGCGTAACCTGGTTTTTGCTTTTCGTTACCAGATTCAAGACTTCGTTCTTCTCGATAAATTCCGTACGGTAGGTGTTGGACTCAACCACTTGCCCGGCGGCATCCGTCACGGTGCTTTTCCCCCGGCGGAAATAACTGCCATGATAAGGGTTTATGAATTTAACCGCGAACATGGTAAAATTCTTGGGGGCTACTTCCCAGTTGCTAACAATGCGGGGATCAGGCTGCGCTACGGATGCTTTCCCGGTGAGCAGCGAATCGAGTCCGACCACTTCGTTGATCCGCACCGGCAAGACATAAGCCAGTTTAGTAGCCAGTGTATCATCGAAAAAAGCCTCTTTCAGCTGGACCACAATGTTGCCGTTGAAGGCACCGGTCGGGATAACCAGCTGGTCGGAAGAACTCAAGGTATAATATCTCTCAGGCAGCGGGTACATGGGCTGATTGGTGGAGGCAAATTTTGCCTGGTTACAAAGGCTGTTGTCTACCTGAATTTTGAAAATCCGGTCCTTGGTGTTTTCGTACACACCGCCCATTGCCGCCGAGATCAGAAATTTATAGCTGTTGTCGTTGGAATTATCGTAGATATAATCCCCCAGAATCAGCGTCCGAACCGGAAACTGGTAGGGAAAGTATCCCGATGTATAGTCGTAATCAGGGAATACAACGTCCCGGTTTTTACAGGCTTTCAAGCCGACGATGACAACAAGTAGGAACAATATCTTTTTCATTTCGGAGAGGTTGTAATGATTTTCCGGTTTTAATGAATGGGTTACCATCCCTGGTTTTGCTGGAGTGCCGAATATTTGACAATCTCGGTCTGAGGCACCGGGCCGTAATGCATGAAGGTGTTATTATACCCCCGGGGCTCGACGTCAACGACCGTATAAGTCGTCTTGTTAATATTGACCCCTTTCGCGGTTTCGGTTAAATCGGCCTTCCACCGGCGCAAATCCCAGAACCGGAACCCTTCGAAACACAGCTCTAACCGACGTTCATTGCGGATTAGCTCCCGCATCTCTTCCTTGGTTGAAATGCCCATCAGATACGGGTCAGGCTTGGGGATACCAGCCCGGCTCCGGATCGCGCCGATGACGTCCCTGGCTGAATAACCCCAGGCACCCGTGCCGGTCGGCCCCCAGGCTTCGTTGGCGGCTTCGGCGTAGAGCAGAAACAGTTCGGTATAGCGCGCATGGACTTCGTAGTGCTTTTGGGTCGTGGTCGAAACCGGATTCAGATTGACCTCTTCTACCAGCAGCTTCTTCAGGTAGTAGCCTGTGCGCGTTGATGTTTCCAGGGAATCCTTCGCATCGACGCCACCGCCCACACCCGTAAGAATGGCCTTTCCGGAGACGGTATTGCCATTATAGGCTATATACTGCCGCAGACGCGGATCCCGGTTTTCGTAGGGTTTCGTTTTATCGTATTTGCTTTCCGGTTTTGCTATGGGATAACCATTGGCGGCCGGAAACGCATCGACGAGATTCTGGGTAGGATTAACATTCCCCCGGCCAAAAAGAGACGGCGGATAATTGGCCATTTCCCGCGAGTTCGATGCAACGACCGACCTCCTCCACAGAATTTCCTTTTGATCGACCGGGGGAGCTGCCGATACGTTCACCTTATCGACAAATGATTTCAGGTAAAATTTATTCCCGTCCGGGTCCAGCCCGGTCAGCCCGCCGATGTCTTTCAGTAATTCCCCGGCATAATTGGCGGCCTGCTCCCATTTGGCGGGGTCCGTATTAAACGCAGGGCTGGCTTCGAGCAAGGCCAGTTTTGCGCGGAGCCCTCTGGCGACCCGGCTGGTAATGCGCTGGTTGAGTTCGTCCCCAAAAACAATGTTATAGTTACTGACGGATACCTTTTCGTAGCCGGGCGGTAATTGGGCCGCATTGGCGACATTCCGGTAATCATTCATGGTCAGGTACTTCAGCGACTGATTGATGTCGGAATAAATCCGGTCGACGGATTCCTTGAAGGTAGCCCTCGGAATATTAAAGTTGGCGTTAACGTCCAGGAATCGATCGATGATGGGAATACCCAGCATCTGACCACCGGGGCCCGGCCCCGCGACGGCAACTAACAGATGGTATTGCAGTAAGGCCCGCAAGGCGTAGGCTTCCCCCTTAAACCGTTGGGTATATAACCAGTTCAGCTCCGGAACCGACCCTTTCCAGTTCACGGTATCAACCAGGGTGAAAAACTGATTCGTCGTCTGGATACCGGAAATGCAGTTCGCCCACTGATCGACAGGGTTATACATGGATGACCACTGACCGGTAGCCATCCGGAGGTACTCATTCAGCTTGTTGTTGCTTACGGCGTCGTCGGTCGCGACGTCATTAAAGCTGAGGTTGTTGGTCGGAATTTTGTTGTAGGCGGTCACGAGTATCCCTTCGGCATAAGCGGGATCTCTATAAATCCGCTCAATGGTGCTATGGTTGTCGTTCACGGGCTCCAGCACATCACACGACCAAAAGGCCACCGCGCCCAGAAATAAAAGACTGTATACGAATAATCTCATCATGTCTTTTTTACGAATTAAAATGAGATGTTTAGACCCAGCGAATAGGAACGGTACTGCGGTTCGCTGCCAATGTTCAATTCCTTAACCTGGCGGTATTTCGAGAACATACCCAGATTGGAAACGTCGGCAAACACCGAAAAAGCCCTTGTATGCCACTTGTTTGATACTTTAACCGGAATCTCATAGGTGAGCTGCAGACGATCGACCACAAAGAAATTGTCGCGGTACAGCCAGAAATCCGAACTCCGGTAATTGTTAGTGTTGGCAATGGAACTGAGTCTCGGAAAGGTTGCGGTTGCCTGGGTGGCTTCCGTCCAGCGATTGAGGACGAAGGTCGAATACTTGTCGTCGCCATCTACCCAGAAATAATTATTCGAAAGTTCACCATCGGCGCCCATCCTTCCGTTACCACGCGCAAACAGGGTCAGATTTTTATACGACAGGCGAAGGTTCAGGCCGTAGGAAAAAGGAGCCTGCGAGCGTCCGATCCGCAGCTCATCATTGGCATCGATAATGCCGTCGCCGTTCTGATCCTTGTATTTAAGATCCCCGGGCTTGACCGTTCCGAATGCCTGCGGTTCATGGTCCGCAATGTCGCTTCGGCTGTTGAAAAAGCCTTCGGTAGCCAATCCAAACCGCGCATCGACCGGGTGACCGGTCCGGTTGCGGTTACTGGAAGCATAAAGCTCATCCCGTTTTTTGACCTCCGAATTCGCATACAGCACGTTGGCCCCGACGACCAAACTGAAATCGCCCCATCGTTCGCGGTACGAAAGCCCTAATTCAGCGCCGTGATAGGCGTTTTCGTCGAAGTTCTGATAGGGAATGAACGTTGTGAAATAGCTTGGGTAGATCGATTGCGGCCGGGTAATCTGGTCGGAGTACACACTGGTAAACACATTGGCATCGAGCGACAACCGGTTGTTCCATAAAATGCTCTCAAAACCGACATTAAGTTCCCGGCGCTTCTCAAATGCCAGGTTATCATTACCTCCGTTCATGGGCACCACGCCCGCCCGCGACCGGGTTCCTTCATACCACGAATAACTTCCGGAGCCCGCATAGCGCTCGTGGTAGTTGTAAAATCCGCTGATGCCATTGTCCGAGTTCAGAATCCCGGCCGATGCCCTAATTTTCAGGTAGTTGATAAACGATGCCGAAGCCATAAAATCTTCCGCGCTCATTACCCAGGCAAGACCCAGCGACGGGGAAAAGGCGGTCCGGTTTCGGGGGGGCAGTTTAACCGAGTTGACAAAGGCACTGCTGAAATCCACCAGGTATTTGTTCTTAAAACCGTACGCCAGACGCAGGCCAAGGTTGGCATTTTTATTGCCCTGAATATCACCCTGTAGCTTGTCGTTGGTCAGATAAGCGAGGGCGGAACCAGAAACCTGGTGTACGTCGTCGAAGGTCCGATTGTAATCCAGCAATCCGTAAAAACCGATCCGGCGCCGGTACGAAGCATTGCCGACATTTTGCGTTCCGGTCCGAACATCTTCTCCGTACTTGCGGATGTTGACAATCCGGTCTTCCGTTTCGGCCCAGACGGGTTCGTAAACCGCGTAGGTATTGCTGATAAACTGGTCGTACAGGGTGAGGTAATCGAAGCTTAGATTGGTGTGAAAGGCCAACCCCTGAACGGCCTGGTTTAGATCGAAATCAATCCGGTTATTGAACGAAAAGGTTCGCTGTAGCTGCCGGTTTTCACCGCCTGCGTACCCCGACGCAATCGGGCCCGTCAGATAGGCTGCCGTTCCACCGATCAGGTAAGCGCCATCGACATCATTCTTGCGTCCTTTGAGAATCGCATTTTCCGGGTCGATCAGCGAAATGGGCAGTAACGGCGCGTACAGGTTAGGCCGGAGCGTTGCGGCATTGGCGAAAAAGCTTCCCTGCGGCTGGTTGTTGTCGTTCAGCACAATAACCGCATCGAGGGCACTTTTAATCCAGTGATTTACTTTCAGATCAATGTTCCCGCGTACATTAAATACGTTGGATTTCATGGACTTCCCTTCCCCGAAATTATACAGGCTACCCGTTTGGGTCCACCCGATGTTCGAATAGTAGGTCGCTACATTGTTTCCTCCCGAAAAATCGACCATGGCCCGGGAAAAGGGCTTGATTTTCTTTAAATAATCGCTGGAATAATAATCGATACTGGGATACCGGTAGGAATTTCCGTTTCTGAAATTCTGGATCATCGTGGGGGAATACTGAATGCCCAGACCGTCGTTTAACCGCGCTTCGTTATACAGCTCCATGTAGTCGGCCGACGAAAGGTATTCCGGCAACGCGCTGGGCCGTGAAATACCATAAAAAGCCGTCGCATTGATCTGTTTCTTATACGCCTGCCCCCGTTTGGTGGTTACCAGCACCACACCATTAACCGCATCATTGCCGTACAGGATGGCCGCGTTGATATCTTTCAGAACGGATATCTGTTCGACCTCCGACAGATTGAGGGTGCTGACGTCGCGCGGCAAACCGTCGACAACGAACATGGGGCTTCCGATTCCGCGAATATTGGCACTGCCGAGCATCCCCGGGATCAGCCCCGTGAGCGCCGAGGAAATACTCTGGGTATTGTCAAACCGCCGGAGTTCGTTGGGCCCCAGCACACTGACGGCATTCACCAGATTGCCTTTTTTGATTTTGCCAAAAGCAATGTTGACGGCATCGCGCTGCCCGAACTGGAACGGCGACTTCTGTAACGTCAACGTTTCCTGATTACTATACTCGCCTGACTTGAAAACGGCCGATTCGAATCCGGGGGCTTCCACAAGAAGGTCGCCCAGATCCGGGATGGAAATCGTGAACCTGCCGTCTGAATCGGTTTTACTGAAGGCGACACCTTCATTGCCATAGATGGTTGCGTCGCTGATCGGCCGACCGTTTTCATCCGTTACGAGCGACTTGATAACGATCGGAGTTGCTGCTTTTTTCTGGGCAACGGCCACAAAATGGCAGAACAGCAACATATAACTCAGATACCTGTATATTTTCTTCATGAAATTCAACTTTTAAAGGATGACACAACCATTACCCGTAGTTACCAGCCTGGATTTTGCGGAAAGCCATCGTAAAGCTTTGTGTCTTTCAATTGAAAAGGAAGCCAGTTATGCTTCTTTTCAAAAACCCGGGTGACCACCACCCGCTCCCTTAAATTGATCGGTTTTCCGTTGGCACCCCGGTCAAAGTCAATCGCCGTTTTTTGAAGGTATTCGGGATTTCCGGCAATGTTCCACCGGCGCAGATCGAAGAAGCGATGCCCTTCAAACGCCAGTTCCACGGCTCGTTCCCGGATAAGTTCTTTCATGAAAGCCTCCTTGGAGCCGGTGAATTTACCAGCCAGATTGGGCAGATTGGCGCGGTTTCGGATGGTATTGACGGCGTCTGCAGCCGTTAAAGCCACCTTCGGTGATTTGGAAAGGGGCGTTCCATAACCGTGCAGGGCGGCTTCCGCGTACATCAGGTACACATCGGCCAGGCGCACCACCGGATGGTAAGACTGGAAATTGCCCCAGCGGTTATCCCAGGGATTACAGCCCTTCGGCGTCCATTTCTTGTAAAAATAACCGGTTACACTGCCTGCTACATTACTGCTGGCGGGCGTCCCGTTCCGGTGCGTGCCGTTATTGGCTAATTGGGCAAACTCATTCAGCTTGGCCGCGGCCGCAGTGGCATTGTCTACCATGCGCACGCCATCATAAATAATGTCGACATAAAACCGTGGATCGCGCCCGGTCCATGGGTCGTTGGGATTATAGCCCGATTCCGGATCATCCAGGGGCAGCCCGTTGGCCATCCCGTAATTTTTAACAAAGTTGTGCGTGGGCACTTCCACCCGGCTGTTGCCCGCGCCAAACTGCACGGGATTGCTGGTACGGTTGGTCGTAAACCGGACGTAATTCGGGATGATAATGGTTTGATTCATGATGACTTCGGTTCCGCCCGGACGATCGCGGTTGCTGGGCGACCAGACCCAGAAATTGTCCGTCCAGGTAGCCCAGGACTGTAAGCGGTAAACGCCGGTTTCTGTGCAGATTCTGATCACGTCGGCAAATGCATCGGCGGCCTGCTTGCAGAGTTCGGCATCATAGGCGTTACTTCCGGTCGAGGATTCATTCATCATGGGGCTGGCGGCATACAGCAAATTCTTCCCCAGCATCGACAGCGCATGGATTTTGGTAATACGCGATGCATTATTGCCGAGCGTAGCTTTCCCCATGGCCGTATCATCCCATTTCAGCGGCAGCAATTCTGCCGCTTCCTGGAAATCCCTGGCTGCTTTCAGGGCTGTTTCCCGGTAATTAAGCCTCGGTAAGGTGAGCGGCTCCGATGAACTCTGTACCTGGTCGACATACGGCAGCCCCCCGTAAAAGCGCATCAATTCAAAATGAAAGAATGCCCGAAAGAATAAACATTGCCCCCGGATGGCATTTTTTTCCTCCGGGCTGACATCCGTCAGCAGGTCCAGTTTACTCAGGCCGAGATTAGCCTTCCGGATCGCATACCAGGCAAAAGGCCAGACGCGCATCCGGGTAAGGTTGGATTGGTAGTCAAAATTGGGGCTGGCGGCATACAGAAAAGTGCCCTGGTTCCAGTAGTTTCCATCGTCCCAAATCAGGGGAACGGTAGACAGCACTTCATCGGAAGCGCTGAAATTGTAAAACTGATTTCCGCCAAGCACTTTATGGATATCGATCACACAATTGTACATTTCCTCGACATATCCCTGAAAGCTTACAAAACTCCCAAATACATCTTTGTCCGTTATGGTCGCCTGCGGAGCGCGGTCGAGGTAGTTTTCGCAGCCACTGAAAATAAACGCAACAAGCACCATCGTTCTCACCAGCCACTGCCTCTGTGAATACACGAGATTTCTGATCATAACCATTCTTAAAAAGTTAAGTCAATACCGATATTAAAGCGCCGTGGTGTCGGATAGGCTCCGGCACTCGCAGCCCCTCCCGAAGCAGCCGACTCCCGGTCATCCGGCAGTTTCGACCAGAAAAACAGGTTGTTGCCATTGGCAAACAGGCGCAGTGAAGAAACCCCCAGGCGGCTTGTAACCGTTTTGGGAAACGTATAGGCAACCTCGGCGGAGCGAAGCCGCACAAAAGACCCGTCATAGATGAAATAATTTCCGATAAACTGTCCCTGGGATTTCCAGCGGGGAAGAAAGGACGTAGCATCCTGGTTGTCTCTTGACCAGTGATCCCTTACGTGCGAAAAAAGCACGTTCTGATACAGGTAAAAGTTGTCCAGCGGAATGTTCCGGGAGACATTGTTGACGGCAAAAAATTGCAGCATTAACGTAAAGCCTTTGTAACCACCGCCGATTGTCGCGTTGTAATTATTCTGAGGGATGTCGGAATGGCCGAAGGGCACGCTATCGTCGTTGCCGGTGATCACCCCGTCGCCATTGAAATCAAGCATATTATAGTATCCGGGCAGCTTGGACAAGTCGTTGGTTTGCTGCGGAACACTCGCAAACACCTCATCCCAGTTGTTGTAAAAACCGGTGTTCACCAGGCTTCTGGTTTGTCCAATCTGGTAGCCAGCCTGTTTCAGGTACGCGGCCTGTAAGGCCGGATCGTCCCGGTTCAGCACCTTATTCTGCGTATGGGTATAGGAGAGGTTACCCCAGAGATGCACCCCGGAGGTGAAACGTTTGTTCACCCTCACCTCCAACTCGTATCCTTTGGACTTTACCTGGCCCAGGTTGGCGGAAGGGGGTGTTGCTCCGAAATAGGGAGGAATAGCTCTGGAGGTTCCCGAAATCATGATATCGGTTCTGTTCTCCGTAAAGTAATCGAAGTTCACCTGCACCAGGTCATTGAAGAAGCCCAGTTCGGCCCCGTAATTATTTTTCCGGGCCTTTTCCCAGTGAATATCCGGGTTACCGACGATCGATTCCTTGTACCAGATGTACGGACTTTTTTCGTTCGGGTTGGCATTCAGTAAGCTGGAATTCCCGTAGGCATACTGCGACTGGTACGCCCACCGCGCGCCCCCCGCATCGTCCCCGACGGTTCCCGCGCTGTAGCGGAATTTCAAATGATTGATCCAGCTAACTTTGAAAAACTTCTCATTCGTAACATTCCATCCAAAGGCATAAGAGGGGAAAAAGTCAAAGCGATAACCCGGGCCGAACTTTTCAGATCCGTTGTAAGCCCCGTTAAATTCGAACAAATACCTGGAATCGTAATCATAGGTGGTGCGGAAGACCCAGTCCTCCCGGTAACTCGGAAACATACTTCCTTGCGCGAATTGCTCCCGCTTGAACAAGGCCAGCGCGCCCACATGGTGTTTGTCGAAATCACGTGTGTAATTCGTCTGTAACTGATACATCAGTCTGCGTCGGATGGGCAGATAACCCGTGAAGGTCGAGGAGACCTCCTCCGGATTGATGGTCCACGGGCTCATCACCCAGTCAAAAGCGTTTGCCGCGGTGACCGGTGTGGTTTCGGTATACTCATTCGGATTCTGACCTTCGCCGGTGTAGCGATCCGGATAGACAATTTTTCCGGGCAGGTTTCCCTCGGGCCGCACATGGTTCTGATCGGTAATACCGCCGACGGTTTGCATGCTGTTGTCATAAAACAGCAAACCCGTCACACTCAGCCCTTTGGTAATAAAGTCCAGTTTCTGTTCGAGGGTAAAGTCAGCGTTCAGCGCTACTTCCCGTCGCTGCCAGACGCCGGTATTATAAACAAGAGCAACCGGGTTTTGAAGTCCTTCGGGAGGCAGCGAGTAACTCTGTCCCCAGCTTCCGTCTGGATACTGGGGCAGAATAACATCCGGCGGAAACCGGTAGGCCGCAGCCCACGCGAGCGGATTGGTGCCGGATGTACCACTGGCGTACGAATAATTGGTATTTTTCTGGCTAAAAAAACCGGCCAGGTTTACCTTGATATTCGTCGTTCCGGTTACTTTAAAGTCCAGGTTACTCCGGAAGTTAAAGCGGTTGAAGCCGTAGCTGGGGTCATAATTTTTGTTGTTCTCGTACTTTTTGAACATATCGCTCTCGTTCAGATACGCCAGCGACCCGAAATATTTGACAAACTTAGTGCCTCCCGTCACGTTCAGATTGGCCCGATGCGACCAGGATACATCCCTGAACATAGCCTCCTTCCAGTCAACGTTTGGATACAAGATGGTGTTGATGTCGCTTTGCGGGCGCCGGTACCGCAGGGCCACGTCATACGGTACGTAGTCCCCCCACGAAACCGGGCTAATAACCCCTTCGCGCTCGATCATTTCGTTTCGGAGCATGATGGCTTCATACGAGTCCAGTTTCTGAGGCAAACGGGAAACCGACAGGGCGGTAGCATTGTAGGAGACCGAAAGCTGCGGTTTGGCTTCTGACCCCCGTTTTGTGGTGATCAGAATAACGCCATTCGCCCCCTTCACCCCGAAAACGGCGGTTGCAGAGGCATCTTTCAGGACCGAAACCGTTGCGACCTCGTTTACATCGATGTTCTCCATGTTTCTTTCAACGCCATCAACCATAATGAGGGGCTGCCCGCCGTTCCAGGTATTGCGGCCCCGGATGAAAATCGCCGTAGCGCTTTCGCCGGAGGCTGTTCCACCGGGCTCCCCGCTGGAGGTGATCGTCGTTAAGCCGGGAAGATTGCCGGTTAACGCCTGTTTAAGGTCAGTAACATTCCCGTTCCTTTTCAGCTCCTCACTCGAAGCCTGTACAATCGAACCGACTACGCTCTGTTTTTTTTGCGTCCCAAAACCCACTACCACCACTTCGTCGAGGATCTTATCGTCGACGGTCAGCACCACATCGATCCTCGTCCGGTTCCCAATGGTGATCTCCTGGGAGGAAAAGCCCACAAATGAAAACACCAACGTGGTTTCCCTGGTCGGAACGGTAAGCGAGAACGCCCCCTCCGTATCCGTGGTGGTGCCGCGCTGAGAGCCTTTGATCAGAATGCTTACCCCGGGCAGTTTTTCCCCCTTATCGTCCGTAACCGTTCCGGTAATCGGAATTTCAGCGCCTGCTTTCGACTTTAGGTCGGGTTCCGTCGCCGACGAGTTCGACTCGGGCTCGTTAGGCGTTAACACAACCTGCTTCCCGATAACCCGGTATTTTATATTGATCGGTGTAAGCAACCGATTCAGCACATCGGATAAGCGGTCATTTCGGTAATAGACCGAAATGACGGGTTGTTCGGGCAACAGTTTGGTGCGGTAGGTAAACGTAAGGTCTACCTGTTTTCCAATCTGGTTGAGAATTTCTGCAATACTCCGGTTCTCCATCTTAAGGGTCACCTTTGTGTTGAGCAAGTCTTGCGTTCCCGGCTCACGCGCAAGGGTAAAGTTGGCGAAAAGTACGCCTGTTACCACCGGCATCAGGAGCACTCTCATGAGGATTCGGAGGTTTAGAAAACCGAAATCTTTTCTCATTGATTTGATCGTTCTAGATTTTTGAAAAGGCAATAATGTCCCTTTATCCGCCATAACGGACACCCTTATACGTAAAGAAAACAGGGGATTTTAAACCCGGTAGCAGCCACCGTCGGGCTTTAGTTAGTCGAAGAATTTAAATCATAAGCGCTCATGTTTTTGATGAACTTATCCTTATAAACATCGGTGGGCTTCTATCACTATTTTTGTTTCTTCTATTCTATACGTAGCGTTAATCGCTTCACATAAAATGTCCAGGCGCTGAAACAGGGACTCATTCCTGAAGGAAGTCGTCAGCCGACAGCCTGTCAGCAAGTCTCGGTCGAACTGAATAGGTATGCCATATACCTTTTCAAGATTATCGAAAAGCTCGGCAACGGGTATATTCCTAAAAGCGGGTAGCTGAAGCTCGCCTTCCGCCCGAATGGGTACGGGTTCGTCAACGAGTGTCCGGCTCAGGATTTTAGAATCCGTTTTAAAGTTGGCCTTTTGGTTAGGAAGCAAAATCAGCCCGACCGGTTGATCAACCGACAGAGCCTTTACCAACACTTTACCGGTCCTGACCGAAACCGCTACATTGTTAGTCTCCGCATCGGTTTTTATCCGAAAACTTGTCCCTAGCACCCTGGTTATTAACTTATTGGTATAGACCACGAACGGTTTTTGAGGATCACGCGCGACCTCGAAAAAAGCTTCTCCGGTCAAATAAACCTCACGAACCGAATCACCGAAACTGGTTTTATACCGGATCCTGGCCCCGCGCGCCAGGGTGATACGGCTATTATCCGGAAGCGTTATGGCCAGCGAGTCAGCTTCACTATTCGATACGACGGTCAGATCGCCGGAAAGTACGCCATACATGATTTTGCTGATCGCAAGCAAATTCGTCTCCTCCTTCCTCAATTGCCACACCGACAGGCCGCCAATCAGAACAATGATAGCCGCTGCCATTTTAATCCAGGTCCTTTCCCAGAGCGGCAAAACACGAACAGGCTTATTAATAGAGTGTTGGAGGGTATTCCAAATCTCCCTGGCATCGTCGTCCCCGAGACTGATATGAGATGCTTCCTGTAATTTCAGAACAACCTGCCTGGCCTGATGAACGGTTTCCTGTTGAAAGGGGTACGTCTCCAGTAGCAGGGACCAAAAGAGATTATTCTCCAGGTCAGGGTATTTGACCCACCGGATAAACTCTCCGTCCTGAACGAAGTCTTCAAGACCATATGTCGCGTATTTTTCAAACATCTCTATGGCAATCGTAAGTCTAAATGGAGCGGATAGACATTTGTACTCAGAAGAGCCGGAAAATATTTTAATTTTTACCGATATTATTGAACAGGAGCAGGAGAAGCCACCCGGCCAATTCAAAAAATATCTTTAACTGGGAAATGGAGCGGTGAATGAGATTACGGACCGACTGATTGTTGATCTGCATGACCACGGCAATCTCATCCAGTGTAAAATCGTGGAAATAGCGGAGTTGAATCACTTCCTGCTGGCGTTTAGGCAGCCGGTCAATCGCCTTTTTTAGTACTTTTATCTGATCTTCCTGATTTTCCTGTTCAATAATGGCGTGTTCCAACGGCAGTTCGCTGAACACCTTGTCGAGGAGGAGATCCATATCAATACCGGAAACCGTGGGCGCATCCGTATTCTGAATGATTCGGTTGCGTAACGAGCGAAAGAGGTAAAACCGAATATTATCGGTTTTGGAAAGGTTTTCGCGGTGGAGCCACAAATGCAGGAACAGATCGTGAATACTGTCTTTGATCAGTTGGCGATTACTGGTAACCCGGTAACCGTATCGAAGCAGTTCTTCGATATTTCGATTGTATATCCAGGCAAACGCCACCCTGTCTCCTTTCAAAAAGGAGGCCCACAATTCGTTATCAGGTGGTAGTTGCACAGAAGAAGATTTTGGATTCAAACTTACATGCCGTTTCAAGGGTACTTGGAAACTGACCGTTAAATAATTATGAACATAAGATTGCGAGGCACAAATTTTACTTACCGCCTTTTAAAACAAGTTTAACAATAAAATTGCAACTATACACTATTTAATAGTATATTATCTCAACCGGCCTTGAACTGTACCGTATAAGGGCTCTCATTTTCGGACCGGCATGTATGTTTCCGGCCTGTGGGTCTACCGGCCCGTACGCCATTTGTGTGGTTCCGCGTCGGTAGAATAGCGTGGGCCCCGCTCGTGGTGTCAGGCTCTTAATTACCCGGAATAGTTACTAACTCTGTCCTCCATGAAAACAAAAAACCGTCGTCTGTTCGCGGCTGATTTCAACGCCAAGCTGGTTTTAGAGGTCTTGCGTCAGGAAAGGATGCTCAGCCAACGACCAAGCCCCCGCCCATGGAACTTGATGGAACGAAAACGACTCCGTCAACTCCCCATCTCGTTTTGCCAGATAGGGGCCCGAAGGATGGAATTCCCCTGGTAACGCCCTCAGTCCGGGCAACAGGCTTTTCCGACGACTCATCCAACTATGCCAGTTAATTAATTCTAATTCTGCTTCCTTACTCAAGTAGCGCTCATAACGACTATATTGTCACTATTTTGGTTGAGTTACTTTTGAAAGGTCAGGTGCAGCCTCATGATGGGGAATTACTTCCGATTCCATTATTTTTTGTGGGCAATTCTGGGCGGACTAACCGGTTGCGAACAGCGGGCGCTGGCGCAATCCGACGGTTGGCGGCCACCCGAAATCATCACGCAGCGACAGGGGCTACCACAGGGCTTTGTTCCTTCCATCGTTCAGGACCGGCAGGGGTTTATCTGGGTGGGTACACTGGCCGGACTGGGGCGCTACGATGGCACGAACTTCAAAACTTTCCAGTCGGTCATTGTCCATGAACTAAAACCGGATGCCCAGGGACGGTTGTGGATTCGTAGCGAACACGATCTTGATCGGTTCGACCCGGCTACCGAAACCTTCTATCGATTTACCCACCAACCTCTTTATCAGAAAAATATTCAGCGGGATTCCATCCGGTGTTTTTTCGTGGATAACCAAAACCGGCTCTGGATGAGTCCCCGGGCGGGCGGACTGCTGCAGATCGACCTCCGGACCAACCACTATCGGTGGTTTCGTCACCAGCCGGGCCAGCCGGGGTCGCTTTCCCATCCGCTGATCCGGCAAATCGTACAGGATCGGCAGGGCCGGATCTGGCTGGCCACCGAAGCCGGGCTGGATCGCCTGGACGAATCTGCGGACCGCTTTGTTCATTATCCGTTTGGAACGCCCAATGGCTTACCCGATGCCTCCCTTCTCGGGTTGTACGCCCGGACCAATGGCGATTTATTGCTGGCCACAGAAAAGCACCTGACGGTTTATCAGACCCGGACCGGAACGTTCAAAGCGTTCAAACTTCCTAAAACCTATCAAAAAGAAACCAAAACCGACTTTGCCACCGATAGCCAGGGCAACGACTACGTGGCAATCAACGGGCTGTACCGGTTCGATGACACCAATGGCGTCCGGTTGCTGACCGATCCGGTGGGAAATCAAAGCTATCGCTGTATTTACATCGACCGGTCGGATGTTCTGTGGGTCGGAACCAACGGGGACGGCGTTCTGAAGTTCAACCTGCGTGCCAGCCTGTTTCAGACCATACGCTACCGGGACGGGTTTCAGGCCGACCTTTTTACCCGGTTTCTGGGGCTGCCGGCAGCGGAGCTACCGCCGGCGCTGGCGAAAGGATATGCGTATAACTTTCGGTCGGTCAGCGACCGGCACGGAAAACTTTGGGTTTCGGTGGGCACCTCCGGGGTCTATCAACTCGACCTTCGAACGAAAAAGTGGCAAGCGATCCCCTTGCCCGAAACCATTGGCAGCGGCCCCGCGATGCATCCCGTGCTGCTGACCATCGACCTCGCAGGCCACATCTGGCTGGGGCACCATCTGAAAGCCTGGCGATACAACGAAAAACAGCATACCTGGGAGTTATTTCCGTGGGTCATCCGGCCCAAGGCCGATTCGCAGCGGGTTTCGCTGCAAATGGTGGTTGATCACCAGGCCATCTGGGTAATCACCGGTTCCAACGGGCTTTTCCGAACCGATCGCAAAACCGGCCAGCTTCATCATTTTACCCACCGACCCGGCGATTCGGCTTCCCTGAGCAGTAACCTGCTGACCTGCCTGGTGGCCGACCCATCCGATAGCACCCGGTTATGGGTTGGTACGTTTGGCGCGGGGCTGTGTCGTTTTGACAAACGTACCGGCCGGTCAATCTGCTTTTCGACGAAAACCGGCTTGCCGAACGATGTCATTTACAGTGTCCTCCCCGACCGGAAGGGGTTCCTCTGGGTAGCCACCAATCAGGGCTTGGGCCGCCTGAACCAGCGTACGTTGCAGACGCATAGCTACACGTACGAAGATGGCTTGCTGGCGGAGGAATTCAACCGGTTTCACCAGCTACAGTTGCCCGATGGCCGCCTTGCGCTGGGTGGTCTGGAGGGCATTACGGCCTTCGATTCGCGGCAAATCCGCGATGATTCGTACCACCCTCCCGTGCAGATTACGGATATCCTGATTAACAACAAGGCGATCGAAGCCGGCGAATTGACCCAAAACCGGACCATTCATACGGTTTCGACCCTGAACCTGAAGCACAACCAGAACTTTGTGACGGTCCATTTTGCGGCCATGCAGTTTAACCGGCATGACAAAATCCGGTTTCGCTACCAACTGGAAGGGCTGGACGCCGAATGGATTGAAACCGAACGCCCCCTTGCGGTTTATACGGACTTACGACCCGGCGAATACACGCTGAAACTGAACGCATCGAATACGTCAGGGATCTGGAGTCCGCACGTCCGGCGGCTTTCCATGATCGTGCAGCAACCGTGGTGGACTACCTGGTGGGCGTTATCAGGGTATACGCTGATCCTGGTAAGCATCGGTTATATCGCCGTCCGCTCCTACCTGAACCGCTTGCAGTTGCGGCAACTCCAATCGCTCGATGCGATGAAAACCCGGTTTTTTTCCAATATTACCCACGAATTTCGTACGCCGATTGCGCTGATTATGACGCCAGCCGAGCAGTTGCTGAACCGGCTCCAGGAACCGGAAGACCGGAAACGGCTGTACACCATCAATCGCAACGCCAATCAGTTGCTCGACCTCGTCAATCAGTTGCTCGATCTGTCCAAGCTGGAAGCCGGGGCGATCAAAGTTGAAGAAGCGCGGGGCAATCTGGCCGAGCTTGTCGGTACGATGGTGCAGTCGTTTCAAGCTGCGGCCGAAGCGCGCGGCATTGAGCTGCGGTATGAAACCGTCCCCCTTTCGGAAGAGTACTGGTTCGACACCGGAAAGCTGGAGCGAATTGTAACGAACCTGATCGCCAATGCCTTGAAGTTCACCCAAACCGGGGGCCGCGTTGAATGCCGGCTGAGTCCGCTGAAAGACCCGGGTTCTGACGGTATTCTGCTGACGGTCAGCGATTCGGGCATTGGCATAGCCCCCGACCATTTGCCGCACATTTTCGACCGGTTTTATCAGGTGGAAGATTCGGTTGCCGGTCTGTCGGCCCAGAAGCAACAGGGCGGCACGGGCATCGGACTGTCGCTGGTCAAAGAGTTTGTGGAATTACAGGGCGGCACGATCCGGGTCAAAAGCGGACTGGGCACCGGGACAACCTTTACGGTTTCCCTACCCTACCGCCCAGCGGTTTCTTCCGTCGGGCAGCCCAACGAAGCCCCGACGCCTTTGGCTAGGGAAGCCGATGCCGCTATTCATTTGCTCATCGTGGAAGACAACCAGGAGCTGGCAATGTACATCGCGGAGAGTTTCCCCGATTCCTACCGGATTATCCAGGCGTCCAACGGTGCCGAGGGCCTGGCGCTGGCGCTGGGCCAAATGCCCGACCTGATTATCTCGGACGTATTGATGCCGGTCATGGACGGGTATACGCTGGTCCGGAAGCTCAAAGCAGACATCCGCCTTAATCACATTCCGGTAATTCTCCTGACGGCGAAATCGGCCTACGAGAGCCGGGTGGAAGGGCTGAAAGCGGGGGCAAACGACTACATTACCAAGCCGTTTCACATGGAAGAACTCCGGTTGCGGGTACGAAATCTGCTGGACCAGCAACGGCAGTATCGGGAATGGATTCGGGGACGCCTGACTAATCCGGATACGGCTCCGATGGTTTCCTCCCCGGAATCACCGGAGCCTTTTTTCGAAATTCTCTACCCGGTTTTGGAAAAAAATCTGGATAATCCCCATTTCGGGGTCGAGGAAT
This sequence comes from Larkinella bovis, assembly GCF_042655385.1. Lineage (NCBI taxonomy): Bacteria > Pseudomonadati > Bacteroidota > Cytophagia > Cytophagales > Spirosomataceae > Larkinella > Larkinella bovis. Next base: position 460,065 of record NZ_JBHSMA010000002.1, on the reverse strand, counting down.
TAAGCCACGAACTGCGATTGAGCCGTACGGGGCTGTACCGCAAAATGAAAACACTGACCGGTTTATCGACCAACGAGGTCATCCGGAATTACCGGCTGAAACGCGCTACGCAATACCTGCGACAAGGGCTTAACAGTTCAGAAACCGCCTACCAGGTGGGCTTCGACAGTCCGGCCTATTTTACCAAATGTTTCCGCGATTTTTACCAGATGACACCGATGGAATTTGTGACCAAGGGGGGTATTGCCAGTTGGTTACTGTACCTGAATTATTGCTTATAATCCTTGAACGATTTCGCATAGCCCGCCAACTGGATACCGCCTTTGGTACGGGTGGCAACATCAGCTTCTCCAGGCAATCGAACGGCAGACATTTCCGGTTCATCACCAACCACCAGGACTGTTCTTGCTACGGGTCAGCAGTGGCCTGAAAACGGTTACGCTGAAGGTCTTCAAGCCGTAAGAAAACCGGTCCGGCGGATTTCGCAGGAAGCATTTTATGAGTGCCGGTCGATGACCGCATCCTTTTCCATTTATTCATTGACGACCCGAATGGCGATTCCCTCACCGGTCGGCGGTAACCTTTACCGCCCGGAACATGAACGGATTATCACTGACTCTCAAGGCCTTTCCGCTGGCGGTCGTTACGTTTCGGAGAATGACCTCTTTCGTGATGACGTAGGGAAATTTTTCCTGGTAGGAAGAATCCCTCATCTCCGGATTGAAATTGGTAAAAATGGCCGGTCCCTGGTACGTTTCCGGATGCCGGGCGTCGTCGATACGGAGATTTTCAATGGTGATTCGTTCCGGCATATAGCAGGTATAGCCGAAATCATGCTGACCGGAATTGAATCCATTGATCAGGGCGGCATTGGTGGGTTTACCATTGGCCGGTACGAAAACACAGTTGCGGATCACCAGTTCTCCCTGCCAGGTACTGCCGTAGTCGGAGCGCAGGTTGACAATGCTCCTGCCGCGAATGGTCGAATTCTCCACTAACAAGAGTCCGGTGCCAATGGCATTGATTCCCATGTGCCCCAGGGTCGAGTTACGGATGGTCGCGTTGGCAACTCCCTGGTGGGCGTCAAACCGGGAGAGGATACAATGGTCATACAGCAGGTTTTTACAGAAGTTAGAACCCAGAATGCCCCAGTACGTATTGTCGTTGATGTCATTGGTCTGGCTGCAGTTGACAAAGGATACGTTCAGGGCGCGGTTGACCGAAAGGTCGTACGTGCCCATAGTGACCGGTTTCCCGGCCGCGCCAATGGTGCTGTAGGTTCGGTGGCCGGTCAGAATGGTGTTTTTAACCGTCACATACGAGCAGTCGCCAATGCTAAGAAAACCGCCATAGGGAGCCCCGTGGTCTCCTTCCCCCGTGACGCGGTGTTCCAGCCCTTCGACCAGCACGTGGGACCGCCGGATGGCGATGTTTCGGTTATAATACGTATACTTTGATTCCGCTTTATTGGCAATGGTGGTGAAGCGCCCGCCGGTGATCTTCAGCGGTTTCTCGTCGATGGGCAGCGCGGTGATGTCCGTGATCTGGTCGAAATCCCAGATGATCGGAGCGTTTTTATCGACGGTACCATTTTTGTCAACGACAAAGATATCGGTCTGCGCGGAGCCATTGTTCTGGTTGAGTCCGAACCGGATGTATTGCTTCACGTTAGCGTTCGTAACCGTGATCAGACAGGGGCCCGGCAACGTCGCGTCAATTTTTTCCTGATTCCGTTTCAGGGAAGTTATCGTCTCGAGCTTAAACGGTTTGAGGTCTGACCCTACCGTAAAAACAGACGCATTGCGGTTTTGTACCTGCGTATCGTCAATGAGGAAGGCTGCCGTGCCAAAATCCGTGTCCGTCCGGATGAGGGCTGTGCGCTCCTTCCCGCCAATGTAGTAGGTGGCTCCATCGTCGGCTTTCACCGGCAGGCCGTGCAGGTTGGCAAAGGCGTGGGTGGCCGCGATCGCGTCGATATCATCGGTTTTGCCATCCCCCCTGGCACCGAAGTCCCGGTAACGAACCCGTCCGGCGGTTTTAAAGGTACGGACATCTTTTGGAGACACGTTGACCTGCAATTCGCCGTTTTCGCCGGCAGTCACCCGGGTTTTCCCCTTTTGGGCCGTGATGATGATCTTGTCAAGCGGGTCTTTCTGCTGCCCCCGGGCAACCAAAGCACTGATTATTACCAGGAAGGTCAGGAGCGTATACTTCGTCATACGGGTGAGCATTGGTGTCATTGGGTTCAGAAAAGTCCGTCTGGTAAAGGGGTTAAGGGGCACAATTTACTCAATGAAGTACGCAGCCGTCCAGAATTGGGTAGCATCAGGAACAAAATGGCTGAACTCATCAAGGCCCGCAGCGGGCTGGAAAAACGGGTTCCGAAAGCTGCCCGACGGCGGGAAAGGGCCTCTTTTTTTCTTTCTGAAAAATAGTATCAATAATCGTGATAAAAGTAAAAGCTATATAAAGCCTGGGACCCTATTTTTGCTTTTACCGGAAGGATCGACTTCCTGATGGTGAATCGAAAACAACCGCTGGGCCGGTTTAGACGCCTACAACCCTTACAATAGAACAGAACCCTTATGACCGGTCATCCCACCGCCTTGTCGAGAAGGCAATTTTTAACAGCTGCGGCTTTCGTAACGGCCTATGCAGTCGCCGATCCGGCCTGGGCCTCCCCCCCGGTTCTGACCGAATTGGCTCACCAACCGGTTTCGTTAAGCCATTTTCCGTCGACGCTGCATGCGTTTATCTGGCGGAACTGGAACCTGGTCCCGATCGAACGACTAGCCCTCGTGCTGGACACCAATCAGGCGGCCCTGCAAAAGCTGGCATCGGCCATGGGGCTCCCGCCCGTGCAGCCGGTTTCGACCGACCAGCTCAAACGGAGCTATCTGACCATTATCCGGAGAAACTGGCACCTGTTGCCCCGCGAACAGCTGTTAACCCTGCTCAACTGGAGCGACGAAAAGCTGACGTTCACGCTGCAGGAAGATGATTTCTTTTATATTAAGCTGGGAAGCCTGAAACCGGACTGCAAACCGATCACGTTTACAGAAGCGTCCCCGGAAACGAAAGCCCGGGAAAAGCAACTGGCCCGCTGGATACGGGATGAATTTCCGGCCGGTTTTCCCATCCATCGGGAACCCTTGTTTCAGTTTGTCAACGACCTGTCACAACCGCCCGAAACGAAAGCAGTGCCTGCTTCGGCGGGTAGCGCTCCCCGGTTTGGCTACGCCTATTTTGCGTTATTCGGCGATCCGTTGCTGGAAACGGACATTGACCCGTATCCGGAAGGCTACCTGGATCAGATGGCGGCTGCGGGCATGAATGGAACTTGGATGCACATTGTCCTATCGAAGATCACCCCGTTCCCCTGGGATCATACCCTCAGCGAGCAGTGGGAACAACGGCTGGAAAACCTGCATACGCTGGTCAAAAAAGCACGTCGACACGGCATCGGGATGTATCTGTACCTCAATGAGCCACGCTTCCTGCCCCTCGCTTTCTTTGACAAACACCCGGAATTAAAAGGCGTGCCATTCGGTCAACAGGCCGCCTTGTGTACATCGCATCCGGCGGTTCAACAGTATCTGGCCGATTCGATTGCCCTGATTGTTAACCGCATCCCTGACCTGGCCGGTTTTTTCTCCATTACGGCTTCGGAAAATTATACCAACTGCTGGTCGCACGGGAAAGGGGCCGACTGTCCTCGCTGTTCGAAACGCAGCCCCTCCGAGGTCATCGCCGAGTTAAATCAGCTCTATATGACCGGCATCCAGCGCGGTATGAGCGCTCACAAAACCGCCCACCAGCCGCAGTTGATTGTCTGGGATTGGGGCTGGAAAACCGGGTTTGCCGAAGACATTATCCCCAAACTCCCGAAAGAAGCGGCCTTGATGAGTGTGAGCGAATGGGAACTACCCATCGAACGGGGCGGGATCAAAAACACGGTGGGCGAATATTCCATTTCCTCCATCGGGCCGGGCCCCCGGGCTTCCAGACACTGGGACCTAGCGCGCCGGAACGGTCTGAAAACAATCGCCAAAATTCAGGCAAACAACACCTGGGAACTGGCCGCAGTCCCGTATATTCCGGCTCTCGAAAATGTGGCGAACCATGCCAAAAACCTGCGCAATTCCGGCGTTGAAGGCCTGATGCTCGGCTGGACGCTGTGCGGCTATCCGTCGCCCAATCTGGAAGTAGTGGCCGAAATGGGAAGCCGTCCCACCATTGAACCTTTGGAAGCCATGCAGAACGTGGCCCGACGGCGGTTTGGTCCGGCCGCCGGGGCCGTCACCGAAGCGTGGCGTCAATTTAGCCGGGCGTTCTCGGAATTTCCGTATCATGTCGGCGTTGTGTACAATGCTCCGTTGCAAGTGGGGCCGGCCAATCTGCTCTGGCCGGAACCAACTGGTTATAAGGCAAGTATGGTGGGGCTTGCGTATGATGATCTTAAAAATTGGCGGAGTAACTATCCAGCCGGGGTTTTTATCGACCAGTTGGAAAAAGTGGCGTCTGGATTCACGCAGGCCCTGGAAAAACTGAGGCACGAAACGGTATCGCTCCGGCTGACGCCCCGGCAAAAACAACGGCTGGCTGGTGAATGCCGGGTAGCCGAAACCGTGGCCGTTCATTACAGCAGCCTTGCGCTCCAGGCGCGATTCATCCAGCTTCGGGACCAGTTGGGAGCCGCTAATCAACCAACGCCGGACTGGCAGGAGAAGGTGTTGGCGCTGGAAAACATCCTGAAAAAAGAGATTCGGCTGGCCAGGCAAATGGCCGCGCTCCAGGGTCAGGACAGCCGCCTGGGTTTTGAGGCTTCCAATCACTATTTCTACGTCTGTAATGACCTGGCCGAAAAGGTCATCAATTGCCATGACTTGCTCGAAAACTGGCTGCCGGCGTTGAAAAAGACCCTTTTAAAAAATGATCGATAACCTGGTGATGGATCCCGTGACACAACCATCATAACTTGGGTTACAACTGCGACGGGCTGACTGGCGTTTTTGCCAGTCAGCCCGATGAAAATCAGTGTCTCGGGTTCATGCGGACACACCAGTGTTTCCAGCGCAACTTGCCGTTTATTTTCTCAAACCCTTCGCCTGACGTTACGATTTCATTCTTTGTGGGTCTGCTGGTCAGTTACACAGCCATACCGCTCATTGGCACCATGCTGGTTGCGATGTTTACGGTTCACCTCAACTATGGTTTTAGCTCCGTCAACACCATTGGATTAACGCCCAACGGCCCCCAGTTCGGCCCTCCGGGCTACGAGATCAACCTGCTGTATATAGCGGGGCTTCTCTCCCTGATGCTGACTGGAGCGGGCGTTTTCTCCCTGGATGCGGTGATTCCGCCGGATTTCAACTAGTTCCAAAACACCTACTCCTCCACCACAACCGACGGTTACAGAGCGATTTTAACAGAAAAATGTGTACTAGTCGATTGAGACTATTACACTAGGTGGGTTAGATCAGGAAGATTTACGCCTTACATCTGACCCACTTGGTGTACTATCTTCGTGACATCTGCGCCAGCAAATACAAAACCGCCATCCGGACGGCCACCCCGTTTTCGACCTGATCCAGAATGATCGAGTGGTGCGAATCGGCGGCTTCCGACGTCAGTTCAACCCCCCGGTTGATTGGCCCGGGGTGCATCAGGACAATGGGCCGGTCCAGCTCGTCCAGCATCTTTTTGGTAATTCCGTAGTAAAGTGAGTACTCCCGCAGCGACGGAAAATACTTGATCTGCTGCCGCTCCAGTTGAATCCGCAATACGTTGGCCACGTCGCACCAGTTCAGGGCTTCACGAACGTCGTGACTCACCTTGACACCCAGCTGCGCGATGTATTTGGGAATCAGGGTCGTTGGGCCGCAAACCATCACCTCGGCGCCCTGTTTTTGCAGGCAGAAGATATTGGACAGCGCCACCCGCGAATGTAGAATATCGCCGATAATGGCCACCCGTTTCCCGGCCACCTCGCCCAGTTTATCCTGGATCGAAAATGAATCCAGCAGCGCCTGCGTCGGGTGTTCGTGCGTCCCATCGCCCGCATTGACGACGTTGGCGTGAATCCGATCGGACAGATAATGCGGAGCGCCGGGACTACTATGCCGCATCACAATCATATCGACTTTCATCGCCAGAATGTTGTTGACGGTGTCCAGCAGCGTCTCCCCTTTTTTAACCGAACTGCCCGAGGCCGAAAAATTCACCACATCGGCCGATAACCGCTTTTCGGCCAGTTCGAACGACAGCCGGGTGCGGGTCGAATTTTCGAAAAAAACGTTCGCAATCGTGATGTCGCGCAACGACGGCACTTTTTTGATCGGTCGATTAATGACGTCTTTGAACTCGCGAGCCGTTGCTAAAATGAGTTGAATGTCGTTCTCGGTCAGGTTCTTAATGCCCAGCAGGTGTCGGACGCTGAGTTGTTGCATGGCGCGAAACGGGAGGAAAAGTTTGGCAAAGATAGCTTTCATCCCCCGGGTTTGAAAATCCCGGGCCGGTTGATTTTGGCAGATACCCGAAAAGCCAGCCCCGTGCGGGGCCAGCCCCAAGGGCCGGTTGATGGGAAATCTGTACGAAGAAGAACACCGGCAAAACCGGTTTTGCAGGCAGGGCAGGGCGTGCGAATTCGGGAATGCCAGCTACCTGACCGGTTCCTAGTATCAGAAAATCTACACGGTTCGGGCGGTTTTCAATACGGCCTGGGTGAGCACCGACAACCGGATCGGCTGCGTATCCGGGAAGTTACAGCCGGTCCGGCCCGCGTTTTTCCGGGTCCTGTTTCTACTCGCCGGCGGGAACACCGTCCTGAAGCCGAAAAAGGGGAACGGATTTGCTCAACCAGAAAAACCGGGTTGGTCACTCAACCGCCATGGTATCGGAACGATAGTTTCTTCCGGCTTTCATCAGGTCATTCACCAGCGAGGCATTAATGGCTCCGTAGCCCATGATGAAAACCGGCAGCAGGTAGAGAAAATAATACCGCAACGAATAGGTACCCATAACGTAGTTTTCCATAAACCGGGCGACATCGTAATGCGGAAACTCCAGGAGCAGAAAACGAACGGTCTGGGTGATCGGATTGAAGAAGAAAAACGCAATCAGCAGAACGGGAAGAATCAGCAGCTCGTACCGCAGAATACTGGACCAGTTCAGCTTCACGTACTTGATTCGGAAGATCATGTGGTACTGGTTGAGCAACGTCAGAATAATGATCAGCGTTGCCATTTCGGGGAGAACCGCGCCACCCAGCACGATATAGAGATAGCCCAGAATCCCGCCGTATTCCTGTAAATGTATTACCTTCTTCTCGTAATGAAACACCCAGCTAATGGCTTCAATCACCAGAACGGTAAACAGCGCAATGGCTATTACGTGACCCGGTTTTTTCAAAAAATTCCGTGAAAGCAGAATCTTCTCCATAGCATCTATCCGTTAGATGCAACAAGATAGAAATAAACTTTAAATTTGTCTTGTAATTCACCAGGAAGTGACTCAAAAAGTCCTGATTTCGTGGCAATTCCGACAGAAACCGTTGATTTTTCTTCACCAGAAACAGGGTTGAAAACGGGGTGATAAACGCTTATTCCAGCACCACACAACTGTAGCCCGGAACCCGCACTTTTCCGTCCTTGATCAGCCGGGCACCCCCGACCGTATCCAGCACAATCGTCCTGCCTTCGGCCTCCGGTGGGTAAATCACCACGTCGGTTCCGCGTTTGGTCAGGTTGTGGATGATCAGCACCGATCGGTCACCGGATTTTCGAACGAACGCAATCACGTTGGTATGCCGGATTTCGCTGGCTTCCAGTTGGCTCAGGTTATCGTTCAAAACCGGGTGGTTATTACGGAAGTGAATCAGCCGTTTGTAATGATTGAAAAGCGAATCCGGGTCGGCCTGCTGCTGGGCCAGGGGTGTCACGGTGGCCTCGGTGGAGCAAACCGGCCGTCGCCAGCGGCTCCGGTTTTTATCGTTCCTTTTCCGATCCCACAAAAACGGTTCCCGGATGCTTTCGTCGGGCTTGGTGCCCAACATGCCGATTTCTTCGCCGTAGTAGAGGTACGGATTCCCCGGCAGCGTCAGCAGCAGGTTGGCCGCCACTTTCAGGTGATTCAGGTTGCCGTTGAGAAAACTCCCGATCCGGGTCTGATCGTGGTTCGAGAGCATGATGGCGTCGATAAAGTTGGGATTGACCTCCGCAAAAATCGCGCGGTTCTGAACCAGCATCTGAACAATTTCCGCCGTGTCGCGCTCCTTGAACGGAATTTCCTGGAGGGACAGACTCAGGTCAAAATTGAAATTGGCTTTCAGGCCCCGGAAATACGGCGCAATGCGCTCGGCCCGCGTCCAGACTTCCCCCACCGTATACACGCCCGGTTTGGCCGACTCCATCACCTGCCCGAACTCCTCCCAGAACTGGTGATTTTTGGGTTCTTCCCAGTCCGGGTAAATATGCCGGGCCGCATCGAGCCGAAAACCGTCGACGCCCACATCGGTCAGCCAGAATTTTCCGGCTTTGTAAATCTCTTCCCGCACCTTCGGATGGTCGTAGTTCAGATCCGGCATGCCGCTCCAGAACAGCGCGTAATATTTCTCGGAAAACGGCGCACCCGGCACCCGATGCCACGGGTTTTTCTCCTGCGAATCCGCCGTAATTTCACGAGTCGCAATATTCAGCGCGTCAATTTCCTTCTGACTCATCCAGACGTACCAGTCGTGGTACGGATTGTCCCGGCTTTTGCAGGCTTCCACAAACCACGGATGCCGGCGGCTGGTGTGGTTGATCACAAAATCCATGATGACCTTGATGCCGCGCTGGTGGGCTTCCCGAATCAGCCGCCGGAAATCATCCAGCGTGCCGTACTCCGGCGCAATGCCGTAATAGTCCGTCACGTCGTACATGTGATAGCTCGGCGACGGATTGATCGGCATCAGCCAGATGGCCGAAATTCCGAGGTCTTTCAGGTAATCCAGCCGGGAAGTCACCCCGTTGAGGTCGCCAATGCCGTCGCCGTTGGAATCGCAGAAAGCCCGCACGAAAATTTCGTAATGAACCCCGGTCTGTCCGGTTGCAGTTTGATCCGCAATTGGTCGGGGCAAACCCCGCAAAGTCGTCGGAATAGAAACGTCAGGCATTGTAGAAAAGCAAATCGATTCAGTCGGTAAAACGGCCGCAGCTGGGCAGGAGTTTGTAAAGAACAATTTTTCCCTAAATTCGACAACTAAATCCCCAGATAAGTAAGAATCCGGTTTGCCGCATTCGATATTCGGTGTATGGTTTTGAGAAAGTACCAGAATGATCCGGTTTCCATACCTATAAAATATAGAATCCAACCTGAATGAACTTTCTTTATTAATTTAATGTATATACATTAAATGTTATTACACATAAATTCAGAAACCATGAAAACGGAACGCACCATCCAGCACTTGATACCGGCCCCTTTAGTCAGTATGGGAGAACTTCGGGTTCGGCAGCCGCTGCCGTCGGAGTCGTTGCCTTACCTTGACCCGTTTGTGCTGCTGCACCACAGCCACAGTTTTCTGAGGGAACACGAAGATCCCCGACGCGCAGGTGTCGATCCGCACCCGCACCGGGGCTTTTCACCGGTCACCTTTGTGTTTAAGGGGGGTGTGCGGCACCGCGACAGCCGGGGCAACGACCGCAGCGTTTACGAAGGGGGTACGCAGTGGATGAACGCCGGAATGGGCATCATGCACAGCGAACGTCCACTTTCCGACGAACTGGAAATCATCCAGATGTGGGTAAATACGCCCATGGCGCACAAAAAAGATCAGCCGACGTACCACCCGCTGCTGAAAGAAGAAACGCCTTCGTTCGTCAGCGACGATGGCAAGGTGACGGTTAATGTCGTTTCGGGCAATTTGCTGGGGTTGAAAGGGCCGATTCCAACCTTTTCGCCGGTGAATTCGGCGACGCTGTTCCTGAAAACCGGCGGTAAAATTTACCTGCCGCTGCCTGCCAGCCACAACGCCTTTCTGTACCTGCTGGACGGAAAGCTGCGCGTCGGCGAGCAAACGGAGGTGAAACCCCGCTACATGGTCGTGCCGGAAAACGACGGCGAAGGCATCACGCTCGAAGCCCTCGAGGATACGCGGGTCCTGCTGATGTCGGGGGAACCGATCGGCGAAAAAATCGTGGCCCAGGGGCCGTTTGTCCTCAATTCGGAAATTGAAGTGATGGAAGCCTACCGCGATTATCGCATGGGTAAAATGGGCATCCTGATCGAAGATTAATAGTTTTTTAGTCACCGACGGATTGCGGAGTTTTTACCGGAAATTCGGTAAATTCCCCGCAATCCGCGTTTTTGCGGCTGCCACGTTGCTTTCTTTTGTAAAAAAACTGCGTATGCTTTCCGTTGCCGAAGCCTATTCCATTGTTCTGAATCATTCCCTGGGCCTTCCCGCCGAACCGGTTCCGCTCGGGCAGGCGGCCGGGCGAATCTTGCGCGAACCCCTCACCGCCGACCGCGACCTGCCACCGTTCGACCGGGTTTCGATGGATGGTATTGCGGTGCTGCACCAGGCACTTGCCAACGGCCAGCGCCGGTTTCGGGTAGCGGGGGCTCAGTTTGCGGGAAAACCGGTTCAGACACTGGCCGACGAAACTGCCTGTCTGGAAGTGATGACGGGGGCCATGCTGCCGCTCGGAACGGATACGGTCGTTCGTTACGAAGACCTCCGAATAGCCGACGGTTTTGCCGAACTTCAGATCGACGACATCCAGCCGGGGCAGAACGTTCACCGCCGGGCCACCGACCGGCACCAACACGACGAACTGGTCCCAGGCGGAACGCTCCTGGGTCCGGCCGAAATGGCCGTGGCAGCCTCCGTCGGGAAAGCCACGGTTTGGGTTAGCAAACGGCCCCGCATTGCCCTGATTTCGACGGGCGACGAGCTGGTGGACGTGGCCGAAACGCCCGAGCCGTACCAGATTCGCCGGTCCAATACGTATTTGCTGCAAACGGTTCTGGAAAAGGCCGGCGCTGAAACCGCCCTGCTGCACCTGCCCGACGAGGCCGATACGATGGAAACCGCCCTGAAAACCCTGCTGACCGATTTCGACGCGCTGGTCCTGAGCGGGGGCGTTTCGGCCGGAAAAGCCGATTTTGTGCCGGCCGTGATGGAACGGCTGGGCGTCCGGCAGCGGTTCCATCAGGTGGCCCAACGGCCCGGAAAACCGCTATGGTTCGGCACGTCCGATCACGGAAAAGTCGTTTTTGGCTTACCCGGCAACCCGGTTTCGACGTTTTTATGCGCCTACCGGTACCTGCTGCCGTGGCTTAAAGCATCCCTGGGATTACCAGCTGTTCAGCCGCCGGTTGCCCGATTAACCCGCCCGATTTCGTTCCTGCCCAAACTAACTTATTTCCTGCCCGTTAGTTTATCGGTAAATCCGGAAGGAAGTTGGCAGGCCGAACCTTTACCGGGAAGCGGTTCCGCCGATTACGCCAACCTGTTGCGGTGCGATGGGTTTATGGAATTACCCCCGGATCGGACCGACTTCAACGCCAACGACGCTTTTCCGGTTTTTGCATTTCGCTGACGTACCAATGAACCGGCTCCTGCTCTTCCTGCTGTTACTGGTTCCGCACCCCATGCTGGCGCGGCAGGAACCGGTGCGGATTACGATCCGGAAAGAACCCATTTCGGTCAGGGAGGCCACGTTTTCGCTGCTGCGGATGCGGGATGAGCGAACGACCAAAGCGCAGCTGGGAACGATTCTGGCGGCACCCAAAGCGAGTTTGCCGGTTCGCAGTACCGACGAAATCACCGATGTGTTTGGGGATTTATTACGGCCCGGTTTCCGGCCCGATTCCAGCCGTGTGCCCGTCATCATCCGCATTCGGGAACTGGTGTTTTCCGAGAAAGCCAAAAACGATTCGCAGGCCGACGGAGTTTGCCGGCTCGAACTGGCGTTTGATGTGCTACGCGACGGGAAACCCGTTCAATTGACCACCTACACCGCCCGGACCATTTACACCCGCTCGTTCGGCGAAACCGCCCGGCTGGAACTGGTGGCCCGAAAAGCCCTCGAAAGTGCCGCTCAATACCTCTCCAACTGGATCAAAGTCAACCGGGATAAAAGTCCGGCGCTGGTGAAAGGGCTGAAATTTGTGTACGTTGACCACGGCATTCAGCAGGCAGCGGGCGATACGGTTTTTTATAGTCCGCTCCGGCCGCTGACCTGGGATGATTTTCAGGCCGTTCCGCGCATCGGCAGCCGGAATGCCGCTTCCATCTTTCCGACGTTTTCGTACGAAGGTCACAGCCGGTGGGTCAACGGCTACATCCAGATCGAATTGACCTTCAAGACGTTCATGGTGAAAAGCATGTCGTGGGTGCGGCCCACCGCCAAAGACGAGTACGCCCTGCGCCACGAGCAGAAACATTTCGATATTGTTAAACTGGTGGTTGAGCGGTTTAAACAGAAAATTATGGCCGACGACCACATGGACTTCGACGATTACAACAGCCGCGTGCAGTTTCTGTACCTGGAAGCCTACCGCGACATGAACCGCTGGCAGGAGCAATACGACCAGGAAACGCAGCACGGCCTCAACCGCGCCGAACAGGAACGCTGGAACCGGAAAATTGCCGCAGACCTGAAAAACGCCGAAGACCTGACCAGCATCATGCTGTCAACGCGCCAGTGACCGGTTTCCGGTATCCGGTTTATAGTTTACGGTTTTCCGTGTTCGATATCCGGTTTTATTTTTGACGCTCCATCCTGACTCAAACCGTAAAATGAATACTAAAAACTGTAAACCGAATACCGTAATGCCCCAATCACTCCGTTTCCACCGTTTCGACCTGCGGCTGAAACATACCTTCACGATTGCCCACGATTCGCGCGATGTGCAGCCAACGCTCATTGTGGAACTACAGGATGGTTCGCTGAGCGGATTTGGCGAAGCCACCTCCAACAAATATTACGGCATCACCATCGACCGGATGATCGACGCGCTCGAAGCCCTTCGTGGGTTGATCGAGTCCGACGACTGGCAAACCGCCGAAGAACTCTGGCAACTGGCCCATCCGCACCTGAAAGACAATCCGTTTGCGCAGTGCGCGCTCGACGAAGCCGCCCACGATCTGGTAGCCAAGCGGGCCGGAAAACCGCTGTACCAGCACTGGAACCTGGACGCCGGAAATAATCCGATCACCGATTATACCATCGGCATCGATACCATTGAGAATATGGTGCGCAAAATGCAGGAATTTCCGTGGCCGCTCTACAAAATCAAACTCGGCACGACCGACGATCTGGCCATCGTCCGGGAACTTCGCCGGCATACCGATGCGGTTTTTCGGGTGGATGCCAACTGCGCCTGGACCGCTGAAACCGCCATCCAGTATGCCCCGGTTTTGAGAGACCTGGGGGTTGAATTCATTGAACAACCCTTGAAAGCCGCCGACTGGGAGGGCATGAAACGGGTCGTGCGGGAGAGCGTCCTGCCGGTCATTGCCGACGAAAGCTGCATTGTCGAAGGCGATGTGGAACGCTGCGCGGGCTATTTTCACGGTATTAATATCAAACTGACCAAATGCGGAGGGTTGACGCCCGCCCGGCGCATGATCGAAAAAGCCCGGCAACGGGGTTTGCAGGTCATGGTCGGCTGCATGAACGAAACCAGCGTCGGCATTTCAGCCATTGCGCAGTTGCTGCCCCTGCTCAATTATGTGGATATGGACGGTACGCTGCTCATTGCCAACGACCCCGCCACGGGCGTCACCTTCGATTTCGGGCGGGTTCTGTACGCCAACGAAAACGGTACGGGCGTTCAACTAAACTAAAAGAAAGGCGAAGAGGACGAAGGGAATGGCATCTTTTCTCCCTCTCTCCTTTCCCCTTCTGCATTCATTCTCGCATGACCACTCATTATTCCATTGATCACCTCCCGGGCCGGACCCTTGCGGTGGACGGGCAGGAATACCTGTTTTTCAGCGGTACGTCGTACCTCGGCATGGCCCAGAACCCGGTTTTTCAGTCGCTGCTGCAAGACGGGATGATGCGCTACGGTACGGTTTTTGGTTCGTCCCGCAACGGCAATCTGCAGCTCCGGATCTACGAAGAAGCCGAGCAAAAACTGGCCGCTTTTGCCCGGGCCGAAGCCGCTCTAACGCTCTCGTCGGGGATGCTGGCCGGACAGGCCGTGGTCAACTGGCTGAAAGAACAGGGGTTTGGCTTCCTTTACGGCCCCAACGCCCACCCGGCCATCTGGCAGGAACCCACCCAGCGGTTACCGGCCCTTTCGTTCGATGCCTGGACCCGGCAACTTCCCGACCTGGTGGCAGCGGCTCCAACGCCCACCGTCGTCATTGCCCTGAACTCGCTGGATGCCTTATGCTCCGTCGCTTATTCGTTTTCCTGGGTGAATCAATTACCCGAAAATCAGTCGGTTATCCTCCTGATTGATGATTCCCACGGGCTGGGGATCATCGGCCCGGCCGGCAGCGGCATCGGTTCGCAGATTCCGCAACGGGCCAATGTCCGGCTGATTGTCACGGCGTCGCTGGCGAAGGCCATGGGCCTGCCCGGCGGGGTGATTCTGGCCGATCCGGCTACGCTGAACGCCATTCGTCAGACGGCTTTTTTCGGAGCCTGCTCCCCCATTCCACCGGCCTATCTGTATGCTTTCGGCCAGGCGCAGGACCTTTATCGTGCGGCTTTTTCGCAGTTGAAAACCAACATTCGACAGTTTGAAAACCGGGTGGGCGATTCTGGCCTTTTTCAGCACATTCCCGATTATCCGGTCTTTTATACTGAGCAGGATCGGTTATATTCGTCCCTGTTAACGAAGCAGATTCTGATCTATTCGTTTGCCTATCCGACCCCGGCCGACAAACCGAACACCCGGATTGTCATCAGCGCCTTGCACCGCCCCGAGGACATTGAACGCTTAGGCGACTACCTGTATGAAGAATCGAGTTGAACATAAAAGAAGCCCGGTCAGGGCGCTCGGAAACCGGTTTCGGGCCTTTCTTGCCGTTTTCGCTCTCTGGTGCGGGTGTCCGAACGGCCAGGCGCAGCATACCGATAAATTTCTGGCGGAACTGCTGCAGAAGAACCCGGAACTGTTCGGCAACATCCTGAAAAACCCGGCGAAATACGACGTGCAGATTCTGTATACCCAGATCAACCGCGACGAGAAAAACCGCCCCTTATTTAAAAGTTACCGCTACCGAATCGACAACGGCCGGTATTTTTACCCGGCCAGCACCGTCAAGCTCCCGGCGGTGTTGCTGGCGCTGGAAAAAATCAACCAACTCCGCAAAAAACATCCTCACTTGTCGATTTATACGCCCCTGCTGACGGACTCCCTCGCCGGGGTCCAGCGCGGAGTCCGCACCGATTCCACAGCGGAAAATGGCCTGCCGTCGGTGGCGCAATACATTCGAAAAATCCTGTTGGTAAGTGACAATGACGCCTTTAACCGGTTATACGAATTCCTCGGCCCCTGCTACCTGAATGAGCGGTTGCGGGAAAAAGGGTATCGCGATACCCGGATTGTGCACCGGCTTTCCCTTCCGCTGACGCCCGGGCAAAACCGCCGGACCAACGCGCTGCGGTTTGTGCAATCGGATACGGTTTTATACCAGCAGTCCGAACAGGTATGCGACCAAACGTTCCGGCCCGACAAACCCATCCGGCGGGGAGTGGGGTATCTGAACAACGGTACGCTGGTGAACGAGCCCTTCGATTTCACCGAAAAAAATGCGTTCTCGCTGGAAAACCAGCAGGAAATGCTGCGGGCGGTTTTGTTTCCCGACGATACGCCCGCCCGCCAGACGTTCGATCTGACGTCCGACGATTACCGGTTTTTGTACCGCTACCTCTCCCAGTTTCCGCGCGAGTCGAACTACCCACGCTACGATTCGACCTATTACGACAGTTATGGCAAGTTTCTGGTCTTCGGCGATGCGCGAAGTAAACTACCGCCCTCGGTTCGGATTTTCAATAAAGTGGGCAATGCGTACGGTTACATGATCGACAACGCCTACGTTGTGGACTTCGAAAAAGGCATTGAATTTCTGCTGTCGGCGGTGATTTTATGCAACGAAGACGGTATTTTCAACGACAATACATACGATTACCAAACGGTTGGTTATCCGTTCATGGCGAATCTGGGGCGGCTGATTTTTGATTACGAAGTCAAACGAAAACGGTCTTATCCGCCCGATTTAAGCAGGTTTCGGGTGAGTTACGAGCCGTAGAAAGCGATTCCGGAATGGTAAACCGGGTCCAAACCGGGTTTGAGTGAACCCGCCTTTTCCTTCATTCAGCCGGTTTTGATAACGGTTCAAGCGTTCAAAATAACGATTCATGTATCCATCGGTTGAGTTTGGGGTCGTTTCGCGCTACGTTTGCTGCGATCAAAACAACACTATTGATGAAAAGTATCTTTATTTTTTTGTTTGCGCTCCTCACCATCGTCGCCTGTAAGAAAGACAATACTACCGATCCTGAACCGGAGCAACCGGCCGGACCAGCCGCCCGTGTGACCGGAACCTATACCTTAAGCTCGTTTCACTTCATCAACGGGGGGAACGAAATCGAACTGCCCACGCTGCCGCTGGTCGAGAGTGGCAAAACCGTTGCCTCCGGAACGGCCAAAATCACCAAAAAAACCGACGGTAAAGCAACGCTGGACCTGACACTCTTCATCGAAGGCGAAGGCAGGACCCTGCTGGAAGGTCTGGAAATCGACGTCAAAGAATCCGGAAAAGTATACGGTTTGTATGCCGAAGGCGAACGGATTGGCGACTGCGACGGCGGTTTTCTGATCTTCAACGTCGGCGGAACCGACCCCGACACCGGCGACGAACTGAAGCTTGCCTTTAATGGGAAGAAATAAAGTCAGTATTCGGTTTATGGTTTATGGTTTTCGGTTTACAGTAGCTACCGCAACACGGGCCAAGGAATACTATAAACTAAAAACCGTAAACCGAATACCGTAAACTGTTCACCGTATACAAAAAGCCAGTCCGTTTCGTCGCTGGCTTTTTGTATTTTTGTCTATTCAGTCTGTTTTATCCATTGGTCATGAAACGATTTTGTGCCGGTTTATTCATACTTTCTATGCTTTCGCTCGACGGTTTTTCGCAATCACTGGCCCAAATCGTGGAAGCGGTCCGGAAGCAGTACGCGCCCGATAAACGGGTGGCGATTTTCAACGTCGAAGCCGATTCATCGGGCAACCTGACCGGTTTTACGAATTTACCCGAAGCCAAACAGGCGCTTTTGGCTCAACTGAAAGCCGCCGATCGGCCCGTGGTCGATCAGATTCAGTTGCTGCCCAGCCAGTCGGTGGGCGAAAAAAGTTACGCCATCGCAAACGTGTCGGTGGCCAATCTGCGTGCCAACGCCCGCAATGCCGCCGAGCTTGCCACCCAGGCACTGCTCGGGATGCCGCTGAAAGTCTGGGATAAAGACCGCAACTGGTACCTGGTGCAGACGCCCGATCAGTACATTGCGTGGACGGATGCGGGTGCCCTGCAACTGATGACCAGGGAAGATTTTGAGCAATGGCAGGCCGCCGAAAAAATCATCTTCACCCGCCCGTTCGGCTTTGTGTACAGCGAAGCCAGCAAACGGTCGCAAACCGTCTCCGATATTGTTGCCGGTAATACACTGGCCCTGATGGGCGAAAGTCGGCAATACTTCCAGGTCCGCTACCCCGATGGCCGGACGGGGTACGTTCCCAAACGCGAAGCGCAGCGGTTCGACCGCTGGAAAGCAACCGCCCGCCCAACCGAAGAAGCGCTGGTCAGCACGGCGAAGAGCCTGATGGGCATCCCATATTTATGGGGCGGCACCTCGGTAAAAGGCATGGATTGCAGCGGCTTTACCAAAACCGTCTACTTCCTCAACGGGCAGCAATTGCCCCGCGACGCGTCGCAGCAGGTCAACGAAGGCGAGTTAATCGAAACACCGAACAAGACGTTTGCCCAGCTCAAACCGGGCGATTTGCTCTTCTTTGGTGAACCGGCTACCGCCGACAAACCGGAGCGGGTGGTTCACGTGGGCATGTGGATCGGGAACAGTGAGTTTATTCACGCTTCGGGCCAGATTCGGATCACCAGCGTCAACCCGGCCGCCCCCAACTTCGATGCCTACGAACTCAACCGGTTTTTGCGCGTCAAACGCGTCGTGAAAAGTTCGTTCTAGAAAAAAGAGGATAGACAAGAGACAAAAGACCAGCGGAAACCGGGCGAATAACGAAAATTCTTACCCATTCTTTCATCTCTTGTCTTTCGTCTTTTGTCTCCTGTTCACGTCTTTCGTCTCATTCTATGGCTTCTTCCGTACCGGTTTACAAACTTCAGGCGTTTCCGCATCACGAGCCGAATACGCTCTTCTACATGACGCGGCTGGAAAAACTGGTGCAGGAATTCAAGGGCATCGACAAACCGCATTCGCACACGTTTTACCTGCTGATGTGGATTATCAAGGGCAGTGGCACGCACACGATCGACTTTAAAACCTATTCGATCGCTCCCTATCAACTCTATTTTCTGACGCCGGGACAGGTCCACAGCTGGCACTTATCCGATGATATTGAAGGCTTCAACCTGTTTTTTGAGGCTAATTTTTTTCGGAGTCGCTTCGGAAACCGCTTGTTTCAATACCCGTTTTTCCACTCGCATCAGCACCAGCCCCTGCTGGCGGTGGCCGGTTCGTCCGGGCTGTTTCGGGATTTGTTCCGCTACGCCTGGCAGGAATACGAAGCCCCGCAGCCCAACCGCCCGGAGGTCTTTCTGTCGTATGTCCACCTGCTGCTGGAAACCGCCAGCCGACTCTATACCGAACGGCAAACCGTCACGGACGCCAACCTGTTCGACCGCATCCGGCAGTATGAGGAGTTGCTGGAACAGCAGTTTCTGACGGTTCGGGAAGTGAGCGACTACGCCGAACAGATGCACCTGACGCCGAATTACCTCAACCACATCTGCAAAAAGGTACTGGGCAAAACCGCCAGCCAACTGCTGCACGAGCGGCAGGTCATCGAAGCGCAACGGTTGCTGACCCATACGGCCCAATCGGTGAAGGAAATCGGTTTTCTACTGGGCTTCGAAGACCCCTCCTATTTTGTCCGTTTCTTCAAAAAACACACCCGCCGGACACCCGCCGAATTTCGGCAGGCCATGACCACCTGATCGTTGATTTGTACCATACCTCCCCGGTTTTGTCTTTCCGATTCAAAACAGCAGGCTCTATCTTTGCATCGTACCCTTGAGGTCGATGGGTACCTAACATCCGAAAGCCATGCTAAAAGATAATCGATTATACAGCGTTGTGTTCAACAAATGCCCGCGTTGTCACCAGGGCGACTTCTTCGTTACCAGCAGCGCCTACAGCCGCCGGTTCGACGAAATGCACGAAAAATGCCCGCACTGTGGGGAAGTGCTGGTGCCCGAACCCGGTTTTTACTGGGGCTCCATGTTTGTCAGTTACGCTTTTTACACGATCTATACGCTGCTGACGTTCTTCGTCGCCGTTCAGTGGCTGAACGTTGATCTGGACTATTACCTGATCGGTCTGGTGCCGACCCTGGTGTTGCTCACGCCGTATTTTTTCCGGCTGGCGCGCCGGACATGGCTCACGTTCTTTATTGCCTACGATCCGCAGAAAAAAACGAAAACCGAGGGAAAACAACTGAAGGTTTCAGCCTGAACGGCTGAACGGGAAAATACCCTGAAGGGATGACAGGTAGCTGGTTATCAGCCCGTACGCGTTGATCCTTCCAGGGTATTTTCCGTTAGTTTGCGTTGCGGCAAAACCGTCGATCACATCACTTCGCGCAGATACGCCACACTTTCGGGCATCTGCTCCATCGAGCGCGAGGATTCGTCTTCGATGAAATAGTGTTTAACGCCCGATTTTTTCGCCTGTTTCATAATTTCGGCAATACCCAGATCGCCTTTGCCGATGGCGACGTTCGACTCCACATCTACATGGCCGGTATCGTTGCCGGGCGTACCCGGTTTGCGGTCTTTGAGGTGCATGAGCGGGAACCGGCCGGGGTATTTTTTCAGCAAGGCAATGGGGTCCTGCCCGGGGTGTTTCACCCAGAACACATCCATTTCGAAATTGACGTATTTCGCGTCCAGATTCTCCACCAGGTAATCGAAAAATGTTCCGTTTTCGTGCGGCTGAAACTCGTAGCCGTGGATGTGGTAGCAAAACGAAAGACCGTTGTCTTTCAGGAGCTTACCGGCGGTATGAAACACATCGACGGCCCGTTTGGCATCGTTGAGTGTAAACTTGTCGCCGTTATGTGGAATCCAGGCACACATCACGTATTTGACGCCCAGCGCTTTGGCTTCGGCGAGCACTTTCGGCACGTTATTCTCCAGGTCTTCGAACGAAGCGCCCGTGCTGATGGGTTTCAGTCCATTCTTTTCGAGCAGTTTCCGAAACTCCTCCGGCGCCATTCCGTACGTCCCGGCCAGCTCGACTTCCCGGAAGCCCATCGCCCGGACTTTGGCCAGGGTTCCGGGAACATCTTTCGGAAACTGGGCCCGAAAACTATACAATTGCAGACCAACCGGCGATTTCGGCTGGGCCAGACCGACCGTCATCAGACCAGCGGCCAGCAGCATCGATAGGAAAAGGGTTTTCATGGGTTATTAGGAAATACAATACGGTTTACTCATCACAATCCCGAAAAAATCACGTCACTCGCGGGCTACTTCGCACTCCTTACCTTCTTCACCTCCTCGGCCGAAATGGCATCGGCCTTGTTGCCGAAACTACTGCGAATAAAGGTCAAAACGTCCGAAATTTCCTTATCGGAAAGAAAGTCGTGGGCTGGCATCACGTTATCGAACGTTTCTCCGTTGATTTCGATGGGCTCCTGCAACCCTTTCAGGATCACGTTAATGAGCCGGGTTTTATCACCCGATACCCACTCGGACTGCTTCAGGGGCGGATTCAGATTCGGAACCCCCGACCCATCGGCCTGATGACAGGTCAAACAATATTGCTCGTAAATCTGCTGGCCCGGACTCGGTTTGGCTACTGGTTTTTTAGTTTGTGCGAAACTGGTTACTGTCAGAAAACAAAGACTTACTACGACCACAATTCTCATAACGCAACATGGACTTTTCGTAAAGATACATGGCCGGGAGGAGGAAAGGAAGTAAAAGCAGAAAAGGGAGAAAAGGAAAAAACCGTCGAATGCCGTTCCCTTTCCTCCCTTTTACGTCTCCTCTATTACAGAATTCCTTCTTTCACCTGCGTATCGAAAACACCCGTCAACACCTGCCCGTTGCGCTTCACCTGCACCCAGATCCGGTAATGCCCCGAACGGGGGAACGCATACGGAAACGCCACCATGTTGTTGATTTTCATCGCATGTGTCATGGTGGGCATAGCGGTCATCAACCGTTTGTTCTTTTCGGCTTCGGGCAGTTGCTTCAACGCGGCCACGTAGCGATCGATGCTGTCGCGGAAAACCGCCGGATCGGGAAACGCAAACCGGCGCGTCGTGTCGGCGATGCGATCGACCAGAAAGGTTTCGGCCGCCATTGAGTAGGTTCCTACCGGGTGCAGGTGGATGTATACCGTCCCGTCGGACCGCACTATGGCCGCGTGGCCGCCCATGCCCAGGTACGGTTCCAGCGGAGCCGGTTTTCCCTGCGCATCCGCCACGGCAAATTTCAGCACATACGGTTTCCCGGCATCCAGCACCGCTGCGGGTTTGTCGGTCCAGAGCATGGTCGAACCGTCGCTCAGCTTCGAGCTCGCGCCGGGAATCCCGCACAACACCATCTCATCGTCCAGATGCGGCAACCCGACGGCATTGGCCCTGACGCCCATTGGCTCCGCTACCAGCCAGCTATCGTCCGGATCGGCGGGCCTGATCGCTGCGGGCTGCGGGCTGATTTCGGGAATCGTCACCGTATCGGTCAGGGTTTCGGCAAAACCGTTGCGGTAGACGATATCGGCATAGACCAGGTATTGACCGGCGGGCAACGGCGGCAGAGGTGATTCAAACTGATTCAGCGCCCGGCGGTCGGGATGGAGGTGCGCAAAGGCATCCAGCGCGGGCGTTCGGACCAGAAAGACGTGCATCAGTTTGCCGTGGTCGGGCACCAGATAGCTCAGCCGACGCCGTTTGATCCCTCCTTCCGAAAACCGGGACGTATCGAGTTGCATCGACAGCACCGTCCGCCCGTCGGTTGCGGTTTCTACCTTCGAATCGACCGGCAGCGGAGCGTACAATTCGTGCGTACGGTACTGATCCGCCCAACTCGTCCACCACGTCCGCCAGCCCGTCAGGCCAACGCCCAGTAAAACGGCGGCAATCCCCATGCCCATCAGGCGCTTCCGACGGAACGATTTCGGAACGGGCTGCCCCGGTTTGAGCGTCCCATCGGCCAGACTGGCCCCAACGGTGGTAATCAGCAGAATGACGAGCAGCACACCCAAAGCGGCCAGCCCCATGCCGGTTCCGGTGGGCATCGGCTGCATCCGGGTTGGCACCGACACAATCGGAGCGATTAACGTAGCCTTCCCGTCGGGGCCATCGATGATCATTTCCACGCTGGACGAACCCGAGTCCATCAGCCAGACGACGCCTTCAAAGCGGTTATTGCCAACCCGTTGCAGCTCATCGTGAACCGGTGCCCCTTCATCGCCGGCGGAGAAATAAACCGGTCGCGCCTGGATAGAATTCGCCCGGCCGTTTTCGACAAAAACCGTCACGCTGGCGGTTCCCGGCACCACTTCCGGTGGAATGACATTCACCAGTACCTGGTAATTCCCAGCCTGTTTCTGCACCATGACGCCCGGACTTCCGATATGAGCCCGCGCCGTGTGTGCAAGCGTGAATGATAGAATAAGTATAAAAAGTATCCCGATTGGAAAACGCCTGACGTTCAATTCCACAGCCTTAGATCAACGCTTAATTCTTAACTCTTAATTCTTAACTCCTTTTACCGCTGCACCCGTTTCATCCAGTTGCCCCACAGCAGCCCCAGACGGGCCGACACGATGGCGCAGGCAATGGCGATACCGATTCCTTTCAGAAAGGCAGGCATGGTCTGGAGCCAGTGCGGATGAAACGCGTGATGGTACGGCCAGCCGGGATCGTCGCTGTACGACATGGAGGTACTGAGAAAAAACCGGTTCTGGGCGTAAACGGACGTGTGCAGGAACGCGCCGAAATACCACTGCACCACCGTTATGACCAGGATAAAAACCGTACCGGTCAGCACGGCCAGCAGCCAGTCGTTCAGCTTCCCGAACCGATGCAGCAGTTTATCCAGCACAAAACCGGGTACGACCAGCAGCAACGGAAACAGGAACGCCTGGTAGTGCGTGATCGGGTTCAGCACCGGCCCCAGCCGGGGTGTTGCCGGGAAAAACGGCAGAATCCAGCTCGGAATCAGCATCGTCAGCATGTAGGCAGCTGCCGTCAGGGTGATCGGATACCGGAGCGGAGACGCCCGGCCCACCGACAGCAGAAAAAACGGAAAGGCAATCCCCATCGTGATATAGGAGGACGAATGGTGGGACGCCCATTCCCCCAGTTTTTCGGCCAGCATGGTGTAGAGAATGCTCAGCAGCAATCCGGCGGCAACGGTGAACATGATTTTCAGCCGCTTCGCCAGCCGCTCATGGGCCTGTTTCTCCGCCCGGCTACCAACCGCCGGTTGGTTCGCCACCCGGTTTTGAACGGCCAGCACCCCAATCATCGCCCCGAACTGAACGGTCATCATCCCGACGAGCAAAACCGTATGCGGGGGCGTCAGAATCTGGACATCCAGGCCGTAGGTGTTGTGCCACCAGTCGTCGAAGGGCGCGGACGTCAGCATGGTCAGGGCGCCCCAGACGCAGTACATGGCCCCCAGCGAGCCGTAAAAAATCCCCCAGAACCGCACCGAATGCGTCCGTTCGGCGTGGCTTTTGGCAAAGGTCAACTGCAAAATCTTTATTCCGGAAAACAACCCGGCAACAACCGCCCCGACATACATCAGCAAGTGCGGGGGCGCAAACAACCCATCGCGACCGATGCTCATGTGCCACATGATGTCCCAGAGCAACCCCCAGACAATGCAGAGCGACGAGAATACCACGGCATAGATGTAGGTAGGGATTTGGGGACGGACAACTGGCGGAGAAAGAATGGCTTGCATGAAACGCTTTCTGTTTGAGGAATAGAGAGTAAATATATGAAGAAAGACCCGTTAAACGGCCCTTCCCCCTATCCTTTCCGAATGTCTTTCAACCGGTTCGGCGAACGGGTGTCCGTGATGCGCTCTGGAAAGCGTAAACGAAATCGGTTTCAGGTAGTTACTAAAGGGATAGACGAGTTCACTTTTAACCCCTCAACGCTATGATAAATCGTAAGGCAGGATTTCGGGCAACGGGACTGGTGACGGTTTCGCTGCTGGTGTGGGCCGGTGTGGGGCCGGTTTATGGGCAGGCCGATAACCGCCGGCAACCGGATGCGGGGCGCGAAAACCGCTCGGAAGTACCCGCTAAAAACCGCTCCACGAGCGTTCTGATGCAACCCTTATCGAGTATGCTGGCCAAGAGCAAAGCCGTTAACCGAACGGGCGACCCGGATCATGATTATGCCATCCTGATTCGGATTCGTGATCAGGCCGAAGCCGAGTTATTGCAGCAAGGCATGAAAACCAGCAAAAATCCGGCGCTGGTCAACACCATCCAGCAACTGGTGGCGCAGAAACAACAGGACGGCAACGACCTTCGAAAGATAACGCCCCGGCTCCGGAGCAGTACGCCGAATCCGGCTTTTGCCCAGCAGATCGACCAGAAGCTTCTGGCAATGGAACTGGACTTAAAAAATGGTATGAACGGCCGCCTGACCGACGATCCCGAAAAAGATTTTCTGACCATCCTGACGCAGCATCAGCAGGACAGCATCGACCTGACGGAATCGTACCTTTCATTCGCGAAAGACCAGGCCCTGAAAGCCTATGCCGGGCAATTGCTGGCGAACCGCCGGAAGGCACTGGAAACCATGAAAGCCATGATGAAAAGCTGAAAGAACGCAAAAGGCCGGGAATGACGTAGAGTATTCCCGGCCTTTTGCGTTCTTTCACCGCTTTAGTCGGCCTTGATTTCGATATCGTATTTCTTAGCCGCCCGCCGAATCCGGTCTTTGATGGTTTCCACCTCATCCGCATCGTACTTGGCCGCATTGTCTTTGTGGTTGATATACGACCAGGCCGCCCGAACGTGTTCGGGCGTATCAATCGGGTATTTTTTGTTGGTCGGGTCGGCAAACGTTACGTCACCGTATTGATGCTGCCCCTCTTCCGGGTTCACATCTTCCCGTCGATCAATCTTGTTCATAACGCTGAGTGGTTATTTTTATGAATAACCGGTTTGCGGGCAAAATGTTAAAACCCCGGCAACGGCTTGATCAGGGTTTTCAGCGGTTTCTTTTTACCTTTCCGGTCCGAACCTTTTTCGATGGAATCTTTGGTATGAAAACGATTCTGGTAACCGCCCTGCTCATGGCTTCAATGATGGCTTGTAACTCCAAAACCGGACAGGAAAACACGGCCGCAAACGCCGATTTTACCAAAACCGTGGACGATTATTACGAAGAACGGCTAAAACTGTTTCCGCTGGAAGCCACGTTTCAGGGGGATAACCGGTATAACGATCAGTTGCCCAACAGCAATTCGCAGGCTTACCTCGACCAGACCAAAGCGTTTTATACGACCTATCTGGACAAACTGAAAACCTTCGACCGCGCATCGCTCCCGGAACAGGACCAGATTTCGTACGACATTCTGAAACGCGAACTCGAACTCCAGTTGGAGCAGTTCAAATTTCACCTCGAATACGTACCCTTCTCGCAGTTTGATGGCCTGACGCTGACGTTCGGGCAGTTGGGCAGCGGAGCCAGTGCGCAGCCGTTCAACACCGTGAAGGATTACGACGACTGGCTGAAACGGATCTCGGCCTTTGCGGTCTGGGGCGACTCGGCCCTTGTCAACTTCCGGAAAGGCATCGACGCCGGCATTACCTGGCCCAAAAGTCTGGTGCTGAAAATGATTCCGCAGATGACCGATCTGGTGGTCAGCGACCCGACCCAAAGTCTGTTCTACGGACCGATCAACAAACTTCCCAAGGATTTCAGCGAGGCCGATAAAAACCGGCTGACGGCGGCTTATCAAAAAGCGATTCGGGAGGAAATCGTCCCGACGTACCGGAAGCTGGGCGATTTTCTGCAAAATGAATACCTGCCCAAGGCCCGCACGACTTCGGGCATCGACGCGGTTGCGCAGGGGCCGGCGCTTTATAACTACCTCGTCCGGACCTGGACGACCACCGACAAAACGCCGGAAGAAATTTACCAGACCGGTTTGAAAGAAGTGGCCCGGATTCGGGCGGAAATGGAGAAAGTGAAAACGCAGGTCGGTTTTACGGGCACCCTCGACCAGTTTTTCACCCACCTCAAAACCGATCCGAAGTTTTACCCATACCAGCAGCCGAAAGAGGTGCTGGCAGCTTTCAACGCCATTCTGACCCGGATCGAGCCGAATCTGAAGACGATGTTTACCAAAACCCCGAAGTCACGATTCGAAATCCGGCAAACCGAGAAATTCCGCGAAGCGTCGGCCAGCGCCGAATACAACCCGGCTTCGGCGGATGGCAGCCGACCCGGTGTTTTCTACGTCCCGATCCCGGACGCCCGGAAATTCAACGTGACGTCCGGCATGGAATCGCTCTTTCTGCACGAAGCCATTCCGGGCCACCACTACCAGTTTTCGCTCCAGCAGGAAGACACCAGCCTACCCAAATTCCGGCGGTTTGCCTGGTACGGTGCCTACGGCGAAGGATGGGCCTTGTATTGCGAATCCCTGGGAAAAGAACTCGGCCTCTACACCGATCCGTACCAGTATATGGGGGCGTTGAATGACG
This sequence comes from Larkinella bovis, assembly GCF_042655385.1. NCBI lineage: Bacteria > Pseudomonadati > Bacteroidota > Cytophagia > Cytophagales > Spirosomataceae > Larkinella > Larkinella bovis. The sequence goes on along the minus strand of NZ_JBHSMA010000002.1, from coordinate 433,111 downwards.
AGATGCACCGGGCGATCCGGCTGGTGGTCGATGTGGCCCTTCATACCAAACACATGACCCGCGAGGAAGCCATCCGCTATATGATGGCCAACGAGCCGATAGCGGAAGAAGGCGCGGTGGCCGAAATCGAGCGGTACATGGCTATTCCGGGGCAGGCGCTGTCGTATAAAATCGGCGCTTTGAAAATCCGGGAATTGCGCACTAAATACGAACAACAACTCGGTGATCGATTCAGTCTGGCGGCTTTTCACGACGAATTTCTGAAAGACGGCTGCATGCCGCTGGACATACTGGAACGCAAAATGGATGCCTGGGCTACCCGTCAGGGGAACTAACCGCTCCGAAAAACGAACGAATGATACAAATCGGAAAACTAAATACGCTACGCGCGCTTCGTGAAACCAGTGTCGGTTTTTTCCTGGGCGACGACGAGGGCACGGATCTGCTGCTCCCCAACAAATACGTACCCGACGGGCTGCGGGTCGATGATGATATTGAGGTGTTTGTCTACACCGACTCGGAAGACCGGCTGATTGCCACCACGCTGACGCCGAAAATCATGCGCAATGAATTCGCGCGCCTGCAGGTGGTGTCGGTGTCGCGCGTGGGGGCGTTTCTGGACTGGGGGCTGGAAAAAGACCTGCTCGTACCCTACCGCGAACAAAGCATTCCGATGGAAGTCGGACGCTGGTATGTCGTGTATCTGTACCTCGATCACGAAACCGACCGGCTGGTGGCTTCCAACCGGTTGAACCGGTTTCTGGATACGGGCAAACCGAATCTGGAAGAAGGGCAGGAAGTGTCGCTGCTGGCCTACGAATCGACCGACCTGGGGATTAACGTCATCATCAACAACCGCTACCGCGGGCTGGTGTACGCCAACGAAATCTTCCAGCGGGTCTATCCTGGCGACCGCCTGACGGGCTATATCAAGCAGATCCGGGAAGATAACCGACTGGATGTCAGCCTGCAAAAACCGGGATACGAAAACGTGGAACCCAATGCCGAACGGATTCTGACCCTGCTGGAAAAGCAACGCGGTTTTTTGCCCCTGAGCGACAACAGCGACCCGGACGAGATTTACCGCACGCTGGAAATGAGCAAGAAAACGTTTAAAAAAGCCATCGGTGCCCTGTTCCGCGAACGGAAGATTGTCATCAAAGACGACGGGATTTACCGGGTTTAAGCGGTTTTATAAACGCCATGACCAAATTTGTTCCGGCTGTCGTAGGCCAGCCCCAGCCCAACGCTGGAGAGTTTGTTTTCGTCGGCAATGGCGGCCTTCGGGAAAAGCCGCCGGAATTCGGCCTGGACAAGCGGCACTTCGGTGGAACCACCGGTCAGAATGACCAGTTCGATGTCGTCGTTCCGAACCCCTGCATTTTGCAGACATTCGGTGGCCGAAGTCGTAATTTTCCGGACTTCTCCCTGAATGGCGGTTTCGAATTGCGCCCGGTGGATCGGGATTAAAAAGCCTTCCTCGACGAAATCAATGGGAGTCTGGTACATTTCCTGGGCCGTCAGCGCCATTTTGGCTTCTTCGGCCGCGCCCAGCAGTGCGTGGCCGGTTTCGTTTTCCAGCACGTTCAGGAGCCTCCCGTAGCGGTTTTTGTCGTGCGACTGGTGCAGCAACTGCCGGGTTTGCATGATCAGCTTCGGCGTATACAGAAAGTTAACCTTACTCCATTCCGCCAGATCATGAAACGGTTTCAGCGGCACTTCCAGGCATTTGTCCCCGTAGGTACTGCGGTACCCCAGTTCAGGCATAATGGCCGTCAAACTTAGGTGCTTATCAAAATCGTTGCCGCCCACCCGAACCCCGGTATTGGCCAGTATATCCGACGACCGATCCGGTTTATGGATGGAACGGTTCGACAGCCGGATCACCGTAAAATCCGAGGTCCCTCCGCCCAGGTCGGCCACAATGGCCAGCTTCTCGCCGGTCAGGCGGGCTTCGTGGGCAAAAGCAGCCGCGATTGGCTCGAACTGGAAATCGATGTCCTTAAATCCGATGCGCTGGGCAATCACCTTCAGTTCCGCCTGCGCCCGGGCATCGGCTTCCGGCGACTGATCGACAAAGTGAACCGGTCGGCCCATCACGACCTGTTCGATTTCCTGCCCCGCATCGGCTTCGGCTTTCGCCTTCAGGGTTTTCAGGAACGAGGCTATGATCGTCGTAAAATTCATCACCGTGCCGTTCACGATGGTCCCCTGCGTCATCAGCGAGGTGCCGAGGACCCGTTTCAGGCTGCGCATAAACCGACCATCCTGCCGGTCAAAAAAGGCGTGAATGGCGGTACGGCCGTAACACGGTTTGTTATCGATGCGCCGGTAAAAGATGGCGCTGGGAATCGTAACGTGCGATTGCTCAACCGGCACGAGCGTAATCTGCCCGGCCTGGTCAATGGCAATGCTTGAATTGGAGGTACCGAAATCGATTCCGCACGAAATGGGAGTCATGCCTGCTGCTGGTTGGGTAAAAAGGGGCGCAAAGTTACGAGGAAATTGACGCCAATGCGTTCCCATCCTGAATTTCTACCCAAAAGAATTGAGCTAGGCGGCCACGAATAAGAACGCCCGGAGCGGTAGGTCGATCGAACCACAGCTTCGGGCGTTAAGACTGATCAGGATAAAGAGTTACCGCACGATCCGGTAGCGTTGCTGAATCGACTGGCGGATACAGGTACCGACAGCATAGGAAAAGCTGATTAAACCGGTCGTCCAGACCATACCCCAGACGCTCAGGTACGACCATTTGCCGGTATTGAAACTGGTCAGCAGCGACATCATCATCAACACCATCCCGACGGTCATCAGCAGTGCCGTCAGCAGGGAATTCCGGTATTCCTGCCGCAGGTCGTAGGCACCGTAGGCCTTGTTCCGGAACTGAAAAACGATATCGTCCAGATCGGCCTGCTGAAGTTGTTTCTCCGACATGGTCAGCTCGATCTGGTAGGTTTTACGCAGTTGTTTAACGGCTTTCGCGTTGGCTTCGAGCTGAACTTTTTCCAGCGCCTTCTCAAACGGAAGACCGATCCACATGTAATGCTCCACCTCACAGGCCAGGTGGTCGAGAAGTTCTTCGAACAATGCCTCGTCCGTGCCGTTCCAGACCAAATGACGATATAATGTATCGATTTGTTGCGGGCTGAGCTTTTCCATGTTTAAAAGCAGTTTAGGGCGGTTAATGTAACGATTAATTACCCAGCGACAAAGCCGGAGCGGGTTGGAGGAGTTGTTTCATTATTTCAACAAAGCGTTCGAAGTCAGAAACCTTCTGAACCGCCATTTCATTACCACGCGGAGTCAGCGTGTAGTATTTTCGCAACCGCCCATCGACCTCCACCGACTCCGTGATCAACAATCCTTCCTGTTGCAGCTTGTGCAAAACCGGGTACAGCGCTCCGAATGTCAGCACCACTTCGCCCTGGGTCCGTTCCTTGACGGACTGCGTGATTTCGTACCCGTACATCCGGCCCTGTTCGGTCAGTAGTTTTAATACGATGGTTTTGAGGGTTCCCCGCAAAAACTCATTGCTTGATGGTTCCATATTTTGCAATCCTAATTGTTCACCAATAAATATGGAGTAAATATATACAAGATTCCGATATATCCAAACAAAAAAAGAAACTTTCATGCGAAAGTTTCTCCAAAGGGGGGTGTCTGTTTTCTGCTTACGCGTCGTAAGCCAGCACCGGCGCCAGCCAGCGTTCGACATCTTCCACGCTCATCTGCTTGCGTTGCGCATAGGCAAACACCTGATCCTTAGTAATTTTACCCACGGCAAAATACCGGGATGCCGGGTGCGAAAAATAAAAACCGCTCACCGAGGAGGCCGGATACATGGCAAAACTTTCGGTCAGCTCAATTCCGATTTCGCCCGCATTGAGCAGCTCAAACAAGGTGGCTTTTTCCGTATGGTCCGGGCAGGCCGGATAGCCGGGGGCCGGGCGAATCCCCTGGTACTCTTCCTTGATCAACTCCTCATTGGACAGGTTTTCACCGGTTGCATACGGCCAGAATTCCGTCCGGACCCGTTTGTGCATCAGTTCGGCGAACGCTTCGGCCAGCCGGTCGGCGATGGCCTTGATCATGATGCTGTTGTAATCGTCATGGTCGCGCTCGAAGGCTTCGATCAGTTTCTCGATGCCGATGCCCGCGGTCACGGCAAAACCGCCGATGTAATCCGTATGGCCGGTTTCCAGCGGGGCCACGAAATCTGCCAGACAGAAATTCGGCAAACCGGGTGCTTTCTGGTTCTGCTGCCGCAGGAAATGCAGGACGACTTTGGTATCATACACCAGTTCTCCAACCGGTTTCAGCGGCTCGTCAGGATTTGCCATCCTGACGGAGTCGGCTGCGGATTTGAAATCCGTTACCGTTGAAGTCGAAACCGAAACATCGGCCCCTGCCAATGCCGACGAGCGGTTTGCCAGACGGCTGAGTTTGTACTCAATATGCGTGTGCGTCCCGTGCCGCTCGCAGGGTACTTCGTGGGCGATTTCCTCAAACTCATGCAGCAACACATCATCTTCAGCCGAGTTGGCCGGGAAAAATCCGACGACGGCTTTCGCTTTCAGGAGTTTTTCGTCGATCACCCGCTGCAACAGCCGGTTGGCATCGTCGTAGAGCTTTTTGGCTTCTTTCCCGACCACCGCATCCTCGAAAATCTTCGGGTATTTTCCGTGCAACTGCCAGGTCTGGAAAAACGGCGTCCAGTCGATGTACTCGGCGATTTCTTTCAGCGAATAATCCGGAAAATACCGGTTGCCCAGAAATTGCGGTTTTACCGGCTCAAAGGCCGACCAGTCGATAGCGGTTTTGTTCTTGCGGGCGGCATGGAGGCTCAGGTAGTTTTTATCCTGCTTCCGCCGGGCGTGATCATCCCGGAGTTTCCGGTATTCCGCTTTGATTTCGTCAAAAATCTGGTTCCGAACGGTCGCCTGCTCACTGGTCAGCCGCCCGGCGACGGGCACACTCCGGCTGGCATCCAGCACGTGAATCACCGGTCCCGAATAATGCGGATCGATCTTGACGGCCGTATGAATCCGGGAGGTGGTGGCGCCACCGATCAACAGCGGAATCGTGAAGCCCTGCCGTTCCATCTCCTTGGCTACGCCCACCATCTCGTCGAGCGAGGGCGTAATCAAGCCGCTCAGCCCAATGATATCGACGTTGTGCTTTTTGGCTTCCTCCAGAATTTTCTGCGTCGGCACCATTACGCCCAAATCGATGATTTCGTAGTTGTTACAGCCCAGCACCACACCGACAATGTTCTTCCCAATGTCGTGCACGTCGCCTTTGACGGTCGCCATCAGGATTTTTCCGGCGGCTTTGGCTCCTTCCGACTTACTGGCTTCGATGAACGGCAACAGGTAGGCCACGGCTTTTTTCATCACCCGCGCCGACTTCACAACCTGCGGCAGAAACATCTTTCCTTCACCGAACAGATCGCCGACCACGTTCATCCCATCCATCAGGGGTCCTTCGATGACCTCAATCGGGCGTTCAAACTGCTGCCGGGCTTCTTCCGTATCCTCCTCGATATAATCCGTAATGCCACGCACCAGGGCGTGTTTCAGTCGTTCGGCCACCGATTCCTGCCGCCAGCTTTCGTCCTGCACCACCTCTTTGCCCTTCGCCTTAACGGTTTCGGCAAACGCCACCAGGCGCTCCGTCGCGTCCGGACGGCGGTTCAGCAGCACGTCTTCGCAGTACTCGAGCAGGTTCTTCGGAATTTCGTCGTAAACCGCCAGTTGCCCCGCGTTCACGATACCCATGTCCATCCCGGCTTTGATGGCGTGGTAGAGGAAAACCGAGTGCATCGCTTCCCGCACCACTTCGTTGCCCCGGAACGAGAATGAAATGTTGGACACCCCACCACTCACCTTCGCCAACGGCAGGTTTTCCTTGATCCAGCGCGTGGCATTGATGAAATCGACGGCGTAGTTGTTGTGCTCCTCGATCCCGGTCGCCACCGTCAGGATGTTGGGGTCGAAAATGATATCCTGGGCCGGAAAACCGACCTGATCGACCAGAATCCGGTACGCCCGTTCGCAGATTTCGATCCGCCGTTCGTAGTTATCGGCCTGACCGGTTTCGTCAAACGCCATGATCACGGCGGCCGCGCCGTAGCGTTTGATCAGACGAGCCCGCTCAATGAACGCTTCTTCGCCTTCTTTCAGCGAAATGGAGTTCACGATGGCTTTGCCCTGCACGCATTTCAGACCCGCTTCGATCACCTCCCACTTCGAGGAGTCGATCATGATAGGCACGCGGGCAATATCCGGCTCCGAGGCAATCAGGTTCAGGAAGGTCGTCATCACCTCCACCGAATCGAGCATCCCCTCATCCATGTTCACGTCGATCACCTGCGCGCCGTTCTCGACCTGCTGACGCGCCACCGACAAAGCCGCATCGTAATCGCCGGCTTTGATCAACCGCGCAAACGCTTTCGAACCGGTTACGTTGGTCCGTTCCCCAACGTTGACGAAGTTGGTTACTTCCGTGATTTTCAGCGGCTCCAGGCCGCTCAGTTTCTGGTACGGTTCCGGCTGCGGTTTGGGCCGCGGCTGGTATTTGGCGACGGCTTGGGCAATCGCCCGGATGTGATCGGGCGTCGAACCGCAGCAACCGCCGACGATGTTGACAAAACCGTCCTGCACAAAGCCTTCGATCTGGGCGGCCATTTCTTCGGGCGACTGATCGTATTCACCCATTTCGTTGGGTAAACCGGCATTGGGGTAGGCGGAGGTATAGAAGGGCGATTCTTTCGCCAGTGTCTGCACATACGGGCGCAGTAGTTCGGCCCCCATCGCGCAGTTCAGACCAATACTGAGCAGCGGCAGGTGCGAAACCGAATACAGGAACGCTTCCGTCGTCTGGCCCGATAACGTCCGGCCCGACGCGTCGGTAATCGTCCCTGAGACCATGATTGGCAACGGCGCCAACCCTTTGTCCGAAAAGTATTTATCAATCGCAAACAAAGCCGCTTTGGCATTGAGTGTATCCGTGATCGTTTCAATCAGCAGCAGATCGGCTCCACCTTCCACCAGACCGGACACCTGCGTATAAAACGCTTCGACCAGTTGATCGAAGGTGATGGCCCGGTAACCCGGGTTGTTTACATCCGGCGACATCGACGCCAGTCGCGTGGTGGGCCCCATCGCTCCGGCCACAAACCGGGGTTTGTCGGGCGTCAGGCGCGTCACTTCCTGCGCTACTTCCCTGGCAATTTTCGCCGACTGATAATTCAGTTCATACACCAGTTCTTCCATGTGGTAGTCGGCCATCGCCACCCACGTTCCGCTGAACGTATTGGTTTCGATGATGTCCGAACCCGCATCGAGGTACTGGCGGTGAATTTCCTTAATAATGTGCGGCTGCGTGATCGACAGCAGGTCGTTGTTGCCTTTCAGTTCGTGCGGCCAGTCGGCAAACCGGGTTCCGCGGTAGTCTTCTTCGCCCAGTTTGTAGCGCTGAATCATGGTCCCCATGGCACCGTCGAGCATCAAAATGCGCTGCTGAAGAAGGTTAGTTATTTTTTCCAAGTTCGTGAATTGGTTATAGCAATAGAGTCCAGACAATCAGCCGGTTCTGGCAGAAAAAGGCAATGTTCACGGAATAGCTTATCGAAGAAAGGAAGCGGGGAGCATACTTTCAACTTATCTGTCCCCACCAGCGGGGCGGAATTTGGCACCTTTTTCAAGGGGGTTGAATGGTTGCCAAGACTTCATTGGGTCCAATCCCTCCGTCTTTCTCGATAAGCGTTGTACAAAAATAGGAAAAGCGCCGTCTTTTACCAAATCGATGCGCATAGCCGAAAAACCGCGTGAGCACCGAAAAGATTCCCTATCCGAGTGGTTGCGATCGGCGGTGATGTCCGCCGGATTCCGGTCGCGAAACCCGGCCATTCTTCGTCCGGTTGCCCAGGACAGGAACAAAACCGCCCGTTAACGCGAATCCGTCCTTTTTGGATTTTGGGCAAAATTCCTGCACCGCAGAAAAACCGGCTCATTTCGTCTGCGGACGTAAATTGACTATATTTGGGCGTTTCAGTACCACTTTTCCAACGTCACCTTGAAAATTGCAGCGATTGACATCGGCTCCAACGCGGCCCGGCTCCAGATCTCCACGGTTCTGCACGTCGACGACGTAATCAGCTTTAAACGAGTCGAATACGTCCGGTTTCCGCTCCGGCTGGGACACGATGTGTTTAACTACGGGGAAATTACGCCGGAAAGCGAGGTTCGGACCAACAAACTGATGCAGGTTTATAAACTGCTGATGGAGTTGCACGAAGTGGAAGATTATATGGCCTGCGCCACCTCGGCCATGCGGGAAGCCGCCAACGGGCACAAAGTCGCCACGCGGATCAAGGAACTGACCGGCATCGAAATCAACATCATCGACGGCCAGAAAGAAGCCCAACTGATTAACAATGTGGTGGTTCAGGCGCTCGACGAACGGCAGTTTCTGCACATCGATGTAGGTGGGGGCAGCACCGAACTGAACCTCTATCTGAACCGCAAAAAGGTCAACTCCAAATCGTTCAAAATTGGCTCCGTGCGCCTGCTGGAGGGAAAAGAAACCAAAGGGGCCTGGAACAAAATGAAAGAATGGGTGGCCGAAAACGTGCTGCCATCGCAGGAAATCGTGGCCGTCGGTACGGGCGGCAACATCAACAAAATCTTCAACCTCGTTTCCAAAATTTCGGACACAACCACGCTGGCCGAAATCGAACGGATGCGGAATTATATTTCCGGCTACAGCCTGGACGACCGGATCAACAAACTGCGGCTGAACGCCGACCGCGCCGACGTCATTATTCCGGCGGCTGACATTTACATTGCGGTCATGAAATGGGCGGGCGCCGACACCATCATTGTGCCCGATCTCGGCCTGAAAGACGGAATCATTCAGCTGGTGCACGAACGCTGGCTCAAAAAACAGCACAAAAAGAAGAACTAACTCCTGGCCTTTCCCACCGACCGGTGTACGAAATCCTGCACGTCGAAAATCCACTGCCCAGCCAGCTGCCCCGGTTTTACCGGGACGGTTTTTTGTTTCTGCAGGCCCGGCATTTGCTCAACCAACCCTGCCGACCGCTCCATTATTTCGCGTTAATCAATGTCAAAACCGGGTGGGCCGATGCCCACTGTGCGATTTTTATCCGCGATCACCAGGCCGTTAGTCCGGGTGCGGCTTCGTTTGGGTCGGTTGAATTTGCGGACGACGTACCGGATGCGGACCTGCATCGCCTGGTTACGGCGGTCGTGACCTATTGCCAGCAAGTACCCGTTCAGGGAATTCGGCTGGTCAATTACCCGGATTGTTATGCGGTTTCGGCCGCGCACCGGCTCCGGGTGGTTCTACTGACTGCGGGCTTTGTGGTGGAGTACGAAGAACTGAATCAACACCTGCCGGTTAGCAGCCAACCTTTCGCCGAAAACCTGCATGCCGCCGAGCGACGGCGGCTTCGGAAGTGCCAGCAGGCCGGTTTCACCACGCAAATCTGGGAAAATCCGGATTCGGACGCACTGTTTGCCTTCATCCGGAAAGCCCGCATCCGGAAGGCTCTGCCGCTAACCATGGATAGTGGAACGCTGGCCGGTTTGCTGACGACCTTCGGTGATGTCTGCCCGGTTTTTACGGTGCGAAACCACCACCAGTTGATTGCCGCCTGTCTGGGCATTCGGGTGACGCCCGACATTCTGTATTATTTTCTTCCCGCCGATCACGAAGAGTACCTGTCGTTCAGTCCGTCGGTTCTGCTCATCGAATCCCTGTATAGCTACTGCCAGCAACACCACATTTCGCTACTCGATCTGGGCATTTCGACCAGCAAGGGCATTCCAAACGAAGGGCTGATTCGTTTCAAAAAGCACCTGGGAGCCGTGGAATCACCGAAATTCATTTTCGGGATGCGGTTTTAAAACCGGCCGGTTGGTTTCGCATGAGGGCCGGTTATTTCGCCCGTTTTTTCAGCGTCTCGGCGTTCTGGTAAATTTTCTCAATCGCGCTGGCGATGGCCTCCATATCGGACCGTTCGGCCAGCAACATATTCTGCGTAAACCAGACGGCTTCGCGGCACAACTGCTCGTTTTCGGGACAGGCATTCCGTTCGTTGTACCGATCGATATTCAAGCTTTCCCGGGCATAAATATGCTGAAATGCCTTCGACCGGAAGGTTTCCTTCAAAAAAGGCTGCGTATTGAGCGGAATGTAGCCGGAGGAACACGGAACCCCTTCTGCCGTAAGAGCCGCCAGAAAATCCGCGCGGGAAAGGCCTTTGAAGGCATCCGCCTGGTACCGAAACGGAAAGAGGTGAAAAGCCGCCCGCGTCACATTGGGATACAGTTCGTAGGGCACAATGCCCGGAATGGCTTTGATTTTTGCTTTCAGGTAAGCCGCATTTTCGTTCCGGGTGGTGGTTTCGGCATCCAGCCGTTTCAGTTGGGCGAGTCCGATGGCGGCCTGGTATTCCGAAAACCGCAGTTTGGTGCCCTGCATCACGGCCCCGGTTCCCACGCTGCCCACCGTGTTCCCGTACGCATACCCGAAATTCGTGTAGGAAAAACAGCGGTCCATGAAGGCATCGTTGTTGCTCACCACCGCCCCGCCTTCGCCAATGGGCAGGTTTTTCGAATTCTGGAAACTGAAACAGCCAGCGTCCCCAATCGTTCCCACCTTCTTCCGGTCGATTTCCGCCAGGTGCGCCTGACAGGCATCTTCAATCACCACCAGCTTGTGTTTCCGGGCAATCGCCATAATGCGGTTCATATCGGCGGGCAACCCAAGGATGTGCACCGGAATGATCGCTTTTGTCCTGGGGGTAATTTTCGCTTCGATTTTGGCCGGGTCCATCTGGTAGGTTCGCGGATCGATGTCCACAAAAACCGGCAGGGCGCCATTGGTCAGTACGGCACTGACGGTGGCAATGAAGGTATACGGTGGCACCAGTACCTCATCCCCGGCCTGAATCCCGAGCTGGGCGATGGCCGTCACGAGGGCATTGGTTCCGTTGACGACCGCCAGGGCTCGTTTGGCGCCGAGGGCGCTGGCCCAGGCTTTTTCAAATTCGGTGACCACGCCCGCCCGCGACCAAACGCCACTCCGCATGACCTCCAGCAGTTGTTTTTCGTCGGTTTCAGGGTTCCAGCGGGGCCAGGTGGGCCAGCGGTTTTTGTTCCAGGCCGACGGGCCACCCAACAGCGCCGGAACGCGGGCGCTGGATGATACGACCGTAGGAGCAGCCACCGCACTGCCCCCCGCAACGAAGGCTCCGGCGATGGCCAGCGAATTCTGTTTCAGAAAATCACGACGGGAAGGCATGGTTTCGGATGGGGTTTAGAGACTGTTAGAGAAAAGACAAGAGAGAAAAGACAGGAGACAAGAGAGAAACACATTATTTTTAGCGATGCATCGTTTCTCCCATGTCTTTTTTCTTTTGTCGGCGTATCAATAAGCATCTGGAAATCAATAGACAGCAAAAACCGCCCGGCCATTTAGCCTTTATCGGGCAACAGCCGGGCAGCCGGTTTCAGTTGCATGCTGGCGTACAGGGTCAGCAGCAGGCAGAACGTGATGTAGCCGTAAAACCAGTTGGCATACCCAACCTGCTTGAACAGCAGCGCCACGTATTCGGCCGATCCGCCAAAAACCGCCACCGTCAGCGCGTACGGCAGGCTGACTCCCAGCGTCCGAACGGCCACCGGAAACAGTTCCGCTTTGATAATGGCCGATACGGAGGTGGCCAGACTCAGAATGACCAGCGCAACGGTAATCAGCCCAATGGCCTGCGAAATACCGCCGGGGTTTTGCAACCACATCAGCAGCGGATAGGTCGTCAATATGCCCAGCACGCCGTAGATGATCATCATCCGTTTCGTTCCGAAGCGGTCGCCCAGCCAGCCCGCCAGCGGCTGAACCAGCATGAACAGCGTCAGCGAAACGAGCGTAATCACCGTAGAATCCGATTTGGAAAAACCGGCCGTGTTGACCAGAAACTTCTGGATATAGGTCGTAAACGTGTAGTACGAAACGGTCAGGCCGATGGTCAGCCCAACCACCAGGGCGGTTTCTTTCCGGTATTTCCCCAATTCGCGGAAGGTTCCGGCCCGCCCGGCATTCGGCCGGTTTTTGATAAAATCGGTCGTCTCGGACAGATTTTGCCGCAGCAAAAGGGCCAGAAGGGCCAGCGCGGTTCCGATCAGAAACGGAATCCGCCACCCCCAGGCTTCCAGTTGCTCTGCCGTCAGAAAAAACCGTTGCAGCGCCAGCAGCACACCCAGCGCCAGCAGTTGTCCCAGGGTCGTGCTGACGTACTGAAAGCTCGAATACAAGCCTTTGCGACCGTCCGGCGCAATTTCGCTCAGGTAGGTCGCCACCGTTCCGTATTCTCCACCCACGCTCAGGCCCTGAATCAGTCGGGCCACCACGAGCAGGCTCGGGGCCAGAATACCGATCTGGTGATAACCGGGCGCCAGCGCAATCAGCAGCGAACCCAGGCACATCAGCAGGACGGACAAGGTCAAAGCCGCTTTACGCCCCTGCCGATCCGCATACGCCCCCAGCAGCCAGCCGCCCAGTGGCCGCATCAGAAAACCGATCGCAAAGATCCCCGCCGTGTTCAGCAACTGGGCCGTGGCGTCTTCTTCCGGGAAAAACGCTCCCGCGAAATACATGGAGAACACGGAGTAGGTATACCAGTCGTACCACTCAATCAGGTTCCCGATGGAACCGCCCACAATGGATTTAATCGGCGTATTCAAGGCGTTACGGGCGGTTTGAAAGCAGGCATTGGGTTATGTCCCGATCGTTGCCGAGCCTGAAAATACGAAACGAAAAGCCAAATAAAAACGCTACTCCGCTCCGGTTTCGCTCAGGTACCGGCCTGCGCTATCCTGATCGATAAACAGGGTGGTGTTCGGGTGTGTCCGCAGAATGGTGGCCGGGTACTGCTCCGAAACCGCATCGACCAGCGTGTGCTGAATCGCTTCAGCCTTGTGCGAAGCCGGAACCATGCAGAACAGGTGTTTCCCCCGCAGCAGCGCCGGAATGGTCAGGGTGATGGCGGTTTCGGGCACCTGCTCCAGTGTTTCAAAACATTCGTCGTGGACCTGCTGCCAGCGGCTCGTCAAATCCAGTGCCACCAGTTTCACCAGTTGGGGATCGTTGAAATCGGCTACATGGGGATCGTTGAACGCGATGTGGCAATTCTCCCCGATGCCCAGGCAAACGATATCCGTCGGGTATTGCTCCAGCAGGGCGCTGTAGCGCTGGCATTCGTCCCCGGCATCGGGAGCCGTTCCGTTCAGGTAAAACACCTCCCGAATGGACACTTTATCGAAAAGCTGCTGCTTCAGATACTGGCCGAAACTTTGCGGGGCTTCGGTGGCCAGCCCCACGTACTCATCCATGTGGAACGCCCGGATGCGGTCCCAGGCAAGGCCGGTTTCCTGCGCGAGGGTTTCCAGAAATTCGTTCTGCGAAGGAGCCGAGGCAAAAATGATGTTGATCCGCTCCTGCGTTTGCTGAAGCTCCCGGATTTTGTCGGCGACGGCCCGGGCCGCGTGCTGGCCCAGTTCCCGGCGGTTGGGGTATAAATTCACCCGGAGCTGGTCGACCTGAAAAGTACGTTCGGAGGAAGTTGCCGAAGTTAGCATTCGTATACAAGGGGTTGATATAAATCAATAGAATTCCCGCGGGCCGGGCGCTAGGGTGCCAGTGTCCAGCGACGGATCTGGTGGCCTTTCACGGCGTAAAACACCAGGTAGAGGTAACAGGGGAAAAGGACCCAGTAGGCCGTCCGCAGGTCGTACTGATCGGCGAAATACCCGTAGAACATCGGCATAATGGCGTTGCCGCACAAACCCATGATCAGGATGGAGGCACCCAGTTTTGTAAACCGGCCCAAACCGTCGATCGCCAGCGGCCAGATGCCCGCCCAGATCAGCGAATTGGCCAGGCCGAGCAGCACCACAAACCAGATCGACACATCGGCGGTATGCCCCAGAAACGTAAGGGTTCCTTTCGCAAAAATGATCAGCAGCGTAAAAACCGCCCCCAGGATCGTGCAGACCCGCAGCGCATTGACCTGGCTGATGAAACGCGGAATGGTGACGATCCCGATCAAATACCCACAAATCGTGCAAAACAGCGTATACGACGGAAACACCTTGGCTTCCAGCATACTAATATTCATCGAACCCGCATACCCGATAATCGTATCGATGGCAATGACCTGCGTACCGACGTGCACGAAAATCGCGACGGCGCCCAGCATCAGGTGCGGGAACTGCAGAATGCTCGTTTTACCCGCGTTGGCCGTGGCGACCTCCTCCGTCTCCTGTTCGGTGTTCAGCTCGGGCAGGGGCGACAGGTACACCAGCACGCCCAGAATGAACAGAAAACAGCCCATTACGCTGTAGGGCACGATAACCCGCCGAACCAGCTCGTCGAGGGCCGCCCCCCGTTCCACCTCACTCATGGTGCCCAACTGCGCAAACAGATCCGTATCGGTCGGTCGCAGGATCACGGCGGCAAACACCAGCGGTGACAGAATTCCGGCGGCCTTGTTGCAAATACCCATGATACTGATCCGCTGAGCGGCCCGTTCTTTCGGCCCCAGAATCGTGATGTAGGGATTCGCAGCGGTTTGCAGGATCGAAAGGCCGACGCCGATCGTGAATAAACCGGTCAGAAAAATCGAATACGTTCGGGTTTGGGCCGCCGGTACAAAAATAAATGCCCCCAGCGCCATCGCCCAGAAGCCGACCATCATCCCCTTCTTGAAGCCGAACGCTTTCAGCAGGTAGGAGGCCGGAACCGACATAATAAAGTAGGCAATGTAAAAGGCAAAGGCCACCAGATAAGCCTGAAAACTCGTCAGTTCGCAGGCAATCTTGAAGTACGGAATCAGAATGGAATTCACCCACGACACAAACCCGAAGATGAAGAACATCACCCCGATCAGTATGATCGAAATGGTGGTATCACGTTTGCTGAGCTGTTGGGCATCAATGGCCATCGTATTCATGCGTCAGACGGTTTGGGGTTAAACGGTGGCTTCCCAGCCTTTCTGGTACTCGCGCTTCCAGAGTTTCTGGGCCTCGCGGTTGTTTTTGATATGACCGTTGCTCGGGTCGATGTCCAGCATCCCGCCCGTGCGGAGAGCGATATTCCCCAACTGACACAGCAGCGTGCTCTGGTGCCCGCCGATGATGTCGGACGCCAGTGGGCTACCCTTTTTGACGGCATCGAAAAAGTTCTGAATGTGAATGGCATCCAGCGCCTGCGACGGATTCATCTTGTTGCGGGCATCGACCACAAACTCGTTCTTGGCATCCTTTACCAGTTTATTATCCGAATCAAAAATCTTGTAGGAATTGCCCGACTCGATCATGAGCGACCCGGTTTCGCCGTAAAATACCACGCCGACGCTGTTGCCTTCGACGGTCCGGCTGTTGCAGCTGCGACCCTCCCAGGTCATCGCCGTATGGTTGGCAAACTCCAGGTTGATCACCTGCGTATCCGGCGTTTCCCAGTCGTCTTTGTACCGATACCGCCCCCCGGAGGAAGTTACCTTTGTCGGATACTCCACGCCAAGCCCCCAGCGCATCAGGTCGAGCATGTGCGTGCCGTTGTTGAGGGCTTCACCCGTTCCCCAGTGCCAGAACCAGTGCCAGTTGTAGTGAATCAGGTTGTCGCGAAACGGACGACGCGGGGCCGGTCCCTGCCACAGATCATAGTTCAGCCAGCTCGGTACGGCGGCTTCCTTTCCGGTGCCGATCGAGGGCCGGTTGGCCGTATACCAGCCTTTGGCAAAATACGGGCGCCCAATCGCTCCCGACTGCACGGCCCGGATCCCTTCGGCCACGTTCGGCCACGACCGGCGCTGGTTGCCCATCTGAATGACATTGCGGTACTTTTTCACCGCAGCCATCAGCAGTTCGCCCTCGTGCGGGTTGTGGCTACACGGTTTTTCCAGGTACACATGTTTCCCGGCTTTCGACGCCAGGAGGGCGGCCGGTGCGTGCCAGTGGTCGGGGGCCGCAATCACCAGAGCATCCAGGTCCTTGTTTTCCAGCGCCTTCCGAAAATCGGGCACATCCTGCGGTTTGCGGTTCTGGGCTTTCTCTACGGTGGCGATGCATTTGTCAGCCGCCCGCGTATCCACGTCCGATACCGAAACGATCTCGCAATTGGGTTGTAGGGCGTAGTTGGTGGCCAGCGCCAGGCCCCGGCTGTTGACGCCCATCATCCCGACCCGCACTTTCTCGTTTGCCCCCAGAATCCGGGCGTAACTCGCAGGACTGAAACCGGGCAGAATACCGCCTGCCGATAAGACAGCGGTACCAAGGACGGTTTTTCGGAGGAAATCCCGCCGGGTATTTTCGGTTTGGTTATGTTTTGTCATGGCAATGTCAGTCTTGGCTAAAATGTAGGGTTTAGGGTTTATTTTTTCGGAATAGCCGAATTGATTCAGACGGTTTTCAGTTTTCGGTATACAGTTTTCAGTAATGCGTCAGACACTGACCCTGCACACGTTATTTAGTCACTTTTCTGAGGACACTTTCCAGCGTAACCGGTTTTCCGCCCTGGCGCTTGCTTTCGTCGGCGGCTTCCATAAAGGCAAAGATTTCGAGCGTTTCAGCCGGTGTGACGGGAACCTTGCCGGTTTCGAAGTAGCGTATAATATCTTTCAACAGCGGATCATAACCAGCGTAGGGACCTAATTTGACCGGGCCCGACTGCGTATAAACCGTTCCGCCGTAATCGTGCTTGCCGGTGCGTGTTCCCCGGAACGTGCCAACCCGGCCATCGGCCCAGGTCCCGACCACGATATCGGTGCCTTCCGTATGCACCCGCACCACTTCGCGGCAACCCGTGCCCATCACCGTGTAGAGCGTTTCAACCCCGTGAATGCCGTACCAGAAAAAGTCGGGATGTGTCTTTTCCAGGGTGGCCGGGCTAAACGTGTCGGCACCCACCACCTGGCTCTTATCGATGTTCTCAAGGCCCTTGATATAGCGCAGGGAAGAAGCCGAAAAGAGCGGAATTTTATATTTTTCGGAAGCCGCAAAAATGGCCGCCACATCGGCCAGCGAAGCCGCAATGGGTTTGTCGATGAACACCCGTTTGCCCGCTTTCAGCACCTGAATAGCCTGCTCGCGGTGCAGTCGGCCGTCGTTGGTTTCGAGCAAAACCACATCGACTTTTTTGAGCAGATCAGCAATGGAATCAACAATCTCGACCTGAAACTTTTTGACCTCCTCGATATACCCCGGAATCCGCTTCGTGCTGCTTTCAATATCCCGGCTTCCGTACGGATAAGCCGCCACAACCTTATACCCGGCAAAATCGGGACTTGCATCGGGGCTGTTCAACGATTTGGTAAACGCCGTGCTGTGCGAGGTATCCAGCCCGATAAGACCCACCCGTTTGCCTTTGGGCACCTCAGCGGTGGCCCAAACCGAACCGGGTAAGCTCAACGCAGCCCCGCCAAGAACGGCTTTTTTTAAAAAACTTCGACGGTTATCAACAAGATCAATCATGCCTACGAGGGTTAGGAGTAAAAGTAATGAATCGAGCTTAGTATGGATTCCGGGTACGTACCCGTAAATGTATCAAAAAAACAGCAACAGCCATCCGCTGCACCAGAAATCCGATAAAATTTTGCCCCGTCTGCTTCTCGCCGTAGAATATAAGGCATTTTCGGAAACGGGGACAATTCCGTCAATTTCGGTAAAAATCCTGATTTTCCCGGGTAACAATGTCAATGGGCATGTAATATTCTTTCGCCACCGGGCTGGAAAAAACCAGAAACTGATACAACGCCATGACACTGCGGTAGCCCTGATCTTCGGGCTGGTGGCAGATCAGAAAGTCGATGATGCCCCGGGCCAGGTAGCGGGTATTTTCGGGCACAAAATCGTAGCCAATCAACAGCGGTTTTTGCGCTAACCCGGCTCCTTCCAGAAACCGGGCCACGGAAAACGCCCGGGAGTTGCCGACAAAAACCGCATCGAAGCCCGAACCGCTGGTTAGCAGCGCCCCAAGCTGGCGGGCCACCGACGCAAAATCGGTTTGGGGAATGTCCACCCGTACAATCGGATACGGCTTCCGGTGATCCGTAAAATACGCCCGAAAACCGGCCTCAATCTGTTGGTACGTATACCCATCCAGCGCCGTCGCGATGTTGACCATCAATAGTTGGCTGGTTTCCCGCAGGCTAAAGGTGCAAAGTTTCCCCGCCAGATAACCGCTCTGGAACAAAGGCGGGCCGATGTAGCACAGGTTCGGCTGGTCGGGTAGGTTCGAATCAATGAAGACGAACGGAATACCGGCCGTGTGACACGCTTCGACAAACGAGCGGGCTTCTTCCACAAACGAAGGGGCCAGCAACACCCCATCGACCGCGGATGCCAGAATCCGGTCGGCCTGGGTTCGAAACGACCGGGCATCGCGCAGATCAAAAAAGAACGTTTCCACGCGAATGCCGTATTGCCGGATTTCGGCTTCGGCCCGCTGGATGCCGCGCAGGGGCGCTTCCCAGAAATCGGTTTCTTCCGTCACGGCCGGAATTAAAACCGCCAGCGTAATGATTTTTCCGGACGCCAGCCGCCGGGCCAGCAAATTGGGCTGGTAGTTCAGTTCCGCAATGATGCCGTTGATTTTCTCCCGGGTTTTGTCCGACACCCCGGGCCGGTTGTGAATCACGCGGTCCACCGTGGCAATGGCCACGTTCGCCCGACGGGCAATTTCCTTAATTCCCTGACGTTCCTGTTTCTTCATGGGCACCTGATCCAACGGGCCGAATGTACAGTGATTTCCCCAAAAAGGTGAATCCTTTTCGGCTCCTAATTTTTCAAAACCGCCTTCGCTCCTGCTGCCCGGTTTTCAATTACCGCTGCCGAAACGCCCGCACCTGGCCC
This sequence comes from Larkinella bovis, assembly GCF_042655385.1. Lineage (NCBI taxonomy): Bacteria > Pseudomonadati > Bacteroidota > Cytophagia > Cytophagales > Spirosomataceae > Larkinella > Larkinella bovis. Next base: position 414,173 of record NZ_JBHSMA010000002.1, on the reverse strand, counting down.
CAGAGCGAACCCGCCAGGCCGTTCACATCTTCGGAAACCCGTAGCCCCAGCACCAGCCCCGCAAACAGGCCGGTCAGCACCAGCGACCGAAACGCCATGCTCAGCAGGGTGAGCCAGAACGAACCGCCCCATTCGGGCAGCAGCAACGACGCGCCATAGACCAGCACCAGAACAAAAACCGCCTTCACGCCGGAAAAGGTGAACGGCAGAATCCGAAACAACGCCCAGACGATGGCGACTTTACTGAGCGCAAAAGCTAGGGTGGTGAGCGTGGTGGCCAGGGCCGCCCCGTCGATCCCGTAGCGCGGAATAAAGAAGGAATTGGCCGCGATAGCCAGGCAGGCCATGACCAGCATCAGGTAGGTCGCGTACCGGAAATGCCGGGAATAATTGATGATTTCGCCGTTGACGCCGGTCGCCATTTCGAACAGCTTCGCCGACGCCAGCAGCAGCACGACCATTTTCCCCTGCCGATAGATTTCTCCTTTCGGCAGAATGTCAAAAATACCGTCGATATTGGCCCAGATCAGCAGAAAGACAAAACCGCCCGCCAGCAACTGGTTCAGTGACGACTTGTGATACAGCTCCTGCACGTGCGCCATATCGTTGGTCCGCAGCGAATTGGACACCAGGGGCGTTGAAATCTGGGTGATGGTTTTTCGCGGAATCTCGATGATACCGGCGATGTAGGTCGCGATGATAAAGACCCCGGCATCGATCAGGCCTTTCCCGCCCGACAGCATCGTACGGTCGATGAAATACACCACCTGCGTCCCGACGCCCCCCATCACCACGAACAGTCCAAAATGCACCATCTGGCGAAACAGCCCGTTTTTCAACTGACTGAAATCAAACCGCAGGGAAAACTTGCCGAGTTGATAAATGTACACCAGCAAAATCAGGACGGCCAATCCGTGCGAACCGATCACCAGGTACAGCATCCAGTCGAAACTGTACCAGCCAATGCCAAACATCAGAATGATCAGCACATTCGACAGCTTCAGGTACACTTCCCGGATGAAGGTCGGAATGGCAATACGGGCGTTGTTGCGGCAGTACGCTTCCAGCACCGTGATGTAAATCCAGAAAATGGTAAAGGGCACCACCAGCCCGTAATAGGGCAGTAAACCGGCGGATTTTTCGGCAAAATACCCCTTGATCGTCGACTCAAAGCCAAAATACGCCAGCGTAAACAGGCTAATGCCAATCAGTGGGAAAGCCAGCAGAAAGCCCAGAAAACCGTTGTTCTGGGTTTTGTCGTCGCGGAAATAACCAAAGAAACGGTCGGTAATAAACGGAGCGCCGAGGTGCGCAAAAGCCGCAAACAACAGGCTGTTTTCCAGCAAAAGCCGCGATATCGCCAGTTGGTCGGTTTTCAGAAACGCCAGCGAAACGTACAACTGGTTGACAATCCCGATGCCGACACCGATGTACGACCCGACGCTGGCTTTCAGGCTTTGACGAATGACTATTCCCATGTATTCAGATCAATCTCACTTTCGATAAATAGCCACCACCGTCGCGCCGTCGTTCATGATGGGCAGTCGTTTGGCGACAAACCGGGTGGTTTTATACAGCAACATAGTCAACGGATTCTGGCCCAGGTGTTTTTCCAGCCACAGGCGGTACCCCAGGCTGCGGTGCGTGACGCTGGCCGGTTCGTTCCGGATGTCAACCACTTTCAAGCCCATCAGTTCACCGGCGTACCGCAGCGAAACCGGGTCCCAGAGCAGCGTGTGGTGGGGGGGCAGATTCAGCGTATGGTACGGGTCCTCCCGGAAATAATACGAGGCATTATTCGGGACGCCGAGAGCCAGCAAACCGCCCGGTTTGACGCACTGGGCCGCCTGCCGGAAAAACTCGCCGACGTTGTTGACGTGCTCAAACACCTGAAAGGCACACACCAGATCATACTGCCCTTCGTGCTGTTCCGCGTGAATTTTCAGTTCTTCGTTGATGATGTTGACCCCGATTTTCTTGCCGTACGCAATGGCGTCGTCGTTCAGTTCCAGCCCCAGACCAACAGCACCCTTTTCGGGCAGTCGTTTCAGGAAAAAACCGTTGCCGCTCCCGATTTCCAGGACCCGATCACCCGCCTTCACGTGCTGAAAAACCAGTTCGTGCTCCCACTTCCAGGGGCTGTAATAACCTTTGTAATGCTTGCCCAGATCGGCGTAAAAGGCCGCATCACCCGCCAGCGTAAACGGGTAGTAAAACCGCAGCTTCGACTGGTTACATTCGTAAATCACCACCTCGTCCAGCCCGGCAAAATACCGGCTGACATCCATGCCGAACTGCGCGCGGTATCGCTGCTCGATGGTGCGGGCATTCAGGTTTCGAACGGGTGAAACCGCCGGGGAATTGGTGAGCGGTGAGAGGACTGTCATTGGATTTGATTGGGGTAAAACCATGCCGAACGGACTAAACAGAAGCGCCCGCTGGTCCGTGGGTACGTAAAATACGGTTTAATTCGTTGATTCGGTCGCTCATCTCGTACTCGTCGAGCATTTTCTGACGGGCATTCCGGCCCAGTTTGCCCGCCAGTGCGGGATCGTCGAGCAACTGAATCATGTACTTCGCCATGCTTTCATAGTCGCCTTCATCCACCAGAAAACCGGTTTTCCCCGAATCGACGGCTTCCTTAATGCCGGCATGGCGCGTGCTGACAATCGGCAAACCGGTTGCCGAGGCTTCCAGCACCGTGTTGGGCGTCCCTTCCGAATCGCTATTGACCGGATTCACCATCGAATGCTGGGCGTACAGCCGGGCTTTCCGGAGCCACTCGGCAATTTCAGGGGCGGGTTTCACGCCCAGCAACCGGACGGCATATTTTAGTTGTAATTCGTTGACTAACTTTTGACAGGATTCGAATAGTTCCCCATCGCCGATCATCACCAGTTGCGCATCGGGGTGCTTATCGAGCACTTTGTCAAACGCCCGAATGGTTAGCTGGGGCGCTTTTTTGGCCGTAAACCGCCCCACCGACACGATCAGTTTTTCGGCTTTCTCCGGTTCGGCCCCGGCAAACAACCGCGTCTCGACGCCGTACGGATTGCGGTACACTTTCTTCGGATCGGCTCCCAGCCGGACAAGCTGGTCGGCCATGTCGTTGGAAACCGCCACAATGGCCCGGGCCTGCGCAAAAAGCCGGCGATACGGTTCCCGGTATTTCTCCAGCGTGGCCTTCTCCACCGCATCGAAGCCGTGAAAATGCACCACCAGCGGCACGCCCGCTTTTCGGCAGGCCGTCATCAGAGCGCAACCCGTCGGACCGTATTCGGCCAGCACCACATCCGGGCGGTTCTGTTTCAGAAACCGGGTCAGGAAATGCGTATAAAAAGCCGGGTACAGAAACGACAGGCCCCGTTTCACCCCGACCCGGATCGGCTCGGCCAGCGGCATCCGGATGATGGAGTCGCCGTCCTGGGTGCGATACGGCCGCCAGCCACCCGACAGCGTCAGGGCCGGTTTCAGGTACTCGACATGGTTGCGAATAAAGGTTTCCGAATAGCTGTTTTTGTTCGGAAAGGCAATGCAAAGCTTCATAGTTTCCTTCCAACCACCAGATACGTACACGCGTCCTTGTCTTTCGTGGCCTGCGAAGTTGTCCGGTCGAACAGGCTGATGGCGGCCTGCATCACCAGCGCAAATGGCGGCCACAGCCAACGCGGTATTTTAAACAGAAAACCGTCCTGAAACAATTGCAGCCCCATTGCCGACCGGCCAATGATGCCCCGGAACGACACGATTTCGAACCCATTGCGGGCCACAATTTTCTGCAAACCGGCCGACGTCCAGCGCCAGTAATCGGTCGGATCCGGGTGGTACATCCAGTAGCCGTGCGTGGTCAGCAGCAGCAAACCGCCCGGTTTCAGAATCCGGCACGCTTCCTGCAAATAGCCTTCGGGATCTTCCACGTGTTCGAGCACCTGCGTCGATAGCACCACATCCACCTGATTGTCAGCCATATCAATCCGACTATCGGAACCGATGTATACATCCGCGTGCGGATTCCACGCGAGATCGATGCCGATGTACTGCACCTGCTCGGTCGGAAACAGCGAGACGTACGGTTTGGTGCCGCAGCCGTAATCGGCCAGGCTGATCCGGCCGGTTTGGGTCAGCGGATCGACGAACGTAATTTTGGCATACTGCACCAACTCCCTCAGTTTCATGAGGTAATACCGGCGGGGATTGGTCAGTGGAGGTTTAATCCGGTAATGCTCGGAGGGGTCGTCCGGCATCGCTTCAGCGCGGATTGTCGTCATAGTCAATCAGAAACGCCCGGACAATATAACTCCGGGACGAGGGCCGTTTTTGGTATTGTTCGGCATCTTGCCCACAAAGAAAGCAGAGACGATGCAAATAATTAAGTAATCTTGCAATTAGTTTGTCGGGGACCAGTGACTGATGCGTACCCACGGACTTTAGTCCGTTCGGGTTAGCTATTACAATGAGTCACTAGCAACTTATGGACTTTAGTCCGTACGGGTTAGCTATTACATGAGTTACTAGCAACGTACGGACCTTAGTCCGTTCGGGTTAGTTATTACAATGTGTCACTAGCAACGTACGGACTAAAGTCCGTGGGTACGCGTCAGCACCGTAAACTGAAAACCATAACCGTAATGCTCCTCGCGCCCATCGTTTTATTTTGTTACAACCGCGTTGACCACCTGCGCGAAACCATTAAACACCTGGCGAACAACACGTTAGCCAAACAGAGCACCCTGTATATTTACGCCGACGGCCCCAAACCGAATGCGGACGATGCCGGGCGGGTACAAAAAGTACGGGCGTATTTACCAACCATTACCGGTTTTGCGGACGTTCAGATCCGGGAAGCGCCCGCCAATCAGGGCCTCGCCAATTCCGTGATCCGGGGCGTTTCGGAGGTGATTGCCCAACACGGGCGGGTCATCGTGATGGAAGACGACATCATTTGCACCACCGATTTCCTTGATTTTCAAAACGAAGCACTGAACGTCTACGAACACCATCCGCTGGTTTTTTCGATTTCCGGGTATCTGTATCCGTTCACGATTCCAACTCATTATTCCAGCGAAGTGCTGCTGTTGCCCCGGGCGTCGTCGCTGGGCTGGTCGACCTGGAAAAACCGCTGGGAACTGGCCGACTGGTCGGTGCCCGACTACGCCGATTTTATCCGGAATCCGGCTGCCCGCCGGGCGTTTTCGGCCGGTGGCAGCGACCTCATTCCGATGTTCGAAAAGCAGCAGAAGGGCCTGATCAGCTCGTGGGCCATCCGCTGGACCTACACGCATTTCAAACAGCAACGGTACTGTCTGTTTCCGATTAAATCGAAAGTGGAACACATCGGCTACGATGCGGGCACCAATTTCGGGCGGTTCAGCCGCTACCAGCACGCGCCCCTGCACGAAGGACACATCCAGCTGACGCCAGATGTGGCACTGGACCCGGACGTGGTACTGAATCTGAAACGCTATTTCCAGCCCAGTCTGGTGCGGCAGGCCATCAACCGGTTCAAATACGGTATTTAGCTCTTCATCATCAAACAACCCGGTTTTGAATCTGTCATGCAATGGCTATTTTTGCCGGAACATGGGCCATTTTCCGTCCATTGATTCACTACGGCTTTGACACTGACCGACCGCACATTCTGGCTCAACTACTGGGAATCGAAAGAGGGGTTAATTTTCCGCATACCCGACAAGTACCCTTTTCTGCCCCTGATCCGGCAACTGGTGGCGACTCATTCCGTCCGGTCGGCGCTGGAACTGGGCGGTTTTCCGGGCTATTATTCCGTCTGGCTGAAAAAACACCTGAACACCGAGACGACCCTGCTCGACTACGTCGTCCACCCGAAAATCCTGCACGAACTGGAGCGCGCCAACGGATTGCGGGAAGGCGCGGTCGGGGTCATCGAAACCGATCTGTTCCAGTACACACCCCGGCAAAAATTCGACCTGGTGATGTCGAACGGGCTGATCGAACACTTCGACGATACGGAAAACATCATCGAAAAACACGTCGAATCGCTGAATGCCGGCGGGGTTCTGCTCATTTCGCTACCCAACTTCCGGGGGCTGAACGGCTGGTTTCAGAAAACGTTTGACCCCGAAAACTACGCCAAACACAACATCCAGTCGATGGACCTGAACCGCCTGCGGAAAGCGGCCGAACGACTGGGTTTACGGGATATCCGGGTGTATTATGACGGTCGGTTTATGCTCTGGTTCGAGCGCGAAGCTGAAAAACCGCTGCTTGGGCGATGGCTCAAAAAGCTGCTCTGGCTGCCGTTGAAGGTATTTTTCAAACTGGTACCGGTGGAAACCAGGGCGTTTTCGCCCTATATTGTTCTGACGGCTACGAAATGAAGGTTCTGCACCTCAGCACGTTTCACCGGTTTGGCGGAGCCGCCATTGCCGCCAGCCGACTCAATCAGGCGTTGAACCGGGCGGGCGTATCGTCGGAAATGCTGGTGGCCGAAACCTCGATTGACGAACCGGCGGTGATTTCGCTGGCCAAAACCACCTGGCAGAAACGCTGGGCCAAGGCGCGGTTTGCGCTCGACCGGCTGACGTTTTTGCCCCACGAGCGCAGCCGCGACGTCCGGTTTGCGTTTTCGCCCGCCCTCATCGGCACCGACATCAGTGATCACCCGCTGGTGCAACAGGCGGATATTCTGCACCTGCACTGGACTACGTTCGGCTTTCTATCGACCCGATCGCTCCAAAAACTGTTTGCCCTTCAAAAACCGGTGATCTGGACGATGCACGACATGTGGGCATTTACCGGCGGCTGTCACCACAGCGGTCCCTGCGAGCGGTTTCAGCAATACTGTGGCCACTGCCCGTTTCTGCGCCTACCCACGCCCGACGATCTCTCCTACCAGGACTGGCTTCGGAAACAGGACGCTTACGAAAACGCCCGACTTACACCCGTCGGTTGCAGCCAATGGCTGGCCAACCGCGCCCGAAAAAGCAGCCTGTTCCGTGGACTTTCGGTCCAATCCATCCCGAATCCGCTGGATACGAGCCTTTTTGCTCCAATGCCTAAAACCGCTGCCCGGCAGGAACTGGGCCTACAGACCGACAAACGGCTGATTCTTTTTGCGGCCGCCAAAGTGTCGGCGCTTGGCAAAGGGTTTTCGTATTTTCAGCAGGCGCTTCAGCAGTTACGGCAGCAACTCCCCCAACCGGAGGAGGTTGAGTTGCTCATTTTCGGCGCGGGGGACGAGCAGTTGCTCCAGGAATTGCCGTTCCGGTATCACTTTTTGGGTTCCCTCAGCAACCTCCGGCAGATTGTGGCCGCTTACAGTGCGGCCGATTTGTTCGTCATTCCGTCGCTGGAAGAAAACCTGCCGAACACCATCATGGAGTCGATGGCCTGCGGGACACCGGTGGTCGGCTTTGACGTGGGCGGCATCCCGGAAATGGTTCAGCATCAGCAGACTGGCTACCTAGTTCAATACCGATCGGTAGACGACCTGGCCAACGGCATGCACTGGATTCTGGAGCAACCGAAAACCGGCTACGAGCAACTGGCCACCAACGCCCGCAACTTTGTCGTAGCTCACTACGATGAGGCCGTGGTGGCTGGGCAGTATATTCAATTGTACGAGGAGGTTATTCCACAGGGTTTATCAGGGGACATCAGAGATAATCAGAGAAAACCCTGATAAACCCTGTGGAATAACAATCCCTAAAAAATACTCAGATCGCTTTTTTTCCGGCACAGCACCGCGAAGGCACTCGGTTTGATTTTCCGCAAAACCGGCACGGATTTCAATACCTGCGTTTTCAGCCAGATGGCCCAGAACGCCAGCGTGCCCGGTGCCGAATGGCGAATGGCCGCTGTGTCGTAGAAAACGCTGTGTTCGGCCAGAATTTCGAAGCCTTCGGACTTGAGCAGGAATTTAAACAGCGAAGGCGTGAAGATATTGATGTGGCCGTACGACAGAAAATGATCGGTTTTCCGGTCCACAAAAAAGCTGAAGTCGATGGGCACTTCGAAAAACTGGTAGTCGGACACCCGGGCGATTTCACGCAGCAACAGCCGGGGATGCTCCACGTGTTCGATCACGTGCGAACAGGTCGCCAGCGGGAACGTCTGATCGGCATACGGAATTTTGTACCCGTCGAAGAGCTGGACATCCTGCAAGCTGGCCAGCCCCCGCTCCCGGATTCGGCGGACGCCACTTTCCGAGATTTCGAGCGAATACATGGCCGGACAAAACCGGGCCTGATCGAGTTGCTGCAACACCGCGCCGTCGCCCGAACCCACGTCGAGCATCTTCGGAAACTGGTACGACTGGCACAGCCGGCGAATGGTTTCGGCTTTCATCCGAGCGCCCATATTCCGCCAGGTTCGGTCAGCATCAGCGTATTGAGACCGGTACGCGTCCTGAAGCGCCGATGAGGTTGTTGAATTCGTTTCCATGCCGCCGTTGGTTAGCCCGTAAAAATACCGTTTTTTTGCAAATTGCCACGCCATTGCTATGCCCCTACTCTCGATCATCACCGTCACCTACAACGCCGAGCGGTTTCTGGAACGCACGATTCAGAGTCTGCTTGCCAATCAGCCGGGCGCGGAAGTAGAATACCTGATCATCGACGGCCAGTCTACCGATCATACCCTCGACCTGGTTCGGCAGTACGAAAAGCACATCAGCCGCTGGATTTCAGAACCGGATCGCGGGCTGTACGACGCCATGAACAAAGGCCAGCGCCTGGCAACGGGCGACTACGTCTGGTTTATGAACGCCGGGGACGAGCTATACGACGCAACGACGATTTCCCGCGTCCTTTCTCAGTTACGTACTAACCCCGCCGACGTCTACTATAGTGATGCCCTGTTTGTGGACAATACGGGAAAACCACTGGGCTTACGCAGCCGGATCACGCCCCACACGCTGCCTCATACCCTGACCTGGCGCGATATGGCGATGGGTATGAAAGTTTGCCACCAGGCCTTTATGGCCCGCCGGAGCATCGCCCCGGACTTTTTGGTCGATAACCTGAGCGCCGACATCGATTGGGAAATCCGTTGCCTGAAAGCCGCCCGGAAGGCGGTTTGGCTCGATTTCATTCTGTGCAAATACCTGACCGGCGGCCTGTCGGTTCAACGGCACCGGCAGTCGCTCGCGGACCGTTTCAAGGTCCTGGCGACGCATTTTGGAACCGCAACAGCCGTCTGGAATCACGTTCGGATTGTGGCCAGGGCGGTGCGGTTTCGGTTTAACCGAAAAGAAAATCGCTAAAATCGCTTCATATCTAACGCATTAAAATGACACAGCGAATACGGTTTTTATTAGTTTTCTGGCTGACATCCTTTCAGCTTTTTGCCCAAACGGCGGGCGACTCCCTTCCGACCGAACGGCGGTATCCGCTGAAAGCCTTCATCGTCCCGGCTATGCTGGTGGGTGGAGGGGCTGCTTTGTTGGGTCATCCAACGCGGGAGCCTTTTAACCAGAGCGGACACGTCAGTTCGGCGGATGAATACCTGCGGTTCGGTCCGTACGGCCTGCGCGTGGGTCTGCAACTGGCAGGAATTAAACCGGCGGTGAAACTGGGTGACGAAATTGCCGTCACGGTAGTGTCCAACATTGTCATGGGCGGAATAACGGAAGGGCTCAAACGCACCATTCATTCGACGCGGCCGGATGGCTCCGATCAGCGTTCGTTTCCGTCGGGCCATACGGCGGTTGCGTTTACCGGAGCGGAATTGCTGCACCAGGCCTACAAACACAAAAGTCCGTGGATCAGCGTTGCCGGTTACGCAATGGCCACCGCAACGGGTGTGTTGCGGGTAGCCAATAACGAACACCACTGGGCGGACGTGTTGGCTGGCGCCGGGATCGGGATTGCCTCCGTAAAAATAACCTATGCTGTTTACCCCGTGATCAAGCGAAAATTACAGCGGCCCCGAAAACCGGCTGTCCGATAATCCCCACCCGCTAAAAATCAACTTATTATCTATTCCGTTTTCCCGGTTCAGAGTCGCCTGAAAGTCATCTTTCTGCTTTACGCCAGCATTAAATTCGTTTTTCATTGAATACATTTGTCGGTTTGTTAAAAAATGAAAATAAATTTGCGGTTCGTGACTGAAAGGCCAACGAATCTTTTTTTGCACACAGGAAATTTAAAATAGACTTTTATCATGAAGCGTGTAGCTGTTTTTACTTCCGGCGGTGACGCACCCGGCATGAATGCCTGTATTCGGGCGGTTGTCAGGGGGGCGGTTTACCACGGCGTCGAAGTATTCGGCATCCGTCGGGGGTACAACGGAATGATTAATGGCGATATTTTCCCCATGACGTCCCACTCGGTCAGTAACATCGTTCAGCGCGGAGGGACCATTCTGAAATCAGCTCGCAGTAAAGAATTCATGACGCCCGAAGGCCGTAAAAAAGCCTACGACCAATTGATCCAACATGGCATTGAAGGGCTGATCGCCATTGGCGGAAACGGGACGTTTACGGGAGCTTTGAAATTTTTTGAGGAATACCGGATTCCAACCGTTGGTGCCCCGGGCACCATCGACAACGATCTCTACGGAACCGACTACACGATTGGGTACGATACGGCCGTCAATACGGCCCTGGAAGCCATCGACAAAATCCGGGACACGGCCGATTCGCACGACCGGGTTTTCTTCATCGAAGTTATGGGCCGCGACTCCGGTTATATCGCCATCCAGTCGGGAATCGCGGGCGGGGCCGAAATGGTGATGGTACCCGAAGTGCTGACACCCATTTCCGAAGTCGTCGAAACCCTGAAGCAGGGCTGGAGCCGCTCCAAATCTTCGTCGATCATCATTGTGGCCGAAGGGGATGTGGAAGGCAATGCCGTGGTGCTGGCCGAACAAATCCGCGAGCAGGTCGGTGTCGCAATCGACATGCGCGTTACCACCCTGGGCCACATTCAGCGGGGCGGGGTGCCGACGGCCTACGACCGGATTCTGGCGAGCCGCCTGGGGCTGGGTGCGCTGGAAGGGTTGCTCGAAGGTCAGCAGAACGTCATGGCCGGCATTGTCAATAACGCCCTGATTTACACGCCCTTTATCGACACGATTAAACTCCCCAAACCAATCAACGAGGATTTGCTCCGAATGGTCCGCATCCTGAGCGTTTAGAGATAGCCCATGAGCCAGTACGTCGCGTAGCCGACCCCTTCGTGCAAAAGCCAGAAAAACTCCATCAGCGCTTTTTCGGAAAAAAACACGACGTGATTGGGGGCAAACTCCCGCTCCGACGCCATCATGGCCGCCGGGTACGGGATCACGGCAATCTGCTGTTTTTGAAAACACCCGACGGCCCGGCGCATGTGCCAGGCCGACGTAATCAGGACCACGTCGTAGCCCCTGAACCGTTGCCGAAGCAGCGGAGCGGAAAAGCGTGCATTCTGGTGCGTATTGACCGAGCGATTTTCCAGCAGAATATCCTGCGCCGGAATCCCCGCAATTATGAGAAACTGGCGCGCCAGTTGCCCTTCGTCCTGCACCTCCCGTTTCAGAATGCCGCCAATACCGCCACTGATCAGAATTTTCTGAATCTGGCCGGTTTTATACAGCTGCAACGCCTGCCCGACCCGGTCGGCCTGGTCGCTCAGGTGCAGCCGGTTATGCAGCCGCTTATCGGTTTTCATCAAACCACCCGTCAGAACAACACCCACGCGTGGTTTCGAGCGGGCCGGTAGCGTTGCGGGTGGCAGCTCCCACCAAAGCAGTAATTCGTTGGTAATGAACCCATTCGCGGTAACAAAAAGCAGTACGACTGCCGTGATCAGGGCTTTCCGCTGACGGGCACGGTTTTTGGTAAAGATGGCAAAGAGCAGGGCGAGGGTCAGCAGCCCCATCGGCATAATCAGGAACGTAAGTGTTTTCGAAAGAAAGTAGAACATCGTATATGCGAAGGCCAACGCCCCAATCGTTATAAAGTGTAACTTTGTCTATCAAACTCTGGTCAACCAATCACGCTATTCATGAATCAACGGTTTTGTATTGCGGCTTTTTTGCTCCTGTTTACGGCACCGCTGCTGCGGGCACAATCGTCCGGAGGGCATAACGTGACGGCTCAGATTAAAGGGTTGGCCAACAAAACCGCCTATCTAGCTCACTTTTACGGTGCCACGCAGTATACGCCGGTTGATACCGCCACCGCCGATGCCGGCGGCAAGCTCGTGTTCGACGGCCCGAAAGAACTGCCCGGTGGGCTGTACATGATCGTTGTCGATTCAAAACCGGTTTTGCAACTGGTGATCGGTGAGCAGCGGTTTTCGCTGGCAGCCGATACGGTCAACGTCATTGAATCCATGCAGGTGACCGGCTCGCGGGAAAATGAGCTGTTTTATGGATACCAGAAATTCCTGCGCAAAAAGTACGGAGAAATCGGTGCTTTGCAAAAACAGGGCGGCTCACCGGCTCAGCTGGCGGCCATGCAGCAGGAAGTAGACGATTACCGGAAGGATTTCCTCGTCAAAAACGCGACTACACTCACGGCTAAACTGTTCAGAGCCGCCGAAGAACCGGATGTACCCGAAGCGCCGAAGCTGGCCAATGGCCGGCCCGATTCCAACTGGGTCTTTAATTATTACCGCAATCACTACCTCGACGGTTTTGATTTTTCGGATGAACGCCTGCTTCGAACGCCGTTTCTGCAAAACAAAATCGACCGGTATCTGAAAGAGTTGACGGTCCAGACCGTCGATTCGCTCATCCCGGCGGCTGATCAGCTGGTGAGTAAAGCCAAAGCCAACGAGAAGATTCTGCAATACACGATCTGGTACATTACAAACCAGTACGAAGAACAGAAAAAGGTGCTGAACACCGACGGTCTGTTTATCCACATGGCCGAAAAATACTGGCTGTCCGGCGTCATGTCCGTCAACGATCCGTCGACGCTGACCGCCATGCGCGAACGCGTCGACATTCTGAAGCCGCTGCTGGCCGGAAAAGTGTTGCCCAATATCAGTCTGCAGGATACGCTGGGCCGCTGGCGGGCGCTCCACGACGTAAAAGCCGAGTATACGATCGCGTTTTTCTACGATCCCGAATGCGGCCATTGCCGCGAATCGGCCCCGAAACTGAAAAAGTTTTTCGATGTCAACAAAGCGAAAGGCGTCCAGATTTACGCCGTAGCGATTGGCAAAACCGATGTGCTGTGGAAGAAATTCATCCGGGAGTTTAAGCTCCAGAGTCTGCTGAACGTCTACGGCCCCAGCGCACCCGTCGATTACAAGAAGAAATACGATGTGTATTCGACCCCCACGGTTTACGTGCTCGATAAAGACAAGAAAATTTTAGCCCGGCGTTTACCCGTCGAAGATCTGGATGGCTACTTCCATTTTCTCCTACAGCAGAAAGCGGCCAAAAAACCGGCCCCGCTGAAGGAGGCAAAAGCGAGTTTGAAGGGGAAGTAATGGACAGTTTACGGTATTCGGTTTTCAGTGGCTGACGCGTTCTACCTGATAAGCGATAGCTACCGAAAACTGTAAACTGAATACCGTCTCCTATTTTAATTTCGTCCGTTTGACCAGATAACTCGTCAGAATCTGGTCGAAACCTTTGGCGATATCGGCTTCGATAAAGTCGATCCGGTACTGGCCGCAGCGCAGCTTCAGTTCGTGGTAAAAACTTTTGACGGCCTGCTGGTAACTCTCCCGGACCTGATTCGGCTGCACCTTCACTTTATCGCCCGTTTCCAGATCGATAAATTCATAGGGACGCTCATCGAAGGCGAAATCTTCCTCGGTTTTTTTGTCGGTGACGTGAAAAATCAACACCTCGTGCAGGTTGTGGCGCAGGTGTTGCAAGGCCGAAAACAGGTGATCGACTTCCGACACGTTCTCGAACATATCGCTGAAAATCACCACGAGTGACCGTTTGTTGATTTTCTCGGCCAGTTGGTGAATCACTTCGGCGGCTGAGGTTCTCCGGAGCGGAGCGGGTTGCTGCAGGAGCGTATTGAGTTGCTGAAAAATCTTGTGGACGTGCGAGGGCGTCGATTTGGTTTGCGTCTGAATATCAATCCCCTCCGCAAACGTCGTCAGACTGACAGCATCTTTCTGCCGCTGCAACAGGTAGGCAATGCAGGCAGCCGCCAGAATGCTGAACGTGATTTTGCCGTACCCCGGTTCGGGATAATACATCGTCGACGAGGTATCGAGCAGCAGGTGGCAGCGCAGGTTGGTTTCTTCCTCAAACCGCTTGACAAACAGCCGTTCGGTTTTAGCAAATACTTTCCAGTCGATGTAGCGGGTACTTTCGCCGGTATTGTACAGCCGGTGTTCGGCAAACTCCACCGAAAAACCGTGAAAAGGCGATTTGTGCAAACCGGTGATGAACCCTTCCACCAGCTGCCGGGCCAGGAATTCGACATTGCCGTATTCGCGGACTTTCAGTAAATCGATCTGTGTTGCCATACGTGTAAAAATAGATATCGCGGCCGGATCATCAAAAGGACGCCGTTGGTCATTTATCGGGCTGACGCATCAACTTATCGTGTGTCTGAAATGCATCCAGGATAAATTACCAAGTGGTCCGGAGGTTGATCCAACCGCGATACGAAAACGGAATCCGCTCTTAGATATTGTCGATGGGTGACAATCGCGGTTCCAAGGAGTTGTTGAGCGGAAATAGCGCGGCAGTAGCCGGGTCAACTAATTTCCGGTTCACGCCAACCACCCGGATAGCTACATTGGCAATACCGGATTTTACCATTCCCAGGGTTTTGGCTGCGCTATAGGCCAGATCGATAATCCGCCCTTTGCCGTGCGGCCCCCGGTCGTTAATCCGGACTACGACGGACTGGTTGTTGGCTAAATTGGTCACTTCGACCAGGGTGTTCATGGGGAGAGTACTGTGTGCGGCCGTCAGTTTGTCATTCTGATAGCGTTCTCCGCTGGTGGTTTTTTTGCCATGAAACCGTTTTGAATAGAAAGAAGCCTTTCCTTTCTGTATGAGACCCGACTGGGCCTCCGTTGATTTCATGCCCCCGAAAAAGAGCATGATCGTTACGATTAGACTCATACAGTGTGAGGTTTGGTGGTAAACAAAAAAAGGTTGAGTGCCAGACACTTACACCCCACCTCCGCCGAAAAACTATCGTTTTCCTATTTACAAAGATAGCAGTAACTGCTTAAGAAGCAATTTGTTTCCTTACTTTATTCTATTGTTATCTGAGAAGGGTCCAGTTTGGTCTATACGCTAAGAAAATTAATTTAAGGCAATATTTTTGCTTGTTATACTAATCCGCTTATTTTAGCGTTTAAATCACCCAAACCACCATCGATTGTGGAAGAAAAAGAGAAAGAAAAAATCTTTTCCAAACGTGTCAGGGCCGGAAAACGCACGTATTTTTTTGACGTCAAGTCCACCCGCGCCAACGATTATTATCTGACTATCACTGAAAGCCGTCGGCATCCGCAGGGCGATGGGTTTGTCTATGAAAAGCACAAGATGTTTCTCTACAAGGAAGATTTTGATAAATTCTCTGATGCGCTGCACGATACAATTCAATACATTAAATCGGATTTGATGCCGGATTTTGACTTCTCCCAGTACGAAGCCAAAGACGAACTGGAAGATGTTGGCGGCAGCGATCTTAAATGGGACTAATTCCCGGCGTTCTTAACCAACCCTTAGCCTCTCTTGATCCGGAGGCTTTTTTGTTTTTCGCCCCTGAATGTCCGAACTTTGCGGAACATTTGTGCCTGAGTGAACGACCGATTGAGTGAATATCCCTTAATCCTAAATCACTCATTCACTCCATTAACAATAACATTCATGAGTCTTCAATGCGGGATTGTCGGGCTGCCTAATGTCGGGAAGTCCACCCTTTTCAATGCCATTTCGAGCGGAAAGGCCGAAGCGGCCAATTATCCGTTCTGTACCATAGATCCCAACGTCGGCGTCGTGACGGTGCCGGACGAACGCCTGGATACCCTGGAAGCCCTGGTGAAACCCCAGAAAGTGGTCCCGACGATCATTGAGTTCGTCGACATCGCCGGACTGGTCAAAGGAGCCAGTCAGGGACAGGGTCTGGGCAATAAATTCCTGGCCAATATCCGGGAAGTCGACGCCATCGTGCACGTCGTTCGTTGCTTTGAGGACGACAACATCGTGCACGTCGAGGGGCGTGTCAACCCGATTTTCGACAAGGAAATCATTGACATTGAATTGCAGTTGAAAGACCTCGAGTCGATCGACCGCAAACTCCAGCGGACCGAGAAAGCCGCCCGGGCCAGCGGTGACGCGAAAGCCAAAGCCGAGCTGGACACTCTGCTGAAATACAAAAAAGCCCTGGAATCGGGCCTGAACGCCCGGGCTGTGGAGGTGACGCCCGAAGAACGTCAGGCGGCTATTGGTGATCTGCAGCTGCTGACGGTAAAACCGGTCATTTATGTCGCCAACGTAGATGAAAAATCGCTGCCGGATGGCAATCAATATTCCGATCAATTGAAAGAAATGGCCCAAAAAGAGGGCGCGGAAGTGGTGGTGGTCTGTGCCGCCATCGAAGCCCAGATTGCCGAAATGGAGGACCCCGACGAACGGCAACTGTTTCTGGATGAATACGGTTTGCAGGAATCCGGGCTGGATCGGCTGATCAAAGCCTCCTACCGACTGCTTAATCTGATTACGTATTTCACGGCGGGGGTGAAGGAAGTTCGGGCCTGGACGATCCAGCGCGGCTGGAAAGCTCCGCAGGCCGCGGGCGTGATTCACTCCGATTTTGAAAAGGGGTTCATCCGCGCCGAGGTGATCAAACTTCCGGACTACGTGCAGTATAAATCCGAAGCCGCCATCAAGGACGCCGGGAAAATGGGCGTCGAAGGCAAGGAATACGTCGTGGCCGACGGCGACATTATGCACTTCCGGTTTAACGTCTAGCGCGTTCAGACCCATCGGTTTCCGGGCGGAGCGGTGTTTTCGCCCGGAAATCCACTTGCCGGCGGCTTTTCAGCCGTTCGCTCCGGCACTCTCTCAAAACCGCCCGCTCCAGGTCAGCCCGTCGCTGTTTTTCGGCTATTATCGGGCCTTCTGATTCTGTCGCCAAACAACGGCCCGACTGTTCCATTACAACAGAAATTACGACGCCCGAACCGGTCAAACCATCGTTTAGCGCCCGCTGGGGTGTACTTCAGGCTGTATAGCAACGCCCCGTCCAGCCCCAACCTCTGACGGCACGATTTTCCGGCGCAATATCTGTGAAGCTGGGCTACTTTTCCTCCAGTTCATCCAAAAACCGCTGCACTTCCGCTTTGCCTTCCGCCGTGGCATACGGCACAAACAGCTTGCCCAGCATGGTGGCATAATGCCGGACCTGTTCCGACGGGCTGAGGTGCCGGAACGAAATCCGGGCTTCGGAAATCCAGAACCGGGCGGTAAGCGCGATGACCGACACCAGAAAACCGGTATCGGCTTCGGAAGTCAGGTAACCCGACGTTTGCAAGGAACGGAGGTTGGCCATCAGGGTGGCGTAGCGTCGCTTTTCGACTCCATTGTACCGCTCGGCTATCACTTTGTTTTGCTCCATCAGGTGGACAAAGCTCAGAAACAGGCAGCGGTACGTAACGTGATTCTGAAAAACCTGCCGAAACCGATCCAGGAATGAATAGAGACTCAGGTTTGCTTCCTCGGTAACAATCTGTGAGTTCAGTGCGGTCAGATCAACAGACAGCCGGTTTACCAGATCGTCTTTGGTGGGAAAATAATACGTGATATTGCCAACCCGGATGCCGAGTGTGGTGGCCAGCTCGCGCAGTCCGACGTACTCAATTCCCCGTTCATTGAACATTTCTAACGCTTTAGCAACAATTTTTTCCTCTGTGGTCATATTCTGATTTGGACAATGTCCTAAAGCTACTACATTTGAAAAAACTTCAAAGAACATGAACATTCACTATCCACACACCATCCAAAATACCCACGGCGAAACGCTGACGTTTCTGGCGGTTGAAAAAGGCCCACTGGGCGACAAAGTGCTGGTCGAAAGCCAGGTGACGCCCGGATCCGGCCCGCCGATGCACACGCATCTCCGACAGGAGGAAGAACTGACGGTGGTTTCCGGCAAAATGGCGTATCAGATTCTGGGGCAGGAACCGCAGTATGCTTTCCCCGGCGAACGTGTCCTGTTCAAACGTGGCGTCGCGCACAAATTCTGGAATGCCGGGGATGAGATGCTGATCTGCAAAGGCTGGGTAGCGCCCGCCAACAGCATCGTTTATTACCTATCGGCCATCTATGCCGCCCAGAACAAATCGGGCAAGCAGCAGCCCGAAGCGTTCGACGGCGCTTACCTGATGACCCGTTACGCCACGGAATACGAGATGCCCGAACTTCCGTTTCTGGTGAAGAAAGCGATCATTCCCCTCACCTATTTCATCGGCCGGTTGCTGGGGAAATACAAACACTTTACCGACGCACCGGCACCGCTGCCATAACCGGCTGACGAAGCATAGAGTAACCGGATAGAAATACCCTATTCTATCCGGTTTAACCGCTTTACCGGACGTTTTTATTGCGGACGTTTGAACAGTCCGACATACCCGGCTTTGCCCAGCACGTGCCCTTCCATGGCTTTTAGGATTTCGACGCGGGTCGCCGATCCCTGCCCGTCTGCCCCCGGTTTTATATCGAGCTTGGTATCGAGGGCAAATAATTCAAAGATGTAATGGTGCAACGGCCCCGAAGCCGCAGCGCCCGGCCCCCGGTAGGCCGCCGTGAACAGGTTCACCTGGTAGCTGCCATCGGGTAATTGGGCACCCGCCGGAAGGCCTTCGGGTAAACCGGTCAGGGTGCCCGGAATGTTCCAGACCAGCCAGTGGAGATTATCATCCGGTGTTTTGTTGCGGGCCACATCCACGTCGTGCATGTGCAGCACAAAACTTTGTGTGCCCGGCGGAACATCCGACCAGCTCAAGGCGGGCGACGTTCCTCCGCCCGGCGCGGCACCGGGGGCCGCCTGCGTAAATTTGATCGGGATGATGCCGCCATCCGAAAAAGCCGGGATCGTGAGCCGTAAGGGAGGAACCGGGGCAGCAGCCGGTTGCTGGGCGAATGCCAGCGAAACCACGCTGATCAGCAGCGTTG
This sequence comes from Larkinella bovis, assembly GCF_042655385.1. Classification (NCBI taxonomy): domain Bacteria; kingdom Pseudomonadati; phylum Bacteroidota; class Cytophagia; order Cytophagales; family Spirosomataceae; genus Larkinella; species Larkinella bovis. Next base: position 395,102 of record NZ_JBHSMA010000002.1, on the reverse strand, counting down.
CGGTCAGGAAGATGCGTTTCATACGGTTTTCAGAGTTGGTTAACGAGAAAAGGAGACAGACCCAAAATCTACTGAAACTGTTACCCACCGGAGCCGCAACCTCAGCCGGATGGCCCACCCGGATCCGGTAGGGCTGATTTTTACCCGACCATAAGGGATTTTTTACCAAAAAAAGGGAAAGCCAAACGGCTCTCCCTTTCAACAAGACGGTGGATACTTGATCTATCGACTGACTACATTGGGTTTAGGATTGCGATCTTCACCTCTCTCCGTAAACCGGCAAACGGTTCATTAGTACCGGCGACCGTAATAACCCCGATCGTTCCGGCGGTATTGTTGTTGGTAGGCAAAGAGTCTTTCGCGCTGGTACGGGGTCAGCACCGCCATCATCTCCTGGTTTTTCCGGCGCAGCGTTTGCTGATAGGCATACGGGTTTCGCTGGCGGGCGGCTTCCATTTCCCGGAAATCGTAGCGGTTTTCAATGCGTTTCAATTCCCGCTCCTGCCGACGCGACAGACCGACAATGGCATCCAGCCGGTCAATCTTGATATCTTCCTGCATATCGTCGTAACGCTGGCTCTCATACCGTGAATTGGGAGCCGGGTAACGGCCATTGTCATAACCCCGTTGGGCAAAGGCAGATCCGGTGCTGATAACGGCTAAGGCGAAGAGAGTGATGATGCTCGTTTTCATGGTTGGTCGTGTTAATCGGTTGTTTTATGTCTCTTAGAGGACAAACCCGAACCAACGTTTAATCCAGTTTTATCTTTTTTTTCGACAACCGACCTTTCACCGACGAATAGGTCACCGCAATCGACCAATCCTACTTTTTAGTCGATAAATACAAACTAACTGCAGCGACCAATGTTGCTCTGGCAGGGTAGGCCACTAAACGTTCCGACCCTTTCGTCGTCAGTAGTGGGTAGAGCACCCTTCAGATGGCCATAAACAGCAGATAAAGGCTGGTCCAGAGCAGTACGTAAGCAAAGCGTTTCATGATTCAGTCGTTTTTGTTGTTCCGTAATTCGGTAAAGTTCACCCCACACGGCGGTTTTCGGAGGACGTTTTGTTGTCAAGCGAATTAATTGATGCTTCAAGCGGATAAAAAAGCCAATCAGCCGATCGGTTCGCTCGAAAAAACCGACCCTCGCCAACATTCCGCCGTGCAGACGGTTGAATACCTGTTTACCGAACTAACTGACAACGATGCACCTATCGACTAAAAACCGGCTTGGCTTATGGGGACTCGCGGGTGTGGGAGCTGTTTTTGCCGCCCGGGCCTTGCTGAATCAATGGCGAAAAATCGATTTTCGGGGTAAAACCGTCGTCATTACGGGAGGCTCGCGCGGACTGGGCCTGGTGCTGGCCCGGGAATTTGCCCAGGAAGGGGCCAATATCGCCATCTGTGCCCGCGATGAAGCCGAACTCGAACGCGCCAAAGCCGATCTGGAATTAAACGGGGGCCTGGTTTTCACCTATGCCTGCGACCTGACCGACCGCGAACAGGTAACGGATTTTATCGAATCCGTTCAGGCCGAAATCGGACCCATTGACGTGCTGGTCAACAATGCCGGAACGATTCTGGTGACGCCCATTGAACACGCAACGGAAGACGATTTTCGGGAAGTGATGGAAATCAATTTCTGGTCGGCCTTCCATACCATCAATGCGGTTTTACCGCAGATGCGGGCGCGCAAAACCGGTCGCATTGTCAACATCGCATCGTTTGGCGGCAAAGTAGCGTTCCCGCATTTGCTGCCGTATTCGACCAGTAAGTTTGCGCTGGTGGGGTATTCGGAAGGCATTCGGGCGGAATTCATCAAAGACGGAATTTACGTCACCACGGTTTGCCCCGGGCTGATGCGAACGGGCAGCCCCCGCAATGCCTGGTTTAAAGGCCAGAACGAAAAAGAATATGCCTGGTTTAAAATTGGCGATTCGCTGCCCGGTTTGTCGAAAAGCGCCGAAGAAAGCGCCCGGCAGATTCTGGAAGCCTGCCGCTACGGACGCGCCGAACTGATTATTTCGTTACCCGCCAAACTGGCGTCGGCCCTACACGGTTTGGCGCCGGGCCTGACGGCCGAGGTGTTGTCGGTGATCAATCTGCTATTACCGGCTCCGGGCGGTATTGGCGAAGAACGGGCCAAAGGCCACGACAGCGAAACGTCCGTGACCCGCTCGGTTTTCACCACCTGGACCGACGACGCGGCCGAAGCCAATAATCAGTATTCGTGGTAGTTCCGAGGAAATCGTCACCAACAGCCCGCTGCAAAACCGCCGGGTGCCGCAGCGGGCTGTTGACTTTCGTTATCAGGGATTTTTCCGGGCGGTTGAGTCTTTCGCCAGTTCTTTGTAATCCTGCCGCGCTGAATCCAGTTCGGCCTGTTCGTCCCTGACATCGCTGGAGTCGCCTTCGTTCTGGGCGTCCACGACATCTTTGTACTCATCCCGCACCTCCTCGGATTTTTGCTCCGTTTTCGACTGGCAGGCCACCTGTGTGGTAGCCGCCAAAAAGGCCAGTGCAAGCCCCCCTATCCATTGTTTCGTTTTCATGCGTTGAGTGAATTGCTTTCAAAAATAACCGCTCTCAAACCGCTTTGTTTGAAAAACCGCCGTTTTGCCTCCTTCAACGCCCACCCCCTTACAGCCGCTTCAACGAACGGGCAGACAATTCAACCATTAAAAATTCCACTTCAACGCCTTTGTGATTGATTATCAAGCCGCTTAGCCGCTAAGTTTGTACCGAACCTTAAACAACTGAACTAATGAAAAAAGGACTGATTTTTCTGTTCGCACTGCTCACGTTTGCCGCCTGTAAGAAAGATTCTGAAACGGAAGTGACTCCCAAAGATCCGGCCAGCGCCGTTGCAGGAACCTACCAATTGAGTTCCTTCGATTACAAAGTGGGTGAAGAAAGCATTGTCAGTTACAGCAAATTACCCGTTACGCAAAAAGGAGTTACCGTATCGGCTTCGGCCGACGTGCAAAAAACCGGCGACGGTACGGTTTCGCTGGTGCTGTTATTGAAAGCCACGGGCGAACAGGACCGGGAGTTGGATCTGGGCGAATACGAAATTCAGGCAAAAGGCAAAACGTACGGTCTGTATACGGGCAATGGATCGCAGGTAGCCGAAATCAATGCTGGTCAACTGATTTTCGAAGCCTCCGGCACTTCTGACGGTGAACCGGTAGAAATTACCTTCGAAGCCAAAAAATAAGACAATTCTTTCCTGATCATTAGCCGACCTTCCACACCGGGTCGGCTTTTTTAGTGTCATAAAACCATACCGGTTTACTGTTTTCACATAGTTTTGCGATCCTTCACCGGCAAGGGCGCCCGGTAGTCAGGGCGGACTGAAGTTCGCCTTGAAAACCAGGAGACGGCGACGGCCCGGACGTTTTCGTTGTAAAACCGGGTTACGAACGACTCGGTTTTGAGCATCATTATTGGCTTTTTAGCGCCTTGTACAAGGCTTCTCGTCCACCGCCCGGGGCAAAAACCGCCCGCATTCTCGCTTTTTGCCCGCTGGTGAACATATACATGGCCTCATCGTCCACATTATCCATAAAGTTCATAAACAGACTGCTCTGACCGCAGGCGTATTGCGGGTACGTCGGTTTGCCGGTATACGGACCGCTGGCGGCCGGTGTATCATCGACCTGATCCGTTGACTGACAATTGCCCGAATTCGCAAAAATGTGGATCAGGTTTAGCCAATGCCCGATTTCGTGGGTCGTCGTTCGCCCCAGTCGATGTTCTTCCACCAACGGGGGAAGCGTTCCGAACACGCGCGGGTCGACGACCACGCCATCCAGCCGCGCATCGCCCCCCGGAAACTGGGCATAACCGGCCAGGGCCAGCTCTCCATTCCGGTTCGACAATTCCGCCACCCAAATGTTCAGGTACCGATCCGCTGGCCACGCGTCGTGTCCGCCCTGGCTGGTAAAATAAAGCGCCAGATCGTCAATCGGTTGCTGAGCACCGGGCGTTTTGCCGTCCCAGCCATCCACCGTGCTTCGGGTCCGGGTGATGCCGCTGGTGGGCTTGCCGTCCGGGTCTTTTGTGGCAAGATAAAATTCGATACCGACATCAGCCACCAGATGAGCAAACTCGGCAGGGGTTGCGGTATGATCCGGATTTTTCTTCCGGAAATCCTGGTTTAAGACGGCGAGTTGAGACGCAATTTTTTCATCACTAATGTTAAACTCGTCCTTGTTATAGAGTACATGCACCACGACCGGAATCCGAATGATCTCCTCGCCCGGTACCACCGGGTCAGAAACCGGATTTTCAGGTTGACAGCCCATGAATAGTCTAACGACAAGCAGGAAGCAGGCGGCCCGCGCCACTTTTCGGGAAAATCGAAAAATCATTCTTGTGTCACTTTGGTAGTAAGAGAAACCGGGTAACGGAATCAGTGAATGATGGCGGCACCCGCGAAAGCGACCCTTACCGACCGGAATGCGTTGGATTGTCCAGCCTACCCATTGAGGGAACGGTTACGGCGTTGGGCAAAACCGATTACAAATTGCCCACCCTGCTCGCGCGAAAAGCAATCGTTCTGCGCCCGAACGGTTTCTTTTTTCACTAACTTACCGAACCATCTCAATCAACCGTTGTCATGAAACAGTTTTCCGTTCTCCTGCTTACATTCTGGCTGACGCTGACGGCAACGGCGCAGGTTCCGGCGCTCATCGACCGGCAGCTGATTTTCGGCGACCCGGAAATCAGCGGTGCCCAGCTGTCGCCCGACGGGACGTACATGTCATTCATCAAACCGTATAAAGGGACCCGCAACATCTGGGTCAAAAAACGCGACGCCCCCTTCACAGCGGCCAAACCGGTGACGGCCGATACAACCCGCCCAATTGGGTCGTATTTCTGGTCGCGGAACGGCAAATACGTCCTCTACGTACAGGATAAAGGTGGTAATGAAAACTTTAACATCTACGCCGTCAACCCCTCCGACTCCCCGGGCGCTGCGGGCGTACCGGCAGCCCGCAACCTGACCGACGTAAAAGGCGTTCGGGCGCTTATTTACCGCGTTCCGAAAACCGACCCCAATACCTTATACATCGGCCTGAACGACCGCGACAAAGCCTGGCACGACCTGTACCAGCTGAACCTGACAACCGGCGAAAAAACGCTCCTCCGCCAGAATACCGACCGGGTTACCGGCTGGGTGTTCGACTGGGACGACAAGCTGCGGCTGGCCACCAGCACGGCCGCCGATGGCAGTTCCGAGATGCTGCGGGTCGATGCCAGCGGGATGACCAAAATCTATTCGACCTCGATTTACGAAACCAGTTATCCGGTCGGTTTTCACAAAGACAACCAGCGGGTTTACGTGGTCACCAACAAGGACAAAGCGGATCTTCAGAAACTGATTCTGCTCAATCCCGAAACCCAGAAGGAACAAACCGTCGAATCCGACCCCTTGAAAAAGGTGGATTTCGGCGGTGTAGCCCTTTCCGAGTTGACCCGCGAACCGATTTTTACGACCTACACCGACGACCGGTTGCGCCGGTACTGGAAAGACAAGGCCTTCGAGAAGGATTTCCAGGTTATCCTGCGCGAACTGCCGGGCATGGACATCCAGTTTGGTTCGTCCACCGACGACGAGCAATACTGGCTGCTGTCGGCCACGAGCGATACGGACCCCGGAGCGACGTTCCTGTTCGACCGCAAAACCAAGGAGCTAATGTTCCAATACCGCCCCCGGCCCAAACTGCCCATCAACGATCTGGCGCGCATGGAAGCCATTCGCTACCGCTCGTCGGACGGACTCGAAATACCGGCTTTTCTGACGCTGCCCAAAGGCCGCGATCCGCAAAAGCTGCCGCTGGTGGTGGTTCCGCACGGTGGCCCGTGGGGCCGCGACTTCTGGGGGTATAATGCCTATCACCAGTTTCTGGCCAACCGGGGCTATGCGGTTTTGTCGATGAATTTCCGGGCGTCCACCGGCTACGGCAAGCAATTTCTGAACGCGGGCAACAAGCAGTGGGGCGAAAAAATGCAGGACGACATCACCTGGGGTGTGAAGTATCTGGTCGATCAGGGCATTGCCGATCCGAAGCGCGTCGGGATCATGGGCGGTTCGTACGGCGGCTATGCCACGCTGGCGGGGCTGGCCTTTACGCCCGATGTCTACGCGGCCGGAGTGGCGATTGTGGCCCCCTCCAACATCATCACACTCCTGAACTCAATTCCACCGTACTGGGAATCGATTCGCAAAACCTTCTACGAGCGCATGGGCGACCCGAATACGCCCGAAGGCAAAGCCCAGCTGACAAAACAGTCGCCCTTGTTTTCGGCGGATAAAATCAAATCGCCGTTGCTGGTGGTACAGGGGGCCAACGACCCCCGCGTCAACAAAGCCGAATCCGACCAGATTGTGATTGCCCTCCGCGACCGCGGTTTTCCGGTCGAATACCTCTGCGCCCCCGACGAGGGCCACGGTTTTGCCCGGCCCGTCAACAACATGGCCATGCTGGCCCTGGCGGAGCAATTTCTGGCCAAGCACCTCGGCGGACGGTACCAGGAATCCATGCCCGAAAATGTAGCCCAACGCCTGAAAGAAATCACCGTAGACGTCAAAACCGTGCAGCTGGCCGAGAAGAAGTAATACGAATCGGTTTTCATTAGGCAGGATGGGCGAATCTACTGTACGTCGATCACCCGTTCGTAGGGTTCGCTCTGCAATAAGTGGTCGGTGTTCGGATCTTTTACCTGTAGTTTTACGTGGTACTGCCCCACCGGAACCGATTCCGGAATACTGAAATAAGCGGGTGCTTCCGGCCCCGCCAGAACGTAGGGAACAATCGGAACACTGTAGGTTTCAGCCGGGTTGTCGATGCGATTGAATTGCAGCTGTTCGTCCAGCTGAACCCGATTTGCGGCCGGTCTACCGGTAATAGGATTGTAATACAGATCGATTCGCTTCGCCCGGCTCAGGGACAACTTTTCGAAGGTCGAACAAGTACCGTAATTGGTGATACTAAGCAAAACCGGCTGTCCCTTTTCGCGCAACACACTCATTTTCTGACAGGTAATTTCCTGGCCATTCTGGTGCGCTTTTACGATGTAATTTCCGGGAGGTAGCGCCGGGGTCAACACCCGGAAACGGGTTCCGTCGGCAGCAAAGTCGCCTAAGATGGGCCGATACGTCCGGTCTTTTCCAATAATCGTCAGGGAAACATCGCTTTCGAAGAGGTTAAAACCCTCGACAATAAAGGGTTCGTTTGCCATCACCCCCCAGGTCCACTGATTATAGCCCAATCTTGCCTTGCCTTTTTTGATGATCAACGGCTGCGACACCGGCACCACCGTCCCATCAGCCTGCACCAGTTCCAGCGAATACCGCCCCGGCTGCAATTGGCGGGATGTTGCCACCTGGACCTGATTGACAATTCCTTTTATGAACCAGACACAATTGTTCGGGGTCTGCTCCCGAAACAGGCTGACTTTCTCGGTCGTGCCTTCCCGCGTCACCCGCGCATCCACTAACGGTTCGCTGCCGTACAGATTTTCGACGGGAACATTCACCGTCATGCCTTCACCCAGTTCGATTTCCAGCGGTTGGGTCGGCTTTAGCGTTAGTTTCCCGGACGGGATGGCGATCAGCGCATACTGAACTGAGGGGTCGATGGACGAGCTACCGGTGCTGGCCAAGCCAATTCGCTGATTCTCGTAGCATTTGCTCAAAGCCACCACGTTGAGTTCACCATTCGGTAAACCGCTGACCAGTCGGGTATCCGGGCTGAGCCGGTAATCGGCTTTGAGACTCAGCGAAGTAAGGGTCGGCGGCATTTGCACGGTAATGGTCCGCGCTGCGTGATTAATGACAATGTTTTTGTCGGGAATACCGGCGAGATGAAATTCCACAATCTTCAACTTCGACTCAGGCGATGAATTCTCCTCCGAATTCCGCTTGCACTGGGTCAGCACTCCTTGTAAAACGGCCAACCCCAGTAGTAAAATCAGAAAATGGAAATTCCGGCGCATGATCAAAAAACGTAGGTTTAAAGAATCCGGTCCCGTTTTGTACCAAACTGATGTAATTTATGAATATATTCGATTAAAACTACTCGACTCGGTGGCCGCCCTATGTTCGCAGGCGCACAAGCTGTGCGAAACCGCACATTTCCACCAAGCAACAACACAACTAAAGCTTTAATAATCTGCACATTAACTACTGGCATAGCATTTGGATACTAGCTATTAGCGAATAACAACAAGCTAATGGATAGAGAACTTGCTCCCGAAGTCGTTAGGCAAAGCCGCACCCGAACCTATACGATTGCCCTCGTAGCCCTGGTTGGCGTAGCGGTCGCTCTATATTTCTTCCGGAACGCCCTGAAAACGTCCGTCGAAGCCTCCCGCATCCGAACAGCGACGGCGGAGGTGGGGCCCGTCGAAAACTCCCTGAACGCGACGGGCGAAGTCATTCCGGCCTACGAACAAATCATCACCAGCCCGATCCGGGCCAGCATCCGGCAGGTGCTGCTCACGCCCGGCACCCAGGTAAAACCGGGTCAGGCCATTCTGGACCTCGACAAATCGCTGACGATCATCGACTACGAAAAAATGCAGGATCAGCTCGCGCTCAAACGCAACAGCATCGACCAACTGCGGATGAAGCTCAATAAAAACCTGTTCGATGCCGAAGCCGATGACCAGATCAAATCCCTCAACATCAACCGGCTGAAAGCCGAACTGGAAGATACCCGTCGCCTGCTGAAAGTCGGTGGGCGAACGCAGGAGGATGTCACCCGGGCCGAAAACAACCTGCGGATTGCCGAACTGGAAAAGACGAAACTCGAAAACGACCTGACTTACAACCGCCAGTCGATGGGTACGAGCCTGAAAGAAACCACCTTGCAGGCCCAGATCGAGGAGAAAAACCTCAAAGAACTCGACCACAAACTGAAACAGGCCAACATCGTCGCCGACCGCCCTGGCGTGCTGACCTGGGTGAACGAAAACATCGGTTCGGCGGTCAACGAGGGTGAAATGCTGGCTAAACTGGCCGATCTGGGCAGTTTTCGGGTGGAAGGTTCTTGCTCGGATGTCTACGCCGATCAGGTAAAAACGGGATTACCCGTCATCGTGAAAATCAACGAGAGCAACCTGCGCGGGATGATCACGCAGGTAAAACCGTCGGTCAAAAACGGTGTTGTCCAGTTCGTCGTGCAGTTGGACGACAACCGGCATTCGTCGCTGCGGCCCAACATGAAAGTCGAGGTGTTTGTAGTGACCAGCCAAACCGCCAAAGCCGTGCGGGTGGCCAATGGTCCGGCCTTCAAAGGCAAGAAACGGCAATTTATATACGTCATGAATGCGAAAGGGGTTGCCGAGCGTCGGGACGTGGAAACCGGTTTATCCAACTTCGATTTCGTGGAGGTCAGGAGCGGTATTCAGCCCGGCGAAAAAGTGATCATCACCGACCTGAGCGAGTACGAGCATTTGCAGGAAATTACGATTGAAAACCGCAGCAATGAATAAGGATCTCTTTACCATGAAAGCGGCTTCTTTCGTTGTCCTGCTGCTGATGACGCTTCCGGTTTTTGCGCAACCCCTGACGCTGGACGATGTGGTGCAGATGGCCAAAGCGCAGTCGATTGCCGCCAAACAGGCGACTACGCAGAAACAAACGAGCTACTGGCAATACCGCACCTTTCTGGCGGGTTACAAACCGCAACTGAGCCTGAACGGGTCGATTCCGAGCTTCGAGCGGTCGTTTACCCCGGTGACACAGCCCGACGGAACGATCAATTTTCAGCCGATTTCCAACAACAACTCAGTATTGAATCTGGCACTAACACAGAACATTGCCCCAACAGGTGGGTCGGTTTTTGTGCAGAAGCAACTCCAGCGGTTCGATGATTTTCAGCGGAATAACACGCTGTACAACGGGATTCCGTTCGCCATCGGGATCACTCAACCGCTTTTTCAGTTCAACCCGATGAAATGGGAGCGCCGAATTGAGCCGCTGAAATTCGAAGAAAGCAACCAGCAGTTTATCGAATCGATGGAACAGGTGACCGTCGAGGCAACCGGTTTTTACTTCGACCTGCTGGTGGCCCAGGTGAATTTGCAGATTGCCGAGAAGAACCTGAGCAACAACGATACGCTCTACCAAATTGCCCAGCATAAACTGGAACTGGGCAAGATTTCACAGAACGATCTGTTGCAACTGCAACTGAGCGTGTTGACGGCGAAAAAAGATTACGCATCGGCCCGCCAGAACGCCGAAATCGCGTCGCTGCGACTCCGATCGTACCTGGGTTATCGGAATGAAAAGCCCCTGGAACTGGCCGTTCCCATGCAGATCCGTGCGTTGACCATTGACGTCAAAAAAGCGTTAAACGAAGCGTTCAGCAACCGATCCGATGCCATTGCCTTCCGCCGGCGTTTGCTCGAAGCCCAGCGCGATGTGGACAAAGCCCGCAAGGATAACGGCCTGAATGCCACGCTGAATGCCGCTTTCGGCCTTTCGAACCGGGGCTCGCGGTTTGGCGATGTCTACATTCGACCGCAGGATCGCGAGTTTCTGGAGGTTCAGTTCGTTCTGCCCATCATGACGTGGGGACGCGCCCAGGCCCGCACCGAAACCGCCAAAGCCAACCAGCAACTGACGACGCAATCCGTCGAGCAGGATAAACTCTCGTTTGAGCAGGCAATTTACACCCAGGTGACGCTCCTGCAAATGCTGCAACAGCAGGTAAAACTCACCGCCGAAGCCGACGGAATTGGTCAGCAACGCTACCAGATTGCCCAAAACCGCTTCATGCTAAGCGACCTGAGCGTGACGGACCTGGGCATTGCGATGCAGGAAAAAGACCGCGCCCGGCGCGACGCCATTCTGGCCCTGCGCGATTACTGGACGGCTTTTTACACGATCCGTCTGTTGACCCTGTACGATTTTGAACGAAACGAAAAGATACAATGAAAAGAGGCTGGATTTTCTGGATGCTGGATTTTCCGGATGCTGGATAACGGATACTGGATAGCGGATTATTTGGGGCTTTGGTGCTGGCGTTCGACGGCTGAAATGAACAGATTCAATTTTCGCCCTAAGAGCTGAATGCGATGATGTAGCGTGGTGTATAAATCCGTGTCGATTAATGACTGGGTTTCATACAAAGTTTCAAGATGGTCCAGTGTTTCGTCATTCCAGGAGAGGGCCGTCACTAAAAACTTGATAAAATCCGCTTTGTACAGTCTCCGGCTATACCCTTCCACGATGTTTGATCGAACCGTTTTGCTAGACCGTCGTATCTGCGACCCCGTTTCATACATTTCGAATTTGGGCAGTTTGGTTAACGTCATCTTATGAACATCAACCGTTATCTCACGAGCCAACTGCCATATTTCCAAATCCTTGTAACTCATTGCTGGATGGTTGTGGATGCTAGATACTTGATGCTGGATGCTTGGTACTAGCTCTGGATAGACGGCAAGGTAATACAAAACCAGGACAGTTTTACATACAAATATCCAAAACATCAAGAATCCAAGCATCAAGAACCATCCAGCATCCAACCATCAAGAATCTTCAAAATCATGATCTCCCTCACAAACATCGAAAAAGTGTACCGCACCAGCAGCATCGAGACGCTGGCGCTGAACAACATCAACCTCAACATCCGCAAAGGCGAATTTGTCTCCATTATGGGGCCGTCGGGTTGCGGTAAATCGACCCTCCTGAATATCATGGGGCTCCTCGACGCCCCTTCGAAGGGAACCGTCGAACTGGATGGGCAGCCCGTCGCATCCTACCGCGACAAGGAACTGGCGCACCTCCGCAACCAGAAGATCGGTTTTATTTTCCAGAGCTTCCACCTTATCAACGACCTGTCGGTGGTCGACAACGTCGAAATCCCGCTGCTGTACCGTTCCACCAATGGCAAGCCGCGCCAGACCTACGCCAGGGAAGCGCTGGAAAAAGTAGGGTTGAGCAACCGCATCAAGCATTTTCCGAAGCAATTGTCGGGGGGACAGAAACAACGCGTTGCCATCGCCCGGGCCATTGTCGGCAACCCCGAAATCATTCTGGCCGACGAACCGACCGGCAACCTCGACAGCGCGATGGGCAACGAAATTATGAACATTCTCCAAGGTCTCAACGATGACGGAGCCACCATCGTGATGGTTACCCACGACGAAAGCATGGCCAAACGCACCCATCGGTTAATCCGGCTTTTCGACGGAACGCAGGTTTTATAAAGCGTGAAAGAGCGAAAGAGAGAATGAGCGAAAACCCAGTCGGTTCGCAACGTACTACTCACTCATTCACTCTTTCACTCTTTCACTCATTCACTCTTTAAACATGCTAACGAACTACTTAAAAATCGCCTGGAAGGTGCTCTTGCGGCATCCGTTTTACACCTTCATCACGCTCTTCGGCATCAGCCTGACCCTGACGGTGTTGATGGTGCTGACCTCGTTTCTCGATCACCTGTTCGGAACCCATTATCCCGAAACCCGGCGCGACCGGTCGCTGTATGTCATGCAGATGGTGCAGCGTGACTCCAGCCGAACATCCCGGAATTCGGGTCCGATGAGTTTCAAGTTTCTGACGGACTACGCGAAATCATTGAAAACCGCCGAACGGGTAACAATCTGTACCTTCGTCAATAGCTCCAATGCGTACGTGGGTTCGCAGAAGATCAAGCTGAATACCAAATTTACCGATGCCGATTTCTGGGAAGTGACCGAGTTTGAGTTTCTGGAAGGAAAACCGTACAACGAACAGCATATTGCCAATGGCGATCAGGTGGTCGTGATTACCGATGACTTCAAGAAACAGTACTTTGGCAAGACCACCGAATCCGTTATTGGCAACGATGTGGAGATTGAGAACATCCATTACCGGGTTATTGGCGTCGTCAAGGGCAGCCCGATTACGCGACCCTTTACGTATGCCGACGTCTATTATCCCTATACGGCTCCCAAAAGTAATTACCAGCGATCCGACATGAGAGGGGGTTATGTGGCAATCCTGCTGGCCAAAAAACCGTCCGAATTAAAAACCGTTCAGGAGGAGTTTCAGAGTCACATCCGCCGGATCCCGTTACCGGGCGTCCAGAATGGGTTTAAGTATACGTCGTTGGAGGTGAAAAGCGAACCGTATTTGGAAAACTTCATCGGTACGTTCTTCGATGGCAATGCGGGGTTGAAAACGATTTTTTTCGGCGTCATTGCCTTCATCGCGCTTATGTTGATGGGGCTACCAGCCATCAACCTCGTAAATGTCAACGTCAGCCGGATTATGGAACGGGCTTCGGAAATCGGCATCCGGAAAGCGTTCGGAGCCCCCGTAAAAACCCTCATGTGGCAATTTATCATCGAAAATATTTTCATAACGTTCATCGGTGGCGGTATTGCACTCGTTTTGACCCTTATTATCATTCAGCTGATCAACGCCAGCGGTATGATTGCCTACGCCGATCTGACCATCAACTTTACTGTCTTCCTGGTCAGTCTGCTGGTCTGTCTTGTTTTCGGACTCCTCTCCGGTGTTGCCCCCGCCCTCCGCATGTCCAAACTCACCATTTCCGAAGCCCTCAAATCATAAAAAGTGAAAGAGCGAAAGAGTGAAAGAGCGAAAGAGTGCTCTTTCATTCTTTCGCTCTTTCACTCTTTCACCATTTACTCTTTCGCTCTTTACATCATGATCCGTCACCTCTTTAAACTCATCTGGAACAAAAAGAAGACCCACGCACTGGTGCTGGTCGAGATATGGGCTTCGTTCCTGGTCCTGTTCGGACTTACCTCGCTGATTGTCTACAACTTCCGGAATTACCGTGAACCGCTGGGGTTTGAATACCGGAATGTCTGGGCAATCAGTTTAAATAGCAACCAGGATAGTGTCGAAGTGGCCGCAAAAATTGAACGGGTTTTGCAGCGGATCAAAGCGTATTCCGACGTGGAATCGGCGTCTCGCATGAGCAACAATTTTCCGTTTGCGCAGAGCACCATGAATAATGGTATCGAATACAACAAAAAGAATGTATTAGCCGATTTTTTCTCCACCGATGAGCATTTCGCCGAAACGTTGGCCATTCCCATCGCCGAAGGACGTTGGTACCGGAGTGCCGACAGTGTCGGCAAATACACGCCGATTGTCATCAATCGAAAATTAAAGGAAGCGCTTTTTGGAGAGGTCGAAAATCCGTTGGGAAAAATTGTTGGCGACCGTTTCAAAGTAATCGGCGTGGTCAATACCTTCAAGTCAAAAGGAGAATTTATGGCGGACAAACCGGCGGTCTTTGAACTGTTGGATGCCAAAAGCCCCTGGAATGATTTGTTACTGATTCGGGTAAAACCCGGTACCGATGCGCTGTTTGAAGCCCGACTGGTGAAAGACATTACGGCGATGGTTACCGGCTGGAGCGTGGAAGTGGACTACCTCACCGACTCCCACAAAAACCAGCAAAACCTGACCCTCGTACCGATGATCATTTTCCTGATCGTATCCGGCTTTTTGCTGATTAACGTGGCCCTCGGTCTGTTCGGCGTTCTGAACCTGAGCATTGCCAAACGACGGGGCGAAATCGGGCTGCGCCGGGCGCTGGGCGCTACCGGCTCCGGTATCTCGCGGCAATTCATTGGCGAAATCTGGGTACTGGCCACCTTCGGACTGCTGATCGGTTTGCTGTTTGCCGCCCAGTTTCCGCTGCTGAACGTGTTCGACCTCGAAGCCGGTATTTACCTCACGGCCATTATGTTGTCGGTGTTGATCATCTACGGCATTGTCACGCTCTGCGCCCTGTTCCCCAGCCGCCAGGCCGCCCAGATTCAACCGGCGGTGGCCTTGCATGAGGAATAACGTCTAATGAGTTGTTACACAGAGTTGATCAGAGGACATCAGAATTACACAGAGATTTCTTTGATTAACTCTGATGTCCTTTGATCAACTCTGTGTAACAACTTTTACTATCTTCCCGGTCACATGCTTCTTATCATCGACGACGATATTGCGGTTCAGACCTCGCTCTCGCTTCTCTTGCGGAGAGACGGTTTTGTGGTGCAGACTGCCAGCAATCCGGAGCAGGCCCTGAACACCCTCGACGCCGAAGCCGCCGAGCTGATTTTACTGGATATGAATTTTTCCATCGAAACATCCGGCGAAGAAGGGATGAACCTGCTGACCACCATCCGAAACCGTTACCCCACCATTCCGGTCATTCTGATTACGGGCTGGGGAACCATCGACCTGGCCGTACAGGGCATGAAAGCCGGGGCGAAGGATTTCATCACCAAGCCGTGGCAAAATGAGTACGTGCTGCAATCCGTCCGGACGTTGATGAACCTGAACCGGCACCCGGTAGACGAAAACCCGGCCCGATCGCTCAGTCGCCGGAAACTCGATCAGCAATACCAGTTTGAACATATTGTCGGGGAAGATCCAAAATTGCTCGAAATTCTGGAAACCATTGGGCGGGTGGCCTCCACCGACGCGCCGGTTTTGATCACGGGCGAAAGCGGTACGGGCAAGGAGCTGATTGCCGAAGCCATTCACCAGAACAGCCGGCGCCGGAGCAAACCGTTCGTGAAGGTCAATCTGGGCGGTATTTCCTCGACCTTGTTCGAAAGCGAATTGTTTGGCCACCTGCGGGGCGCCTTCACCGATGCCAAGTCCGACCGCGTCGGGCGGTTTGAGCTGGCCAACAAAGGCACCATTTTTCTGGACGAAATCGGCGATCTGGATCTGGCAAGTCAGGTGAAACTGCTGCGGGTGTTGCAGGACCGCACGTTCGAGCCACTGGGTAGCAGCCGGAGCAAAACCGTCGATGTGCGGGTGATCTGCGCCACCAACCGCAACCTGGAGGAAATGGTGGCCCGGGGTACTTTCCGCGAGGATTTGTTTTACCGGATCAACCTGATTACCGTCAGGCTCCCGGCCCTGCGCGAACGTCCCGACGATATTCCGCCCCTGATTACGTATTTTGTCAACAACCTCAAAACCATTTACCAGCGGCCCAACCTCAACATCCATCCAGCCGCACTGCAATGGGCCCGCAACCTGACGTTACCGGGTAATATCCGCCAATTGAAAAACATCGTCGAACGCACGGTTTTACTATCGTCTACCAATGAACTCGGCATTACGGATTTTCAGGGGCAAATTACCCCTGGTCCTCAGCCCCAGTCCGCGCGTTCGCTGCCGGAAGTGGGCACAATTACCCTGGATGAGCTGGAATACCAGATGATTCGGCGGGCCATGGAGCTTTACAACAATAAAGTCTCGAAAGTGGCCCGGGCGCTGGGCATCACGCGGTTTGCGCTCTACCGGCGGCTGGAAAAATATGGAATACCGTATACCACCGATTCATGAAGCTCTCCCTGCGCACGAAATACCTGCTCTACATCATCGCGGTTCACGCGGCCTTGGTCTTTCTGATTTTCAAATGGCTTCAGGAAAACAAACTGTTGTTCATCATTTCGGAAGTGCTGGTACTGATTTCCGTTGGCGTGGCGATTCAGATTTACCGCGCTTTCGGCCAACCTTCTCAGTTTATTTCGTCGGGTATTGAAGCGATTAAGGACCAGGATTTCACGATCAAGTTTGTAGAAACCGGTAACCGGGAAGTTGACGGGTTGATTGAGGTATACAACCTGATGATTGATCAGTTGCGTCAGGAACGCACCAAACAAATGGAACAGCAGTTTTTTCTGGAAAAGCTCATCGAAGCCTCGCCCATCGCTACGCTGATTTTTGACTTCGACGGGCGGATTGCGTCGGCGAACCCCAAAGCAACGGTTTTGCTGCAACAACCGGATAGTCAGCTAAAAGGCCACGCGCTGGCCGAAATCGACCATCCGTTGCTCAACCAGCTGACCGAGTCCGGTGATTTTGAAACCAAGACCATCAAGGGCTCCGGTGTTGAAACCTACCGCGTGCAGCGTTCGCACTTCATGGACCGGGGCTTCCGGCGCGATTTCATGCTGATCGAAGAATTGACCAGCGAGATTCTGGAATCCGAAAAAAAGGCGTACAGCAAAGTGATCCGGATGATGGCGCACGAAGTGAACAACTCCATCGGTGCCATCAACTCCATTTTGAACGTCACCAAATCGTTCGTCGCAACGCCCGAACAGGAAGACGTGACCCACGCGCTCCAGGTAGCCATCGAGCGCAACGACCGGCTGAATCTGTTCATGCGCCGGTTCGCCGATGTGGTTCGGTTGCCGCCCCCACAGAAAAACCGTACCGATCTGGTCGAAGTCATCCGGAATGTCGGATTGCTGATGCAGCCACAGGCCGAAGCGAAGGGCGTTGGTTTTCGGCTTGACTTCCAAACCGATGCGGTTTTTCTGCCGGTGGATGTGGTACAGGTAGAACAGGTGCTGGTCAATGTGATCAAAAATGCCATTGAAGCCTGTACTGCGGGCCAAACCGTGGAAGTTGTCCTGAAAAACAACCAATTACTCGTTCGGGATAACGGCAAACCCATCAGCCCGGACCTGGAAACCAACCTGTTCAATCCGTTCTTCAGTACCAAACCCGACGGTCAGGGCATCGGCCTAACCCTCACCCGCGACATTCTCCTCAATCACGGCTTTCCGTTTTCTCTCAAAACCAATCCCGACGGCTGGACGGAGTTTACCATTTCGTGGTAAGGTGAATAGCGAGACAAACTGGTTAACGCTACTCAAGACTACTGACTACTCAACAGACGTTTTCCTGCTGAGTAGTCAGTTTGAAGAACATTACCGGTTCTGGTCGTTGACATAGTTCCGGCGGAAACTTTCCACTTCGTCGTTCGTAAAACCGTAGAGCCCCTGGATTCGGGCGACGGCTTCCGACAGCTTCGACAGTTCCTCACCCGGATTGGTAATAAAGCGATAGACCGAAGCTGACCGATCATACGGGGCATTCAGCAAGGTCAGGATTTCGTCGATCTGGGCATCCGTAATTTTCTTATTCCCCGCGTCGATCATCCGCCAGCCGTGCAGAAAACCGGCGGCTTCACTAATCCAGTGCATTCCCTTCGCCCGCTGTTCATCATTCAGGTTTGGCCTATTGAGCAGGACAACGGCTTCGTGAATGGCGTGAATCACCGTGGCTGCGGTCGTTTTTTCCCAGTTTAATTTAAGGGTTGCCAGGGCTTCGTCCCGGTACGCATTATAATCCTCCCCTGCTTTCAGGGCGGTTTGCAGCGTGATAAAGGCCTGTCGGGTCTGACTATACAGGCCCGTACCGGTTCCGTCGTCGCGCTGGGCCGCATAAGCCGCCATCAGCCGGTCCGCATTCGGATAGAAGGTCGTGTTGTCGCTGTTATAAAAGGCCGGATTTGCCCCGTAGAGAAACAGAATCTGGTCGACCGTTGCGGGCCGGAACATGCCAGTGGTCAGGGACATCGCGTAATGGTACAAAGCCGCTGCGTACAGGCCTTTATCGATCACCTGCCCCACTTCCAGCCCGTATTCATCGAATAGATGACCACTGTAAACGCCCCCTTCCCATCCCCGGTCGTACGGGCTGAACAAACCGCCACTGGCTTTCGATAATTCCGCAAAAAAACCGTTATTCTGCGACTGCAACCGGCTGATGAAATACGGTGTTGTCACCGACCGCAGACTGAACGTTCCCTGCGTAAAAGCCGCATTGAGAGATTCTTCGGACACATACGTGCCCTTCTGGTTTCCCTTCTGCAATTCCCGGCGCAGCACCATGAACTGATCGATCAGGGGAACGAGCGATTGCGTGTTGAACGTAAAACCCAGGCTGTCGTACACCAGTGGAACATAAAGCGAAGGTTTCAATTTGTCGTCACGTTCCTGCTTGCAGGAAGCCAGGGCGAAAATTAGTCCTGCCGCAAGCAGAAAAGCCATTCGCCGGATTCGATACGGTTTATACATAGAATCGTTACCAAACTGTTTTGGGGCCAGCAACCGCCGACCGACAGACCATGAAGGGGTAAAAATACACGTCGTCCGGCACACTTGGGGACCAGAGGCTAATTTTCAACGGACTGGCGTTGGTCCCCGGTTTTGGCGGCTGGCCCCTTGATTAGTACGCGCAAAAATCCGATGTATTGTCCACAAAAAAAAGCAGCGTCAAAGACCCTGCTTTTTCCATCCTACTCACTATAGCTTTTACTGTACTATCTGGATTCCGGTCAGGTTTGCGTGGTTTCGAAACCGATGGAAGACACCAACCCTTAACAGGATGTTCAACGGCATAGCTGTTTTAGTTGGTTACATTCGTTTCACCCTCGTGCGTCGGTTAGCTACGGCACAAATTAATTAGAATGCTTCTAAATAAACAATGCCTAGCCCAATTATTTTAAGATGCTGCATTTTCTGGCTTTGCAACCCGAATCGGATAAAAAGACAAAAGCCGCCCATTACTGAGCGGCTTTTATTCGTTATACGAACGAACGGTAGCTTATCTTGCAGAATCAGCAGCAGCGCTGTCCGAAGCCATCGTTGTGTCTGATGCAAATGAAGAATCCGTTACAGCCGTTGAATCGGTCGTTGAAGTCGTGTCTTCAGCTTTTTTAGACTGGCAAGCAGCTGCCAAAGAAACCATCGTTGCAACGAACAATACAGATTTTACAATACGTTTCATGAGAGTAGTCAGTTTATGTTAATAGATCTCACCCTTAATACGCAGAGGGGCCATTAGGTAACCCACGTTTTTTGAAAAAAATAAAAAAAATTTTTTGGGTTACATTTGACCCGAAATTGTATTAAGTATGCAAGAAACCAATGACAAACTCGAACCGGTTTCATTTATCTGACGACCAATTGCTTGCGGGCTTGGCCAACGGTTCGGATACGGTATTGGAAGAACTGTACCGGCGGTATTTTCCGATGGTACTGCACTTGATTCTGAACAATAGCGGCACGGAAGATGACGCCAAGGACATTTACCAGGAAACCCTGATTGTGCTGTACGAGAAACTGACGGCGAATTCGCTGGATTTGCATTGTCAGCTAAAAACGTATATCTATTCGGTCAGTCGACGGCTCTGGCTCAAGCAGTTGTCGACCCGAAACCGGACCGGTGCATTGCTCAGAGATACCGAAGACGCGGCCGACGTGAGCGAGGATCTGATCGATCACGAAGTCCGCGACCGCCAGTTCGACCTCATGGCCGATTCGCTCGACCGCCTGGGAGAACCCTGCCGGACTTTGCTGGAGGATTTTTACATCCGCCATCTGTCGATGCAGGCTATTACCGAAAAGTTTGGCTATACGAACGCCGATAACGCCAAGACGCAGAAATACAAATGCCTGATGCGGCTGAAACGGTTGTTCTTTTCCGTGTTTAAAGAAGAGTAATTCCATGATTGATCCCCACCAATTCACCGATTGGGTTGACAAATGGCTCCGCAACGAGCTGACGGAAACCGAACGGGTGGAATTTGAAGCCCTCCGCCGGTCGGACCCGGTTCTGGCGCAACGAGCCCGCGAACAACAGCAGTTGGCGCAGGCCATGCAGCACTATGGGCAACGGTCGGACTTTCGCCAACGCCTGAACCGGATTCACGCGAATCTGGATATGGACGCTATCCGGGAGGAAGCGAACCAGGAACCAAACGTGCGTCCGCTGCGCCACAACACCGGAACGATCCGGCAATTGTGGCAAACCTACCGCCCGATTCTGGCAGTGGCCGCCACCGTCGCCCTCATCACGACCTTCGGTACGCTGATGCTGATCCGGCAGTACCAGTCGAGCCACAAGCAGCAGGAACAATACAGCATGATGCGCCGGGATTTGCAGGCCATCCGCCGGTCGCAGAACGCCATTCTGCAGGACCTGAACGCCCGCGAACGGGCGTTGCAAATCAACCCCGGTCAGGTGGCCGGTTCCGGTTTTCTGCTGTCGCCGGATGGGTATCTGGTGACCAATACGCACATCATCCAGGATGCCGATTCGGTCTATATCCAGAGTACCAAAGGAGAGATTTACAAAGCGAAGGTCGTGTACGCCGACCGGAAATACGATCTGGCGATTTTGCAGGTACACGAAGACAGTTCGTTTCGGGTTAAAACCGCCCTCCCCTACGGTTTCGAAGCCGGTCCGTCGGACCTCGGCGAACGCGTTTTTACGCTCGGTTTTCCCCGGGAAGAAATTGTGTACGGCGAAGGATACCTGAGTTCCAAAACCGGCTACCGGGGCGATTCAACGGCTTATCAGGTGGCCATCAGTGTCAATCCCGGGAACTCCGGCGGGCCGCTGCTCGACGAAAAGGGAAACGTCATCGGAATCATCAGCGGCAAGCAAACCTCCACGGAAGGCGCTACCTTCGCGATCAAAACCGATTACCTGTTCCGGGCAATTTCTGCCATTCCGACGGATTCACTCAAGAACAATTCGATCCGGATGAGTCGCAAAAACGGTCTGGCCAAACTATCCCGCAAGGATCAGATCAAGAAGATTCAGGAGAATGTGTACATCGTGAAAGTCTTCAAGCACGAGAAATAATTTTCCGTCTACCGATGGACCGAAAGCCGATCCCGAAAGGGTCGGCTTTTTTAATTGGGTTTTACCAAGTTAAATTTAAGCGTTACCTTGTCCCGGCAATTTACCCGTTGCTCCATTGACCAAACGAACTCTTTACTATGCAGTCAGGCGTAAGCACCTCAAAGCCAGCGGCTTTTACCGAAAAAAAATACCTCATCACGCTCGTATTCGTCACCTCGCTATTCATGTTCTGGGGCATCGCCATCACGATGGGCGACGTCCTGAACAAACACTTTCAACACGTTCTGAGCCTGACCAAAACCCAGTCGGCCTTTGTCCAGTTTGCGATCTTTGGTGCCTATTTTGTCATGGGCATACCGGCCGGTCTGTTCATGAAGCGGTTTGGCTATAAGTCCGGCGTTCTGCTCGGTCTGGGCCTTTTTGCCACCGGATCGTTTCTGTTCGTACCGGCAGCCAGTGCGGCATCCTTTCCGTATTTCGGGCTGGCCCTGTTCATTCTGGGATGCGGCCTTTCCACGCTCGAAACCGTGGCGCACCCGTTTGTGGCCTCCCTCGGCGACCAGCGAACCAGCGACCAGCGGATCAACTTTGCCCAGGCCTTCAACGCACTCGGTGCCATCATGGGACCAGCCATCGGCTCCTACTTTCTGTTGCGGAACAATACCGAAGGCAGCACGGATCTGACCTCGGTTAAAATGCTGTACATTGCCATTGGGAGTGTTATTGCCGGTATTGCCATCCTGTTTTCGTTCGTAAAAGTTCCCACGCTAACCGATCCGCACGCGTCGTCCAGCGTCGACCCGGATGCCGTGAATGTCGACCATGAACCGGGCAAAAGCCTTTTCCAGCACCGGCATTTTGTCTGGGCGGTGATTGCGCAGTTTTTCAACGTGGCCGCGCAGGGCGGAACCTGGGCGTTTTTCATCAACTACGGGCACGAAAAAATGGGCTTTTCCGACGCGACCGCCGGGAATTACATGGTCTTGTTTATGGCCCTAATGCTGGCCGGGCGGTTTGTCGGTACATTCCTGATGCGGTTTATTGCCCCGCATTCCCTGCTGGCCATTTTTGCCGCCTGCAATATTCTCATGTGCCTGATTGTAGCCCAAAGCCTGGGTTGGCCCTCGTTCATCGCCTTGCTGATGCTCAATTTCTTTTTCAGCATCATGTTCCCGACCATTTTCAGCCTTGGCCTGAAAAACCTGGGTTCGCACACGCAGCAGGCGGCTTCGTTTATTTCGATGGGTGTTTGCGGAGGGGCCTTTTTCCCGTTTGCGATGGGGGCCGTGGCCGATTATGACGTGGCCACGGCCTACTACCTGCCCATTATCTGTTACGCCGTCATTTTCCTCTTCGGAGCGAAGTTCTACAAAGTTTATTAATCGCCCACCGGTCCGTGGGTAGGCAGAAGGCCAGCTTGAAGCTGGCCTTCTGCTATTTGTGGCCCATTAAAACCGGCCGATTATTTGCTTGCTAAACAAACTATAGACTACACCTTTTAGCTCATGAAAAGCCTTTATCGCCTGATCATTCTCTTTCTGCTGCTGAATAGCCCGGTTTTGGCCCAGAAAATCACCATGCGGGAGTTGATAGACCTGACGTGCTTAAAAACCGCCGAGTTCGATTCCTGTATGTTCCGGAAAGGACTTATCTTTAAACAACGCTCCGAAAGTGTCGCGAATCCGGCCGGCATCTACGCCTATCCCCTCTTTCCGAACGTACCCGATTTAAGCCAGTCAGCCGTCCTGATTCAGTACATTTGCAATCGCCACCTGGGATTGCTGAATTTTCAGCAACCGTCGAAAACCGTCCAGATGGCTTTGCGCCAAGAACTGGTTGCGATGGGATTCAAACCGGCGGAAACCGTGGCCGGGTCGGAGTTTACGGAGCGGCAGATTTTTTACAAGGACAACATTGTCGTCAGTTTCAAACCCGCCGACGCCGGAAATGGCATCGCCGGTCACTATGCCGGGTACAGCATCTCGATTCATCACGAACGTCGGCTGTAAATTCAAAACCGGATCGCTCAGTTCATTGAACTAATGTATATACAAAAAATGTTTATACATTAAATGACCGAACTTAGCTAATACGCTATGAAACGCAGTCGATTTATCAAGACGATTTTAACAGGAACACTGACTATGAACACCTTACCAGACTTCAAACGATTTACGGATAGCCTGAATGAGCAGGGAACCCTGATGCCAGTTCTGTTTATCGGCCACGGTTCGCCCATGAATGGCATCCAGGATAATGAGTTTAGCCAACGCTGGAAAAGCATGGCGCAGGAAATTCCGACGCCGACCGCCGTGCTGGTGATTTCGGCGCACTGGTTTACCAAAGGCACGAAAATTACGGCGATGGATTTCCCGGAAACCATTCACGATTTCGGCGGATTTCCGCGGGCGTTGTTCGAAGTGCAGTATCCGGCCCCCGGCAATCCGGCGTTAGCGAAAGAAACCGCCAGCCTGCTCCATTCGACCCAGGTCGAGCTGGCGCACGACTGGGGGCTCGACCACGGCACCTGGACGGTGGTTCGGCATATGTACCCGGACGCCAACATTCCGGTTTTGCAACTCAGCATTGACTACACCAAAGGACCACAATACCATTTTGAGCTGGCCCGGGAGCTGTATGAACTCCGAAAAAAA
Organism: Larkinella bovis; assembly: GCF_042655385.1. Classification (NCBI taxonomy): domain Bacteria; kingdom Pseudomonadati; phylum Bacteroidota; class Cytophagia; order Cytophagales; family Spirosomataceae; genus Larkinella; species Larkinella bovis. Next base: position 371,002 of record NZ_JBHSMA010000002.1, on the reverse strand, counting down.
GGCGTGCTGATTATCGGCAGCGGCAACATGGTGCATAACCTGCGGATGGTAGCCTGGGACAAAATGGACGTACCGAATTACGGCTACGACTGGGCCGTCTCCATGAATGATACCTTCAAGACCCTGATCAGCGACGGCGATTTCCAACCACTGATCCATTACAGCAGCCTGGGGCGCGAAGCGCAACTGGCCATTCCGACGCCGGAACACTATTTGCCCTTGCTCTACAACCTGGGTCTGAAAGGCAGCAAAGATCCGGTTTCGTTCTTCAATGATCGGGCGGTGGCTGGTTCACTCACCATGACGTCGGTCAAGATCGGTGCCTGACCGGTGGTACTGGTTTCTATTAGGATCGTGGGTAGACCGGAAGGCTGGTAAACTCCTCCCGAAACCTCAAAATCAAACCGGGTGTCCGGCCGTTTGCCAGCAGGCTGCGCGGGGCACCCGGTTTTGTTAGCCAGCGGGTAGGCTTCGACCGGCACTTTTGCCGCGCTGGTACTGCGACGGATTAAGGCCGGTATACTTTTTAAACGCAATCGAAAAATGCTGGGAATGTTCGTAGCCCAGCCGATCCGCTACTTCATCGACCGACATTGCCCCGTTGCGGAGCAGTTGCCCGGCATATTCCATCCGCCGTTTACGGAGGTAGTTAAAAATCGTGATGTTGAACAACGCCTTGAATCCTTTCTTCAACTTGAACTCATTCAGCAGACAATAGCGGCTTAGCTGGGCCAGCGAGTGCTCGCCCAGGAAGTTTGCATCCAGATAGGTTTTCAACTGGTGCAGTTTGTCCACCTCATCCGCCGGAATTGTTTCGCAGCAAGTCGCCGGCGTTTTGAACTGTTCGATCTCAAAGGCGATCAGCTCCAGTATGCGTGACTGAAGCAGAAGATTCCGCAGCGGTCCGGTTGCCTTGTTGTTTCGTATATCGTCAATCAGGTAACGCATCGGGGGCGTCACCATCCCAACGCCCTGAAAACCGGCAAAAGGTCGGTCGTGTTCCAGATCGGTCAGAATCTGTTCGCTCCAGGCGTCGTCCTGCCCAATCGAGGCCGCGAAAAAGTTTTTATCCAGGGTCACCAGCAACGTCGACAGCGACTGCCCTCCCGGCATCCAATTGGTATGGCCGCTCTCGGGTGTATAAATCAGGTTGTGCGTTCCAGCCCGCATGTTCAGGCAATTCTTCAATCCCCGAAACTGCGAATCAACACATCCGCCCAGCATAAAATTGATGGCGATACAGTCCGACGGCACCGTTTCGTGCAGGATGATATCCTTCGGGGCCTCCCATTGCATGTCAATGATTTGCATATGGGCGAAGTCCGAATTCCGGACCTGGATCAAACCGGCTTCGGGATGCCGGAAACGGAGCAGGCCAGGGTCGGTGGTGCCACCCGTGGAGGGGTTCAGGACCTGCGACCGGGCGATGATTTCACCGTCGAGCAAATCCGCCGTATTTAAAACCGTAGCGGCCATGCGAAATCTTTGGGTTGGATGACCCAAAAGTAAGCCCGCTCCGGGTCCGGCAAATCCGGTTCTCCTACCAACTGATCGATGAACGGGGTCAAGCGGTAGTTTCGTTGGTTGAATTGTTACGGCCGGGGCGGTTTTGGAGGGTCTCAAATGCCCCGGTGGCTAAGCTCGAAAGCCCGGTTCAAGGTGGCTTCCTCCAGCCGGCTGGTTTTCGGCTTTTAATTTATTCGAAAGCGTCCGCACCGAATTGATTCCGGTTTGCAGGGACTCGTACACGGTTTTGAAATCCGGGGCCAGGGCGGGGTCTCCCACTTTTTCCTCAATGGAAAAAGTGGTTAACTGGGTCAGAATCAACAACTGACCGATATTTTCGTGCAACTCCTCGGCGGCTTCCTTCAGGAGTGCACGCTGCCATTCCAGCCTGGAGACGAGACGTTCCCGGTCCAACGCATCCTGTTTTGCCTGGCGTTGCCCCTGACGCCTGCGCATTGTCAGCCAGCCGAGAAGAAATAGAATGATCCCAGGTACGACCAGAATCGTAACCTCCAACGTCAGTAGAGTGAACACCATGGAACCCGTATCTGACAGAGACGACTCGCTGCTCGCCCGGTTTTTGAATGCCCACCGAGATCGACCGTTCTCCCCCGTATTTTCGACATATTTTCAATAGTTTAGGTTACGATCAACGAATATTTCACTAATTAGCTGTTATTTTTAAACACATGATCGGAGTAAACAAATTTCCCAATCCTCTTTTTTAGACTCAACGGGGAATTTCCCGTATTTCATAGCATTTTTCACGGACTGAATTCAGCCAATTGTTCCCAGCCACCGAATCGTTTCAAGCCTGAAATTGCTCAGCCTTCATGCGTCCTTTTTATCTGCTTTTCACGTTCCTGCTGATCACCCTGACCGAAACCGTCGCCCGGTCTCCGGCGGACAGCCTGCGGAGACGACTGGCCCAGTTACCACCAGCCAATCAATCGTTTCGGGCTGATACGGCGCGGGGGCTGCTGCTGTGTCAGCTGGGTAAACTGGTCACGTCGGACGATACGGCCCTCGCCCTTTTCCAGGAGGCTCTATCGATTGCGGAAAACCGGAAATGGCCCCGTGGCCTGATGATTGCCCAGTGTTATTACGGTTATTTTTCGGGACGCAAAGGGTATTATTTCCGGGCCTGCGAATACCTCATGCGGGGCCGGCATACTGCGGAACAGTTGCACGATAAACAGTACCTTGGGTTTGCCTTGCGGTATCTGGCCGATAACTTCCAGAATTCCAATGCCCCGGATACCGCAATGGCCTATTACAAAGCAGCCATGCCGGTTTTACTGGCAGCCGGCGACACCTCGCGTTACCTGGTCAGTATCAACAACATCGGTTTGCTGTATTACCGAAAAGGCGACTACGCTAAAGCGATCGAATCGTTCAAATTATGCCTCAGTAAAAACCGTAAGCCCTATTTCATGGAGGTGGAAGGCTATTGTCTGGTGAACCTGGCGGCCAGTTACCGGCAATTGGGGCAGTACGAAAAGGCGCTGGAGTCCCTGGATCACTTCCGGCAACTGAAACAGAACGACCCCAACGAACGCGCAATCGCCGATGCCCAAACCGCCCACATCCTGATCAGGCAGGGAAAAACCCGGGAGGCTCTGGCGCTGGCCGAGAAAACCGCCCGAAACCATAAAGTCCTGATGAGCAACGCGTTAACTGAACTAAAAGAAGCTCTTTATCTGGGCTATAAAACGAATGGGAATTTCGCAGCGGCCCTCGCCAATCACGAAGAACTCACGGCGATCAAGGAAAAAGACCGGCAGGACATGCAGCAGAAGCAACTCAACGCCCTGCGGTTCGAGTACGAAAACGAGAAGAATAAAATCAGGGTCGTTCAGTTAAACAATGACATGGCCGAAAAAGAAACAGAGCGCAATGTCCTGATGGGAAGCATAGCGGTTTTTCTTCTTTTCATCAGTTTGCTTTTCATTCAAAACCGCAAAATTCTTCAGGTGCAACGCCAGCTTGCGGTTTCCAACCAGGAACTTAACCACCTTAACAACACGCTCGAAGAGCGTGTTGTGGAACGGACAACCGAACTTACCCGGGCGAACCTTGAACTGATTCGAAAGAACGAGGACATCAAGGAAGCCTATTACAACGGTCAGTCGATCGAACGCAAGCGGGTTGCGTCCGAACTGCACGACAACCTCGGCAGCACGCTGGTGGCACTCCAGTGGCAGTTGAACGGTTTCGACGTTCAAAACCTCTCCCCGGAAGAGCAGCGGATTTATTACAAGTTGCTCGACACGATGGAGCAGGCGTATAAAGACGTTCGTTCGATCTCGCACAACCTCATGCCCCAGGAACTGGAAAAGCTGGGCTTATCGCCGGCGCTGGAACGGCTCGCCAGTGATATCAACCGGAGTGGCCGACTGACGCTTTCGTTCAAATCGGACTACCGCGGGGGCCTGTTGAGTAAAAAGCAGGAAATGGAAATGTACAGCATCGGGCGGGAGCTGATTGCCAATATCCTGAAACATGCCCGGGCTTCGACCGGCGAAATCCGGATTTCGGTTTCGGATGCGTCGATTGAGTTGACCGTTTCCGATAACGGCATTGGCCTTTCTGCGGGCACGGGATCCAACGGCAAAGGGCTGAAAAACATCATGGAACGGGCGGCCGCCATCCCCGGCGAAATCCGGGTTGAAACCGGCAACCCGCTCGGTACGGTCATTACGCTTACGGTATGGAAAGAGCAATGGGCTTGAACCGGTGCGGATCGTAGACATGCAGAAAATAGTAACCAAAACCGGCAAGCCCGTACAGCAGATTGGGACAAAAAAGATCAGATCGCTCGGGATGCGGCTCGCCGTAGGCATTGCCCAGCGGTCTGTCCTGCGTCAGATAGCGCCCGATTAATGTATCCGCTATTTTTTCGTCGGGCCCGGCACCGTCCGAAGCCGGTGGAAGCCTGCGAGCGTCACCGGGTGAACGCCCGTACGGCATTGGATTGGCCGGGCCGGTTGTAATCAGTGCCTCCGCCACGGGTGCCAAATCGGGATCTTTGTTAGCCCAATCGGGATGAAACCTACGCTGCATGTGCTCCGGCATAGGACCCGTTCCGCGGGCGTGCTGCACAACGAAGGCCAACAGTTCGGATTCGTAGCAATTTTCGAAGACGGTTTTCAGAAAAAACCGGATGCCTTTCACGCCTTCTTCAAACGAATCGTCCAGCATCCGGTACACCACTTCCTTCCGATCGGAACCGGGTCGGTAACTGAGCCAGTTGCAGGACCAGCTCTGACCGTCGAACGACCAGATGGCTTCCCGACACAGTTTGATGGCGATGCGCAGAGCCGCCAGCAGGTACGCTTTCCGGCTGAAGCCAAGCTGTCCAAACCAGTCGATTTCGTCGATCAGCCGAAACCGGACGACCCGATACCCATCGTCACCGGAACCCAGGGCCGGGCGCCGGGGCAGCCGGTTCAGTTCCGCAAAATGCGCAAACAGAAACGCATACTGGACCGCCGAAAATGGGTTTCGGTAAAAATTATCCGGGTCGTACCCTTTTTCCAGTAAAAAATCGTCGACTTTCTCGCAGCGGCTAACCGGGTCAAAATCGTGACCAACGGCCATCAGCGCATCAGCCAGTTGAAAGGCCCGATCCAGCCCGAAACTTGTCCCGGTATCCGGTTCTTCGGCAACGCTCAGGCCGGGTGCCAGTTCGCGGGTAAACAGGGGCACATCCGTTCGCAGCACTTCGTTGCGTCGTAGCTCCTGGTAGACATTCTGCAACAGAATAGCCACCAGATTCAGATACCGGTGATCGGTATAGAGCACGGCGGAATCGGCCCGGTCGTATTTGGCCGGATCAGCCACGAATTTCAGGCTGAAGGGCACCTCGTGCAGGTTGAAGCAATTCTGGATTTCGCGCACCAGACAGGCCACGGCGGCTTTGGTCGGCTTCATGTTGACGTAAAACCGGATGTACCCCCGGTTGTCGCCGTCGGAAAGGTGCCGACCGTAAATCCAGTTGAATTTCACCGCATCCGCTACGGCACCGAAGTTATGCGTCGGTTCGTTGGATTCGAGCAAAATCCAGCCGGACGCCCGATCGATACCGGTTTCCATATACCGCCCGCCATTGACCCAACGGGCCTGGCTCCCTTTCAACAGAACGACCTCGCTGAAAAACCGGCTCGGGCGTTGGGTGCCGGTGGGATAACGCCAGCCCCGGCTGTTCCAGAAATTGAGCGTCACGCCCGTGTCGCGATAGGTAAACAACGGGACGTCGTTGGGTTCGGGGGTGGCCGGCTGGCCGGGGCGAATGTAATGCTTACGATACAGCCAAACCTGCAAAACCGCGCGCACATCCGAAGCATCGAAAATGAATTGTTCCGCCATCATCTCGCGGCTTATCGCGTCGGTTTTGTCCTCGCCATCCAGGAAAATCCGTCGCCGATCTTCCGAAATCCGGATCAACTGAACAAGGGGATGAATCTGTTCCCGGGTTCGGCTAATCATCTCTTTATCAACAACCATTGCTTCATGAACCAATTTTCAATTCTGAAATCACCCGTTCGGGCTGGGTCAGACACCGCTGTGCGTACAGAAACACGCTGGGAAAGTCGGTGAGTTTATCCGGCGTCCCTTCCACCGCCCAGCGGTAGTATTTCTGCAACAGAATAATCCCGAGCAACTGATGAATTTTCCGGCAAGCTGCCGGTTCAGACGATACGTCATATCCCGATGCGGTCAGCAGAATAGGCACCAATTCGAGGTACTGATCGCGGGAAATGGCAACATCCGTGGCCAGAACCGCCGTTCGGACGCTGGCCAGAAAATACTCGGCCGCGAGCGTGGCCAGTTCCCATAGCGGATCACCCGCACTCGCAAACTCCCAGTCAATGAGCACAAACCGGGATGTCGTTTCCAGTGGGTCGGCCATTGCCAGAATGTTGCGCCAGCAGGCATCCGTATTGACCAGATGTGACGTTTGCCAATCTGCCAGCCGTTCGTTCAGGGCGGTTTTGTGCTGCCGGACAAAACGCCCGAAAGCCGCTAAATAGGGGTTATTTGCGGTTTCGATCTGGACAATATCCGACTCCCGCAGCGTCAGCAGCCAGGGCGTGAACGTTCCGAAATGATGAACAGAAAACCGGTTTCTGAGCCTGTTCAGGTCCAGTTTTTCCCGCAGGTTTGCCATCAACCGGCCCAACTGGCGGGTAGGCTCGTTCAACCGGCTTCCCCGGAACGGCGCCGGAATCCGCCCGAGCAGCGTTTCAAACGAGATGACCCGGTCCGAATGATTCAGAATCAGGACCTGATTCCGGTCGTCGATGGGCAAAACCGCCTTCAGGCAATGCGCTTCCAGCCCCAGGTCCGACTCGTTCACCAGTTCATAAAACAGCAGTTCTTTCTGCCGTTCCGCCAGGTGATTCAGACTCCGGGGTTGTTTCAGAAAGAGATTTTGGCCGTCCAGCCGCCTGACAATGAAATTTGCATTACGGGCCGACGGAAACGGATTGTCAATGATGACCAGATCGCCCTTGAACAACTCCGTCAACTTAACCAGACCGCGATTCAGAAGATAATGAAAAACCGAGTACCCCGTCAGTGCAATCATGCCATCAGCGCCCGGTTCTGGTGATTGGTTGAGGTAGTACTCGCAATCCTGCTGTTCCCCAATTTGGCGCTGAGCGGGCCGAATGGTTCCGTCCTCCATTCTTTCAGTTCATCGTCGCTGTAGATATAGGGGGTATCCTGGTAGAGATAATTCGTAAAACCCGGGCTCTCCTGGTTTGCATAGGCGTCCTGAATCGTCTGGCCGGGTGGGCAGTAAAATACGTTTTCGGTACGCCATTCGAAATACAGGATTTTTTTCAAAAAGTAATTGGCCAGAAAGAGAGCCGCATAGTTCTGTTCCGCCGAAAAATGGGCCGCGAAGGTCGGCCCGTATGCATCGGTTCGGCGGGATTCCTGAATGTTATCCGTGAGATCGGCAGCCAGCACCCAACCCTGACGAATCACCGCCCGGGATGCATCGGTCGTATAGTCTGCTTCGGTTTTTTCCACCCCAAACTGCGTCAGGTGAAACTGACGGTACATGTCGAAGGAAATGTCGGCGGGTTTTGGTGTATTTTCCACGGGATGCCAGGGTTTACGGTGCTGTAAAAAGTGAGCTTTTACTTTTTAATTTAACTTCGTTCATAGGCCTAAACAGGCCATCAAATTTCACCAACAACCCAGACTTGAAACAGGGGAGAAATCCTGTATTCCGAAGGGGTTTTCCCCGTATTTCCACGGAGTCCCATAAGGTGGCCCGTGAACCGGTATCGCTTGATGGCTTCATCCAGCCAGCGTCAAAAAAGCGAACCGAGCGTTTTCGCTTTTATCCGAAAAAGGCCCAAAAACCGCTGAACGGGGCCTTTTTACCGTCGAAACGTGCAGTACCGAACGAGTTGACACCATTCTTTTCCCAACTTTTACTATTTTACCAAGTCATTTAACCTGCAAACCCATGTCCTTTCAGGCTTATATCGATACCATTGAGAAGAAAACGGGTAAAAAACCGGCTGATTTCAAACAGCTGGCGGCCGAAAAAGGCCTCCTTCGGCCCGGTACCAAAGCCGGTGACATTGTTGCCTGGCTGAAAGCTGATTTTGCGCTGGGCCACGGCCACGCGATGGCGATTTATAAAGTTTTCAAAGACGATAACCTCATCTAATCAATCAACCGGTTGCCGGGAACACCGAACGAAAGTACGTTGTTACGTTTCGTTGTGTAACTCTCACCGGCCCGGCATTAACGCACCCACCGACATGAAAGGAAACAAGCTGGATCTTTATCTCAGCATGGGCTATTTTCGGATGCACCAGGGCTTGTTTACGTGCCGCTACCTGGTGTACGGAGATACCATTTTTCCGGTACACTGGTTGCGGTTTGTGCTTCCCCAGGTTGACTATAAAAGTAAACAAACCAGTTTGCTCCGGCGCAACGAACGGTTCACGGTCATTGCCAAACGCTTTACGCTGACGGACGAGATCAATGCGCTTTATGAGCGTTACAAATTTTCGGTCGACTTCGAAGCGCCGGAATCGGTCGAATTCTGGCTCTATAATGACGTGCCCTACGATTTGTTCGATACCTACGCCATCGAAGTGCGGGACGAAAACCGCCTGATTGCCGTTGGCGTCTTCGACAACGGGAACCAAAGCATTGCTGGTATCATGAATTTTTACGATCCGGAATACCGCAAATACAGTCTGGGAAAATTCCTGATGTTGCAGAAAATCAACTTTGCCCGCCTTCAGCAGAAACTATATTATTACCCCGGTTATCTCGTCAGCAATTACCCCAAGTTCGACTACAAGTTATTTCCCTGCGAAGCGGCCACGGAGGTATTCGACGATACCAACGGCCAATGGCTGCCGTTCTCCTGGGAAACCGTCCAGATCCTCGCAGCCGACATTTTGAACGAACCCTAAAGACGGTTTTCGTTACACCGGCCAGCGGGTTTGCGTATAGGCGTCGTTCCAGAAGGACCATTCCAGCCGGCTCGAAAGCCGGACGGCTTCCCGCATGCCCGCCCGCTCGGCCGGGCCAGCGGTTTCGGCCAGCCGGTCGGTCAGGTCCAGCATTTGGGTGACCACCCGGTCAAAGTCCGGGCCGGCGTAGGTGTTGATCCAGTCGCGATACGGATTTTCGGAGACGGCCCGCTGGTAAATATACGTTCCCACCTCCCGGTAAATCCAGAAACAGGGCAAAACCGCAGCCACGCCCACCGCCGGCGATTGCAGCGACGTGGTCGCCAGCAGGTAGTTCGTATACGCAAAACAGGCCGGCATCTTCTCCGTTTGCGGCTCGATGTTATACCGCGTAAAATACGTCTCGTGCAGCGAGCGTTCCACCCGAATGGCATTTTGGGCAAACTCACAGAACAGCAGCATCTCGTCGGGCTGCGCCGAGCGGGCTGCCAGCTGACTGAGTGCCCGGCTAAAATCCACCAGATACAGAGCGTCCTGCTGGATGTAATACTGAAAGGTTTCGATTGCCAAACTACCGGCCGTCAGCTTTTTAACAAAACCGTGCTGCAAAATAGCATCGTAAAGGGGCGATATTTCCTGCCAGAGCTGTTCTGTGAATCGCATACCTGTTTATTCCCAAACATTGAAAAAATGGTGAACCGGGCCGTGTCCCGCGCCCAACCGGTACGCTGCCCCGGTCTGAAGCGCTCGCGTTACGTAGGTTTTAGCCCCGGATACGGATTCTACAACCGAACGTCGCTTGGCCAGACCCGCTGCGATGGCCGACGAAAGGGTGCAGCCCGTTCCGTGCGAATTCACGGTCTGAATCCGTCCTGATGAAAACCGGTGCTGTTCTCCAGTCGGTAAATAAAGCAAATCGGTACTTTCTCCGGTATCCAGGTGACCGCCTTTCACCAGAATAGCCCCCGGACACCAGTTCGCAAGGTCGCGGGCCGCCGGCAGCATCTCGTCGGCGGTTTGTACAGGTCGGCCCACTAATACGCTGGTTTCGGGCAGATTCGGCGTAATAACGGTGGCAAGGGGGAACAACTGGGATTTCAGCGCATCCACGGCTTCGTCCTGCAATAATTTATCCCCACTTTTAGCCACCATGACCGGGTCCAGAACGATGTTTGTCACCGCAAATTCCCGGAGCGTTTTTGCCACCTGGACAATCACTTCCGGCGAATGCAACATGCCAATTTTAACGGCATCGACACCGATATCCCCCAAAACCGCCTTGAGCTGCTCGGCAATAAACGCGGGCGGTACGGGCAGAATCCCGGTGACCGCTTGGGTATTCTGGGCGGTTAACGCCGTCAGAACCGACATTCCGTAGCAACCCAGGGCCGCGAAGGTTTTGAGGTCCGCCTGAATCCCGGCCCCACCGCCACTGTCGGAACCAGCGATGGTTAGTGCACGCGCGTAGGTTTTCATCCGTTTCGAAGTTGATTGAGTTGACGGGTCGCTTCGTAAGGCGACGGATGGCCACAAATCGCCGAAACCACCGCTGCTCCCGCAGCGCCGGCCTGCAAAACCGCCTGCAGGTTTCCGGCCTTGATCCCACCAATGGCAAACACGGGCCACCGGGACCGGCGGCAGATTTCCCGTAAACCCTCCAGCCCGAGCAAGCTTGACGTATCCTGTTTGGTGGCGGTTGGAAATACCGTAGCAGCCCCAATATAGTCAATCGCAAGCCCTTCCGCACTTTCCAGTTCGGCGAGATTGTTGATCGAAAGACCAATGATTTTATCCGGCCCAATCAGGTTGCGCACCATCGTGGGTGGCATGTCGTCCTGCCCAATATGAACGCCGTCGGCATCAACCGCCAGCGCCACATCGACCCGGTCGTTGATGATTAGTTTAGCACCGTAGGTTTCGGTAATCCGCTTTAGTTCAGCCGCGAGTTCGACAAACGCCCGCGTCGATGCGGTTTTCTCCCGGACCTGCACCCACTGAACGCCCGCCCGGCAGGCTTCTTCAACCACAAACGGGAGTGTGTGACCCGCCTGACCAGCGCATCCGGCATCAGTCACTAAATAGAGTCCGTGCATCATTCGTTGATTTTCAGACGGTCAGCAATATCCGACGCGGTCAACTGGTACAGGGCATCCAGGAAATTGACCTGCAAACTACCCGGTGCGGTTTGTTTTTCTACCGCCATTTCGCCCGCCACTCCCATCACCGCCATCGCGTGCGCAGCGGCCTGGAAATAATCCGCATTGACCGCAGCAAACGCGCCGGTCAGTGCCGTTGCCGTACAACCCATCCCCGTCACCCTGGTCATCAACGGGTGCCCGTTGGCAATCGCTGCGGTTTGCTCCCCGCGAATAATATAATCCGTCGCCCCACTGACCACCACGACACAACCCAGCGACCGGCTCAGTTGGTGAGCCGCATCAACGGCCGCATCGGATCCGAACAGGCTATCGACTCCCTTCGTCTGGGCATCCAGACCGGCCAGCGCCATAATTTCAGAAGCGTTTCCCCGAATGATCTCGGGAGCCGACAGGGTCAGCAGTTCCGCACTGACCCGGTTTCGGTACGGTGTGGCTCCCACGCCCACCGGGTCAAACACAATCGGCTTACCTAGGTCTTTTGCCCGACGCATGGCCTGTTTCATTCCGGCGACAAAATTTTCGTCCAGGGTGCCGATGTTGACCACCAACGCACTGGAAATAGCCACAAAATCGGCGGTTTCTTCGGGCGCATGCACCATGGCGGGCGAGGCCCCGACGGCCAGCAGAGCGTTGGCCGTGTTGTTCATGACGACAAAGTTGGTGATGTTGTGAATCAGCGGAGCCTGCGCACGAATCTGCGTGACATCGGTCCAGATGGATTGGGGTGTTGGAAACATAGTGCTGTCAAGGAGTTCATAAACAGCAACTTTAACGGGGGCGAGCGGTTTCCGGTAACTTTTCCCTACGGCCGTATGAACGGCATCAGGTGATGAGGGTGTGCTCTCAGTCGGCCCAATTCGGCACCGACACCCCTAAAGTTGCCCGGTAAAGGTAGGCGATTTTGGAATACGGTTTTAGATTTTCTGAAAAACCACAATACCGTTGTGGCCGCCAAAACCAAAGGTATTGCTCATGACAGTTCTGACTTCGGTTTCTAACGCGTCTTTCAGCACGATGTTCAGGCTGTCCGGAATAGCCGGGTCACGAACGGTGGTGTTGATGGTCGGCGGTATAACGTTATCGCGCATGGCCAAAATCGAAATAATGGCTTCGATAGCCCCGGCCCCGCCCATTAAGTGCCCGGTTATCGACTTTGTCGCACTGATGGAGAGGTTGGTTTTTCGATTCCCGGTCAACTGCGCGACGGCCTTCATTTCCGACAAATCACCCACTGGCGTTGAGGTTGCATGCGCATTCAGATAATCCAGTTCTTCGATATTGATTCGGGCTTCTTTCAGCGCCAGTTGCATGGCCCGGGTGGCACCGATCCCCTCCGGATGGGTGGCTGTAATGTGATAGGCATCGCCGGTCATGGCTGCACCCACCATTTCACCATAAATGGTAGCGCCCCGGGCCCGGGCGTGTTCATATTCTTCCAGAACAAGGGCCCCGGCCCCTTCGCCCATCACAAAACCGTCGCGCTCGACATCAAACGGCCGGGAAGCGATTTCGGGATTTGCATTCTGGGTCGACATAGCTTTCATGGAGCAATAACCGCCGAACGATGTCGGCGTAATGGCCGCATCGCAACCGCCACTGACAATGATTTTGGCTTTGCCCAACCGGATGTAATTAAACGCATCCATCAGGGCCGAGTTCGAACTGGCGCAGGCCGAAACCGCCGTGTAGTTGATGCCCATCAAACCGTGGCGGATCGAAATCATACCCGACGCCAGGTTGACCAGCACTTTCGGCACCAGAAAGGGACTGAACCGGGGATGGCCGTCGCCCGTCACAAACTCAGCCGTTTGTTCTTCCAGCGTTTCGGTGCCCCCCTGTCCGGAACCCCAGATGACGCCTACGTCGAACGGATCCATTTTCGCCAGGTCAAAACCGGAATCCTGAATGGCCTGTTCAGCGGCAATGAGAGCAAACTGCGTGAACCGATCCGTTCGTTTGACGTCATTCCGGCTCAGGTATTGTAAGGGATTAAAATCTGCTATTTCAGCCGCAAACTGCGTTCGGAACAGAGAAGCATCGAAACGGGCCATTTTCGCAAATGACGACTTCCCCTCCGTGACGTTTCGCCAGAAAGTCTGGAGATCGTGGCCAATGGGGGTAAACGCGCCCATTCCAGTAATAACAACCCGGTGTAACATAACCAATTTTTAAATGAGTCTGCAAAGAAAGCGACTTCCTGTTTCTCGTTAAAGTGCTTTGTCCGCCAGTTACCAGCTTTTCTCTACCAGTTACCATTCCGCCGTTGTGGTCCCTTCTCCGACCCGGTATTTTTGAATCATCAAACAGCCGAAAGGCGACCAAAACACATAACAAACACATACTAATAAACACGATCATGAACACATCCGTTTCATCCGCAACCAGCAGTTCGATCTTTGACAACTATGTTTCCGTTCTGAAAAAGTTCAATGATTTTAACGGGCGCGCCCGCCGGAGCGAATACTGGTACTTCTTTCTGGTCAACATCTTGGTTTCCCAGGGCTTAAACTTCCTGAATATTCTGCTGTTCAACGGCTCGGTTTTACTCGGCATGCTGGTCCTGCTGCTGAATCTGGCCATTCTGGTTCCGTCGGTTGCGGTGGCCGTTCGCCGGATGCACGACGTGGGCAAGAGCGGCTGGTATGCACTGGTGCCGGTTTATAACCTGATCCTGGCTTGTACGGAAGGCACCGCCGGTGCGAACGAATACGGCAACGACCCCAAAACGAAAGCCTGATTTTCAGCTTAGCGACAAATGAATCAGCCCGGTTTTAAAAGACCGGGCTGATTTGGTTTCAGATGCAGATATAGTGAAGAGAAACTGCTGGAAGGATCAGCGTGAGAGGGTCAGCGAACGGGTAAATTTCCGTCCATCGCTGAGTCGAATGCTATAAAAATATGTTCCGGTGGGTAAGTCTTTGTTCCGATCACGACCATCCCAGTCATTCTGATACGCTTTTGACTCGAAAATAACCGTCCCGTTCCGGTCAAAAATGGTCACCTCAGCCGTGAGTCCACCCAAATTCCGCAGCACAAACTTGTCATTGGTTCCATCGCCGTTCGGGGAAAAGCCTTCGGGAATGGTGAATTCACCCGCGGTTTCCGGGTTGATGCCTGAGCACAGGTTGGCCAGCGAGGAGATCGTCAGATTTTCAAACACGCCACTTGCTTTAACCACATAGGTATCGTAGTCGAAATCCGGCCCGGTTTTCTTCAGGACTACTTCACTGAGACCTGTTACAGGAAACGATTTATCATCGTTCCATTCAATCACTGTACCCGCTTTGTCCTGTGCATTGACCAGATCAAATTCGAGGGTGGCAACGGGTAACCAACTCGTGGTTACCGAGGTGGCATTGTGTTCCGATCCGCTGTAGATAATATTGAGCGAAACAATACCGCGCGTACTCCGCTCGACCGAACCGTTGAGCGACAAGGGTGAATAATTCAAACTCGCCTTTTCGCCCAGACTGGTGAAATTCTGCTGATCGACGATGGTCGGGGCTTTGATGCGTTGGGCATCGTAGGAAAAGCGAAGATTGGCGTTTCCCATCAAAAAAGAACTGTTTTCATTATGGGCTTTCACCTCCACCGCGACCTGTAATTTTCGATTGGTGCAATCCGCCTTTTTAAGTTGCAAACGCACATCGAACAGGCCATTTTGTGCTTTAGCGCCGAAAGAAGTACAAAATGCCAGTAAAAAGAAAAACCGTTTCATGTCCATTGGGTTTTCGTTCAATCCCTTGAATCTGGTTAGATTAATCAGGTCCGATAGCCGGGGCTACCGGACCTTTTACATTGTTCAATGAGGTACTTTGGAGTAGCGACCATTGTTTTTCTTCCACAGCACGCTATCGGTGAAGTTCACGTCAGCATCCAGGTTGAAGTCGCCATACCGGTATTGATCAAAAATACCGCTCTCATCTTTCCACAATTTTGAATCGAAGAAGTTGATGTCGAAGTTGTCACTGAACACATCCTTCTTCCCGTCTCCGCCGTACATCATCCATTTACCGTCGATCGGGATTTGTCCGAACGATGGCGGATCAGTAATCAGGTACGAATCCTGCGTAGTGAAGTCGAACAGTATTTTATTCGCAATCACCGGGACTTTCGTCGGCGACATCACGCCCATGTGATTTCGGTGTTCGATCACGACATGATACGATCCTTCCGGTATATCGAAGCAGGGATTCACAAACGTAATCCGTCCGTCATCGTGCAACAGCCCTGCCACTCGGAAGACTGGTGTTGTCGAAAGCTCGTCAGTCCGTAGCGATACCAATACCCAATCCACAATATCCTGATCATACGTTGTCAGGCTTTCCGTACCCGTATAATTCCAGGGGGCGGTATTGTAGGGCTGACCCGCTGGCGTTGGCACTGCAAACTGACCAATTGGCGTTTGACCCGGTAGCAGTCCACGCTGATTCAGCACCGTATTCATCTTATGCGTTGTCGTATTATACGGGCCTTCGAGCAGCACCTTCAATTCCATCGTCAAGCAAGCCGGACAGGTTCCCGGTGTTGCCAGCAACGGCACATCGGTATCTCCCGATGAGAGTCCATCGCTATCGGTCACCCGCACCACGGCCTTGTCATTTCCGGTAAAGCCCGGTGCTGGCGTGTAGGTGATCAGCACCCGGTGGTTCACCTGATCGACCGTGGCCGTAATCGTACCGTTTAGCGGTTGTGCGATGATGGACACACTATGTGTATTATCGACATTGACATCCAGGATTGGCATGTGAGCCGAGGTCGTCGATGAGCAATTTGTCACCAAAGGAACCACTGACAAAGCGGGCGGATTCGGAATATCGATCACCGTGATCGGCACTTCGATTACTGTGCACCGGTTCGTCTGATCACAGATCGTGATACAGACTTTATCAACACCAACGTAATCCGTATTCGGTGTGTAGAGCACACAGAGCATATGCGTCTGGTTGTTCACCGTAACCACGGCCGTTCCGTGCTGTGGTCCTCCGCAAATCGTGGCGGTGTGCACATCCGTCGGGGTATCAACAATCGGCACACACACCTCTTTGGGTGTATTTTTCGTGGTAATGATCGGCTGCGGCACCACCACTGGCGGTGTTCCCGAACAACCACAAACGCAGCGGATTACCTGAACCGGAATGTAAACCTGATCGAAGTTGCCACACTTATCCGTTACCGTCACACAAACCTGATCGATCCCCTGGAAGCCCGGGGCCGCCTTATACGTAATGGACAGTTGACGGGTCTGGTTATCAACCCCAATCGTAACGGTAGCATTACTGAAGCCTACTCCGCAAGCCGTCGCCGTGAACGAATCCACCAGATCAGCATCCAGAATCTGCATTGAAACCGTCTTGGTGCTGTCTTTACAAATCAGCATCGGTTGGGCGACAATCAACGGTGCATCCGTACACATCGAGCAGGCCGTGCTACTAGCGACTGTAGCCGAGACTGGTACTGCGTTTCGGCATCCACCCGGGGAAAGAACCGTCAGACTGTATGAACCGGACGTCAGACCGCTTACCACCAACTGGCCGTTGACCGCTGAGGTAAACGGACCACATTGTGTACCAGAACCGTTGTTGTAGCAAACCGTATAGCTTTGGTTCGCCGTCAACCCGCCGAGTGTCACACTGCCGTTCGTGCCGGAACAGGTGGTCGGCGCTGTCGTCGTGACCAGATTAGGCGCCGGAATAGCCATCACTGTAATGGGCACGATGGCCGGAATCGACGTACAGCCATTCACGGTTTGAATGACCGTATAACTCCGAACACCGGTTGCCGTTGGCGTAGCAGTAGCGGTTCCTCCGTTGATACTGGAGAGATCAAGTCCCGTCCAGGTGAACGGGCCATCCGTCGAACTGGAAGCGGTCAGCGTTACCGATTGACCGATACAGATGGTGGCGCTGGGGGTTACCGTAACCGTAGGTTGAGCTGGTGTCTGTCCTACCAGAGTCGCCGAAACCGGTTGGCTACTGCAACCGCCATTCGACACCGTTACGCTGTAAACACCCGCCGTCAACGAATTCATGACGATGTTGCCAAGGCCATTGGACGATAGTTGCAGGCATACCGGTGACCCAATACCGTTGACCCGGTAACAAACCGTATACAACTGGTTCGACAGTAAGCCTCCCAGCGTCACTCCACCGTTGGGGTTCGAGCAGGAATTCGGATCGACTTTGCTAATTAAAACCGCACTGGGTACCGGATTAACTGTAATCAACGTCACCGCCGAGGAAGAACCACAGCCCGCTACGGTCTGCGTTACCGTATAACTCATCGTACCTGTCGATTGGGGATTAACCGTGACCACACTGCCCGTTGTTCCCAGCAGCCCTGAACCTTTCCAGGTAAATACGGCCCCAGTTTCTCCGGTTGCCGTCAGGCTCACCGCTTGGCCCAGGCAAATCGTACTACCAGGAGCCACCGTCACGACTGGGTTGGGCAAGGCCGGGTTGGTCAAGGTGATGGCGCGCGCCGAACTCAGACACCCTAATTCATTGACTGTAATATTCGTATAAACACCCGCTGTCAACCCGCCAATCGTAATCAGACCGTTTACATTAGCTAATCGCTCGGCACAAACCGGCACTCCGGCATTCTTCGTATAGCAAACCGTATACGATTGCCCTGGCGTCAGGCCGATGAGTGTCATGCTACCGTCTGCGCTGTTACAAACCGTCGGATTGGTGGCCGTTACAGAGAATGTAGGCGTCGGTTTTACCACAACCGTTACCATCGAAGGCGGAGAAACACATCCGTTCGCGGATTGGATGGCGGTATACGTAACGATTCCGGTCACATTCGGGATCGCCGTTACCGGGCTACCGCTTGAGGCAAGCAATCCCGGCCCATTCCATTGGATATTGGTCCCGGAAGCCGTCAGGATGATGCTTTGACCCATACAAACTGCCGTCACGCTGCAGGTCGCTGATGGTGCCGGCAACCCACCGGACAAGGTAGCGGATACGGCATTACTGACACAGCCATTTTGCGCCACCGTGATGTTCGTATACAGTCCGACCCCCAAACCGGATAATACAATTCGGCCATTCTGGTTCGCAAGCAGCGTCTGACAGAACGGATTATTCGGTGTCTTCGTATAACAAACCGTGTAACTTTCTCCAGCGGTCAAGCCGGTTAGTGTTAGGCTTCCGTTGTTCGCTGTACAGGTAGTCGGAGCGGTTGAAACCACCGAAATAATTGGGCATAGACTTGGACAGTTCGTGGGAGCAGCCAGGATTACCACCTGTGTACAACTGCCATTGCTCACCGTCACACTCAGGGGAACACCCAGCGCAATCCCACTAATCTGTCCATTCGACACCACCCCCGCACTGGCCACAAGCGTTACCCCCCCACTGCTGCTGTAGTGCACACTGTAGCTGCTCCCCTGACACACCGGACCCGCCAGACTCACCAGCGGTTGGCTACAGACCGGAACACTCGTACACGAAGACGGACTGTTGATGATCAGCGTCCGGGTATCACAACCCGTCGTGGCCACCACCGTCACATTCGTGCCCACCGTACCGGTCACCACCCCGTTGCTCAGGCTGCCACCCAGCACACTGAGCGTTGTTCCGCCACCAGCCGCCACACGGGCGATATAACTGCTCCCGTTCTGGCAAATCGCCTGCCCCACTGACAGACCCGCCAGGGCTGTACAGTTGACCGGGGGACAGACCGCAGCAGGCACCGTCAGCACACTGCTCTGTCCACAGCTGTTGCTGGCCGTCACCACCAGGGCTACCCCCAGCGGAACGATAATCGTCTGATTGGCCGTATTGACCGTGCCCACACTAGTACTCAAACTGGTGCCTATGCTAATGGTATAGCGAACGCTATAGCTGTTTGTCACCGTGTTACACACGGGTGCCGTTACCGTTAACACGGGTGCCGGAACCGGACATAAAGGTGGACAAACAGTGAATATATATGGTGTTGCAGCTACCCAATGGCAGGGATAATCCATCAAACCATCCCAGGCAGAATTTATATTCTTGCCAATGATTGTCGTAAGCGGATTAGTCGTTGCATATACATAATAAGTACCTGAAACCACCCCTGTAAAGTTTGGCGTACTGCTTACATAAAGTATATTCCCCGCAGCATCTGTTGCGATATATCCGAGTGAATTGTAACAGTTTATTACCGATGCCGGAGTTGTCAAAGTATAATTGACCAGCCAGTTTCTTGACCCCTCAGGCACTGCGGGCACAGTGATTGTTCCGTCTGTGCTGCCACATACTGTACAGCTAACCGGTGAAGAAACCGGAATTATTTGCGGCAGACAGGTTCCATTGGTTACTGTGATGCTAATTGGCGTCCCTGCTGGAATGCCCGAAATCATTTGCTGGGCAGCATTGATCACTCCTCCGTTCGATAATACCGTCACGCCCGACGGAGCCGTATACCGAACACTGTATGTATCGCCATCACAATGCGTCCCAGCAATGCTTACCATGGGATTTTCACATATCGGACCCGAACAAGAGGCCGGACTCATAATCACCATGGACTGTGTGCTGCATCCTAGTGTGGCAACCACTGTCACATTACTGCCTACTGGCGCCGTTACCACACCATTGGAGTAGCTGCCTCCGCCGATCACATTGATAGTTGCCCCCGCATTGACCGTTACACTGGCCAAGTAATTAGTACTACCTGAACAGATAGCCTGCCCTACCGACAATCCGGCCACCTGGGTACAACCTACTGGACAATTCGGTGCCAATACCGTCGTTGAGGTTGAACTACCACAGTTGTTAACTGCTGTAACTACCACACTTTGGCCTTGTTGTACTGTGATCGTCTTCAAGACCAGATTAATCGTACCTGCACTAGCTGTTACACTAGCTCCTGCACTTACTGTATATTGAATCGTATATGTACCTGTGGCCGTGTTACATACCGGATCCGTTATTGTTAACACCGGTGCTGGCGCTGGACATAAAGGTGGACAGTTCGTGGGAGGAGCCAGGGTTACCACCTGCGTACAGCTGCCATTGCTCACCGTCACACTCAATGGAACACCCAGCGCAATCCCACTAATCTGTCCATTCGACACCACCCCCGCACTGGCCACAAGCGTTACCCCCCCACTGCTGCTGTAGTGCACACTGTAGCTGCTCCCCTGACACACCGGACCCGCCAGACTCACCAGCGGTTGGCTACAGACCGGAACACTCGTACACGAAGACGGACTGTTGATGATCAGCGTCCGGGTATCACAACCCGTCGTGGCCACCACCGTCACATTCGTACCCACCGTACCGGTCACCACCCCGTTGCTCAGGCTGCCGCCCAGCACGCTGAGCGTTGTTCCGCCACCAGCCGCCACACGGGCGATATAACTGCTCCCGTTCTGGCAAATCGCCTGCCCCACTGACAGACCCGCCAGGGCTGTACAGTTGACCGGGGGACAGACCGCAGCAGGCACCGTCAGCACACTGCTCTGTCCACAGCTGTTGCTGGCCGTCACCACCAGGGCTACCCCCAGCGGAATACTACTGATTACCCCATTGGAGACCACCCCCGCACTGGCCGTGACGATAGCCCCCACACTGGCCGCATAGCTCACCGTGTAGGTTGAACCACCCGGCGCACACACCGCCGAAGAAACCGTCACCACCGGCGACTGACACACCGGACAGTTCGTGGGTAGACTTAACACCGCCGTACCAGTTGCCATACAACCGTTGGCATCGGTCACTGTCAACGTATAGCTTCCTGCGCCTACACCGGTCAATGATGGACTCGTTGATCCGTTACTCCAGTGGTAAGCATAACCGGGCGTTCCACCACTTATACCAGCCAACGTAATGTTGCCAACTGTGCTACCACAGGCAATAGTTGATGGCGAAAGTTCGGCAATGATGGGCGTCGGCTGCGTAATGATGACCTGATCACTCGTTTTACAGCCATTGGCATCCGTTACAATTACACTATAGGTTCCAGCCGACAGGCCGCTGATGCTATTCGAAATGGCACCGGTATTCCACAGGTAGGTGAAGGGCGCCATCCCGCTCGTTATGTTAACAGAAGCCGTTCCGTTCGACCCGCCCGAACAGTTCACATTGGTCTTGTTAATGGTGAATTGAGGACCACTTGTATCATCGATACTCACGGATGTAATGACAAAACACTGGTTCGCATCGGTCACAGTCACACTATACACCCCAGTGACCAATCCGTTGACAGAATTGGTAACGCCCCCCGTGCTCCAACGATAGGTATACGGACCACTTCCTCCCGATGCAGTAACCGTCGCAGACCCGGTTGCTTGCGCACAGGCCGCTGGGGTACCACTGGTAATTGCCGTCAAGGTTCCCGGGGTACTTGATATGGCGATCAGCATAACGTCTTTACACCCATTCTGATCGGTCACCGTTACGCTATAAACACCCGCCATAACCGCACTAATGGTATTCGTCAAACTTCCATTGCTCCATTGGTAGGCGTACCCGGGATTTCCACCCGTTGCGGTTACACTAGCGGCTCCCGTTGCGCCAGCACAGGTTGCCGGGGTGCTAGAGAGCAGTGATAGTTGCGGACCGCCTTCATTACCGACTGCAACTGTTGTGGTGGAGAAGCAGGTGCTATTGGCCGCATCCGTCACCGTTACCGAGTAAATGCCGGAGACCAGTCCCGCTATCGTCGGCGTTAGACCTCCCGTGCTCCAATGATAGATATAGTTTCCGCTACCCCCGCTGGCGGTTACCGTTGCCTGACCATCCGCCTGATTACAATGCGCGCTGGTCGAAACGAGATTCAATCCAAGGGTACAGGGCGGCTGGCAAACAGCAACCGTGATGGACGTTGCTGTAACCTGCGTAGTCGAACACCCCTCTGCAGAAGTTACTACCACCGTATAGCTTCCGCTATGGGTCAACGCAGCCGGGCCAACGGTCACCACCGCTCCACTGGCAGTGAAGTTATTTGGTCCGCTCCAGGTATAGGTATAGCTGCCCGTCGGTGTCACATTGACCGTCAGTACGAAACTTCCACCAACACAGGCTGTGGCACTACTGATGGCAGCGATTACATTCAATGACGGGCTCACCGTGATAGCGACCGAACGGCTTGTTGAACACCCTCTTGAATCCGTAACGGTAACCGTATAAACGCCATTTGGTAAACCGGTTACGCCAGAGCCTTCCGTCATGGTACCCGAAACCGGCCCGCTGTAGGCAATGGAAAAACCGGGTGTTCCGCCCGTGATGTTCGTCACCATTAGGCTTCCTCCCTGTCCACAGGTTCCAGGAGTGGTTTGAAAATTAAAGTTGACGGTCGCGGGTGCTATAATCTCGAAGATTTGGGACGAAAGACAGCCATTGGGCTCAATCCGGGTTATTTCGTAAACCCCAGCTCCCAGTGTATAACTCCGCGCAATATTCCCCGCTGTAGTTCCCACTAGTCCACCACCCAAGAAAGAAATCGTATACTGAGTCGTCACTGATTGCCCCCCCGCAAATGTGACTACGCCCGACTGACCCGCACAGAGTGGTTGCTGCTCGATAGCCCAGCCCGCGACCGCCGGAGCCGGAACCGGGTTGATAATAACCACCCTGCTATCCGAAACACAGAGTGGGTTACCACTGGCAATCTGAATACTATGCGTACCCGCACCCAGAATCAGGGTTTGAGTGGTATCGCTTACCGAAGTAGCAACCCCGTCGACGGTGAGTTGGTAAGGACCACCGACTGAATTCCAGCTCACAACTACCGTACCGGAGGTACCGCAAGTAACCGGCTGTGAGACCGCTTCCGTCAGGCTTAAACTGGTTGGCAAAAGCGGAACCGTTACCGCCTGAATGCCACGGCAGGTACTGCCAACGCCGGTGACCGTAAAGATATAGTTACCCGCCATCAGGCCCGTGATCTGCACCGGACTCGCCGAACTCGTCGTACTACCGCTGCTCGGCCCCGTCCAGCTAATGGAATAGGGGGTTGTCCCACCGGCAATGATCAGTTGGGCACTACCGTTGGCGGCTCCGCAATTCGCACCACTGACACTGGCCAGATCGACATCCGGACCGGGTGTTTCACTAATCGACACTGTACTGGTGAAGCTTTGTACGCAATTACCACTTGTTTCGGTAATGGTTACGGAATAAACCCCCGCGGCTACACCAGACAGGATCGCGGAAGTACCTACTACTGTATTGGTAGTCGCGTTTTCCCAACGATAGGTTACAGTTGCGCCCCCCGGTGAAGCGGGTAGCAGGGTAGCCGTCGCGCTACCGGTACTACTTCCACAAGCCGGGTCCTGCGCCGTTATTGAAATCTGGACCAATCGCGGAGGGCAGCAGTCAGCAACAGTCACTGAAACCGGTGTTGTGGCCGTGGCGCTACACCCGTTCGCCTCGGTTACGGCAAAGGTATAACTGCCACTATTGCTTACCTGAGCGGAAAGAATGCTGGGATTCTGAATCGTTGCAGCAAAGCCGTTGGGACCAGACCAGCTATAGGAATACGGTGGCACGGTTCCCGTTGTTACATCGCCAAGCAAATGTACGGTACTACCCACGCAAACGGAGGCCGAAACAAAATCAGCCTTTACGATCGGTGCCGGATTCACAATTACAGAACCGACAGCCGTCCCCGTACAGGCATTTCCCCCCATTACCGTTACGGTATAACTACCGGCATCGGTGGCATCAACGCCAGTTAGGGTAACGACCTGCCCGGTAGCCGTGAACCCGTTGGGACCGATCCATAGGTAATTCACAGCTCCCCCCGTAGCCGTTAAGGTTACGTTACCACCCGCGCAGGCTTGCTGCGGTTGCACCTGCACAGTAGGGTTCTCGCCCACTGTTGTGCTAACCGTCTGGGTCGCCGTACAACCGCTGCCACCACTGACAATAGCGGTATATGTACCCGCCATGCTCATCTGGGCATTGGCACGGTTCAGCGGATTTCCGGTTAAAGTCAATCCGTCGGGTGTCCGCCAATTCACCGTGAGGGGTTGCGTACCGCCCGAAACCGTGGCCGATAGACTTAGTGACTGCCCCACGCAGGTTGGCGGAGCCGAAAGATTCGCAATGCTGGGGGCAGGATTCACCAGGATCGTCACGCTGGCAGGCAGGGATATACACCCCCCAACCGTCTGGGTGACGGTATAGACAAAACTGCCCGATGTACCCGGTGTTGCCGTCACGGGACTTCCCGTGATCGGTAACAGATTCATTCCGGTCCATTGCAGGTTTGTCCCATTGGCGGAAAGCGTCACCGAGTTCCCCAGACAAATAGCCGAAGACGGTAACACGGTAATTACAGGCGGAATTGGCGGATTCGGATCGGTTAAAGTAATAGATTGCGGAACAGCTGCGCAGCCATTCTGTGAAACCGTGACGGAATACACACCCGACGACAATGAACCGATTACAATTTGTCCGCCGGCAGCCGTTTGGGTCATCGAAACCGACGTTCCACCGTTTTGATTATAACTAATGGTATAAAGCTGACCGCTCGTCAACCCGGTGATCGTAACGCTACCGTTGGTGCCGGAGCAGGAAGTCGGATTGGACGGAACGAGGGTAAATGTCGGCAAGGGCGTAACAGTTACCGCAATAGGTGTTGTTGCCGTAGCCGTACAACTGTTTTGATCGGTAATCGTTACGGTATAATTGCCATTATTAGCAGCGGTGGCATTGGGAATGCTAACGGTGTTGCCCGTCGTGCTGGCCGAGAAATTGGGGCCACTCCAGACGTACGAATACGGTGGAACCGTCCCGGTTGTTACATTGGCGGTCAGTTGAATGCTGTTTCCGGCGCAAATCGTGGCCGACAGCGGAGTAATGGTCACCACCGGCGATGGATTAACAGTTAGGGTGACGGTCGCAGTCTGAACACAATTGGGCGCACCCGAATCCGTTACGACTACCGTGTAGGTTGCGGTGCCAACGGGGGTAACAACCACGCTCTGGCTGTTGCCCGGCGTTACGTTGGGCGTCCACTGATAACTCAAGGCTCCAATAGCGCCGGACGTCAGGGCCGCCAGGGTTACGCTGGTTCCTGCACAAACGACGGTTTGACTGGCCGAAGCCGTGGCCGTCAGCGAACAGCAGTTGATCACACTGACGGAAACCGGCGTTACTGCCGTTGCGGAACACCCGTTCGCATCCGTAATGATAATGGAATAGCTTCCGGCATTGGCCACTGTCGCGTTGGAAACCGTCGCCGAATTAACCGTCGTCGTTGTGGAATAATTGGGACCAGTCCAGGTATAGATATAATTCGGCGTACCGCCGGAAGCGGTTGCTGCTAAGACAAAACTACTGCCAACACAGGCCGTCGCAGAGCTTGCGGTCGGTGTTACGCTCGGAGCCGGGTTGACCGTAACGGTCACATTGGTCGGCGCGGACGTACAACCACCCACAGTTTGGGTCACGGTATAAACAAAGGCCCCCGACGTTGCTGGTGAAACCGTCACCGGATTACTGGTTGTTTGCGATAGATTCGTACCTGTCCAGGTAAAGCTGGCCCCCGCCATACCCTCTGCGGTTAAGGTTAAACTGCTCCCCAGACAGATCGTCAGTGAAGGACTTACCGTAATGGTCGGGGCAACCGGCGGATTAGGATCCGTTAAAGTAGTTGATAATGTACTTGTACACACATCATTGGAAACCGTAAATGAATAGACCCCAGCCGACAATCCAGAGACAACAATCTGTCCGGAACCATTGGCGGTGAGTGGTTGCGTGACCGGATTAGCGCCGTTCTGTGTATAGACAATGGAATAGTTTTGGCCCGCAGTTAACCCATTCAGGGTAACCGATCCATCCGTTCCTAAACAAGACGTGGGATTTGCAGGGGTAATACTGGCGATGGTAGCGGCATTCAACACCGTCACAGATGTCGTATTAGAAGCCGTACAGGATTGTCCGCTGGTCGCAACAACCGTATAAGAATACACCCCCGCAGCCGACAGGGTAGCCGTTACCGGGTTACCCGTCGAAGCCGCCAGGCCCGGACCTATCCAGTTGTAAGAAGAAAAACCGTCGGTTGCGCTCAACGAGACAACGGCGCTACCGTTCGAAAGACAGACCGTCGGAGTATTTGTAATTGACACCTGGCCGGAACTAAGCCACGAGACGATGACGCACGCCTGGTCGGTTGCGGTATTACAACTATCCCGCAGGGTGTTACAAATTGTTAACGAACCCGGTTGCGTAACCCCGCCCACCTGCGGGAAGGAAACGGTATAGGCGCCGGTCGTCGGGTTAATCGACACGTTGGCCGATAACGAAGAAGGGCTTACCGTAAAACCGGACCACTGCTGCGCATTGGTGGGGACCACCGATGTCCCGGCCGGTAGACCAGCCGGATCCCAGTTACGGAATACCTGCGTAAAATAATTATTGGAATAAGAGGTAGAAGTCGCACATACGGTTTGAAGGTCATCCTGTATATCAGGAAGGATTACATTTATACTATTCTCCGGAGCATTTTTACAATAGCGGTTCGCGGTTGTCGAGCCCGCATTCCGGGATACCGTATAACTTAACTGGTTATTGAAGTTATTCCCAAATACCGAAAACATCTGCTGCTGGATCGGCTCGCCGTTGACCAGAATTCGTACCAACGATACGCATCCTTTACCCGGAAAAGAGAATAGCGGAACGGGCACACCAGCCGTAGTCGGGGAATTACTATCCAGAGGACCCGTAGGCCCATCTGGATCGACATCGTCGCCGAACACCGCTTTCCCAACCTGATGAACGGTGAAGCCATTCAATGTCGATAAAGGAGTTGCGCCAACACTAGCAATAAACTCATTATCAAAGACCTGATCCGCCCAGGCACCATTGATATTGGTTATCTGGAAAGGAGCATCTCTCCCATTGCCCCCTGGCGTTGTGAACCCGTTTGTGGTAACAATCGTGAATTGCCCCGACGTAAGGCGGTTTGGTGTGCTGCTCGTAGGGACATACCAGGCCGTATACCGGTTCGTAACGAGATCATACGTTAACCGAAAATCGGCGACGGGTAATGTCCCCAACGCATCGCAACCCGGGACATTCTGGGCGAACGTGATAGGGCTGAACAAGCTGCTCAGCGCTATCAGTAATATCACCCATACTCTCTCTTGCACCATGATCCACGTTCTCATTTTGGTAGAGTCTTTTTGCTTGGTACTCATTGTCATCTTATTAGCTATTCTTCCAGTAACACTCATCATGGCAATTGCTCTATGATATTGAATGAGTTCGAATTCAGAATGTTCCTCGGATGCTCAATCATGATGTTAAAGATGATATCCGTTTCATTATTCTGCCCCTGGAAGATCGTGACACCATTCATGTTTACATCCGCACTATGATAGCCATTGAGGACGTACGAATTCGCGTTCAATATGTTACCTGGACTCGTGATGACCTGGTTGAACACCTCATCCACATCCGTTAGTTGTCCCTGGAATACGGTACGGTCGTTTCGATCCGCATTTCCGCCCCATAAAACGTAGTAGCCCGGTGCCCATGAGATATCGCGTCTTTCAACGTTACCATACAGGGCGGCAGAATTGGGATCGGTATCATGCCATATTTCGGTGGGCGTTAGTTTCCGGAAGTCGACAGTCATCGTGGGCGCCCCCAGACCCAGCCGACGCGTGGTTTGCGTCATGACCCCCAGGTGGTTCCGATGCCGAACGGCAACATAATAATCATCCGCATTCATGTGACTGATGTTCAGGCAGGATAAGCCGTCAACATCCACAATTTTCCCATTTCTCAATACAAGCGCTGAGCGCGTATACTGAACAACTGATGGATTCGCCTTACTGCGGAATTCCAGGAACACCCAGTCAACGACCGAGTTCTCACCCCGATCAGCCAGGGCTACAGCCGGATTCACGATCGTTTCACTATACGGATTAGCCACATGGGTATACGTCGAATTGTAGGGCGCCATCCGGTAGGGGTCCTGGAGCGGAATGATACCAAGCGCTCTCAAATCATCACGCATCAGCGGTTCACCGGCACCATTGGTTACCGGATTTGTTGGCCAAACGCCAATGTCATTGACAAGAGCTCCCTGCAGGTAAACATAGGCGTCGAGACAAGCGGCACAATCGCCGAGTGTCAAACTCACCACCTGGCTGATCGTACAACCGTGGGCATCCGTTACCGTTGCGGTATAGCTGCCGGCAGCCAAGGTCGTCAGATTCGCGACGACACCACTGGCGCTGGTCACTGTGGTCGTGTACGGTGCGGTACCACCACTGATCTGCACAACCGCAATGCTACCGCTCGTCATCGATGTACAGGTCGGCTGACCATACTGCACATTGATTTCCAATCCAGTCGGCTGGATCACAATCAGGGTATCAGCCACCACGCAGGAGTTCGAACTTGTCCGGGTTACCAAATAGGTTCCTCCCGGTACATTCAGCGTCAGGGGCACATTTCCTGTCGTCTGACCCATCACCGTATTCGAACCGGCCAGGCGGACAACATACTGGTCAGTAGCGATACCGGGGGTTGGTACGTAGACCAGCGTCCCTGAACTGCTGGCACACTGTGCGTCGGTTTTCGACCAGCCCGCAATTGGCGTAGTGCCCTGCGTATTGATCAGGATATTGGTTTTAGCCACCGAACAACCATTGGCATCCTGGACGGTCACCGCATACGAACCGGTCGGCAGATTCGGAAAGGCCGGTGTACGGCTGCTGGTCGTCAGGGTGATATACCCGTTGACCGTGTAAATAAACGGAGCGGTTCCGCCGGACACGTTCAGGGTAATCGAGCCATTGCTGGCACCGCAACCTGAAACATCCGTTGCCGTCGCGGTTACCTGCATGACGGTCGTATCGTTATGAGGAATTGTCGCCTCCACAATCGACCGGCAAGTGGTTGTCCCTCCCGAAACAGAGAAGACATAGTCTCCCGCAGGCAGACCGTTGATCAGGACGGGCCCGGCGCTTGCTACGGCTTGCATTCCAACTGCCGCGCCCGTCCAGGCCACCGTATAGGGAGCCATTCCACCCGCGATCGTCAGAACCGCACTACCGTTTGAGGCCGTACAGCTGGCACCCGTGGTCATGTTCAGGTTCACAACCGGCCCACCGATTTCACTCACATGGATGACATCCACATACTGACATGCGTTGTAAACACCGTTCTGCGTCGTTACCGTCGCCGTGACGCTGTACGTTCCGGATGCCAGACCCGTAATGGTTGATCCATTCTGGCCATTGCTCCACAGATAGGTTACAAAGGAACCAGCCGGAGTGCCCAGCAGTGTAGCCGTTGCCGTACCGCCCGCTGTGCCACATTGGGTATCCAGTACGGTTTTGTCGAAACTCAGGTTCGGACACAGTTGCGGGCAGGGTGGTACTGTAATCAGCACACTGCTAATCCCGGTACAACTGTTTGCGTCGGTCACCCGGACGGTGTAGGCACCGGCAGCCAGGGCATTCAGGTTACTTACAATCTGGTTCTGGCTGTTCAGTACCGTGACGGTATAGGGCTGTGTACCTCCACTAATCTGCACCACCTGAATTTTACCGTCGTGATTGCTGGCACCACCCGGCGCACAGGTTTCACCAATGTACTGTACGTTAAAGTCGATACCATCCGGTGAGTTGATGGTGAACGATTGGTACGAACTGATACAAGTATTGTCCCGCCGTTCGATGACGTACGTACCACGGGAAACCGCAAGGGTCGTGGCCGTATTGCCAGGTACCGTCGCAATCAGGGTCGTTCCACCGAGCAACACCCGGTAGCTAACCGTTGCCGCCTGACCACCCGCGAACGTTAAGGTTCCCGTATTATCCGGGCAGAGGGCATTTTGTGCCGTCCAACCCGCCACAGCCGGTCCACCCGTTGTTGCGATGGTAGTCGGGATAGACGTCGTACACCCATTGGCCGCCGTCACACCGATGGTGTAATAACCGGCTGGCAGATTGGGAATCGTCAGCAAACCGGATGCCTGCGTACTATACGGAGTACCGTTCAGTGTGAAATTATAGTTTGGCGTACCGCCAGAAACCGTGATGGCAAGCTGACCGTTGCTGGCGTCGCAGCTACCCACGTTAGTCGGCGTTACCGTCACCGTCATATCGGCAGAAGTAGAAACCGGTACCGTGACATTCATCACGCCTTTACAACCGGAACCCGCTCCGGTTACGACAAAGGTGTAGCTCCCCGGTGCCAGGTTAGAAATCAGGACGGACGACGGGTTTGGAGCCGCCTGCGTACCACTGACCGGACCAGTCCAGCTAACCGTGTACGGAGCCGTACCAGCAGCAATGCTCAGCGATACCATACCCGTATTGACCGAGCAGCGTGATGGCGTAATGGCCAGGACGGCAGGAATCGGACCGCCAATTTCGTTGACGTTAACAGTGCCAACGTACTGACAACCGACGGAACTGCCTTCCGGTGAAGCCGATACAGTTGCAGTAACGTTATAAACGCCGGAGCTCAAGCCGAAAGCGGTCGGGCCATTTTGTCCATTGCTCCAGGTGTAGTTCACGAAACTTCCCGCCGATAAACCGCCCAATGAAGCTGTCGCCGTTCCGTCGCTGGTACCGCAATTGGCATCGACGACCACGGTATTGAGCGGCAAGGCAGGGCAAATTTTCTGACAGTCCGGAATCGTGATCAGCAATTGTTGAATCCCTGCACAACCATTCGCATCGCGTACTTCGACGACATAGTTTCCGGCCGCCAGCACATTTGCATTGCTCACCACAGCATTGTTGCTATCGAGAATCCGGACCGTATACGGAGCCTCGCCCCCTTCGATCTGCACTACCCGGATTTTCCCATCGGCCTGGGCCGAGCCATCCGGTGAGCAGGTAGCTGCCGTGTACTGAACGTTGAAGTCCAGCCCCGTCGGACCGTTGATGATAAGCGTGTCCACCGAGGTACAATTATCGACCGTACTTGTCCGGATGATTGCGTAGGAACCGGCGCTCAGCACCAGCGTTCTTGCCTGGTTACCTCCTACTGTTGCCACGGTGCCTCCGGTTTCAACGCTGGTCACTCTATATTGCGTGGTAGCGGGTTGCCCGCCGGCATATACCAGCGTAGCAACATCATTCGGACAGGTCGCATCGGTTGCTGTCCAGCCCGTTACAGCGGGGGCACCAGCGTCCTCAATAAGCACCGGCACTTCAGCCGCCGTACAACCATCCGCACTGACCACACTGACCACATACGAACCAGCCACTACATTATTCAGCGTAAAGGTCGGTAATGACGAAGTCCCGACTACCTGACCATTGAGCAGGTAGGTAAAGGGGGCTGTTACACCTGGTTGCAGGGTTACAGTATACTGAATACGACCGGTTGGCGATCCACAAGTTGTGGTGTTCGTCGGCGTTGCCGTCACCGAAATCCGTCCGGAATCATCACGTGGGATATGAACCGGCAGGTAGCCCGAGCAACTTTCCCCATTGACGGTACTGGTGATTCGGAACACATAATTACCCGCCGGCAAACCGGTCACCGTCTGATTCCCCAGATTAGCCGCTGTCAGCGAACCGCTGACCGGTCCGGTATACGAAATCACGAACGGTGCGGTTCCTGTCTGAACGTTCAGCGTCACCTGACCATTGTTATTTGCCGGACAACTAGCGCCGATAACACCGGCTTGAACAACGACCGGACCGCCCATGTCGTTGACGTTCACCGTGTCGACAACGATACATCCGTTCAGGTAAGTCGATCCTGGTACATTTGTAACCGTAGCCGTTACCGAGTAAACCCCTGCGACCAAACCAGTAATCTGCGGCCCACTCGCGCCATTGCTCCAGTTATACCCAACCGATGAACCGGCTGGTAACCCACCCACAAGGGCTTGAGCGCGTCCATCGTTGGCGCCACAATTGGCATCGACAACCGCCGTGCTGATCGGGAAGTTACAGGGTGGTGGGCTACAACTCCGGACAACAATCGTCGCTACTGCCGTCGCACTGCCGCAACCGGTCACGGCCGATGTATACAGCACGCGGAAGGTCCCCGCCTGCGAAACGATGCCGTTAAAGATTGACCCAGTCAACGCGTTGCTACTGGTCAGTTCCGCAAATGTACCCCCTGCCGGGAAGCGGGTTGATAAATCAACGAACTCATTGTTGCAGATCGATAACAGGATGTTGCTCACAGCCGGCGGAAGTGGTGCTACAGTCACAGATGTCGACGTTGACGCTGTAGCCGTACACCCATCCGCATTCGTGATCAAGACCGTATAGATGCCGCTATTGACTAGGGCTGAGCTGGCAATGCCTGCCGTCGGCAACGTTGTTGTTGTACTGAAATTAGGCCCACTCCACACATAGGTATAGGATCCTGCCGGACTCACCGTTACGGACAGGCTTAATGGGCTGCCCACGCAAACCACCGGCGTATTGGCGGCTATGGTCGCTGCAAGGCTACAGCCCGGGCAATTTGTCGGGGCGGCAATTTCAATCACCTGAGCCTCACAGGTTCCATTCGAAACCGTGATACTGACCGGCGTTCCGAGCGGAATGCCGGCAATGGTCTGCGTTACCGTATTTAGAACACCCACACCCGATGTGGCTATCACCGTTACCCCAACCGGGGCGGTATATTTCACACTGTAAGTTGTTCCGTTGCAACTCGTGCCAGCAATGCTCACCAGGGGAATAGTACAGGTCGCTGTACATGATTCCGGGCTGGCAACGACCGCACTCACCGAATTACAGCCGGCCATCGTGGCAACGACCGTCACGTTCGTGCCTACCACGCCCGATACGACCCCATTGAGAACCGTACCGCCGAAGACTGTCAAAACCGCACCATTTGTTGCCGTTACACTGGCAATATAGCTGGCTCCATTCACACAGACGGCCTGGCCCACCGACAACTCCGCCAGCGCCGTACATCCCACGGGTGGTGTACACGTCTGGGGTGCCAGCACCGTCGTGCTGGTCACGGCCCCACAGGCACTCGTGGCCGTGATCACGATATTGGTGCCTGCGGCAAGGCCACTAATGGTTTGTGTTGCGGTATTGATCGTGCCCGAACTGGCCGTAACACTAGCTCCCATGCTGACTGTATAAGTCACACTGTAGCTGGTACCGGTCACCGTGTTACAAACCGGACCTGATACCGTCAGAACC
Organism: Larkinella bovis; assembly: GCF_042655385.1. Taxonomy (NCBI): domain Bacteria; kingdom Pseudomonadati; phylum Bacteroidota; class Cytophagia; order Cytophagales; family Spirosomataceae; genus Larkinella; species Larkinella bovis. Next base: position 337,787 of record NZ_JBHSMA010000002.1, on the reverse strand, counting down.
GGTGCCATACAAGGCGGGCAGTTCGTCGGCGCAGCGATATCAATAATCTGCGCCGGGCAACTGCCGTTGGCTACTGTTAAGCTCACCGGCGTATTCAACGGAATATTCGTAATAGTCTGCGTGCCTGCTTTGACAAGACCCACGCTCGAAGTCACAGTCACCCCGGCCGGTGCCGTGTATTTCACACTGTAGCTATTAACACCACAGACGGTTCCGGCTATACTCACTAACGGATTGACACAGGCTGTCGTACACGATACCGGACTGGCAATGATGGCGGTCTGCGAGTCGCATCCTGCCACGTTGGCAACGACCGTTACACTTGTACCCACCGTGCCCGTTATTACGTTACCATTAATTGTACCACCCGAGACGCTCAGGGTAGCTCCTGAATTAGCCGTCACACTCACCAGATAAGTCGTACCATCGAGACAGACGGCCTGACCTACGGATAAACCGGCCGTCAGTGTACAGCCAACCGGCACCGTACAGTTGGGAGCCACGACCGTCGAACTGGTAATACCGCTACAGGAACTGGTAGCGGTCACGATCAAATTCTGCCCCGCAGGGATACCGGTGATCATTTGTGTAACCGTATTGATCGTACCCACGTTAGCCGTGACAATGGCTCCTATACTGGCAATGTAATGGATGGAATACGTATTGGTAGCTGTGTCACAAACCGGACCCATTACCGTCAACACCGGTTTCTCACAGGGTATACAGTCTGTTGGTAGCACCAACGTAGCTGATCCCACCGCCACACACCCATTGGCATCGGTGATCGTCAGACTGTAGACGCCCGCAGCCACACCCTGCAGACTCGCACTCGTCGCGCCATTACTCCACAGATAGGTGTAAGGAGCCCTACCGCCCTGAAGGCTTACCAGCGTGATAGTGCCCGTCGTACTGCCACAGGCAAGCGTGCTGGCAGATAACTCTCCCACCAAAGCCGCCGGTTGCGTCACCGATACCGCCCCACTCACTTTACAGCCGTTGGCATCGGTGACCACCACACTGTAGACGCCTGCCAGCAACCCGCTCACACTGGCACTCGTGGCCCCAGTGCTCCACAGGTAGCTGTAGGGAGCTGTACCCCCGCTGGCCACCGCCAGAGCTACGCCCGTCGCCGAACCGTTACACATCACTGCCGTAAAGCTTGCCGTTACGCTCGGTCCGGACAGGTCGTTCACCGTCACACTGTTGGTAACCATACAACCATTACCGTCCGTTACCGTTACACTATATACGCCGGCCACTAACCCGCTGATACTGCTGGTCGTGGCTCCAGTATTCCATCTATAACTCAGTGGGACCGCGCCACCTGTCGCCGTTACCGTTGCCGTGCCGATAGCCTGACCACAGGCCGAAGCCGTGCTGCTGATGGTGCTGGTTAGACTACCCGGCACACTGGGTATCGTCACCAGTATCACATCTGAACAACCAGCTCCGTCGGTTACCGTCACGCTGTAGGCACCAGCTGTCACACCACTCAGAGTGCTGCCCGTGGCCCCAGTACTCCACACATAACTCAGCGGAGTTGTTCCCCCGGTCGCCGTCACACTGGCTGCCCCATTGGTTCCTACGCAGGTCGCCGGGGTGATTGACAGAACCGTTACCTGAGGCCCGTCCACATTCCCGATAGCAACCGTCTGCGTCGTACTACAACCAGCCGCATCCGTCACCGTCACCGTATAGCTACCCGGCAACAACGCACTTAAGCTGCTACTGACGGCTCCCGTATTCCACATATATTGATACGGAGCCGTGCCCCCGCTGGCAGTAATGATTATACTACCATCCGGTTGACCACAGTGCGCATTGGTAGTCACCACATTCACCGATGGCGGGGCTACACTGCCCGTCACCGATACGACCTGACTGGCTGAACACCCATTGGCATCACTCACCACGACGGTATAGCTGCCCGCTGCCAGACTGTTCAGGTTCGACACTACGCCCGATGCGCCCGTTACCACCGTTGTCAGCACACCCGTGCCGCCCCGCTGATTGACCACCGTCAGACTGCCTGCCGTCCCACAGGAACCGTTCCGCACCGAGACATTGAAGTCGATGCCTTCCGGCGCCATCAGACTCACTACCGTACTGCTGCTACAACCCGATACGGAGGCCCGCACCTCGTAAGGACCTTCGCCCACTGTGAAACTCGTACCACTGCTCACCAAGCCACTACCCAGCGCGTATAGATCATACACAACCCCAGCCTGCGGATTCACCACATTGATTACACCGGAACTACCCGCACACACTGGTTGTATCGTCATCACCGCCAGCGCTGGACCGCCCGTCACCGGAACTGTCACCGCCGTCGTCGAACTGCCGCAGGATGCATTATTCGCAATCGAGACCGTCACCGGGTAACTGCCACCTGACAGACCGGCGAACGTCGCACTCGTGCCCGTCACTACCGCCGACTGACCACCTACGCTCACACTATAACTGCTCACACCGGCAACCGCCCCCCAACTCACCGTCACACTGCCCGTCGAACCGGTACAGGAACTGGCAGTGGCCACTGCCACCGGGTTAAGGCTCACTGCACCCGCCGACTCGATCACAAAGTCCGTCACCGATGTACAGCCGTTGGCATCCTGAACCGTCACACTGTACAAACCGGCCGACAGACCCGACAGACTCACTACCCCCGAACTGACCACTACATTACCCGTGCCGGCCCCGGCATAACTGACCGTCAGGCTACCCGCGCCGGTCACACTCAGACTAGCCACTCCTGTACTGGCAGCACAGGCCGAGGGTGTTGTCGAAAGCACATTCACCTCGGCTCCGTCGACTTCACTCAACGAGGTCACCGCACTGTAGCTGCACACCGCCGACCCACTCGTCACCGTCACACTCACACTATAACTTCCGGCCGCTAAGCCACTGACACTCCATCCATTCGTCGCCACCACCGCATTGGTCGCTACATTCCGCCAGGTGCTTGTGACTACACTTCCCCCGGCCAGCGTGCCCGACAACGTTGCTGTCAACCTGCCGTTGGCCTGACCACACTGCGGATTGACTCCTACCAGGGAAATATCCCGTGATTCACAGCAATCCGTTGGTAGCACCAGCGTAGCCGATCCCACCGCCACACACCCATTGGCATCGGTGATCGTCAGACTGTAGACGCCCGCAGCCACACCCTGCAGACTCGCACTCGTCGCGCCATTACTCCACAGATAGGTGTAAGGAGCCCTACCGCCCTGAAGGCTTACCAGCGTGATAGTGCCCGTCGTACTGCCACAGGCAAGCGTGCTGGCAGATAACTCTCCCACCAAAGCCGCCGGTTGCGTCACCGATACCGCCCCACTCACTTTACAGCCGTTGGCATCGGTGACCACCACACTGTAGACGCCTGCCAGCAACCCGCTCACACTGGCACTCGTGGCCCCAGTGCTCCACAGGTAGCTGTAGGGAGCCGTACCCCCACTGACCACCGCCAGGGCTGTACCAGTACTACTGCCAGTACAACTCACCGCTGTTCCGCTGGCTACTAACGTCGGCCCTGCAAGATCATTAATTGTCACTGTGGCCGATACTGAGCATTGATTCGCATCTGTTATCACCACATTATAAACGCCCGCTACCAGGCCGCTTACGCTGGCTGTGGTAGCACCCGTATTCCACAAATAACTATAAGGAGCCGTGCCGCCACTGGCCGTCACACTCGCTACACCTATCGCCTGCCCACAAGCCGAGGCTGTACTGGACGCCACAGTTGTCAGGTCACCCGGGGTGCTTTCCACTTCCACCGAGATGACATCGAAACAACCCGTCGCATCCATTACCGTTACACTATATACACCCGCCACCAGACCGCCGACAGCAGCACCCGATGCACCCGTATCCCATAAATACGTGTAGGGGGCCGTACCACCCGTTGCCACCACACTGGCTGCACCCGTGGCTCCCAGACACGTAGCTGGCGTTGTCGACACAACGGCTAACTGCGGTCCTTCCACGTTGCCGATGATCGCCAGTGCTGTTGTGCTACAACCCACCGCATCGGTCACTATCACACTATAGCTACCCGGGGCTACACCTGTCAACACGGCATTCGTTGCACCGTCGCTCCACGCGTAGCTATAGGGAGCCGTACCCCCACTGGCCGTCACCGTCGCCCCACCATCACTCTGACCACAGTGTGCGTTCGTCGCAACGACATTTAGCCCAAAACCCTGGCAGCAAACCGTTACCGTTATTGGGTCAGTCATCACCGCCGACGAACTACATCCTGTGGCAGAAGTAGCAACGACCGTATAACTGCCGCTAGCCGTCGCCAGTGCATTGGTAATGGTTACACTTGCCCCGGTCGCTGTAAAATTATTCGGACCACCCCAGGTGAAGGTATAGCTACCGGCTGGAGTAGCGGATGCGTTTAATACAAAACTGCCCCCTACGCAGACCGAGCCGCTACTAACGAGCGCGGTCACGCTTGGCAGCTGGTTTATGGTTACCGTGGTCGAGGCTACTCCTGTACAGCCGTTGCCTCCCGTAATGACTACCGAATAAACTCCGGCGTTACTTAGCTGCGCATTCGTAATGATGGCTGTTGGCAGGCTGGTTACTGTCGAGAAATTCGGGCCACTCCAGGAATAGCTCGTTCCCCCTGCGGTAGCTTCCAGCGTAACTGTCTCCCCAACGCAGATGGTCGCCGGAGTTGCCGTTGCAACCGGAGCGCTACCCACCGTCACCGTGGTCGATTGTACGGTAGTACAATTGTTGGCATCCGTTGCAACTACAGTATACGTATGAATTCCACTGGTCGTAGCTGTTGCGGTTACTGCCTGCCCGGTCTGGACAAAGCCATCCGATCCTGTCCAGCTGTACGTGAGTGGAGCAGTTCCGCCAAGGGCCACGGCACTGAGATTGATGGGCTGCCCGATACATACTACGGTTGGTGTAGTCGACGCCGTCAGCGTGAGATTGGCACCACCCGTCAGCGTCACCACATTGGCAAATGTACAACCACGGCTATCACCCAGGGTTACAGTATAGCTGCCCGAGGTCAAGGCCGTTAAGTCAGTCACCACGCCCGTTGCTCCCGTGACCGTATACGTATACGGGGCAGTACCTCCAACGGGTTGAACAACCGCCAGGCTACCCGATGCCGGCGCGGCACAGCTTGGGTTCTGGTATTGAATATTGAAATCCAGTCCATCTGGTTGGGTAACGGTAACGGTGGTTACCGACACACAAGAGGTAGACGTCGTTTTCGAAATCAGATAAGTTCCTCCGGGAACCGAATACGAAGCGGCCACATTCCCGGCTGTATGACCAATTTCGGTGGCTGTCCCGGCAATCGTGACAACATATTCATCGGAGGCTACGCCCGTACCTGCAAATTGGATGGTACCATTTTCAGCCGGACAAAGCGCATTGGCAGCAGTCCAACCCGCAATCGTAGATGGACCAGCCGGGTTGATCAACACGTTTTCACGATTGACGACGCATCCGTTGGCATCCATTACCTCCACGGCATAGACCCCTGCCGGCAAGCTCTGCACCGAGAACGTCCGGGTGGCACTTACCCCCTGAACATAGCCATTAACACTGTAGGTAAAGGGCCCAGTACCGCCAGAAACAGATATTGTTAGCCTTCCATCCGAAGCCCCACAGCCACTGGCTGCCGTTGGATTGACGGCCAGGGTAAATCCATTGGGCGTCCGGGTCGGAATCACGACATCAATCAGCGATTTACAGGTTGAATTGCTACCCGTTACGGTGAAAACATAGCTACCCGCTGGCAAACCGGCAATATTCAGCAAGCCCGCATTGGCAGCGTTTTGAGAACCCGAAGCCGCCCCGGTCCAGGAAATAGTATAGGGGGCTGTACCGCCCTGAATATTCAGAGCAACCGACCCGTTGGCCGTTGTACAGCTGGCACCCGCCGTTGCCGAAACACTGGCGATCGGCCCACTGATGTCGTTCACCGTGATCGTATCGACATACATACAACCCGCATAAATCGTGTTATCGGCAAACAACGTAGCCGTTACGGAGTATACGCCTGATGTCAGGCCGGAAATCGTTGGGCCATTTTGTCCATTGCTCCATTGGTAGGTCGGGGTCGCACCCGATGGCATATTCAGCAATTCGGCAATGGCGCTGCCACTCGCTTCCCCGCACTTAGTATCCACCACGGATGTATTGAACGCCAGTGGGGGACATTTCAAAGCACAGGGCGGTACCGTCACCAGAGCATCCTCGTTGCCCGGACAACCATTGGCATCCACAACGGATACATAATAGTTACCCGCCAGCAGATTGGTAAGGTTGGGCCCGGCAAAGCTTTGTCCCTTATTGTTGATGACCAAAACCGTATAGGGCGCAGTCCCGCCGTTTATCTGAATAACATTGAGAATACCATTGCCATTGCCAACACCGCCCGGCCCGCAGGTTTCGGCGACGTATTGAACGTTGAAATCAATGCCTTCTGGGCCGGTAATCGTAAAGTTCTGGAACGATGTACAGGTGCCATTCGTCAATTCGACCGTGTAAATCCCCTGAGGCAAAGTATACACCACGGGCCCGGTTGCATTTTCTGGTGTTGTAGCTACCTGAGTTCCACCGAGCAATACCCGATACGTTCCGGCACCACTTCCTCCGGCGTAGGTAAGGGTTCCGTTATTCGTTGCACAAAGAGCACTTTGCGAGCTCCAGCCTGAAACTACCGGAGCTCCTGTTTCCTGAATGATCACCTGGCGTTCGGTTTCGCAACCATTGGCCCCACTCGTTACCCCAACGGTATACACACCCGCCGGCAGGTTCGGAATGACCACCGTATTCACGGAAACCGAGGTATAGGCAACGCCATTCAGGGAGAATATATACGCAGGACCACTTCCCGAAGCGGTCAGGTTAATCGACCCATCCTGTGCCCCACAACCCGAAGCTGGATTAGGCGTTGCAGTCAAGGTTATACTGCTGCTCGAAGAAACCGGAATCGTTACATCCAGAACCGTTTGACAGTCTGAATCACTGCCTTTGAAAGTGAAGACATAGTCGCCAGGGGCCAGTCCTGTTTGCGTAAACTGAAAGGGCGTTGTTCCATTCACCGAGCGAGAGCTACTCATTGCTCCGCTCCAGGTAACCGTAAACGGCCCGGTGCCACTCGTAATGCTAAACGAAACCGTGCCTGTATTGGCCGCACAGCTGGATGGATTAATGATGCCCGGCGCAACAACCGGACCACTAATCTGGTTAACGTTAACCTTCTCAACGTATGCACAACCAACAAAAGAACCCGTTAAAATGGTCGCCGTGACCGAATAGACCCCAGAAGCCAGACCGTTGACATTCTTCCCAAAGAACCCGTTACTCCACTGATAATCGACCTCGCTCTCATCGTAGGCTCCCAATTGCGCCACCGCCCGACCGTCGGTTGCCGTACAGTTGGCATCCACGACGAACGTATTCATCGGAACAACCGGACATTCCAGCTGGCAATCCGGAACCGTTACAAACACATTTTCTACCCCCGAGCATCCTTTCGAATCAACCACCTGGATTGCATAAATACCGGGCGCAACGGCCTGCAGGTTTGAGACAACCTGATTCTGAGCATTCCGAACCGCGATGGTATAGGGTGGTGTTCCGCCCGAAATCTGTATAATGCTAATGCTTCCATCATTGTTGGCAACTCCGCCCGGACCACAAGTCACCTTGGTATACTGGACATTGAAATCCAGGCCTTCCGGACGGTTGATCGTCACGCTTGTGAAGGATTCACAATTTGATCCGGTCACCGTTTGCTCAATAGTGTACGTACCTGCCGGTAACACCAGCGTGGTGGAGGTTGCTCCGCTTACATTATTGGCAACAACTGAGCCCGAAGCAGCCTCCCGGATCCGGAACGTGGCAGTAGGTTGCCCTCCGGCAAACACGAGCTTGCCCTGGTCACTCGGACAATTCGGGTCAACGGCGGTCCAGCCGGCAATGGCCGGGACTCCGGTGTCCTGAATAACAACCGGGACATCCGCAGCCGAACATCCTTCGGCCGAACTGACTCCTACTGTATAGGTCCCCGCTAGCAAGCCGTTTATCATATACGTCGGCAAGGATGAGGTAGCAATTTCGACTCCATTCAGAGAGAAGGAGAACGGTCCTGTTACCCCAACCGCGGGGGTAGCCGTAATCTGAATGCTACCCGTCGCCGAACCGCAGACGGTAGCATTGGTCGGAGTCGCGGTCAACGTAATTCGGTCGCTGTTGTCTCGCGGAATGGTTACACTCAGGAATGAGGAGCAAGCCGTATTACTGGTTGCACTAGTAATTTCGAATGTATATTGTCCGGCAGCCAGATTCGGGATGGTCGTCGTCCCCAGGTTCACACCGGTCTGCGTACCAGTGGCCGCTCCATTCCAGCTAATCCGGAACGGTCCGGTGCCACTGGTTATTTCAATAGCGACGGCACCATTGGCCCCCATACAGTCGGCGGCAGAAATCAGGTCGATCTCAGCAACCGGGCCGCCGATTTCATTAACCTGAATTTGTTCGACAACTGTACAGGTCCCTACAGGTGTGGATATAGTGGCTGTAACGGAATAAACGCCCGCTGCCAATCCGGTCACGGATGGGCCGGTTTTGCCATTGCTCCAGGCATAACCGACGGTAGTGCCCGTGGTTGGCAGCCCCCCCAGTGAAAACGTCGCCCGCCCATCGCTGTTGCCGCAGGTAGCGTCCACGACCGCCGAGCTGATCGGATAGTTACAGGGTGGGACCGAACAATCCCGGACGATGATAGTGGTCATAGCCACATCGATCGGGCAACCGTTGCCACCCACGGAGTAGAGTACCGTGAACGAGCCAACCCCCGAGGTAATACCATTGAAAACGGAACCCGTCAAGGACCCATTCAGGGCGCTAAAGGAACCGCCAGAAGTGAAATACGTTGCCAGGTCAACCGTCTCGTTGTTACAGATTGACAGAATAACATCGTTGCCAGCAGACGGTGCAGAACTAACCGTTACACTCACACTGGCCGTAGCCGCACAACCAGCCCCATCGGTAACGGTCACACTATAAATACCCGCAGCCGCTGCCGTGGCTGGTGTGATGGTTGGATTTGCGGTGTTGTCGGCAAAACCGTTAGGGCCCCTCCAAACATAGGTTAATGGGGTGGCGACCGATGCCGTCGTGCTGTTGCCTGCTGTGACCGCCAGATTGAAGGTTCCCCCTTCACAGGCCACAATCGCGTTCCCGGCCGTGGCCGTCAGCGAGCAGCAATTCGTTGGCAAAACCAGCGTAGCGGATCCAATGGCAAGACACCCATTAGCATCAGCCACCGTCAAACTGTATAAGCCCGCGACTACACCCACCAGATTCTGACTTACCGAGCCGTTGCTCCATTGATAACTGTAGGGGGCCGTACCACCCTCTATACTCACTACCGTAATTTCTCCCGTTGTATTGCCGCACACAATCGTGCTGGCCGACAGCTCCGCCACAATCACCGCTGGTTCACTAATTTTTACCCAACCGCTGGCCTGGCAACCGTTCGCATCCCGTACAATTACACTGTATGCACCAGCCGCCAGACCGCTGACGCTGCTACTGGTAGCTCCATTACTCCACAGATAGGTGTAAGGAGCCGTACCGCCACTGGCCACTGCCAGAGCCAGCCCCGTTGAGGTACTGTTACAGCTCACCGCCGTGTTGCTGACTACCACACTCGGCCCGGCCAGGTCGCTGATGGTAACCTGGTTGGTTACAAAACAGCCGTTCCCGTCGGTTACTGTCACACTATAGGCTCCCGCAACCAGGCCACTGATGCCGGCCGTGGTCGCGCCGTTACTCCATCGATAGGTAAAAGGGGTCGCACCACCACTGGCCGTCACAGAAGCTATACCCGTGGCCTGACCACAGGCCGAAGGTGTGCTGGCAATGGAACTTGTCAGATTGCCCGGCGTACTGTCGATGTCCACCGCAAGTACATCCCGACAGCCCGTTGCATCGGCGACCGTCACACTGTAGGTGCCGGCAACTACTCCATTGAGTACACTGCCTGTGGCACCCGTGCTCCAGGTGTAACTATAAGGAGTTGTCCCCCCACTCGCCGTCACACTGGCCACGCCCGTTGCTCCCACGCAGGTGGCCGGGGTCGTCGAAATCACCGCTAATTGAGGTCCGGCCACATTCCCGATCGTTACCAGCGCGGTCGTGCTGCAACCAATCGCGTCGGTCACGACTACTGAATAACTACCTGGTGCTAGCCCACTCACCACGCTGGTCGAAGCTCCCTGGCTCCACGCATAGGTATAGGGCGCCGTCCCACCACTGGCGGTAATGGTAGCTCCCCCATCCGACTGGCCGCAATGTGCATTGCTCGTCACCTGGTTCAAGGCAAAATTTATACAACAGTTGGCCACCACCACCGGCACGACTGCTGTTCCCGAACAACCGGCGGCATCCGTCACCACCACCGTATAGCTTCCACTCTGCGTTACTCCCGCACTGGCCGAAACCGTCGGGGTAGCGCCCGATCCGGCATAGCCGTTGGGACCCGTCCAGGCGTAGGTATAATTGCCGATCGGAACCACCGACGCCGACAGACTCAATGGAGAACCCACGCAAACCGTGGCGCTGTTCGCAACAGCTGTTACTTCCAGACCCGGTGTCACCACAATCTCGCAGGTGATCGTCGTCGAGGACGGACACGAAGCCGGAGCGGGCGAAGTCGCCCAGATTTTATAGGTATACGTCAGCGAAGTTGGGCCGGTGTTGATAAAACTCTGGCTGATGTCACCCGTGCCGCTGGCGGGGGCCGGGGTGGTGGGGGTGCGCTCCCAGTGGATCGTTGAACCGGGTATGCTTGAGATAAAGGTGATGTTTCCCGTTTGGCCCGAGCAGATCGTCAGCGAACAAACCGAGGGCGTGATGACCGGACGGGGATTAACCGTTACGATGGTCGTAACGGTATTGCTTTCACAGCCGGAGACACTCGGAATATAGGCCGTGTAGGTATACGATTCAGGCGCTGTACCAGTAGCCGTAGGAAAGTCCTGTACATTACCGATACCAATACGGTTGCCTGGCATCCGGTCCCAGCGTACGGTTTCGCCCGACGGAGTTGTCGTATAATTAATGGCTACTTCTTCGCCCGAGCAAATACTCAGATTGGTAACCGAAGCAGTCAGCGAACTAGGCTGCACTCCCGGAACTTCAATGATGGTCTGAGCAGAAGACGTTGCATAGGCCCAGTTATCAATATACCGTTCATCTCCCCACGTCCCATTTGAAGTACAGGTAGTGGGATAATTCCAGCCATGCACGCCACTACTACTATTGGCTCCCGCTGTAGCACTTAGTGGATTGGTCGGAATGGCATCCGGACATCGCCCTGTCGTCGTCAGGTAGCTATCATCCCAGTATAGGTTTGAATCAGGGGCGCCCGCTCCATTCTGTCGGGTTACAGCCAGGGAACCCAATCCTTCAACATCCCACATAGTAAAATGGATCTCCGCTTCCCGATCAATCAGAACGCGGGCCTGCACTGCCTGAACACAACTTATGAGCGCCCCCGTACCATCTCTGCCATCCCAGGCAATGGTATTGGAACCGCTCAACGCATTGAAGGGAATGGTTCGGTCTACCGCATCCGTATAGCTTCCATTGTGATTGGCATCGATCTGAAAGAGGGCGTTTCCAGAGAAGTTGACCACCATAAACGAGAAATTGCCCGCCCGGTTCGTCAATGAGGACGATGAAAATGTAAGCCCGGAAATGGATGGGGTCTGAATTGTTGGATTAATCCAGTCGATAACCTGCTGTCCGGTGGTGTAATTCCAACGATTCGCACTCGCAGGCACGCCATTTGGTGTATTGAAGAAGATTTTATATAACCCTCCACAGTCGTCATTGGGTGGCGTAAAGCCGGGGTCGCTCCCTTCCATACTACGGTATGCCGACAAACAGGAGTTGGGTAATCGTACGCCGTACGCATCCGCTGAGATGTTCGCATAAATTCCCCGGAAGCCTTTATAAGCGGCCAGATACCGATACCCGTATTCGCTAACAAACTGAAGATCAAAATCGTGGGTATTACCGCCATCATAGGTAGTCAATTTTTTCACATAGACCCGCCCGGGTATATTGGTATTATTCGCCTGACGTACATTGACTTGCCAATTCACCTTTGCCGTAAATGTCCCCGTGTTACCTGCGATGGGAGTCCTGACAATTCGGATGGTGTAAATCCCGGTTGCGGATGCCGTAATGGAGCTTGAACACGGAGTATTGATGGCCGCGCCTGCGGCCATCGTACAGGTAGAAATCTGTCCGGTTGGGCTATAGATCGTAACCGAATAAGCGGCATCTACCCCATTGGTCGCTTTGGATATGTTCCATTGGAGTCTTTCGCCGGTTCCGACATAGGCATAAATATCCTGATTGGTATGCAGCCAGGTGCCGGGCACATCATCTGCTATTCCTTCTGCCCGGGTTTGGGAAATGGTCTGCCAGCCTGATAGACAGATCAGGCAATAACCCAGCAAATGAAGTACGACGTGCCACGTTGACCGGCGAGATGAACGCACCATCTTATTACCCTTTGGGGCAAGGGAGGCCGTACGAATGACAGAGGCAGGATTTAGTCCCATACTCGAACAATATATTTGTTTGGCAGTGCAATACATTGATAACTGCGTCATAATGGTAGGCTTATTTACTGTTGGACAGTTACCGGTATATTGACAGGTTGACTTGTACAGCCATTGGTCCCCGTAGCGCTAAGCGTATACGTATAGGTTGCAGCCGGTAAGGTCTGCTGAATAGTTACGGTTCCCGTTCCACTCCCGCTGGCGGCTGGTGGACTGGGCGTTGCCGGTGTTCGATTCCAATTAATGGTCGCTGTATTGGGAAATACACTAGCCGTTATCGAAACCTCTTCGATATCACAGTATACCGCGGCCGATGGAACAACCTGGATTACCGGCGCGGGATTGACCGTCAGAACATACGTAGTCTGATCCGAACAGGTACCGGCATTCGCGTTCACAACATAGGTGATGGACTGCGGTACACTGCTCACGTTTTCGATTCCGGCCACAACGATGCTGGTGCCCGTTCCCGTTTGTCCGAATGTATTTGACCAGGTAACCGTTGCCCCATTGCTTCCGCCTACATTGATGGTCGTACTCTGACCGGAACAGATGGTCTGCCCCGATCCCGCCGTGAGCGTCAAACTCGGCTGACTGGCAATCACTACTTCTGTTGTTGCACTGGCCGAACATCCCGCTGCGTTAGTGAAGACGACTGTATAGGTACCAGCCGCCAAAGTAGTGGCATTGGGAATACTGACGGACTGCCCCGTACCACTAAAACCGTTCGGCCCTGACCACTGAAAGGTTCCACTGGCTTCATCGTGTACAATCGCCTGGAATGCCACGTCATTTCCGGCACATTGCGGGCTATTACTGGTGGCGTAGACGCTAATTGGATTGACGTCAACCAAACTGGTCAACACTGTCGTACAAGTAGGGTCTCCCACTGCCTGGACGACGACCGTGTAACTCCCCGGCGCCAGGTTGGATACTGTAAACGGACTTGCCCCCAATGGCTGAAAAGCTCCACCATTCAAGCTATATTGATACGTTTGAGAACCGGTATAGGTAATGACTAAATCACCCGTGGTGGCAGCACAGTCTGTGACAGGTACAGGTGTAACACTAGCTACCAGATCGCAGCAGACACTGACAATAACCGGTACGACCGCCCTGCTGGAACAACCGAATGCATCCGTTACCGTGACGGTATAGCTACCCGATTCGGTCACAGCCGTGGCCGCGAAGCTAACCGTGCCGGTCGTATTTGTTTCGGCGAAACCATTTGGTCCGGTAAAGGTATAGGTATAGCTACCCGTTGGAGAAACCATCGCATTCAGGGTAACGGTGCCTGTGCCAATACAAACCGTACTACTGGCAGCCGAAGCCGTTACCGTAAAGCTTGAGGCACCTGTCAGTGACACCACCTTGCTGAGGGTACAGCCGTTGGCATCCCCCAAAGTAACCGTATAACTGCCACTGGTCAGCGCTGTCAGGTTCGTCACTACACCCATTGCGCCCGTTACGGTATAAGACAATGGAGCCGTACCTCCGCTCGGCTGCACCACGGCCAGGCTGCCACTGGACGGCGCGTCGCAGGTCGGATTGCCATATTGAATGTTGTAATCCAGACCGGCCGGCTGATTCACGACCAGCGTATCGACCACCACGCAGGACGTCGAGCTTGTGCGGGTAATCAGGTAGGTTCCGCCCGGTACGGAGTAGCTGGCCGCTACATTGCCCGCCGTTTGGCCGATCTGAGTAGCAGCTCCGGCTACAGTCACCACATATTGGTCAGAAGCAATGCCCGAGCCGGTAAAGGCGATGGTCCCATTTTCGGCCGGACAGGTCGGGCTGGTACTTGTGAACCCGGCAATCGGTGGCTGACCCGTCGTGTTAATGAGTACATTTTCACGAACTGTGGTACAGCCGTTGCGGTCGGTCACTTCTACATAGTAAGTACCGGCAGGCAAGCCCTGAATAGAGAAGGTTCGAGTGCTGGTATAGCCCCGGACAAAACCGTTAACGATGTAGCTGAAGGGCCCAACCCCACCGGAGACATTGACCGTGATCCGTCCATCGGAAGCGCCACAACCGGTTACGTCTGAGGCCGTCGCCGTCGCCGTCAGGTTACCCGAGTTGCCCGGCAACGTAATGTCGAACACGCCCTGACAGGTTGAATTGCCCCCCGTTACCGTAAAGACATAATTCCCCGCAGCCAGGCCGTTGATCGTCGTACTGCCCAGGTTCGGTACCGTCTGGCTACCGGTAGTCTGACCCGTCCAGGAAACCGTGAAGGGGGCCGTGCCACTCAGCAGGTTGATGACGGCAGAACCGTTTGCGGCCGTACAGCTCGCCGGGCTCAGGGGTGAAACCGTAAAGACCGGACCGCCGATGGCGTTCACATTTACGGTATCGACGTATTTACAACCGTTATAAATGTTACCCCCTGTAATCTGAGCCGTTACGGAGTAGACGCCAGACGACAGGCCAGAGGTAGTTGTTCCGATAAACCCATTGCTCCACAGATAGGTAACTGTGGCCCCCGATGGAGCATTGAGCAGCTGAGCAGTCGCTTCGCCGTTGGCAACATCGCACTGGGTATCAACCACCACCGTATTAAAATCCAGTGCAGGACAGACAATGCCGCAGGGCGGTACCGTTACCAGCGTACCTTCCCCTCCCGTACAGCCGTTGGCGTCGGTGACGTTGACACTGTAGTTGCCTGCTGGCAGGGCACTTAACTGAGCCCCGCTAAACGTTTGGCCCAGATCGTTCATCACGACGATAGTATAGGGTTTTGTGCCACCGGTAATTTGTACCACCGACAGACTTCCATCGCCATTGCCCACTCCACCCTCCGCACAGGTTTCAGGCGTGTATTGGACATTGAAATCGATATCCTGCGGGCGGTTCAGCACGAGTGTATCGGCAGAAACACAGGTTCCGGAGGTTGTCTGGACAATATAGGTCCCGGCCGATACAACCAAGCTCGTCGAATTGATTCCGCTGATGCTGTTGGCAACAATAGCGCCCGTTATGGCTTCCCGAATCCGGAAAGTCGTTCCGGCCTGTCCCCCCGCAAATACCAGTTTACCCTGGTCAGACGGACAGTTCGGCGATTGGGCCGTCCAGCCCGTGATGGCTGGAGCTCCAGTTGCATTAATGAGAACCGGCAGGCTTGCGGTAGTACAGCCCGAGGCCGAACTGGCCGAAACCGTATAGACACCTGCAGGCAGGTTATTGATGGCATACGTTAGTAAATTTGATGCGCCAAGCAATTGTCCATTCAACGAATACGAGAATGGGGCCGCTACACCAACCTGCGGTTGTACAGTGATAACAATGCTACCGGTGGCCGATGAACAACTTGTCGCATCGGTCGCCGTAGCCATCAGCGTGATTTGCGAAGCGTCGTTACGCGGAATAATGACACTCAGGACGCCGAAGCAACCCGGAGCAGCTGCGCTGCTAATCCGGAATTCATACGCGCCGGCAGGCAGGTTAGTGATGTTGACCGGACCCAGGTTCACCGCCGTCTGCGAACTGCTGGCGGCTCCCGTCCAGGAAACCGTGAACGGTCCGGTGCCACTGACGATGCTCAGGGAAGCAACGCCGTTGCTGTTACAGGTAGCGGGGGTAATCAGCCGCAGTTCGGCTATGGGCCCTCCGATGTTGTTGACCTGCACCGTATCGATCACGTTACAAACCGTGGCCCCGTCCGTAATCGTAGCGGTTACGCTGTAAATGCCAGCCGCCAGCCCCGAGATAACCGGTCCGGCCTGTCCGTTGCTCCAGGCAAACGATGGAATGGCGTTAGTAGGAATCCCCCCTACCGTCAGTTCGGCACGCCCATCGCTGTTACCACAGGTTGCATCCACTACAATGGCATTGACGGGGTAGTTACAAAGCGGGGGCGTACAATTCCGCACCACCACCGTGATGGTATCCGGGGCACAATTGGCCGCTAATCCCGCGGGACGGAAGCCAACTTTGAATACACCCGCCCCGGAGACAATGCCGTTGAAGGTGCTGCCCGAGAGTGATCCTGAAGTACCCGTCAGCAGCGTGAATGATCCCCCGGCGGGTGTATACGTAGCTAAATTCAGTGTTTCATTATTACAGAGCGACACCGTAGCTATCGGTTCGGGAATTGGGCAACAGTTGCCAACCACCACTGGTACGACCGCAGTGCCCGAACAACCACTGGCATCGGTTACTACTACGGTATAGCTGCCGCTGTTGGTAATTGCAGCGGTAGCTGATACCAGCGGGTTCGCTGCCGTCGCCACGTAGCCATTCGGCCCTATCCACGCATAGGTATAGCTTCCCGTTGGGACAACATCGACCGACAGACTCAACGGAGAACCCACACACACCGTCGCGCTGCTGGCAAAGGCCGATACTTGCAGACCGGGTGAGACGATTACCAGCGTTTCAATGGTGTCCCCGATGGAACAGCTACTACCGGAGGCAACCGCCCAGGCCTGGTAAACCAGGGTCTGAGAAGTAGGCGTGGCAGGTGCCGTAGCGGAAATGTCGCCCGTACCACTCAGGGGAGCCGGTGGCGTCGGACTAACCAATCGCCACTGAACCGTGGCTGGCATGTCTGTGGTAAATGTAACGCCATAATTCTGACCTGCGCAAACGACCTGCTCATAGCTGCTTGGTGTTACTGTGGGGCGCGGGTTCACCGTAACCACCGTCGTAACCGTATTGCTCTGACAACCACTCACCGCTGAAATATAGGCTATATAGGTATAACTGGTGGGTGACGCCCCCATACTCGTCAGAACGTCAATAACGTTACCCGTACCGATTCCTCCATCGGGCTGGCGTACCCAGGTAACCTCGGCTTCGGCCGGGGTTGGTGTGTATGCAATGAGGACCTCTTCACCGGAACAGACGGTTAAGGTCGATACACTGGCTGTCAGGCTGGTAGCCGGGTTAACCGTTACCAATGCTGTGGCCGTCCCCGAACAACCACCGGCTCCCGTTACAACCACCGTATAGGTGCCGGCCATCGAGATAGTGGCCGACGAGGTCAACTCAAAACTGGACACCGATACCGTCGTTGCAAACCCATTCGGACCACTCCACTGGTAACTCGTACCACCGGCAGTCGCGTTCAAGGTGATAACTTGACCCACACAGGCCACCTGCGGGTCGGCATGGGCGTTAATGGAGTCGTCGATCGTGACCGGTATGCTACCCACCGCCGTACAACCTACCCCATCCGTCACCGTATAACTGTACAGTCCCGAATCAGCCGTCGTCGCCGAAGCAATCGTCACCACGGCGGTCGATGCACTAAATCCATTGGGACCACTCCAGACCACGGTGGGGGCACCCTGCCCTTGACCAAACGTCACACTGAACGAGACCGTACTGCCCACACACGCAGCCACCGACGATGAAGACGGTAACGCTGTCAGACTACAACATGGTGCCACGGTGATCCGCAGCGTATCCCGACCCATACAGCCCGTCGAATCCGTCACCGTCACTACATAATCCCCCGACAGGCCCACGGTCGCACTCAGGCTCACCACCGGACTTTCGGCTGTACTGCTAAACCCGTTGGGACCACTCCAGCTGTAGCTGACCGGCCCCTGCCCCCCGTCCTGAACCACACTTAACTGGAGCGGCTGGCTGACACAGACCGAGTCCGCTCCCAGGATACCTACCGCAATCGTGTTCAACTCCAGCACCACCCGGGCCGTATCGACGCACCCCTGCGGACTCCGCGTCACCCGCGCATAAACCGTATCGGCACCACTGCTGAACCCACTCGCGGGCGCAATCAGCTGCGTCAGCAACGAATCCCGGTAATACGCCACATGGCCCGCGATACCACCCAGAATAATCGTATCAGCCTGCGTTAGATCAAAAACCGCGACTCCGCTCCCATTATCACACGCGCTCAGTAGCGCATCGGTGGCAAACTGGCTATCGAGCACCACAAAATCAGCGATACTCTCCTCGTCCGGTGCGACACATCCGGCCGCATCCGTCACACTCACCAACTCAAACGAGGTATCCCCAGAGCCGATCGTCACCGAAAGCGGGCTGCCCGGACTATAGTTCGTGGCCGTATAACTCGTCACCCCATCGCTGTAAACCACTTCGTACGGGCCCACGCCCCCCTCAATCGCCACAGCCACCGTCGAACTGCTGCCCGCACAGACCGTGCCCCCCCCCACCAGACTCGCCGAGGTAACCCCGCCCGTCACCGTCACCAGGGCACTCCCCGATACGGCCGGGCTGCTACACCCGTTAGTATCGCTCACACTCACCAGGCTATAGGCCGTCGTCGCCGTCGGAGCCACCCCAATAGAAGACCCACTGATATACTCGTTGATCATCGCCAATAAGTTTCCTTCCAGATACTGAACGGTATACGGCGCAGCGCCGCCTGTCACCGCCACCTGCAGACTGGCCGTACCATCCGGACAAATGACTCCCCCTCCGCTCAAAACCGCCACCGAGGGACGCGCGTTGACCGTCACCGAACTCACCGCCGTGGCCGAACTACAGCCCGAACCCGTTGGCGTCACCGTCACCCGGTAATAATACGTGCCCGCTGGCAGGTTGTCGTCGGTTGCCAATGTACTGCTGCTAGCACCGGGAATCGTCGTGAAGGGACCCGACGCTGATGCACCCAGCGCCCATTGATACCCCATGGTTCCAGCGCCCCCGCTGATGCTGGTTTCCAGCGTATCCCGGCTACCGGCACAAATCGTCCCGTTCAGGGCCTCCAGCGTCACCACCGGATCAGGATTCACCGTCAGCAGGGCCCCGGCACTGACCGGATTACAGGCCGCGGCATCATTGACCAGCACCCGGTAACGCCGACCACTGAAGGCCGCCGTCAGGTTCGACAGGCTCAGGGTGTTGGAGAACGACCCGGCAATGGTGACCCCTCCGGACGTGCCGTTGGTCAGGTTACTCCAGGTCGACCCGTTGTCGGTGCTTTGCTGCCACTGGTAGGCCACCGTCCCCGTAGTCCCCGAGACACTGACGGCAAACGTCGCCGTGCCCCCCCCACACACCGCCCGCGCAACGGGCTGCTGGGTAATTTTGGGGCCACCCGACTGCGCCGTAATGATGGCCGCATTCGAAATAACCTGGTTCGTACAGCCCAGCGATGCACCGGCCGCATTACCAACCGCCAGCCGGTACCGGCGCCCATTCCAGGCCGCGGGATAATTGGCAATACTCATCGTGGGGCTGAAAACCCCGGTGAACACCGCCCCGCTGAAGGTGCCGTTGGTCAGATTCGTCCAGGTGGCCCCGTTGTCGACGCTCTGCTGCCACTGGTAGGTTAAGGCACCGATGCCCCCCGTGGCCTGGGCCGTGAGCACAATATCATCCGGGGCGCAGATGGTCAGGTTATCCGGATGATCGGTAATCGCCGGATCGGGCACCACCGTCAGGCGGGCGGGCGAACTGACCGCCCAATTGCACCCCGAACCACTATACCAGGTGGTCCGCCGGTACTGGTAGTTGTTCATGCCCGCGTTCACGTTGCTGATCGTCAGCGTTCCGGTCGTAAAGCCCGTATACCGGCTGCCGTCGAGGGTTGCCGTGATGTTGGTCCAGGAGCCCCCCGGAATCAGCCGCTGCCAGACGGTCGTGGCCGTACCCGTACCACCTTCCACCCAGGAACTGATGCTGGTGGTGCCGCCCACACACAGGGTGCGGGAAGGGGGCTGCCAGGTAATGACCGCATCGGCAACGACGGTCAGAATGGCCCCGCCTGAATTGACGGAACGGCAGGAGGCTGGATTGGCCGAGTTGGAGGCCACCAGCCGGTAGCGCCGGTTGTTCCAGGAGGTGGGAACCGCCGACAGCGTCAGCGTCGTCGTCTTGGCCCCGGCCACGGTGACCCCGCCCGTGACTCCATTGGTCAGATTCGTCCAGGTGCTGCCGCCGTTGGTGCTTTGCTGCCACTGGTAGGTATTGGCTCCGGTGACGGTCGCGGCAAAGGAGGCATTGCCCCCGTTACAGATCGTCCGGTTATCCGGCGGGTTGGTCACCACGGGCGGAGCATAGATGGTGATGGGATGGTCTTCCACTTCCCCATCGGGCAGGCTGCCGATATCGTCGGTGGCGGCAATGGCCTGGGTCGACAACCGCAAGCGGATGTAGGATTGCCCCCCAACGATTCCCTTACCGGCCAGGTTGCTCCAGTTTAACACCACCGAGGTGGCATTGTTGGCCACGGCCGCCGAAGCAAATTCGCCGTTGTCGAAGGTACCGTTGCGGTTAAAGTCGATCCAGCCGCCCAGGCGGGCGGTACTGCCCGTCCAGTTGCGGACGTTGACGGTGAGGGCATAGGAATTCTGGCACAGCGTCAGCGTGGGCGGGGTGATGGCATTCTCATCGTCATTGCCATCATTATCATCACCCGAGGCCGATCCATTACTCTGCTGGTTGTTATCCGCATCGGGGGCGGTGTTGCCCAGCCAGAGTTTGGTGCTGGCGACGGTACCGGCGGCAATGACGGGGGATTGAGGCCCGTAGAGGTAGGTCGCGTGTGTCACGCTCGGACTGGGGTTACGGCCTCCATCCAGAAGCGGAAAATAAACGTGGTTGGCCACCCCGTACGAAGCCGGGGCATCCCCAAAATCTTCATCGACGATCAGCCCGACGGCCATTGCAGCCTTCCCCCCGCCCCGCAACCGCATATTGACACTCAACCGATTCGAAGCGCTGGTATTCGCCAGACCGGTGTACATCAGAGCCACATTGCCGGGACCATCAGCTCCCGGATCACTCGTACTTCCTACCTGGAGTTGGACGGTTTTATCATTGCCCGAAAAGATTACCTTTTTAAATAGCCCGGTCGGGGGCGTATATTTTTCTAGGAGCTGCCAGCCAGTACCGTTGGTTGTTCCTTCTGAGAATTCGTATACATTCTCGGGCGTTATATAGTCATCCTCCGCGCTGCCAAATACCAGTCCCAACCGAATGGGAGCCCCGTTTAGGGTGGCATACGCCCTGAACCGAAAACTGGGCGTCGTACCTAGGAGAGTATTGGCCAAGGCATTCGTCAGGGTATTGGCCGTCCCCGTCCCCCCAATATTGTATAAGTTATCCATACCGTCGCCAACATAACTCCCAGGTTGATAGCCTGCCAACCGGGCGTCCGACAGAGGACCACGAATAATAGAACCTGAATACGTAAAGCTGACCTGATCGATGACCACGTTGATGGATAAGCCATTCACCGTAAACGTTCGGGTAAAGGTCTGCCCGGCGGCTAAATTTACACCCGAGAAATTCATCCACCAGATGCTGTTGCGGTATTTGCCAGATCCTCCGGTTGCTTTTCGCAGGTTCTGGCCCCAACCCGTCGTACTGATGGCGAACAGACTCAAAATCATGAGCACCAGCAGAAGCCCCCGACTCAGATAGCGACTCTTCTTCCCCCCCGAAAAAGAGACTATTTTTTTCAAACCGCTTATCACATACCCGCCCGCAAGTAGGGCTACCAGGCGGGATGGGGCCGGCCGGAAAGCGGACAGGGCTTTAGTCGTAGTGGAATCCATCATATACGTTGCGGAATGAGTTAAGTCTTTGGGGATAATATCTAAATCCATTTCCCAACCCCTCAAGTGGGAGTCAGCGCAAGGGTCGGTGGTTTTCTCAGCGTGATTCCGATCCACCTCGCTGCCATAACCGGGTGGACCAAACCAGGCTTTTCCACTTGAAACTGACTGTTCGCTTACTGGCCATGAGCCAACTAGCACCTTTCGATGGCCAGGCGATATAACTTTCATGATTTGTGTACATGACTTCTCTTTAATTCCATTCCTTGTCATGATCCAGCTGGATTAATGGGCCTCCCTCCAGTAGCGACACCACTGGAAAAGCCGTTTTTACACCCTGCTCTATTTTAATGCTTGCACAAACACAAAACAAACCCAAACAGAATGAGTAGCTGTCGAAAAATATAATCTACTGAATGGAGACCTTCGTACCTGACGTGTTCATGCGGATACGACACTACGCCAGCCCACCCAGTTTCTACAGAATCCTTGCTAACTGATAGTACAATTTTCCATATACTAATGTCGTTGCATAGATTCCGAACAAAATAACTAGCTCATTTTCCTTTTTTTTTAAGGCTTGCGGGCCGAGTTCCCAATTGATTTTCCGCTCTTGCCTGCAAAACCTCATAGATAACCTGCGCTAAAAATTCCTGCCGGGTTTGTCCATCCGCCTGATGCAACTGTACCATAGCGTGCTCAAACCGACGATTCGAAGATCGTTTGCCTCTCATTAAATCAGTTTTTAAATGAGTACCTTACAGGCGGCCGGATTTCGTCTTGGTGATTGTGACTGGAACACAAACGATAGGCTTGCAGCAATCGCCGTTGACAAAAATAGCCGGGCAGCATCCCTGAATGGGGCACTGGGCATTAGCCGCTGTGAACGAATAGCTGCCAGCAGCGGTTACCTGCAGCGTCGAACCCGATGCGCCCTGAATGGCCTGCCCATCTTTATACCACTGAATACCCGTGTATCCGCTGGGCAAACCAATCTGGTAAATATCCCCGTCGCAGATGTTCACCGGAATCGCAATGCAGGCTACACTAATATCATCTTCCGATAAATTGTCGTTATTCGGGGTTGAATCCGTATCTGGCTGATCGGCTTTGCTGACTTCGGCCTTGTTGAACCAGGTTCCTTCAGCCACCACCCGGGCCGTAATAACAAGCTGAACCGTTGCTCCTGCATTGACGGTTCCAACGGTCCATATTCCGGTATTGGCATTGTAATTTCCGTTGCTGCTCTGAAAGGTAAGCCCCGATGGCAATAGATCTTTCACTTCGACACCGGTGGCATTGCCAGCACCTGAATTGGTCAGCGTCAGTGTGTACGTAATAACTTCCTGCAGGGCAGGCTGGGATTTACTGACCGTTTTTGCCAGCGACAGGTCAATGGTCTGCACGGGAGGAGGACTTACCGTTATCCGCAACCAGGCTGTGGCGCACACGGTCAGATTTTCCTGTTTGCAAACCTGATACTGAACACTATCTTTCCCAACATATCCGTTCGCGGGCGTATACACATACGATCCATCCGGATTTAAGGTGATGGAGCCGTGTTTGGGAGGCACAACGGGAGTCGTCGTTACGACCAATGTAGATGGGTCATTCAGGTCATTCGTCCGTACGTTTCCATTCACCGAAGTATTGACAGAGGTTGTATTGATATCGTCGATGGCATCGATGGCGCAATATTGCGGAATACACACCTGTAAGTTGCCGAAAACCCCTCCTGCGGTTACGTTCTTAAGCTCATAACCATCATTGGTATCGGTTTTGGGAATCGAAATGTATTCGTTCATGCCGGTAATGGGGAAATCTTCCGGTTTATTGGTATGCCAAACAAGTGCAAAGCAGTTATTTTGAATTAACTGGGTATTAACAATATCAAACTGAATGCAGGAGACGGTAGTCCAGGTAGTTGGAACCAGAGCCGCCCCGTTTCCACTACCGCCGTACGTCGTATTCAGGGAAACCGTTCCTTTCGTAGGACCGAACGTACTGCCATTCATATTCTGTGGCCCATACCGATTATCACTGGCTGGTGCCAGGCTGGAATAATTCTCCTGAATGACAATGGTGGGGTTGTTGATGATCCGGGGGTCGTAATCAAAGCGGTAATTGGCATCCCCCATTAGAAATGTGCTATCTGCCACGCTTGATTTGACTTGAAGCGCAATGATGGCTTTACCGGTACTGCAATCGATGCTTTTGACCAGAAAGCGGACGTGGTATCTTCCTTTTTGCGCAAAGGAACTGCTCAGAAGACCCAGGAAAAGAATCAGCAGAAGGTATACGTTTTTTTTCATATTGAAAACGGCTAGCCGTGGCAACAGGCCAATCAGGGAGGCTCTTTAACACTTTTTTGCTCTTTTCTGAAATCTTCATCGAGGCAAAAAGGCTTCTACAGCTTCACAGGACCGCTTCGTTACCACATTATGCTTATATAGACTGGTGCCTTTCCAAAAAGTCACATGATTTTTTTAGCGGGTAGATTTTCAAAAAAGGCTCTGACCAAAACCGGCACTCATCAATATTCCCCCCCTATGTTACTTTTTAATCCCTGTAGCGTCTAATTCAAAAAGGACGCCATGAAATCCGATCCCGTTCACCAGTCATCCGCAGCTTCCCAGTCAGCGTACTACCGGGAAGTCACGCCGAAACCACAACCTTCTCTCAATGCGTTGGCCGTTGCCAAGTGGGGGTTTATCGAATTGCTCGTGATTGTGATGGTCGTGAGCCTGTTCAGACTATCAAACCGGTCCAGATCGTCTTCAAAAATCTTAATCAAAGGCCGTAATTAACTACGTCCAGCGATAGATGGGTGCCTCCATTTTGAGGAAGGCTCCTAAAACGGACGGGCCAATCCAGCGGTTCCACTCCTATTTATGCAGTAGTTTTATGTGACACGCACTCATTACGTGTCCACCTCCACCCTTTCCGTACTCCAGCGCCCGGATTTCGGCATCCAACGCTACCGGGCCTTTTTCGAAGCTTTGCCCCCGAAAGAACCAGCATCTCCCAAACGTTGCACTCTCCGGAAACGGCTTGCCAGCGACCTCCTTCTGAATACCTTCCTGGCCTTGCGGGCATTCATTTTTTTCGTATACTTAGGATAAACATTCAACGCTTTTTATGAAAAGCAACGGTCTCTATTTGCTCTTTTTGCTCCTCGGTAGTCATACATTTGCCCAGAATCGAACTATAGTTCGTACGAAACTCAATCACGTCACGATTTACATTAATCACGAACGGGGAAATTTCAATGGCGTCAATGAGATTCCCAATCCGTTCGCCTATAGCTTCGGCACCGGGCCGGAAACGGTTCCGTTTGCCGTTGTTTCCGAGCAGGACTCCATCGCCTTATCGTTGCAGCACGGCGTAAAAACGACGTTTCAGATCATTCGGGAAACCAAAGGGGATACGCTTATCTGCCAGTTCAGCGCCCACAAGGAAGTGAAAGCCGCCACGTTCTCCGATGCCTATAAAACCGCCCATCAGGGACAGACCCTTATTCAGATTCCGGAAGTTTACGAGCTGATCAATGTGATTTTTGCCCTGACCCGCTACGGTCAAACCAACGCCATCTATAAAGAAACCGACTATTACCGCGCGGTAAGGAAGCATTTTGAACCGTATCGCCATCAGGCCGCCGTTCGGACGATCGACTCATTACTGGCCCAGTCCGAAGACATATATGCCCCGTTGAAAATGGACAGTTATGCCTATGCTTTTTCGGGTGATCAGATTGAAAAAACCGGTGTCTACGACCGGGTTAGCTGGGGCGAAACCAATACGCTGGAACCGTATATCCCGCTGCTGATGTCTTTTGCCAAACAGTCGGATTACCGGACCTTTTTCCGAAAGCACGGTTCCTACTACGCTAGCCTGGTAGCCGACTTCCGGCAGAATGTCGATGTGGCTGCCATGAAACAATGGCTGGAAAAACAATTCCCACGTACGCGCTATTCCGCCATCAAGGTTATTTTTACCCCATTGGTTGGCTGGAATCAGTCGGCGAACAGCTTCAGCGACAACGGTTTTACGGAAGCTCAGGCTCACATTAACTTCCCATTTATCACTACATTCATGAGCCAGCAACCGGCTGCAATTGTCAAGGGAGGACGGATGCTGATTGTGTTTACCGAACTGAACCATAGTTACCTCAACCCAGAAGCCGACCGGTATGCCAGCGAAATCGCCGTTGCCTACCAGGATTTGCTGAACTGGATCACCACCGGCAAACCGTCCGGCAATTACAACAATCCGCTGGCCTGTTTTGAAGAATACATGAACTACGCGCTCGTTACGCTGCTTTATTCCGATCTGTTCGATAAACAAACCTTTCAATCCCTGAAAACGAACCTGGAAAACAACATGGTCAATCAGCGGGGGTTCAGGCACTTCCGGGAGTTTAACGAAGAGCTGCTTCGGCTCTATCAAAACCGCCAACCGGGGCAGACCGTCGCGGACTTATACCCGGCCATCATAGCCTGGTCGGGCCAGCAAAAATCTGATTATAAACTCCTTACGAAATAGATAATTCAACAAAAAAGGTCGTACCCCGGTTTTCTTCGGTTTCAAACCAGAGCTTTCCGCCGTGCGCTTCTACAATTTGCCGGGAAATGGCCAGTCCCAACCCAAACGTTTTCTCGCCCGCCGTACCGGGTCGCTTTGCGGCCGTGAACAGATCGAAAACGTTGTCCTGCAAGGTCGCCGGAATGCCGATACCCTGATCCTTGACGGTTATTAGCACTACCTCCCCCCGCTTTTCGGCCTGCACATAAGTGGTGGATCCGGACGGACTGAATTTAATGGCGTTGGTAATCAGGTTGCTCATCACGCGTCCCATTTTCTGCCGGTCCATCATCACCTGGACCGGTACGGTCTGTAGTTCAATCGACTGTTTTTTATCCCGGGCTTTGAGCTGAAGCATCTCCACGCCGGAAGCCAGGAACTCCGAAAGGTCAACGGCACGCTTTTTATCGAGAACGGTCTTGGAATGAAGCAGGTTATCGATCAGATCAAGCGCGCTGGCCGACGAGTCTCGGATCATCTCCAGAAAAAACCGGGGATCCCGGCTGAGCGGTTTGCCCTCCAGCAACAGCCCGACCGCCATACTGACGGAACTCAAGGGGGTCCGCAGGTCGTGGGCCACTACTTTCAGTAACCGGTCGTTTTCCTGCTGGCTTTTTTCCAGATCGGCCAGGGTTGCCTGAAGGTTTCGGTTCTGTTCGGAAATCACCCGGTTCAGGGCGGTGGATTCCGCCAGATTTCGCCGGGTTCGTTTCCAGCCCAGCCAGCTCAACAGGGCACTAATTACCACTATCGATAAAAAAGCCACGACAACCAGAAGAGACACGCGGTTTGATGCCCCTTTGACCCAATCCCGATTAAACAGCGCAAATAAACGATCCTCATCAACCAGTGATTTTACGTCATCCCGTTGTTCAATTCCCGCCTGCCCATACGGCCGGGTCAGGAACAGGTAGTTGCGGTAACGATCCATCCTACCCGCATCCGGAATGCCGTCATACGCGGAGTCCAGAAACCGGTGGGCCGCATTCACCCCTTTTGACACTCCAATAACCGCGGCCCGGTTGACATCGTTAACGGGAGCAGGCTCACAGGCTATCCAGAAACCGGTACAACAAGCCAACAGGACCCATTTCATGTACCAGCCAAGTAATCTACTTCCGGTAATCCAGATCGACGGTGCAATGAATTTCATCGAACGCAGTTCATTAAAAGCAGACACCGCTAGCAGGCATCAGATCCGTTTCTTCTTTGTTTACTCGCTAAAGATAGCTGGCATCCGGCCATAGTATCAAAAATATTTCCCGGTTTACCTCAATATGTCTCCGAAGGATCCATGATCAGAAAAACCGGACAGCCCGTCCGGTTTTTCTGATCGGAATTGTCATCGGCAACAGCTTGCCCGGAATCAGGCAAACATGGGGGTATAATCCCGCGCAAACTGCTCAAAAGTACTCGGCGCTTTCCCCGTTACCGTTCCGACGAGTGTCAAATTGAGGCCATTCAGGTTGAGTCCACCTTTTCATTGACGGCATCTGTCTGATGGTGTGGGCGGGTTTATCCGGTTTGAGTTTCCCCCCGTGTTCCCTGCGGTTTTCCGGCCAAAAGGTCGACGCGACGATTCATTTGTTCGGATCGCTTCGGAAATGTCAAGTCAATCCGGGTAAAATCCAGCCTAAGTTCGCTTAAAGGACTAAATACCTGACAGCATCAAGTAGACACGTTAGCAGACTCGAAACCTCATGAAATCCAATCCAAGTCGTCGTCACTTTCTGGAAGCGTCCGCCGTGGCCGTAGCGGGTGCCCTTTTTGCGCCCAAGAAACTTTTCGGTGCTCCGGCCCTGATCCGTAACCTGGGCAAACCGAATTCCCTGATCAATGGCGTGCAGGTCGGTGTGATTACGTATTCGTACCGCGATATGCCCGACCAGAGCGCCGACGCAACGCTGAAATACATTCTGGACAGCGGGGTGAGCGCCATTGAACTGATGGGTGGCCCCGCGGAATCGTTTGCCGGTGCCCCCAAAAATACGGTGGACATGCGGGCGCTTTCTCCGCTCATGCGCAAACGCCGTGAAAACCAGACGTTAACCACCGACGAACAAAAGACCCTGACCGAAGCCGAAGCGCAACTGAAAGCGTACCGCACGGAACTGGCCAACTGGCGGCAGTCGGTGCCCATGACCAAGTTCGAGCAACTCCGGAAAATGTATAGCCAGGCCGGTGTGACGATCTACGGTTTCAAACCCGACGCCTTCGGCATGCAGAGCTCCGACGCCGACATCGACTACGGCATGCGGGCTGCCAAAGCACTGGGGGCCAACCAGGTAACCCTCGAGCATCCGGCCAACGACGCCCATACGCTCAAGCTCGGCACAATGGCGCAGAAACACGGCATTCGGGTGGGCTACCACGGCCACGAGCAGCAGACGCCCACGTTCTGGGATACCGCCCTGGCCCAATCGCCCGGCAATGCGATGAACTTCGATTTAGGGCACTACATAGCCGCCGGCCAACCCGATCCGCTGGGTCTGATCCGGCAAAAACACGACCGCATTGCCAGCATGCACATCAAAGACCGGCAAACCCCGGCCAACGGCAAAGGCAACCTGCCCTGGGGACAGGGCGATACCCCCCTCACTGAAGTCCTGGGACTGATGCGCAGCCAGAAATACAAGTTTCCGGCTACCATCGAGCTGGAATATAAGGTACCGCAAGGCTCAACGTCCGTGGCCGAAGTCGGCAAATGCCTCGAATTCTGCCGGAAAATTTTGAGTTAATGGGCCAGCCGCCCCCACAGCCAGCGTGATGCGCTGGCTGTGGGGATACTTCCGGGTGTGAACCAGCAATCAGTCGAACAAAATGCCCGCAATCCGGCTGGCCGCCTGCCCATCCCAAAGCGGGGGAATGGTGCCTTTTTTCGAGCGGCCTTCCAGGATTTCGACTACTTTCTGGTGGACGGTTTGGGGGTTCAGGTCGGCCAGCAACTCGTTGGTGCCTAACTCGACCGTCACGGGGCGCTCGGTGCTGTCGCGGAAGGTCAGACAGGGCACTTGCAGAAAGGTCGTCTCCTCCTGAATTCCGCCCGAATCGGTCACCAGCATGGCGGCATGCTCCATCAGGTTCAGGAATTCCAGATACCCCTGCGGTTCCATCAGCTCCAGATTCCGGATGGCTTTCAACCGGGATGATAGCCCGAACCGGTCCAGGTTGCCCAGCGTCCGGGGATGGATCGGAAACAGGACTTTTTTGTAGCGAACCGTATCGTCCAAGATCTGCAAAATGCGCTGCAAACCGTCTTCCGAATCGACATTCGCCGGGCGGTGCATCGTCATCAGGACGTACTCCTGCGGTTTTAGGCCCAGCTTTTCCACCGTTCCGGTTTCGGCGGCTTTTCGGCGGTAATGCACCAGCGAATCGATCATCACATTGCCCACAAAATGCACTTTTCCGTCATCGACGCCTTCCTTTTTCAAATTATCCAGACCAGCCTGCTCGGTCACAAACAACTGGTCCGAAAGACTGTCCGTCAGGATCCGGTTAATTTCTTCGGGCATCCGCCGGTCGTTGCTGCGTAATCCGGCTTCAACATGAACCACCGGCACGTGCATTTTAACGGCCACCAGCGCACAGGCCATGGTGGACGTGACATCGCCAACGACCAGCACCCGGTCCGGTTTTTCGGTTTCCATCACGGTTTCGAACGCCATCATGATTTTAGCCGTTTGCTGCGCGTGCGACCCCCCACCGACACCCAGAAAGTAATCGGGCCGGGGAAGTTCCAGCTGACTGAAAAACACGTTGCTCATTTTGGCGTCGTAGTGCTGGCCCGTATGGACAATAATGGATTGAACGCCGGCATACTGCTGAAAGGCGCGGTGCAGGGGAGCCACTTTCATGAAATTAGGCCGGGCGCCAACGATGCTCAGAATTTTCATTTGGTTTGACATACATAGAACGGAAAACCAGAGCAGGGCAAAAATTGGGCTAGTTCTGCGTCTGACAGCTAAAAATTTTCTAAAACTTGCAGCCGCAGTCGGTTAGCCCACTGGCCTTCCGGCCACGCTTGGGTAGAATAACCCTAAGCGATCCCTGAAATCGTTGCCTGAAAAAGTAAAAACCGGGCGCGTTAGAGATATACCTTTACCATCTGCTGCCAGTCCAGCGCCTGGTGAGCCCGGCCCTCCCAGATGTATAAATCGTGGGGAATATGTTTTTCCGTTAACGTAGCACTTAGCTCCCGGTTGTTCTCGAGAAACGGGTCGTCCTGCCCGATGGCCAGCAGGAAATACATCCGCCGGAGCATCGTTAACGTCGCTTCTTCGTGCAGATTGGGCAGAAAGTGCAAAGGCGTGTTGTAATAAATGGTTTCGTCGTAATACGAATCAAACAGCCCCCGAAAAAAGTCGACCGGCATCGACAGATCGTAGCGGCCACTCAGGGCCACCACTTTACCAAACCATTGCGGATGCCGCAGGGCAATGTTCACGGCATGAAACGCCCCAAAACTACATCCGAAAGCAATCATGAAGGGTTGCGGATTTTTCTGGCGGGTAAAGGGCAGCACTTCCTCGAGAATATAACGTTCGAATTGCAAGTGCCGCTGAACACGCTCGTGCGGAGGAATTACTTTGCTGTACAGGCTTTCGCCGTCGATACTGTCCACACAAAATAATTGCAGATGGCCGTTTTCGAGCTTATCGGTCAGGGCACCCACCAGGCCAAAATCCTCGAAATCGAAAAACCGTCCCCGCCGGGTCGGAAACACAAGCACCCGCGCGCCGGCGTGGCCGAAAACCAGCAACTCCATATCCCGGTTCAGGTGCTCACTAAACCATTTGTGGTATTCCCGCTGCATACAGATCCCTTCTGCCAGCAATATGCACAGTTTTGGGGGTATTGGAGTAACGTACGCCTTAAAGGATTTGTTAAAAAATCGCGGGGTGCTGCATCAGTACCTGCCGCCAGATGGCGTACCCTTTCGGACTCAGGTGTAATCCGTCGGCCTCAAAGAACTCCCAGCGAGGGTGGCCTTTGCTATCCAGCATGGGGGTAAAAATATCCACAAAGTGGTACGTGGAAATATCCGCTATTCGTTGCCGAATCAATTCATTAACCAGCCGAATACGGTCAATCAAATGCCAGCGTGAGGGACTGGGTTTGATGGAAATATACGTAAAGGGTACGTCCGGAAGGTAGTGCTGCATTTTG
The DNA here is from genome assembly GCF_042655385.1 of Larkinella bovis. Lineage (NCBI taxonomy): Bacteria > Pseudomonadati > Bacteroidota > Cytophagia > Cytophagales > Spirosomataceae > Larkinella > Larkinella bovis. Next base: position 305,917 of record NZ_JBHSMA010000002.1, on the reverse strand, counting down.
GTGAGCAGGGTCTCAAAAAACAGAAAAACCTCCTCGGCCAGTCGCCCATCGCCCAGGTCATTATCCCCGGCATAAAAAATGAGCGCCCGGGGTTGCGTCGGCAGCACCAGCCGTTCAAAAAACCAGTCACAGGCCGCCAGGGTCGAACCACCAAAACCGATGTTCAGCACCCGGTGGTCCGGAAAATCCCGCTCGAGGGTTGCCCACAACCGGATGCTCGAGCTACCGTAAAAAACCGTGCGACCGGTCAAATTGGGGGTGGAGCGAATCTTTTTTTCGAGCTGTTGGACTTCTTCTTCGTACCAGGTCATGCGGCTTATCGATAATTCCGACAAAGATACATACTCACAAACGCTGGTCCGTATGTTAACCTGCTATTCCAGTAATCCAAAAGATCGGAACATGGTACACAAACCAAAAGTCTTTGGTTCGCTTTGTCTACGTACATCCCGGCCGGGCCGGAAAAACCGGTTTATTTTTCAAACTGGAAAATCTGGTCCATCCGCACCCACTTCTCACCCGGTTTGGCCCAGGGCAGCGGTTCCTGAAACTTCCACATCCGTTCCTCCCACCGCTGCACGTGCGGATTGTCGGCATCGAGTGCGGCTTTTTTCTCAAAGGTGAAATCGTCGTCCGTTTCCAGAATCATCACCATCCGGTTGCCGGTGCGGTAAATTTGCAGATCCAGAATTCCCGCGGCCAGGTCGTTCGCCCGCACTTCGGGCCAGCCGCTACCGGGCGCGTGCCACTGTTCGTATTCGGCAATCAGATCCGGATCATCTTTCAGGTCAAGAGCGAGGCAAAAGCGTTGCATAATTTTCAAGTATTCGGTTTTCAGTATTCGGTATACGGTTTTGAGTATACGGTATTCAGTTTATGGTAAGGGACGGTTTTCCGTTTTTGCGGGCCAACGTATCGATTAGGTACCAACGGAGCTACTGTAAATTGAAAACCGTATACCGTAAACCGTATCCTGTCACTCAAAGTATTGTTTAAAAGCCGTGATCGTCTGTTGAGCCGCCTGATCGGGGTCGGGCCACGGAAAGGCTTCGGCGGAGATATAGCCCGCGTAATCCATCTGTTGTAAAACCGCAGCGACCTCCTGCAGATCGGTATGGCCAAACCCGACCGGTCGCCGGTTGCTGTCGGCAAAATGCACGTGCCCGATGTACGGAGCCGCCAACCGAAGGCTCTCGGCCAGCGACACCTCTTCAATATTCATATGGAACAGGTCGGCCAGCAACTTAACATACTGATTATCCAGCGATTTCAGCAGATCAACACCGTCTTCCAGCCGGTTGATGAGGTTGGTTTCGTAGCGGTTTAGCGGTTCATAAATCAGGGTTACGCCCTGATCCCCCGCCTGTTTGCCCAGAATATTCAAGCCTTCGACCAGCCATTCCAACGCCTGTTCACGCTCTACACCCGGCACCGCATTGCCCTGCATGGAACCGATGATGGCCGGAGCGCCAAAACCCGCCCCGAACGCCATCATATCCGCAATGAACGCCACGGCCCGGGATCGTACCTGCGCGTCCGGATCGGTCAGGGTCAGCCCGTGAATCACTTTTCCAGCCCCCGTCCCCACCGCAGCAATTTTCACCCCGAACTGCTCGCACAAAGCCGCCAGCCGGTCGGGGGCCACCGCATCCGCCGAGGCTGTGAACAACTCAACCGCATCGAAGCCCAGGGCCGCGGCTTTGGCCATGCCCGCTTCCAGGTCGTGCCAGTAAATCCAGGGACCGGTTTTTAGTTCGGGCACTAAGGCAATGGTTACCGCTGACTTCATTGGGTGACGCTGTTATCAAAATCAACCATAATTTTCGTAATTGGTCCCGGATTTGCTGACCAGTCGGCCAGCGCGGCCCCGGCTTCATCGAGCGAAACCACCCGGCTGATCACCGCATCGACCGGAAATTTACCCGCTTCCAGGTAGCTGATCACATCCGGAAAATCGCCCAGACAATTCCGGGAACCCAGAATCTCAATTTCTTTCCGCACAAACGTACCGGTACTATAATCAACCGGTTTTTTAGCGTAACCGATGTACACCACCCGCCCGGTATAGGCCACCTCCTCCACGGCTGCGCGGTAGGTTGCCGGGTTGCCTACGGCCTCGATGATCACATCCGGGCCGTCGCCGTCGGTAATTTCCATCAGCGCTTCGTGCAGATCCACGTTGGTGGTATTGATGGTATGCGCGGCTCCGGCTAATTTCGCCGTACGCATTTTGGCGTCGTCAATATCCACCGCGATCACCTCTGCTCCTCGATGCACCGAAGCCGCCAGCGCGCCCATGCCCACGATGCCGCAGCCAATCACCGCCACTTTTTCACCCGCCGAAACCCGGCCCCGGGCAGCCGCGTGGAAGCCCACCGTCAGCGGTTCGACCAGTGCCAGCTCCCGGGTCGATAACGTAGACGATGCATGGAGCTTTTGCCAGGGAACCGTAATGAAGCGGGTCATTGCGCCCGGACGGCGGACCCCCATCGTTTTGTTATCCTGACAGGCATTCGGGCGGCCTTTCCGGCAAGACACGCAATGCCCGCAGTTGAGGTACGGATTGAGCGTAACCCGCACACCCGGTTTGAACGCGTCCGGAACCTCATTACCCACCTCCCGAATCGTCGCGCCCACTTCATGACCCAGCACGTTCGGGTACTCCTGCAATTCGAACAAGCCGCGAAAACCGTTCAGGTCGCCCCCGCAGAAACCAACCGTGTTGATTTCCAGCAAGGCTTCATCCGATTTCGGCGACGGTATATCAATTTCGCGAACCTCGGTTTTTCCGGGTTCGACCAGCACTAAGGCGCGTTGCTTCATCATCCTAAAAGCTTGTCTTGGGAATGTTGTTTTCCGGTTTTCCTTCAAACCACAGCTGGTTTTTCACCGGCGCCACCAGGGTTTCAATCCGTTGGAGCAGTTCGTCGGGAATCTGAAGCTCAAGCGCCCGAACGTTCTGTTCCAGCCGGTTTTGCTCGGAAATGCCAACGATGGTGGTGGCAATAATGGGGTGGTTCACAGCGTATTTCAGGGCCACATCACTCAAAGCCAAACCATACTCCCGACACAAGGCCAACAGCTTCGGTTGCGTATCCTTAACCGCCTGCGGAGAACTCTGCCAGACCGGAATCGGCGCATCCGACAGAATCCGCTGCATCAGCGGGGCGGCATTGAGCAGACCGAAACCCTTTTCGAGCGAGAGCGGCACCAGTTCGTCGTTGATTTCGTCGGCCAGCAGCGTGTAATGCCCCCACGACAGAACCGTATCGACCTCCACCTCACGGGCCACCTTCGCCAGATACCGAACCGGCAAACCCGAAAAACCGACGTAACGCGCTTTACCCGACGCCTTGATTTGCAAAGCCGCCGGAATGGCTTCGTTCACCACCTGATCGTGGTCACCAAACTCAATATCGTGCACGGTCAGCAGATCCACATAATCGGTTTGCAGACGCTCCAGCGACTCGTCGATGCTGCGCAGGATGCGGTCGTGCGAAAAATCGAACACACCGTTGCCATACCGCCCGCATTTCGTGGCCAGATAAACCGAACTGCGTTTGGTTTTCAGGGCTTTCCCTAACCGGGTTTCGGCCAGCGTATCACCGTAGAACGGGGCGACATCGAAAAAATTAATCCCATGATCGATAGCGGCATGAACGGCCCGCCGGCCTTCATTTTCATCCGTTTCGTCAAATACATTGCCCAGGGGCGACGCGCCAAAACTCAGCAGCGAGACCCTCAGGTCGGTTTTTCCTAATTTGCGATACTCCATTTCGTGGGGTCGAAAGCCGTCCTAACCTGGTAATTCATACGGCTTGTCTGTTGCGCTAGTAAGACCGGAGGACGGTTTTTCTACTTTTACCCTTCCCGGTTTTGCCGGCCCTCCCTTCTCAGACTGGCAATGAAGCCGACTTTTCGGCGGCACGCGTCTTAGCAACCTGTTACCGGTTTTGAAAACAAGGTCCGGCCCGGGCACAAACCGTGACCAAATGCTGTTTCCAAAGGAACGTATTCCTCGCAATTTAGCCATGCGTCCACCCGCCACCCCTCCCTCCACTGACCTGGATTTGACCTTCCGGTTATCGTTCCGGCCTTTTGTGCAGTACCTGACCGAACAACGGCAGTTCTGCCCGGCGACCGACCAATTGAGTGCGCTGTATTCCTACCTGATCGAACAATTCAGCGTCGATGCCGAAACAGAACTCGTCCCGGACCCCGACCGCCTGTCGACGCTGTTTCAGCTGGCCACCGTTGCCGTTTTACCGCTGACTCACATTAACCGGGGTCTTTCGTACGCCTTCGGTCTACCATTTCCCTGGACAGTTTTTCACTATTCGGAGCGCTTCGGTCAGTTGCTGAACCAGTACCCGACCCTGACGGCCAACCTGGCAGCCCAGATCAGCCCGCAGGAGCAACAGCGGTTCCTGTACCGGCTCATTCTGGAAAAACACTACGGTCAGCCAAGCCAGCCCGAAACGCCTAGCTTCCACTTTCAGGAACCGCTCCGGGAATTAACCAAATACTACGCCGTATCCGTTGACACCACGTTTCTGGCAGCCCGACCCAATCGCTCACTGCCACCCCTGAATCCCGCCTGGATCGCCTTTGCTCACGGAGAAGGCCCCGCCCCGGACCCCAACCACGCTCTCCCGATCCAGGAGTTTGCCTTTGAGGGGTTTGCGTTTTTCATGCTGGAAGACGTGACCGAGGCCGAAACTCTGCTCCAGCTACGCGAGATTTTTGCCCATCTGCATTCCGAAGCTGAGCCGGTTTTGTACCGGCGTTTCGAAACCGCCCTCCGGAACCTCTGCGGTCAGCCCGATCTGGAAATCAGCATCGTCCCGTTTCAGCAAGTGAATGGCAATTTTGTTCACCAATCGGAAACCAGCGCCCGTAGCGTTATTCTGCGGCATTCGGAAAAAGTGATCGACGGGTACAAGGATCCGGTGGCGCAGCAACTGCTGCGGGAATTGATTCAGGAACCGGTCCCGCGCCTGTTTCCCAACCTGGAGGGCTTGCCCGAAACCGAACGGGAGCGTCTCCGGCAGTACGGATTCCGCAGCTTTTTGTGGTATCCGATTGTGGCCGATACCGAAGGATTGGGTATTCTGGAAATGGCCAGTCCGCAACCCGACGCGTTTGCGGAAGGCGTGTTGCCAAAAATCGAACAGGTTATTCCGCTCGTTCAGGAATTGCTCCGGTATCAGCTCCACCAGTTCAACCAGCAGCTGGCGCAACTCATCAAAGACAAATTCACGTCGTTGCAGCCCGCCGTGGAATGGAAATTCCGGGAAGCAGCCTGGGAATATCTGCGGCTGGGCCGGAACGAGCCGTTGAACAGTCCGGCCACGCAGGTTCGGTTTCCGCAGGTTTTTCCGCTCTACGGCGCCGTTGATATCCGGAATTCTTCGCAGGAACGGTACAAGGCCGTTCGTCAGGATTTCTCCGACCAGTTCACCGCCCTCCAAACGCTGCTGCGCGAACTAGATTTTCCGGAGGAATCGGCCCGATTGAGGCAACTTTCAGCCCGGGCATCCTTCTGGCAAGAGACGCTGACGGCCGATCCGAATCCGGAAGACGAACTCGGTATGGCGGAGTTTCTGACGCAGGAAATCAATCCGTATTTGCAGCAAATCCAACGCCGGTTTTCAGAACCCATTGCACCCCTGACTGCCTATTTTCGGCAAACCACCGCAGCCGATGGCCAGTTTCATGCGGCTTTGCAACGCTACGAACGGAGCGTCGAGTGGCTGAACACGGTCGTCAACAGCTTTATTGAGGAAGCCGAAAAACAGCTGCAAGCACTGTATCCGCATTATTTTGAACGGTACCGCACCGACGGCATGGAATACACCATTTACGTGGGACCCTCCATTGCCCCCCAAAAACCGTTCGAACCGGGTTACCTCCGGCAATTTTACCAGTGGCAGCTGAATACGATGGTGGAAATGGCCCACTTGACGCACCTGATCCGGCCGAACCTGCCCGTTCGGCTGCAAACCACGCAGCTCCTGCTGGCACACACGCACCCGGTCGACATCAGTTTCCGCCAGGACGAACACCGGTTTGACGTGGAAGGCTCGTACAGTATCCGTTACGAAGTCCTGAAAAAACGGATCGACAAAGCGCTCGTGGCCGGAACGCAGGAGCGGCTCACCCAGCCCGACACCCTTGTGCTTGTCTACACCAACGCCCGCGAAATAGCGGATTATCTCCCCTTTATCGCCCAGTTCCAGCAACAGAAGAAAGTGCGGCCTTCGCTCGAATACCTCAATCTTGAGCCGCTACAAGGCGTTGCGCACCTGAAAGCCCTGCGGCTGCACCTGAATTATCCGGCGGATTAAGCGTTACGATCAAGCCCAAAAGTCCTAAATTTGTGGTTTGACGACGCGAATACAACCCTATGAAACGATTGCTTTATGCTTTTTTACTCATCCTGATGAGCCTGCCGGTTTTTGCCCATCTCGGCAGCATCACCGGGACGGTCACCGACCACGCTACCAACCAGCCCCTGCGCGGAGTCCACGTTCAACTGACGGGCGTTGGCAAGGGGACGGTAACCAATGAGCTGGGGCAATACCGCTTCGTTGGTTTAGTGGCGGCCCCGTACAAGATTGAAATTGCCCACCTGGGCTACCAGTCTACCGTGGTAACGGTGACCGTGCCAGACGATCAGAATGTGGTAGTCAAGACGGTTTTGAACCGGTCGGCCATTGAATTGAGCGAAGTCGTTGTTTCCGCACAGCAAGCGCGTGACCAGCAGCTAATCAGCCGCCTGGACATTAAAATGCGTCCCATCACCAACTCGCAGGAAATTCTGCGGATGGTGCCCGGTTTGTTCATCGGCCAGCACGCGGGGGGCGGGAAGGCGGAACAAATTTTTCTGCGCGGTTTCGACATCGACCACGGTACCGACATCCGGCTGACGGTGGACGGTATGCCGGTCAATATGGTGTCGCACGCCCACGGGCAGGGATACGCCGACCTGCACTTTGTGATTCCCGAACTTATCGAAGCAGTGGATTTCAAAAAAGGGCCGTACACGACCGACAAAGGAAATTTCACGACCGCGGGCTGGGCCGATTTCCGAACCCGCACCGCTTTGGACCGCAGTTTTGTCAAGCTGGAAGGCGGGCAGTACGGCACGTTCCGGGCCGTTGCGGGCCTGGATTTGTTAGGCCAACGGGGCCGGGCTAAAAACCAGTCGGCGTACCTGGCTTCCGAGTATTCGTATTCGGACTCGTACTTCGATCATCCCCAACACTTCAAACGACTGAACGTCCTCGGCAAATACCACGGTCACCTGTCGCCCACTACCCATCTGACCCTGACCGGTTCGACATTCTGGAGCCAATGGAACCATTCCGGCCAGATTCCCGACCGGGCCGTTGAATCCGGTCTGGTCGGCTTTTTCGGGTCCATTGACCCCACCGAAGGCGGAAAAACCGGACGCACCAACGCCAACGCCGAACTCGTAACGGTCACGCCCCGCAATTATACCCTTAAAAACCAGCTTTTTTACAGCCACTACGATTTTGAGCTCTACTCCAATTTTACTTTTTTCCTGAACGACCCGATCAACGGCGACCAGATTCGGCAAAAAGAACGGCGGAACCTGTGGGGGTATAACGGCAGCATTTCGCGCACTGACAATGCCGGGAAGATTCAGTTCACCACCACCGCCGGTTTTCAGTACCGACAGGATATGACGCGCGAGTCGGAACTGTCGCATACCCGAAACCGGATAGAAACGCTGGAACGGCGGCAGTTTGGTAACATCAACGAGCTGAACGCGGGTGCCTATGTGGACGAACTGATTCAGTTTTCCGACCGTTTTTCGCTCAATGCCGGGCTGCGGTTTGATTACTTTCGCAATCAGTACGAAGACCGGCTCCAACCCGCAACCGGTATGCAACAAGCCGATGCCGCCATCGTTTCGCCGAAGCTGAATTTGTATTATACCGCGAATCCCCGGTTTCAGTTGTACCTGAATACCGGAAAGAGTTTTCACTCCAACGACACGCGGGTGGTGGTTCCCCAGAACGGGCGCGAGATTCTGCCCCCGGCCTATGGCTCGGACCTGGGCGCGATTTTCAAACCATTCCCGAAACTACTCATCAACGCGGCTGCTTGGTATCTGTGGTTGCAGCAGGAGTTTGTGTACGTCGGCGACGAAGGCGTGGTGGAGCCGGGCGGAAAAACGCGTCGGTATGGCCTCGATCTGTCGGTTCGTTACCAGTTGACCCGCCATCTGTACGCCGATCTGGATCTGAACACGGCCAAACCACGGGCGATCGGTGCCGAAATGGGGCAAGCTTATTTACCCCTGGCCCCCACATTTACATCCGTGGGCGGTCTGACGCTGCAACCGGCCGGTCGCTGGAGTGGTTCGCTACGGTACCGCTACCTGGGTAATCGGCCCGCCAACGAAGACAATTCGATTGTGGCCCGATCCTATTTTGTGACCGATTTGCAGGTGAATTATACACGGGCGCGTTACCAGGTTGGTTTATCGGTCCAGAACCTGCTCAACACGCGCTGGAAAGAGACGCAGTTTGCCACCGAAAGCCGGCTGCAAAACGAAACCGCTCCCGTTGACGAAATTCATTTTACGCCCGGTACCCCCTTCTTTGCCCGACTGGGCTGGACCTTTTTCTGGTAAACCGGTCGGCCGAAAAAACCCGCAATCCGGTTCTTCACCTTCTCTTGCTCTGGTCCGGTTTTTGCTCAAACGAAAGCATACCCGCATGGGTTGAACAGAATTAACCGACAGCCCGGCCGATCGAGCCGGGTTTTGTTTTTTTGCCTGATGCTTTCGGCGACGTAATAATTGGCTTTATTACAGTCGTATAGCGGTTTTTAGGCTTGATTGGTACAGAATTTGCACCTGCTCATGAAGAATATCGTGTATCTCCACCATTCTTGTGCAAGCAATTTTTTACTATTTTTCGGACCTTTTGCGCAACAGTCCGCGAGATGTTCTTAATCACCTGTATCTATGACCAACTTGTTCAGTAAAACCCGAGAGTCTGTTATTGCCGGTCAATTGAAAAACCCGCCTACTCTGTTTACGATTAACCCAACCACGCGCTTCGAACGGCGGTGCAACGTCCTTTACGAATCGTACAGCCGCTTTATTGACGATGGCGAAAAACTCCTGGCAGCCGATATTCTGAGCATCCTGAAAGATGTTCTGGACGATGAAATCAGAGCGTTAACTTCCTCAGCCGCCGTCGTGAAGCAATAACTCTACGCTCCCTCTTTTTCCTGCCCGCATCGTTTTTCCTTTCCGCCGGGACGCCTTCCTACGTGAAGCAAAATCACTCGATTTGCTTTGCCGGGTTTATATTGCCCGGGCCTGTCTGGTTAATCCGGTCATTTTTTCGCTGCCGGTTGGTACCGATTCATCTCCAGTCCCCGTCCGTTGACGGCGGTCACCAGTAAGGTATCCACACCGGCTCCGGTCAGCCAGATCGATCGGCGTGCGTCGCCGGTAATGCGCAAACCGCTTTCCCGGGGCAGCAGCGGCCGAAACGCTCCGTGCCCGTCGCCCAGCAGCACCAGCCCCAACGACGCATCCTGCCGCCCCATATTGACTTCGTTCGGGTAAAAATTACCGCTCAAAACCGCATCCAGGTTTCCATCGTGGTTAACGTCCTGCACCACAATGCCACTAACCGGCGCTTGCTGCGCCAACAAGGGCAACGGACTCAGCCGAAATTCGCCATTGCCGAGGTTCTCGAGGTAGGCACTTTGCAGATACGTAACCTCGGCCTGGTAAGCACCGTCCAGGTCCTCTTTGCTCAATAAATTGGCAAACTCAACCTTCGCGTAATCCGCGTAACGCTGGTATTTCCGCCGAAACTGAATCACCTGCTGGTTCAGCGCGTCGCGCGGCATGGCCGGATAACTAACGCCCTTGATGAAATACCCCATCAACGGATCGAAGGTCCCGTCGTTGTTGAAATCTTTGGCCACAATACGGACAGGTTCCGTTTCCGACGCCCGGTAGAGCGTGTTCAAGCCTTCGTTCCCGGCGATGTAATCCAGGTCACCGTCGTTGTCGAAATCGCCCTGCGCCAGGCTGTTCCACCAGCCGCTTGATTGAGCAATCGGGCGATTGAGCGATTGAGTGAAGGTTTTTCCGGCCTTATTTTGCAGCATAGTGATCGGCATCCATTCCCCGGCCAGGAGCAGGTCAGGCCAGCCGTCGCGGTTGGAATCGGTCCAGAGGGCGGAACAAACCAAACCGGCTTTTAGCAGGAACGGACAAAGCTGGGCCGTGACGTCCGTAAACCGGCAAGCGCCGTTTGTTCCATCGTTGCGCAGCAGGTAACTCCGGGCCGGTAGCGGGTAGTGGCCGGGAATCTGCCGCCCGCCCACAAAAAGGTCCAGGTCGCCGTCGCGGTCGAAATCGGCCGCCACCACGCAGGAGCCGCTGCCCGACACATTCGGCAGGGCACTGGCCGGAGCCGGACTAAAATCGCCCTTTCCGTCGTTCAGGTAGAAGCGATGCCGGTAAAATTCCGTATCGGAAGCCGGTTTTTCGGCTCCGCCCGCTACGACGTACAAATCCAGATCGTTATCACCGTCGGCGTCGAACAGCAAGGCCGCCATATCGTTGTATTTCGGGTGAAGCGGGAATGGCTTTTTCCGAAAACCGCCGGTGGGGGTGCGCAGCAGAAAACCGGCCTCACTCCCCCGGTAGGTCCCGCCTACGAAACAATCCTCCAGCCCATCGCCATTGATATCGCCCGAAGCCAGCGCAAAACCGCTGCGCGACAACATTTTATGCAGAGCCGCCGTCTGCTTGAAATCCACAAAATCGGAGGTTCGGTGCTGATAATCCAATGGAATGCTTCGGGTTACATTCGCAAACAGCGGCTTTTCCGTCCGGTCAACCGGTTCCGGTTTTGCCTCGCGGGCCTGATCAAACCGGAGCGTCAGGCGCTGGCTGGGTTTGACGCGGTAGTGTTTCTGCGTTTTGCCGCCGGGCCATTCCACCCGCAGCGAATCAATTTCGGGGGCGTTGCCCAGCCCAAAATGAAGCAACGGTTCGACGGACGACTGAAAACCGCGCACGGGCGACAGTTCGGCGTACTGCATCTGCCCACCGGCCCAAACCGTCACCCTGGCGCCAATCCCCTGGCGGTTGCCCGGTTGTCCGTCCAGCCGGATCGACACATACGAAGACGGATGATGTTCCTGCCCCCGGTTTTGGTACACCAGCGCTTCCGAATCGACGGTATTGACCACCAGATCCAGATCGCCATCGCCGTCCAGATCGGCATAGGCTGCGCCGTTGGAGTACGACAAATCGGCCAATCCCCAAGCTTTCGACACATCCGTAAACGTCAGGTCACCCGCATTGCGGTAAGCGTAATTCGGTACCTGAACCTCGGGCACTTTCCGGAGCAGTTCTTCCCGCTTGTCCTTCTGAAATTCCGTCGTCCCGAAACCGGAGAACTCTTCCGTGAACGAGATAAAATCCCGGTCGGTCACATCCCGGCGGTACCCGTTGGTGATGTACAAATCCTTCCGCCCGTCGTTGTCGTAATCGGCCATGAGCGCGGCCCAGCTCCAGTCGGTTTTAGCCACCCCCGCCAGCAGGCCAATTTCGGAGAAAACCGGCACCGGGGTAGTCCCGGCAGCGTTTATCGGAGCAACCCCTCCAGGCTCAGTTCCCAGCCCAAGCTGTAATGAATTCCGCATGTACTGCATCTGGTAGCGATAGGGTTCGGCGATGCTCAGTTCCTTGCGGTCATAATCCTGCCCGGCCAGCATTTTTTTCTGGCGGGCGTTCTCCTCCGGCAGCATATCGAGCTGGAAGATGTCGGGCCAGCCGTCGTTGTTGAAATCGGCCACATCGAGCCCCATGCCGTAGAGGCTGGTATGCGCCGTGGCCTGCCGGATCACGTTGGTGAACGTCGGATTGGCCGGGTTGGTAGCGCCATTATTGAGGTAGAGAATATCGCTGCTGATGAAGTCGTTGGAGCAATACACATCGGGATAGCCGTCTCGGTTGATGTCGCTGATCGCCAGCCCCAGCCCCAGCCCCTCGTAGACAATACCGGCCGGTTTGGAAACATCCCGAAAAACCGGGTGGCCCCGGGGACCGATCCCGTCGTTACGGAAAAGTTTACCGGTACTGGGATACGAGCCGTCGTTGATCGGCACCCGCAGGTAATTCGGATTTTGCAGATCCGGGCCGGTATTGAGCAGGTAGGCGTCCAGGTCCCCGTCGAGGTCGTAATCAAAAAAGGCGGTTTGGGTGGTGAAAGAGGCATCGGCCAGGCCGTAGTCGGCGGCCATTTCCCGGAAAACCGGTTTTCCATTTTTGAGGCCCTGATTGATAAACAACAGGTTTTCGGAATGGGGCAAGGCCGGGTGTTTGGCCACGCTCACGTAAATATCCAGCCAGCCATCGCTGTTGACATCGGCCATCGAAATGCCGGTACACCAGCGATTGGTGATCAAACCGGCGGCTTCCGTTACGTCCTCAAATTTCCATTGATTCGTCGTCGAATCGATGCGGTTGAGATACAGCCGGCAACTGACCTGATTGCCGCCGAAAAAAACATCCGGTTTGCCGTCGTTGTCAACATCCCCGATCCCGACGCCCCCACCGTTGTAGAAATTGGTAAACGTAAAGGCATTGAACGAATCGGTGGGCGTGAGCGTGTTGGCGAAGGTAATGCCGGTTTTGCCGGACGGAACCGATTGAAATAGGGTGTTGCCGTCCTGCTCCCGGCAGGCTATCAGCCCGACCGTCAGCAATAGCGAAAGCCGGTAGAAAAGAGAAAGTAACCGCATGGCTGTTAGCGAAATAACCACATCGCAATACTAATAAAGCGAGGAGCAAGCGGTGTTTACCGTTGCCCCTCGCCTGTTTCCTATTTCATCATAGTTGAAGCCGGGTATTAATAGCCCGGATTCTGGTCAGTCTGTTCAATTTTCGGATTGTTGTCCACTTCCTGCTGCGGGATGGGCAGCAGTTCGTGTTTATTTTTCTGGAAATATGTAAACGGTTCGGTCTTCAGTTTACCGGCTTTCCGCCAGCGCAGCAGGTCCCGGTTCCGGACCTGTTCCCCACTTAGTTCGACGCGCCGTTCGTGCACAATGGCGGCAAACACCTGGTCTTTGGTGCTCACCGGATAAGCCGCGGTTGGATAAGGTGGCATGTTGACGCTCTTGCGGGCGCGCACCATGTTGAGGTATTTTACGGCTTCGGCGGTATTGCCCAGTTCATTTTCCACTTCGGCCATCGCCAGCAGGGTTTCGGCGTAGCGCATGATCCGCTGGTTGATGCCCCCCGTCAGGAACGACTGGTCGGTTTTATACATGAGCGAAAATTTCCGCCAGCTTACTTTGATCGTCTGCCCGTCGACCACCGACGAGTTGCCGTTCTGGGCCGCATCCGTCAGCACGTTTTTGTCGAGGTTGTATTTATCACCCGTGACATAGAAGGATTTGGCAAACCGGGGGTCGCGGCCCGTAGCGGTTTTCTCGAACTCATTCAGCAGGCTGTTCGACGGGATCAGGTTCCGCCAGCCAATGGCCGAATATTCCTGCGTCCGAACGGTTTCGGTCCCAGACGTCGCGCCGTTGCCGTCGGCATCCCAGTTGTAGTTACCGCCCGCCGGGAAGAAGTTAATTTCAAAAATCGATTCTTTGTTAAACTCGGTTTCTTCCAGAAAGTTGTCTGTGTATTCATCCACGAGGCTGTACACGCCCGATGAAATCACTTTTTGCAGCTCGGTTTTGGCATTGGCGTAATCGGCCTGTTGCAGGTACACCCGCGCCAGCAGCATCTGGGCGGCTCCTTTCGTGGCCCGGCCCAGGTTGTCGGCATTGTAGGTAGTCGGGAGAGCCTCCTGCGCGGCTTTGAGGTCGGCAATGATAAAATCGTACACCTCTTTTTCGGGCGAACGTGGCAGGGCCCCTTCCACGGATGTGACGTAATTCTTATACAAGGGAATATTGCCCCACATCGTAACCAGATCGAAATACGCCCAGGCCCGCAAAAACCGGGTTTCAGCCAGCATCCGGGCCTTGTCGGCCGCCGGGATGTCTGCCACTTTTTCGGACAGGTCAATGGTGGCATTGGCCCGGTGAATCATTCGATAGAAGCCCTGCCAGACCGAGCCCGCAACGCTGTTGTCCGTGGTGTAACTTCCGATCAGGAGCTGGTTCCGGGGCGTTTCCAGCTGCCCCCCGCCCGCAGACACGTCATCGCTGCGCAGATCGTGCAGGAAAAACCATTCCCGCGACGTCAGCGAATTGGCTTTCCCCAGCGCGTAGACGGCATTGACGGCGCTGGAAAGCTCGGCCCCGTTCTTATAAAACGTATCAACCGTCACCCCATTGGGGTTCAGTTTGTCCAGATCGCTTTCCTGACAACCGATCAACAGGCCCAGGAAAAGGACACCGGATAGAATAATTTTATTTTTCATTGAAATCGTTCGTTAATGGGTTCGCTATTTCATCAAAGGGGTTCGGATCAGAAACCAATGTTCAAGCCGATCAGCAAGGTACGCGGTTGCGGATACTGGCCGTAGTCGATCCCGTTGGTGAGCAGTTTACTGGCGTCGCCCGCGCTACCGTTCACCCCGATTTCCGGATCGAGTCCGGTATATTTCGTAAACGTCAGCAGGTTTTGCGAGGAAACGTAAATCCGGGCTTTCGTCAAGGTATTAACCGTCAGTCGGCTTAGTACACTGGCCGGAATCGTATACCCGATGCTCAGGTTTTTGACCCGCATGTACGAACCGCTTTCGATAAACCGGTCCGACGTCCGGCTGTTGTTGTTCGGGTCGCCACTGATGGCGCGCGGCACGTCCGTTCCCGTATTTGTCGGCGTCCAGGCATTCAGCACGTCTTTTCCGGCATTGAACAACCGCAGCATCCCCTGCTCGATTACCTTCGTTCCATTGTACAGCTTATTTCCGTAAACCCCTTGTAAATAAACCGTTAGATCAAATCCTTTGTAGTTAGCGCCAAAGTTGACCCCGTAGCTAAATTTCGGGATGTAACTACCCAGATAAACCCGGTCACTGGCGTTAACAATGCCATCGCCGTTGACGTCCTTAAACTTGATATCGCCCGCCGACGTGTTTTTCGACGGATCATGATCTTCGCGGTTTACGGGCCGGGATTGCGGTGTTGGGGAGTTGTAGACCTCATCCACCGACTGGTAAATGCCCTCTACCAGATAGCCATAGAACGATTGAATCGGCTGTCCGGCTTCGGTTTTGGTGATATCGGCCCCGCCAAAATCCGCATTGTTACCCGAGTAAATGGTCGCGCTCGGCGTCGCCAGACTCAGCACTTTGTTGCGGGTAATGTCCAGATTCCCCGACACGTTCCAGCGGAAATCGCCTTCGTTCTGGTTGTAACCCACCTGAAACTCGTACCCCCAGTTTTTCATGCTGCCAATGTTGGCCAGGGGCGACGACGAATAGCCGATGGAGTTCGGAATCGGGACGCTCAGCAGCAGCCCGTCGGTTTTGCGGTTATAGACTTCGCCGGTAAACGTCACTTTATTGCCAAACAGCCCCAGATCCACCCCGACATTGGTCATTTTGGTGGTTTCCCATTTCAGGTTGGTGTTGCCCAGCGCATCGAAATACGAACCCAGCACTTTGTTGGCCCCGAAGACGTAATTGGTGTTATCGGCCGAAATCAGCGACTGCCAGGCGTAGCTGCCAATGCCGTTGAAACCGGTTTCGCCGTAGCTCGCCCGCACTTTCAGTTCCGAAATGGCCGGAACCGACTTCAGGAAGGCTTCTTCACTGACCCGCCAGCCCAGCGAAGCCGATGGGAAGGTTCCCCATTTGTTACCCGGCGCAAACCGCGACGAACCATCCCGCCGGACGGATCCGCTGACGAGGTATTTCCCCGCAAATTCGTAATTCACCCGGCCGATGTACGAAATCAGGCTGCTTTCGTCGAGGCTGCTCGTGACCCCGGGGTTCGAAATACCCTGCAAGACGCTGATGTCGTTGTTCGGCCGAAAGCCGTTTCCGTTCAGGCTCGAGCTGCGGAAACTCTGTTTCTCGGCCACCACCGTGGCATTGATGTAATGCTTGCCAAAGGTATTGTCGAACGTCAGCTGGTTGGTCAGGATGGGCGAGTAATAGGACGCCCGGTTGTCCTGGATGTTATTTTGTACCCGGCTTTTGTACCCGTCATTGTAAATCGGAAAAATGTTTTTGCCCAAATTGGTCACCACATCGGCTCCGAAGCTAAACCGGTATTTGAGGAAGCTCGTGAATTTGATTTCGGTAAACAGCGTTCCGAGCAGTTTAATCCGCTGGTTGTAGCTTTGATCCTGAAGGGCAATCCGCACCGGGTTGTCGGGGTCCGAACCGTCGGCGGCCGTCGGCGAACTATAGCCGCCCACTTTGGTCGGGTCCGAAACCGGCCAGTAGGGCAGGTTCCGGATCGCCTGCATCACCGCCGTCCGTCCCCCGCCAAAGCCCTGCTCCCCGCGCATTTTGTCGTACGAAATCATCAAGGTCTGCCCGAACGAGAGGAACTTGTTGATCTGGTGATCGGAATTCAGCCGGACATTGCCGCGTTTGTAATTCGTTCCGATCAAAATGCCTTCCTGGTCGAAATAACCCGCCGAAGCGAAAAACCGGGAGATGCTGTTGCCGCCCGAAACCGACAACTGGTGTTGCTGAATCGGGGCGGGCCGGAGCATGACATCCTGCCAGTTGGTTTCGGTCTGGGCGAAGGTCTGCGATGCCCCGTCGTAAATCGGCGTGTTGAGATTGCCCAACCGGGCGGGCATCGCAATTTTGGCGTTCCCGAGTAAGGCGGTGGCGTACTGAATGTATTCCTGCGTATTGAGCAGATCCAGTTTTTTCCAGGGACTTTGCGTTCCGAAATATGTATCGAAATTGACGTGCAGTTTGCCGTCTTTCGAGCCTTTTTTGGTTGAAATAATCACGACCCCGTTCGACGCCCGCGAACCGTAAATGGCGGCCGCGCTGGCATCTTTCAGCACTTCCAGCGACTCGATGTCTTTCGGATCGAGGTTGTTCAGGTCGCCCGACGGCACCCCGTCAATGACGTACAGCGGACCCGATGCGTAGTTGATGGACCCTACGCCCCGAATCCGGACGATCGGCGCCTGCCCGGGGCTTCCGTTATTCACCACGCGAACCCCCGGCACCCGGCCCTGCATGGCCGACTCGGCACTGATCACCGGCAGGGCCGTCAGATCTTTCGGCGCTACGGACGAAACCGCCCCGGTGACCGACGCCCGCTTTTGCGTACCGTATCCCACGACCACCACTTCTTCCAGTGCCCGTTCGTCCTGCACGAGCGTTACGTTCAGCAGTGCCCGGCTGTTCAGCGGTATTTCCTGCGTCATGTAACCGACAAAACTGAAAACCAGCGTGGCATTGCTCGGCGCATTGAGCGCGTACTCTCCCTGACCGTTCGTGGTGGTTCCGCGCGTGGTGCCTTTGATCACGACACTGACGCCCGGCATGCCCGTGCCTTCCGAATCAGTCACCTTGCCGCTCACATCCTCGACCAGCCGATCTCCCGATAGGACGGAATAGCCGATTCGCTCCAGTTTGATGAGGTTCAGATCGGCCGAGGTAAGGGGTTCGTTGCCCGATGGTGCATCAAACCCTTTCTTTTCGATCTGGTTGACTTTTCGAAAAAACCGGGTTCCTTTTTCCTTGCTGGCAACAATGACGTAAAAGTTGGCCTGAATTTTTTCAAATGTCAATCCTTTGTCCGACAGCAGGTTCGTCAACGCTTCCTCGACCGTACGTTCCCGGTGCCCATTCAAAACCACTTTGGTATCGACCAAGTCCGTGCGGTAAATGAACGACACCCGGTATTGTTTTTCCAGTTCCGATAAAGCCGTGCGGAGCGTTACCATCGGTGCCGCCACATCCTTTTCCTGTTGCCACACCCGATGTCCATTCGCTGCAATCATCTGGGCGCGGGTCGGCAGCGTTCCAACCAAAACCACGCCCCACAGCAACAATACTATCTTTTTCATGCCTATAGAGTTTATTCAATGACAATATGATTAGCTTTTCGGGTAATTTTCAGGTCAAACAGGCCGGAAAGGCCCTTTAGAACGGTGTCGGCATTTTTGCTCGGGATGGTTCCCGTCACCTGCTGCTGTTGCAACTCCCGGTCCCGGATTTCGACTTCCAGACCGTACGTCTCGTTCAGCATCTGCGCAATTTCGCCGAGCGTCGTTCCTTCAAAAATCAGCTTGTCGGTACGCCAGGACGAACGCGCCTGCGCGTTCACCATCTTTTTGTAGAATGACTGCGTTTGGCTGTCGGCAAAAAACATTTCGCCCGGTTTCATCTCCAGGTGATTTTTCGGATCACCCGAAACCCGCATCTGAATCCGGCCTTCGTTCAGCACCACCATAGTCTTGGTTTTCCGGGTGTATACGTTGAAGCGCGTACCCAGCACCTCGACGCCCATCTGGCCCGGCAGGTGCACCTGAAACCGCTGATGATCCGGCGTGTGAACAACTTCAAAGAAGGCTTCGCCTTCCACCCACACTTCGCGGGGCATATCGTTTGTCCACTGACCGGCGTACCGGATGGTCGTATTACCGTTCAGGGTCACCACCGACTGATCGGGCAGCACCACCCGCCGGGTCTGGCCGTATTCGGTTTTTACGGAGATCGGTTCGGGCGGGAACAGCGGTTGGTAGAGGGTCACCCACCCAACGCCCAGCAGCAGGGCGACGACAGCAGCCGCGGCCAGCCAGTGCCAGGTTGTCCGGATCCGGCGAACGGGTACACTGACGGGTTCAGCAGGTACGGTTTTTCGATGGGCTCGGATGCGGTTGAAAAGTTGCTGGGCCTTCTGCCGGTCGGTGGCGTCAAGGGCGATTTCGATCGGTTCCGTCAGGTCGGCCTCCAGCAAATGCTGCAACTGACGTTGTCCGTCAACGGTGGCCAGGTACAGCAAAACCGCCTGGGCTTCTTCAGGAGTGCACTCGTTGCGTATATACTTTTGTAGAAGAGATGTATCCATCAACGTACTCAGGAATAGTTCTACTTTTCCTTAATAGATACACATTACAACCCGGGAAGTATTATTGGTCCGCGAAAAAATATCAGAAGAACAGAAAATAAAGCAAAATGGGCAGGATGCCCTCCAGATCGGCGTGGCGGTTCAGGTAATCTTTCAGGAACTTCGTAGCCTGCGAAAACTGCACTTTGACGGTATTGACCGATACGGATAACTGTCCGGCAACCTCCTCGTTGTTCAGGCCGTTGAAAACGCGTAGCCGAAACACCTTCTCGCGCTGGGGGGATAATTCCTTCATGCCCCGTTCCAGAATCGCACCGTATTCCTGCAACTGGAACGCAGCGCTCGTCGTATCTTCTCCCAGGCGCTCTTCCACGTCGGCCGAAATGTATTCCCAGATGGTCTGGTGATGGTCGCGAATCACGTTCAGGACGTGGTTTTTCATCGAAACCGACAGGAAGTTCTTGATGGCGTAGGCTTCGTCCAGGGTTTCGCGGTGATCCCACAATTTAAGAAAGACGTCCTGAACGGCGTCCTCGGCCAGATCCGGATGCTTCAGAAACTTGAGACCGATGGCGTACAGGTGTTTGTAATACCGGTAAAAAATTTCCTCAAAAGCTTTCTCCTCACCCATTTTCAGTCGATGGGCGACCTCCTTTTCAGCATGTTGGCCTAACCGAATGGGTACTTTTCGGATCCGCATGAAATGCCCGTTGAACGTTTCAGTTCCCTGATTGGAGAACGTAGTAACAATTAGCTAATGTATGCATTAAAATCGTACGATTCCAATAAAAAGTTTTCCTAAAGCCGAATAAAGGCCCGAGATAATGTCAATTCATTTCCAGGGAATTCCCGTTCGGTCCAACGGGGCGGTTTTTGCGGTCCCGAATCGGCATATTCCCGGGAATGACGTCAGTAGTTCTGTTTATTTCAGGACCTTTAGTACTAAATTGGGCCTTCAACCGCCCAGGCTCCTCAACCATCATGAAATCCGTAGTTGTCTTTCTCGCCTTATTCATCATTTGCTCGGGCAGCATCCTGTTACATTCCCGGTTCACCCACTTGGAAAAACCGCCTGTGGCTGCCCCCAGATTGCTGCTCAAACAGGACCTTAAAACCGGCTCGATTTCAGTCTTCCGCGTGGGGGGAAAAACGCCTATTCTGGTGCAAAATGCGAAACCGGATTTCCGGCCCTACCTCCACCCCATCGTGGCCCCCGACGGCAAAGGAATTTTGACGGAATACAGCCCCGGCCACCACAAGCACCAGACCGGTTTGTACTGGGGGTTTACGCGCGTCAACGGCCGGGATTACTTCCACCACCCGGAGGGCGACTACTGGCGCCGGGTGTCGGCCAAGGTGGTGCAAACTACCGGAACGGAAGTGAAATGGCAAACCGTTTACGACCTCCTGGATGAAAAAGGAACGGCGGTGTTGACCGAAACCCAAAACTGGTCGATGCGCGAAAAAGACGGCAAATTCCTGCTGGATCTGGAATGGAAAGGCAAAGCCAATACCGAGGTAACGATCGGGAAATACGATTATGGCGGTTTGTTTCTGCGGATGCCCTGGCGCGAAGGCATCAAAGGCGAAGTGATCAATGCCGCCCGGCAACGCAACGAAAAAGCCGAAGGCCAACGGTCGATGTGGGTCGATGTGGGCATACAGGTTGAAGGCCGGAACGATCTGGCGCATATTGCCATTTTCGACCATCCCGAAAACAAGGGCTACCCGCAAACCTGGCGCGTCGACAACCAAATGGGCATTGGTCCGGCCCGGGCGCGCAACGGCGACTGGAAAATTGAAAAAGGCGATACCGAAATCATCCGTCACCAACTGGTGGTCTATACGGGCGAGCTGAACGACGTGAAACTAACCCAGACCTGGAGCGAATTCAGCGGGCAGAATTCAACCGCATCGCTCTGGAACATCGCCCAGAAAGAAGGGCTGGAAGCCAAATTCCTGACGCCCGACGAAGCCGTCAAAAGCATGACGATCAAAGACGGTTATCAGGTTAACGTCTGGGCGTCGGAACCGATGATTACGCAGCCGATGGCGTTTTGCTGGGACGACCGGGGGCGGCTCTGGGTAGCCGAAAACCGGGATTATGAATCGCGGGGGTACGGTTTTTCGAAAGCCGGTAACAGCCGGATTCTGATTCTGGAAGACACCAACCACGACGGCGTGGCCGACAGCCAGAAGGTCTTTCTGGACAGCATTCCGTTTCCGGCGGCCATGGCGGTCGGTTTCGACGGCCTGTATCTGGGCGCTCCCCCGAATTTGCTGTTCGTTCCGGATCGCAACGGCGACGATCGGGCGGATGTCAAAGACATTGAAGTCCGGCTGACGGGCTGGGGCATCCGCGACCGCCACGAAACCCTGAACAGCCTGCACTGGGGTCCCGACGGCTGGCTCTACGGCTTACAGGGGTTTGCCACCCCCTCAAAAGTGCGCAAACCGAACGGCAAAGGGAAATTGTATAAACATAACGACCCGTTTCCCGACGACATTTTGCAGGGTGAAGGCACGGACATCAACGGGGGCGTCTGGCGGTATCATCCAATCAAAGACCGGTTCGAAGTAGTGGCGCACGGTTTCAGCAATCCCTGGGGCATCGACTACAACGCGAAGGGACAGCTGGTGATGACGGCCTGCGTCATT
This sequence comes from Larkinella bovis, assembly GCF_042655385.1. Classification (NCBI taxonomy): domain Bacteria; kingdom Pseudomonadati; phylum Bacteroidota; class Cytophagia; order Cytophagales; family Spirosomataceae; genus Larkinella; species Larkinella bovis. Next base: position 284,227 of record NZ_JBHSMA010000002.1, on the reverse strand, counting down.
CCGCACCTCTGGCACGTCATTCCGGGCGGTATTTACCACCGGCAGGGCGGGCAGCACTTTAATCCGTACATCTACAACGACATCAAAACCATTGCCGACCACAGCCACCGTTCAGCCCACGGCGGAGCGCGGGTCTACCAGTCCGATGCCTTTCCAACCTCGGAACAGGGGCGGATTTTCATGGCCAATATCCACGAACACGCGGTTTTATCGGATGTGCTGGAACCGAAGGGTTCGGGGTATGCCGGGCACCACGGCGATGACTTTTTGCAGGCTAACAACGCCCAGTGGGTCGGTTTCAGCATGGAAATCGGGCCGGATGGCGGGCTGTACGTGCTGGACTGGCACGATGCCGACATTTGCGGCAAGGAAGTGCTGAACGGCGAAACCGGCCGGATTTTCCGGGTAATGCCCAAAACGTCACGCGCCGAAAATTTCGCGGGCCGGTATTCGGACCTTACCAAAATGACCGACCAGCAACTGGTGAATCTGCAAACGTCCAGAAGCGACTGGCACGCCCGGCGCGCCCGGCTTATTCTGCAAAACCGGGCGACGAAAGGGAAACTCGACGGCCAGACCCACGCGCAACTCCGCCAGTTGTTTGAACACCAGCCCAATGCCGACTACCGGTTGCGGGCGATGTGGGCGTTGCACACCACCGGCGGTTTTGACCCCTCTGCCCTGGTGAAAGCCCTGGACGATCCGGACGCGCATGTGCGGGCCTGGGCCGTTCAGCTGCTGTGCGAAGACCGGTCGGCACCGGCCAGCGCGCTGGAGAAGTTTGTTCGGATGGCCCGCGAAGACCCATCCCCGGTGGTACGGCTGTATCTGGCCTCGGCGCTCCAGCGGGTCGATGCCGAAACCGCCTGGAAACTGGCGGGCGGGCTGATGCTTCACGGCGAGGACAAGGACGACCATAATCTCCCGAAAATGATCTGGTTTGGGTTCGAACCGCTCGTTAAACAGAATCCGGCCCGCGCGCTCGACCTGGCCGCCCGCTGCGAAATCCCGATGGTGGCCCGGTTTATCGCCCGTCGAACCGTCGATGCCGACCAGACGGCGACGCTGATAACGGCACTCGGCAAATCGCCCAAAACCCAGATCAGTCTGCTGGAAGGCATGCGCGACGGACTGGAAGGCCGCTCGGATCTGGCAACACCGGCCAACTGGAATACGGTTTATGCCAAACTGAAAACCAATCCCAAAACCGCCCAGCTTGCCCAACAGGTTGCCCAGCAATTCGGCGATACAGAAACCGCCCGGCAGTCGCTGGCCACGTTGAAAAACCGGAAAGCGCCCCTCGATCAGCGGTTGAAAGCCCTCAAATCGGTGGCGGCCCGGCAACGCCCGGAATTACTGCCCGAATTTCCCAACCTGCTGACCGAACCGAACCTACGGACCGAAACCATCCGGGCCATTGCCGGGTATGACCGGGAGTCGCTGGGCGAATTGCTGCTGGCCCGTTACCCGGATTTCAGTGCCGCCGATAAATTGCAGGTGGTGCAGACCATGTCGTCGCGGCCCCGCTACGGCTGGCAACTGACGCAGGCGCTGAAGAATAACCGCCTTCCGAAACGGGATGTCCCGACGTATTCGGCCCGGCAGTTGTTGCGGGTCGTCGGCAGCGGTTTTGTGGAAGTCTGGGGGCCGATCGAACAAAATGGCATTGACGAAAAAGCGTACGCCCGCTACCAGAAACTGCTTTCCGACCGGGCGCTCGTGGCGGCCAATACCGCGAAAGGACGGCTGGTTTTCCAGCGCACCTGTGGCCCCTGCCATAAAATGTACGGTGAAGGCGGTAACATTGGCCCGGACATTACGGGCTCGAACCGCGCCAACCTGGATTATTTGCTGAGCAATATCCTGAATCCCAGCGGAGAAATTCAGGATGATTACAAAATGGTGGTGATCACGACCCGCGACGGACGGACGTATTCGGGCAATGTTGCCGGCGAAAACGAACGACAACTCACCTTGCGCGTGGTGGGTCAGGATCCCGTAGTGCTCAATAAATCGGAGATTCAATCGCGGGAAGTAACGCCGAACTCCATGATGCCGACCGGTTTACTCGATGCCTTGACGGAAAGCGAAATCATTGACCTGGTGGCCTTTCTGCGGACCAGTGAGCCGGTGAAACAGGCGAAAAAATAAAAACCGGTACGGTTTTATCGCTGGGATGAAACCGTACCGGTTTTGCCATTCCATAACCGCCCGCGGGTGATGACGGTTCCGTCGGGATAGACTGTCTTCAGTCGCTCGATGGGTTGTTTTCTGATGGATTCATCACCGTCCAGACCGCAAACCACGGTTTGGGCGTTGTTCCAGTGGTCGCTCAGGTTAGCCGCCGGATCGGCTGCAAATGGGCAATCAACCCATTGCCCTTCCATGGCGGTTTTAATCAGCAGGTCGGTAGCAACGGCCGCTGAATGGTAAAGGTAAATTTATCGGGTTCGAAGCCGACTCCATTTGGATGATTACCTTTATGACCTTAGAAGCCAATCCGAAAAATCAGCCGATGAATACCCGTCTCATAGCCTGCGTTTTTGCCCTTTTCGTGGTCGTCAACAGCATGGCCCAATCCGTTCGGACGCCCGGAAAAACCGCCACCTACCGCAATCCGGTCATTGCCGGGGATTTTGCCGATCCGTCAGTCATCCGCGTGGGCGATACCTATTATGCCGTCGGAACCTCCTCGGAATGGGGACCGGCCTACCCCATGTATACCTCGAAAGACCTCGTCAACTGGTCGTACATCGGACCGGTTTTCAAGAACTTACCCGACTGGACCATGGGCAGTTACTGGGCACCGGAACTATATTACCGCAACGGGACCTATTTCGTGTATTACACCGCCCGCCGGAAAGCCGACAAACGGTCGTACATCGGCGTGGCCTCGACCCGCGACCTCCGGCAGGGCTTCACCGACCACGGTTTACTGATCGAGTGGACCACCGAAGCCATCGATGCCTTTGTCATCGAAGACGGTGGCAAACTGTACATTACCTGGAAAGCCTACGGACTGGACAAAGGCAAAGACATCGAAATTCTGGGGGCCGAACTCGCAGCCGACGGCCTGAAAGTTACCGGCAAAGCCTTTACGCTGCTGACCGCCGAACGCAATACCTGGGAAGGGGGCGGTGCGGAAGGGCAGGCGATTTTCAAGCGCGGCCGGTATTTTTACATGATCTATTCGGGCAATGCCTGTTGCGGAGCGAACTGTAATTACCAGGTGGGGCTGGCCCGGGCGGAAAAATTGCAGGGGCCGTGGGAAAAATTCGCCGGCAACCCGGTGCTGGTGGGCGACAATGCCTGGAAATGTCCCGGTCACGGCACGGTGGTGACGACGCCCGACAACCGGTATTTTTACCTGCACCACGCCTACAACGGAACGGATTTTACTTTCACCGGTCGGCAGGGCGTGTTGAGCGAACTGGTTTGGGACCCGAAAACTCAATGGCCCGCGTTTCGGTACGGAACCGCCACGCCCGCCCAGGCCGAATCCCCGCTGCGGAACGATCAGCAACCGGGTACCGATCTGGCACTGGATTTCTCAAAAAACGCCCCTGAAACGACCTGGGTGTGGGATGTAAGCCAGCCCAAACCAACTTTTGCCGTTCACAACAACGCCTTGCACCTCACCCCTGCCGCAGCAACCGCAGCGGGTAGTTTCCTGGGGTTTGTAATCAAAAAAGGCACGTATACGCTCTCCGCCGAAATCGAACCCCAACCAGCTATTTTGCAGAGCGTTACAATTTACGGCGATGCCGCCAACGCCCTGGGAATGGGGGTTCGCAAGGGGTCGCTGGAACTTTGGCAGGTGAAAGACGGCAACCGGACCGTTTTAAAAACCGCCCCCCTTCCCGATAACGTCGGGGCTGTCACCCTACAGGTCCGCAGCCGGTTCGGGCAGTTCTTCCATTTCGGCTGGGCCACCCCGGGCACCCGGTTTCAGGCCCTGACCGAAACCCCAATCGACGGCTCGTTTCTGCCCCGCTGGGACCGAGCCCCGCGCGTCGGCCTGAGCGTCACGGGCGAAACCGGTCAGGCGGGTGCCGTTCGCGCTATCAACCTGATGTACGACTAGCGGGTTGCCCGGTTTTCCTTCTTTTTCAGACCGAGCGATTGCCACGGGTAGAGCATTATTGCCCAACCCAACCACCCGCCAACGACCTATGGGCCGATTCCTGCCAGTTGCCAATAAATCTCTACCCGTTACAAGATGTGATTTCAGGATTCGCCCCCAGAATGTCAAGTTTGTACCGGCAACACCAACAAAGCCGCCGGGGAAGCCGAAAACCGACGCAGAGTAGGCACACAAAATCACACCATTTTTTTACACCATGAAAAAGCAAATTGCCAAATTGTCGCTAAAAACTGATCAAATCATTTCGTTGTCCAAAGCACAGGCTGCGAACGTCGTGGGGGGCCGTCCGAAACAAACCAATGGCGGCTGCACCACGAAAGGCTATTGCCCGACGGAGCTCTAATCCGACCGGACCGGGTTGGCCCAATCCCCTAACCCGATGATGTCGAAGCAGCATTTTCACCAAATGCTGCTTTGTCTTTTCTATTCTCTTCACTTCGTCCATTAGTCACCCCCACAATCATGAAACTGGGACTTCTTGAGTTCGGAACGGGATGTGTCAGTCCGCTGGACATCGTCGATACTATTTTGGAGTATGCGCAACTGGCCGAAGAACTGGGCTACACCCGGTTCTGGCTCGGCGAACACTACGGCACGGTGGCCCCCTACAGCAATCCCGAAGTACTGCTGCCGATCATTGCCGGTATGACCAGCGAGATCAGGGTCGGGGTGGCCGGTTTGCTGATGGCATTTCATAATCCGTACCGCGTGGCGTCGACGTTTAAAGTGCTGAACAACCTGTTTCCCAACCGCATCGATCTGGGCGTGGCCGGGGGCGGGGTTCCGCCGGAAATCCGGACTCTTTTGGTTCCGGAGGTGGATTTGTCGGTTCCGGCAGTGAAAGTGGCGCGGTTTGTGAAAAACAGTACGGACCTGTACGAGTATTTATACGCCGAGAAAAACACCGGACTGATTGCACCGGTCGGCGGGTATGTGCCTACCTACTGGTCGCTGAGTGCCAACCTCAACAATATTCCGGCGCTGGCCCGCCCGGCGGGTTCGCTCTGCAAATCGGTGTTCCATACCGAGATTATCGATCACCAGCGGGAAGCCGAAAAATTGCAGGAATACCGGGCGGTTTTCTCCGAAAAGCACGGGCGGGAGCCGGAAATCAACCTGGCTGTAGCCGGGATTTGTGCCGAAACCACCCGACAGGCCTGCCGAATCCAGGCAGAGCTGCAACGGCCGTTTGGGCTGTACAACGAACTCATCGGCTCCCCGACCTTCATTCTGGATGAACTGGCGAAGTGGCAGGAACTCTACGGCGTGGATGAGTTCATTTTCATGAACATGGCCGAAGAAACCGCCCACAAACGGAACGGCATCGAACTGCTGGCCCGGCACCGCAGCGCCTACGCCGGTTCTGTTTTCGTTCCGGCAACGCTGGCAACGGCCGCCTGAAACGAAGGCAACCGGTCACGGACGGTTTTCCGCCAGTTACCAACCCATTTCCACCCGTTACAAGCTGCGTTTTCCGGAACGTCCGACGGCTCCGCATCTTTGTATCGGCCCAACCCAAAAGGCCACGGGAAGGAACGACACAGCCTAGGCTTATCACACACCAGTAAACGCACAAATACCAATGAAAAAGCAAGTTTCAAAAATCACGCTGAAAACTGACACCATTCTTTCACTGTCCAAAGCGCAAGCCCTGAACGTCGTGGGGGGCCGTCCGAAACGGGAAACCGAATCCGCCTGCACCAGCAAGATCTGCGAACCGTAATCTCTGCTCTTCCGCAAAGTACAAATCCGGGAAAGAATCGATTCGCTCCTTCTTTTCCACTCTAAAAACCGGGACGAGGGAGGTCAATTCTCCTTCGTCCTTTCGCTTGCCTGACAACAACAAATACCCATCTTATACCTTCTGGTCATGAAAACAACTGCTTTCGAGACCGCTTTTGTCCGGGTTCCAATGGCCGGTTTTGCCGCCATCGACAATCCCGACTGGGCCCGTCTCGCTCAGCAACTTCAGCATCCGGCTTTTCGGGAAGCACTGTACATTGCGTCGCCCGCCCTGTATGACGAAGCCCTCCCGTTCGATTTCAGCCGTCAGCCCGAGGAAAAATCCCGGCGGGTTTTGTATTCACTGATCAAATACTTATCGCGGTACGCCACCCGTTGTACACCCTTTGGTCTGTTTGGCGGGTTTGCCACCACCCCGATCGACACCGCCCCCACCCGCGTTCGGATCGACCAGCCCGATAGCATCCGGCGCGTCGCCCGGCTGGACATGAACTACCTCTGTGCCCTGGCGCAGGATCTGGAAAAGCAGACCGATGTCAAACCGTACCTGCGGTTTTTCCCCAACTCCAGCCTCTACGAAATCAATCATCAATACCGGTACGTCACCTGCCGGTACGAAAACGGCCAGCGGATTCACCACCTCAGCAGCGCCGAGCAAAGCGACTACCTGACCGCTTTGCTCCGCACCTGCGCCAACGGCGCCCGGATTGAAACCCTGGTAACCGAACTGGTCAGCGACGAAATCAGCGCGGACGAAGCCCGGGATTTCGTGGATGCGGTGATTGACGCTCAGTTGCTGGTCAGTGAGCTGGAGCCCTCGCTAACGGGTGACGATTTTTTAGGACAGATTCTGACCATTCTGGAAACCATCCACGGCCAGCATCCTTCGGAGGAAATTGGCCGAATGATGGCCTTGTTGCAGCGGGTAAAAACCGATCTGAAAGGATTGGAAACCGGTGGAGCGGAAAACACCGTCGAAACCCTCCGGCAGGTGGAAAATACCCTGAGCCTTCTGTCAACGCCCTTCGACCGGAAGGTACTTTTCCAGATCGATTCGTATGTACCCTCGTTCTGCGGCCAGCTAAACCGGGGACTTATCAATAAGCTGGTCGCCAAAATTCCCGCGCTCCTGAAGTTGACGCCCACCAGCAACGGGGCGCTGGATGAGTTTCGGAGCCGGTTTTACGAAAAATACCAAGACGAAGAAATCCCGCTGGTGGTGGCTCTCGACCCCGAAATCGGGATCGGTTTTCCAGTCACGCAGGAACCGCTCGATGAGTCTCCGCTGGTGGACGGCCTGGTAGCCGGTTCCGGTGCCGCAGCCCAAAAGACCTTCACGGTTTCGCCCGAACAATCGGTTCTTTTCCAGAAAGTAGCCGAGGCCCAATTCAACCGTGCGGCCCAGATCTCGCTGACGGACGCGGATTTGCCAAACACGGAACCAGTTCGTCCGAATCTGCCGCCGACCAATGCCGCCCTGTTCTCGGTAATTCGGGAGAAGGGTCAGGAAATGCTGCTGCTCGACAGTTTCGGCGGCACCACCGGCACCGCGCTGCTCGGTCGGTTTGGGCATACCGACGAAACCGTACAGGGTCTTTTGCAGCAAATCAGTGAGGCCGAAGACCGGATCTGGCCGGACGTCATTTTTGCCGACATCATCCACCTGCCCGAAGCCCGCACCGGAAATATCATCATCCGGCCCCAACTGAAACACTACCAGATTCCGTACCTCGGCCAGGCGTCGGTAGACCAGGAGCATCAGATTCCGGTGACGGATCTGGTCATTCGGGTGGTTGGCGACCGCATCGTTTTGCGGTCAAAATCGCTGAACAAAATCATCGTTCCCCGGCTGTCCAACGCCCACTATTTTGCCCAGACCAATTCGCTGGACATCTATCATTTTCTGTGCGAACTGCAAAGCCAGGGCGTTCGGCCGTGGATCGGGTTGGCTTTGGGTGCGGCTCATGCGGTTTTTGTGTATATCCCCCGCATCGTGCTGGACAACATCATCCTGTCGGAAGCCCGCTGGAACCTCCGGGCCGAGCACGTCAAACCGCTGGTGGCTGCATTCAAAAAAGGAGACTGGAGCACGCTGAAAACCGAAATCGACCACTGGCGAACCCAATTTGGGATTCCACGTCATGTCTGTCTGCTCGATTACGACAACGAGTTGTACATCGACCTGGAAAATCAATGGCTGGCCGAAACCTTCGTCAACGAGATCAAATCCAAAGACACGTTCCGCATCAGGGAATTTCTGCACCGGGCCGACAACGCGGTGGTGCAATCGCCCGAAACCTGGCATACCAACCAGTTTATCGTGGCCTTCAAAAATGAACCGGAAGCGGTCCCGGCCCAACCCACTCCCGTTCTGGCCCAACCGGAGCGGGCGGTCACCCGGACGTTTTTCACTGGCTCGGAATGGCTGTATTACAAGCTCTATACGGGGATCAAAACCGCCGACTTCCTGCTGACCGAGGTGCTGTTTCCATTGACAGAACGCTTTGCCAAACGGGGCTGGACCGACCGGTTTTTCTTCATCCGGTACCGCGATCCGGCGTTTCACATCCGGTTCCGGTTTCACCTGGTCAACCCCGCTTATCTGGGGCTGGTGGTGCAGGAATTACACGACGCACTGGCCCCGTACTTGACGAATAAAATCGTGACGGCCATCGTCAACGATACGTACACCCGCGAACTGGAACGCTACGGCTACCACACCATCGAAACCGTGGAGCAGTATTTCCACCACGACAGCCTGACGGTTTTGCGGTTTCTGAGCCTGATCGAAAGTTCGGAGGGCGAAGAATGCCGCTGGCGGTTTGGTATGAAACTCATCGATTCGCTGCTCGACGAATTCGGGTTTGATCTGAAGCAGAAACTGGATTTTGCGAACGCCCAGGCCACGGCCTACGGACAGGAGTTTGGCTACAATCCGGCATTGAAGAAGCAACTGGACACCCGCTACAAAAGCATCGAAACTGCCCTGACCGAGTTGTGGGCCGAAACGAACGACGAGCACCGGTTTTTCTACGCCCTGAACCGGCTCCACCGGGAAAGTTTGCAGCCGTTCATTCGGACGATCTGTCAGTTGACCAACGAGGAAAAGCTGGAAATGCCGCTGTTTGCGTTGCTCGGCAGCCTGATTCACATGACCGTCAACCGATTGTTCCGCAGTCGGCAGCGGTTTGTCGAATATTCGCTCTACTACCATCTCCATAAACAGTACCGGACGGTTTACGGAAAAACCGTGCTGGCCCGGAAATCTGTCGCCCCGCAACCCGTCGTCTGCCAGCCATGAAAAATCTATTCAAAACGATTCTGGGTGGCAAAATGAGTCCCTACGCCCTTGTGGACCGGTTTCCTCACGTCGAGCAGAGCGCGGGTATGGACTGCGGCCCGACCTGTCTGGCGATGATTTTCCGGCATTACGGCGCCGGGGATGTCCGGTACCAGCTGACCAAACTGGCCGAAGTCAATACCGAAGGCAGCAGCTTGTACGACCTGATGGAAGTGTCCGAAAGTTTCGGTTTCAAGGCGGAAGGCTACGAACTGGATTATTCGTATTTGCAGCAGATTCAACTGCCCTGCGTCGCCCATTACGAAGGCCAGCATTTTGTGGTGGTGTACGAAGCCACCGATACCTACGTGCGGGTGGCTGATCCTTCGTTTGGGAAGGCGCGGTATTCGAAGGAGGAATTTAGCAACAAATGGAGCGGCATTGTGCTGGAACTGAAACCGACCGAAAAGTTTCACCAAAGCCCCGAACTGACCGAAGCAGTCCGGGAACACAACCAGAAAAAAGCGTCGATTTTCCGGCAGTTGTACCTCCCCATTCTGAAGGAAGGCCAGCGCGTGCTGGCCGAGATTTTCCTGTTTTCGCTGGTGCTCGAACTGGTGGGGCTGGTGTTGCCGCTGTTTACGCAAACCATGCTCGACAACGTGCTGGTCAACCAGAATAAAAAACTGCTCGTGGGCATTCTGGCCGGTTTGATGCTGGTTTTCGTCGTGCAGGTCGTGCTGACGTACGGCCGCAGCATGCTGATGATGCACTACCGGTTCCGGTTCGAAACCGAGTTCATGGGCAAGTTTTTCGAGCGACTGATTTCGCTGAAACAGAAGTACTACGACAGCCGCAAACGCGAAGAGTTTATGGCCCGGTTTCAGGAGGGAATCGGCATCCGGGCGTTGACCAACCCCATCATCATCCAGCAGTTTTTGGACGTGGTGTTCATGCTGATTTACTTCCCGATTCTGTTCGGATTCAATACGCAACTGGGCAGCATCGCGCTGGTGTGTTTTACGGCCTACGGGCTGACGACGGTGTATTTCATTCCGGTCGTCAAAAACCTGCGCTCGAAGGTGTACCACAAGAATCAGGCGTCGCTGGGCGGTTTTCTGGATACGGTGTTGGGGATCAAAACCGTTAAGCTGCTGTCGCTCGAAAAATACAAACTGGTGCGCTGGAAACACCTCCACCGCGAGTCCATCAACTCGGTGATGGCCGACGAAGAGAAGCAGATTCTGATCAATTCGATGCAGCGGCTGATCTTCATTTTCAGCCAGATTGCGGTGTACTGGGTCGGTGCCTACCAGATTTTCACGGGCGACCTGACCATCGGGCAATACATGGCGTTCACGGCCATTTTCATGATGCTGATGAACTCAATCAACAGCGTCAGCATGCTCTGGATGATGGTGACCCAACTGAGCGTCAGTTTCGGAAAAGTAAACGAAATTTTCCTGGAAGACGAGGAACAAGCCGATGTGCAGCAACAAACAACCCGGTTTTCGGGCAAAACGATCCGGTTTCAGAACGTGTCGTTTCGCTACCAGCAGAAAGACGCCAACTACGTCCTGAAAAACCTGAACTGCGAAATCCGCGCCGGTGAACGGATCGGGATTGTGGGTCGGAACGGAATGGGCAAATCCACCTTCGTCAAACTGCTGATGAATCTCTACCCCGACTACGAGGGGCAGATTTTCTGCGACGAGACCGAACTGCGCAGCATTCACCCGAAAACGCTCCGCAAACACGTTCACCTGTTTCCGCAGGATACCTACGTGTTCAACGACACCATCAAGGAAAACATCCGCTGCGCCAACCTTTCGGCCTCGATGGAACAGATCGCCGAAGCCGCCCAGCTGGCCGACCTGCATGCCTACATCAAATCCAACCACCTGGGTTACAACCACATGATCGGCAGTTTTGGCAGCAATCTGTCGGGTGGCCAGGTGCTGAAGATTGGGTTTGCGCGGCTGTTCGTGGCCGACCAGCCCGACATCATCATTCTGGACGAAGCCAGCAGCGCGCTGGATGTGGAAACCGAGCGCCGGATTCTGACTAATATTTACGAACGGTTCAAAGGCAAAACCATCCTTTCGATTGCGCACCGACTCAACACGCTCAAGAACGTGGACCGGATTCTGGTGTTCGACGGCGGGACCATCGCCGAACAGGGCAACCACACCGAATTGATTGACAATCAGGGCCTTTATTACGATTTCATCAAAACCTACATCGACTATTAAGCCATGCACCCCTTACTCGCGGAACTGGAATCGACCCAGTTTGAGGACTTGTACCATGTCGATGATGCGCCCATCGCCGACGTTCGCCGGCGGGTGCTGAGCCGCCTGGGCTGGCTGGCGGTTTTGCTGACCGCCGTTGGGGCCGGCATGGGTTTCACAATTCAGTTTCCGGATATGATTACCGTGCCGTTCGTCGTCAAATCGCAGGTGGGGGAAGAAATCTACCGGTTTCCGTCGGCGATGTACGTCGAAAAAACGTTCGTCAAACCGGGGCAGGTCGTCGAAGCCGGAACGCCGTTGCTCGAAATCAGCGCCCCCGACGTGGCCGCGCTGGTGGCCGAGTTAGCAGCCGCCAGTACCGCCCTCGGCCATTACCAGGATTACCGGACCGTTTCGGCCAATACAGAACGCCGGATCATTGACCTGACGGTGACCCGGCTTCGGGAAGACAGCCAACTGAAAGAAACGCAGATGAAGGTACTGAAAACCAAATGGGAGACGGAACGGGAAAAATTGCGGTTTGAACGGGACGACGCCCAGCGAATTTTTAACATCAATCGGGAGCTCTACCGCACCGGCGACATCAGCAAAAACGACCTCAACAACTACGAAGCGACGCTGCTGCGGGCGCAGTCGGCCTACCAGACCGGATTGCAGAACGTCAGTCAGGAAGAACGCACACTACGGCAACAGATTCAGGCCAACCGGCTGGAGATCCTGAGTCTGGAAAACCAACTGGCCAAACAGAAAACCGACGTGCGGGGCGAAGGCGCTCAGCTTCGGAGTTCCAGGGAAGCCGTCCGGAAACAGATCGAAGGCCGGTTTGGCCCGTTCGACATTACCCCCAACAACCACCTGATTCTGAAAGCCGAACAGGCCGGAACGGTTTCGTTCGTGTTCGATGGGGAGAAAGAAGCCGCGTCGGGCGCCATCCTGCTGAAACTGATTTACAAACCGGCTCCGCTGTATGCCTACACCCAGGTGAACTCGTCGCGGATCGGGCAGCTGAACGTGGGGCAGCCGGTGGTGCTGAAACTGGATGCCTATCCGGTCTACGAATGGGGAACTGTCCGCGGAGAAGTCTCGCAGGTGTCGCTCACACCCGACGAAAAAGGATTGTTCAATGTGCAGGTTCAACTCACCGATTACCAGCGCCTTGACAACCGGGTCCGGATTGGGATGCAGGGAACCTGCAACATCATTTTCGACGAACGAACCCTGTACGACTACACGTTCCGCCATTTCCGAAAAGTAACCACCGAATGGACCGAGTGAACGTCGGGTTGTCCGCCACCCACATCCGGCTCGAAACCGAGCTGCACCGGCTGTATGCGAACGTCGCAGCCCAGCCCGTAACCGGCCTTTGCGGGCTGTTTTCGGGGCAGATTGGCTACGCCCTCTTTGAATGCTATTACCAGCGCCAGTTCGGCCTGACGGATAACTGCCGCATCTGGGACCGACTGGAAGTCAGCATCGACGCCATCGCAACGGGCAGCGTCGATCACGCCTTTGCGGGAGGTATGGCGGGCATTGCCTGGGGCTATCTGCACCTGAGCAACCACGGTTTTCTGGCCGACAGTGCCGACGACCCGCAGGACGTAGTGGCCGCCCTTGACGAACCGCTTTTTCTGCTGTCGATGGACGATTTACGGGCTGGTCAATTCGATTATTTACACGGCGGTCTGGGGGTCTGCCTGTATTTTCTGGAGCGCCCGCGTTCCGCCACCATCGAATCCTACCTGACGCAGCTGGTCGCGCAACTGGAGACCCTTTCCATCCGGCAGGACGACGGTTCGATCACCTGGCGGTTTCACGGTTTTGACGCTGGTGCCGCCAGCCAGCCGGTTACGTACAATCCGAGTCTGTCGCACGGCACGGCCAGTATCGTCGCCGTGTTGTGTCTGCTGCACCGGCACGGGTACGCCCAGCGGAGTTGCGCCCGGCTGATCGACGGCGGTTTGCGGTGGTTGTGGAACGTTCGGAATAAGAACCATCCGGCGGTTTTCCCCAAGTTACTCGTTGAAGGCCAGCCCCGCGACGAATTTTGCCGGATGGCGTGGTGCTACGGCGACCCGGGCATTGCGCACACCTTCCGGCTAGCCGGTGAAACGCTGGGCAATCCGCGCTGGACGCAGATCGCCGACTACACGATGCGGAAAGCGGCCTCCCGCCGAAGCCGGCCGGAATCACTGGTTTCCGACCTGGGATTCTGCCACGGCTCCGCCGGACTCGCCCACCTGTTTTCGAAATTTGCCCGCTGGTATCCGCACCCGGTTTTTGCCGAAACTGCCCGGTTTTGGTCCGAGGTCACGCTGACGCATTCGCTACCCGCAGTTGCGGACGACGGCAGCCCGAAAACCGCCCTGCTGTCCCATCGCGGCAGTTTCGATCTGCTGGAAGGCGAAGCCAGCACCGGCCTGGTCCTGCTGGCGCAACTCGGGGCCGATACCGCCTGGGAGCGAGCCTTTCTGTTACAATGAACGGAGGCAGACGGTTTCAACCGCCTGGCTATTTTTTGGCCCATGCCTTGATACCGTTTTAATGGCTGTTGCCTATCGGATTTTCCTCATTCCCACGATTCCGCGCCGTTTCGGTTTGCTGCGACATCTAACCCAGGAACGAGACGGATAAAATACCTCCAATGGGTAAAGTTCGTGAACCGGATGCTTTATCTTCGTAGATGTGATTACCGGGAAGGCTACGTCCCAACAAAGCACAACACACGCTAACTACCTTTTACCCAATGATTTTGCGTAAACGTTTTCGAACCCCTCTGCTCGTTTCGGGCGCCGTTGCGATTGCCGTCGTTTCCTGCATGAAAATGAGTCCGTCGGGTTCGTCAAAAACCGCCAGTGCTCCGCTGGTGGTTCAGGAAGACCCGGCGCAGGCCAGGGCCCGGGCGAAAGAAATCCGGGAAAATACCGCCGTCAAACTGGCCGATGGCCTGAAACTCGATTTGTGGGCATCCGACTCGCTGGCCCCCGATCCGGTATCCATGTCCATCGACGATCAGGGCCGGGTGTACCTGACACGGACCAACCGGCAGAAAAACTCCGAATTCGACATTCGCGGGTTCCGGCACTGGATGACGTCCTCCATCGCCCTGAAAACCGTGGAAGACCGTCGGGCCTTCCTGCGCAGTACGTTCGCGCCTGAAAAAAGCAAGGAAAATAGCTGGCTGAAAGACCTCAATGGGGATGGTAGCCACGACTGGAAGGATTTAACCGTCGAAAAAGACGAAGTCTGGCGGCTGGAAGATACGTCCGGCGACGGCATTGCCGACAAAGCGACCCGGATTCTGAATGACTTTTTTGAAGAGGTATCCGACGTCGCGGGCGGTTTGCTGATCCGGGCCGAAGACGCTTTCGTGGCGATTGCCCCCGACCTGTGGCGGCTGAAAGACACCAACGGCGACGGGATTCTGGACCAGAAAACGTCCATCAGCCACGGTTACGGCGTCCACATCGGTTTTGGCGGCCACGGTATGTCGAACCCCATCGAAGGACCGGACGGCAAGATTTACTGGAACATCGGTGACATTGGTGCCAACATCACCACCAAGGAAGGCGTGAATCATAACCGCTCCAACGAGGGCATCATTGCCCGGTCGAACCCCGACGGTTCTGATTTTGAAATCTTTGCGGGCGGTTTGCGCAACACCCACGAATTTGTATTCGATGAATACGGCAACCTCATCAGCTCCGATAACGATGGCGATCACCCCGGCGAAAGCGAGCGGCTGGTGCATGTCGTAGAAGGCTCGGATGCGGGCTGGCGGGCCAACTGGCAGTACGGCAAATACACGGATCCGAAAAACAACAGCTACAAAGTCTGGATGGACGAGAAGCTGTATAAACCGCGCTGGGACGGTCAGGCGGCTTACATCATTCCGCCGATCCAGAATTTTCACAACGGCCCGACGGGGATGGTCTACAACCCCGGTACGGCGTTGGGCAGGGAATGGCAGAACAAATTTTTCCTGGTTGAATTTGTGGGCAACCCCGCGCGTTCGCCCATCTGGTCGTTCGGACTGAAACCGAAGGGCGCTTCGTTTGTACTGGATAGGGAGAAAAACATTCTGACCGGGATTCTGCCCACCGGTATTCGGTTCGGCCCCGACGGCGCACTGTACATTGCCGACTGGATCAACGGCTGGGATACCAAAAACTACGGCCGGGTCTGGAAACTGGATGTTACCGACGAAAAGAATGACCTGAAGGACCTGCGGGCCGAAACCAAACGCCTGATGGCGCTGAATTACGGTTCGCAAACGGAAGACATGCTGTACAACCTGCTTTCGAATCCCGACATGCGTATCCGCCAAAAAGCGCAGTTCGAACTGGCGAAACGCGGAGCCAAAGGGGCTCCGGTTCTGCAGAAAGCCATTGCCCAAACCGGCCATCAGCTCGCCCGTATTCACGGAATCTGGGGCATGGGCCAACTGCTGCGGACCGACCAATCCTACACGGCTTCGCTGCTGCCCCTGCTCAAGGATGCGGATTCGGAAATCATCGCCCAAACCGCCAAGGTGCTCGGTGATGCAGCCGCGCCCGAAGCCGGTCCGCTGCTGGTTCCGTTAGTGGCAAGCTCGAATCCGCGCGTTCAGTTTTTTGCCGCTCAGGCGCTGGGCCGGATCAAGTATCAGCCCGCCGTCGAACCCCTGCTCCAGCTGATCAAGACCAACAACGACGAAGACGTGTACCTGCGTCATGCCGCCGTGCTGGCCCTGTCGCGCATCGGGCAGGTGGAACCGATGGTGGCCTTAGCCACTAATCCGAACAAATCGCTGCGACTGGCCGCCGTGCTGGTACTTCGCCGGTTGAGCAGCGACCGGATCAGCGTGTTCTTACAGGACAAAGACGAATACATTGTGGCCGAAGCCGCCCGCGCCATCAACGATGATCTATCCATCGAAAAAGCGCTGCCCGCCCTGGCCGCAACCCTGAACGAAACCCGGTTTACATCCGAACCGCTGCTGCGCCGGGCCATCAACGCCAACCTGCGCGTCGGGGGTGACGACCAACTGAACACCCTGATTGCCTTTACCCAACGCAAGGATGTTGCCAAAGAAATCCGGGCCGAAGCCCTGGCCGCCCTCGGAACCTGGGCCAATCCGTCGGTGCTCGACCGGGTGGATGGTCGCTACCGCGGGCCCGTTGAGCGCAGTCCGGCGACGGTGAAAGCGAAACTCCAGCCGCAGATCCAAGTCCTGCTGCAGGATTCAGAACCGGCGGTTTTGGTGGCCACGGCGCAAATGATGAGTAATCTTGGCATGACGGATCAAACCGGCAGTCTGGCTAAACTCATGGAAACCAGTTCCTCGGCGGAGGTTCGGGCTGCGGTTTTAGCGGCTTTATCCCAACTGCAATACAGCGGGATTGAGTCGGCGATCAAAAAAGGGATGAACGATCCGGATGCGGATGTGCGCACCACGGCCCTGGGGCTGGTGAGCCGCCTGAACCTGTCGGCGGAAACGCTGGCGGAGGTTTCCAAGGCGGTTTTTGAGAAAGGAACCGTGCGGGAACAGCAACAGTTGCTACGGGTACTTGGCGGAATGCCGGTCGCTAAAACCGAACCGATTCTGGCCGGTGCCATCGACAAAATGCTCAGCAAGCAATTGCCGCCGAGCCTGGCGCTGGAACTGGGTGAAGCCGTGGACTCCACCAAATCGGCGGCTTTAATTGCCAAACTGGCTCCGCTTCGGAAAACCGGAACCGGGGCTGCCGATTATCAGGATGCGCTTTTTGGCGGAAACGCCCAGATGGGCCGCCGGATTTTCAACACCAATTCCACGGCACAGTGCGTCCGGTGTCACGCCATCGGCGGACAGGGCGGAACCGTAGGCCCCTCCCTGACGAACATCGGCAGCGTATTGAGTCGGGAACAGATTTTACAGGCTCTCATCGAACCCAGCGTTCGGCTAGCCCCCGGTTTTGGGATGGTCTCGCTCACGCTGAAAGACGGCCAAACCGTTAGTGGGGTCTTAAGCGAAGAGAATGCCCACGAACTGGTTCTGAAAACCGCCGAAGCCGAACCCCTGAAAGTGCCGGTGGCCCGCATCGACAAACGGGAGAACCTGCCGTCGAGCATGCCTCCCATGGGCTATATCCTGTCAAAACGCGAAATCCGGGACGTGGTTGAGTTTCTAGCTAATTTAAAGTAAAAATTGCAATAATTTCTGATGCAGATAGCTTTCCAGTGTGTTACCGGGATGTAAATAAAACCTATCTTTCGGTAACATATTGGAAAACCATCTGCATCAGTCATTATGAACCAAAAACATCTACCCCTTCGGTACGCCTGGATTATTGTAAACGTTCTCTGGTTTCTTCTCCAGACTACGACAGGCAAGGCACAATCAGTTACCGTTTCCAGCGAGCGCTACCAGGTTGATAACAGCCTTCGACTGATTATCTGCAATCAGATTCCGGTCTTCCCCCGCGGTCAGTCGCTGCCCACCATTCGGTTCGACAAGGACTATGTGTTTACCCAACCGGTCAGTTCCTTTCAGGTCGGTCAGGGGTATCCGGTCAAAACCGGCAGCACCCCCTACACGCTGTATTTCACCAACTTCCCCCTCGTCAAAATCACGACAGCCGGCCAGCAGGCCATCAGCACCACCAACGCCCGGACGAAGGGGACAATCACCCTGGCCAACGGAAACGATCCTCTGTTTAGCACGCCAATGGGCATCCGAATCCGGGGAAATATCTCGCGTGGTTTTCCCAAAAAGCAGTATAACGTCCAGCTCTGGAAAGACCCAAACGGCGATGAAGAACTGGAAACGTCGCTGCTGGGCCTGCGGGAAGACAGCAAAATTCTGCTGTTTGCGATGTACAACGAGCCGCTACGGCTTCAGAATGCGACCTCACAGGCCTTGTGGCTGAACATGCACAAGCTGTATTACCAAGCTTCGGAGCCGGATGCCAACTCGGCCATTCGCATGAAATACTGTGATGTGTTTGTCAATAATAGCTACGCCGGTATTTACATGCTGGGGGAGGATATGGACCGGAAGCAACTCAAACTGAAGAAAACCGGCGATAATGGGGCGCTCCGGGGCGAGTTGTACAAAACCTCCGATGGCTTTGGCAACGCCAACCAGTTTCTGAGTGTTCCGCCCCCGCCCACCGATCCGAATGTCGAAGAATGGTCGGGTTTTGAGATGGATTATCCCGATCCCTACTGGGACAATCTGTACAGCCTGCTGGCGTATGCCGTCAAGGCACCCGCCAACGAGTTCAGCAGTAAACTGCCCGAAAAATTCCGGGTCGATAACCTGATCGATTACTATATTCTGCTGAACCTGCTGGCCGCCGACGATCACTGGGGAAATAATCAGTTTATCGCCCGGTACAAGGAAAACGAGCCGTATTTCCTGATTCCCTGGGACATGGACGCAACGTTTGGGTATAACCCGATCGGTATCCGCTCGGAGGAAGCCCGGCTCATCAAGGGCAATGGTCTTTTTGATCGGTTACTGGCGCTCGACCCCGACGGTTTCAAGCAAAAAATGCGCAAACGATGGTTTGCCCTGCGGCAAAATGAACTCGCACTTAGCACTCTGAAAAACGCGCTGGCGGCCAATTACAACCTGCTCACCGCCGAAGGAGGCTACGCCCGGGAAGCCATGAAGTGGCCCGGAACGCTGAATCCGGGCGATTTTCCGGCCGTCAATACCTGGCTTGAAAACCGGGTAAATTTTCTGGATGAATACTTTTCGCTCTTCCCGGAAGAAACCGGTGGCAAACGGCTGGCTTATTTCCAGGGTGAACCCATTTCCGGCTCCAACAAGCTGAAGTGGGCGTTCCGTTCCGGAACCCAAGCCACCAATGTCGAGATCGAACACAGTGGCAACGGCACCGATTTCGGCACGGTAGGAACCGTAGCGGTCAACGGCCCCACTGCCGAAGGTCCCTATGAGTTTACGCATGCCCATTCAGCCTCGCCGGCGTTTTACCGGCTGAAGATTTTTACCGGCCAAACCGCTACCTATAGCGCCACCATTCAACTGGGCGGAAACACCTGCCCCAGCGCCCCCCCGGCTCCCAACATCCGGGCCAGCGTTTTGGATGTTACTACGGGCCAATCCGTGGTTTTGACCGCCAACGGCTGTTCACAAACGGTAGTCTGGAATACAGGGCAAACCGGTGCGGTCGTGATGGTCAACCCGACCGAAACCACGTCCTACACGGCAAAATGCCGACAGGCGATTGGTTGTGAAAGCGCTCCTTCCTCTACCGTGAAGGTCAATGTCTATCCGCAAAATGCCATTCCGGGCAGTTACGAAGGGTATTTGGGGGGCGTCGACTGCAATTTTATCCGGGGCTGGGCCTGGGACCGCAACAAACCCAATACGCCGGTTTACGTCGATATCCTCGATGGCCAGAACCTGATCACCACCCTGATTGCCGGGGTATATCGCCAGGATTTGAAAGATGCCGGTAAAGGCAACGGCAGCCATAGCTATTCCTACACCGTACCGGAAACCGTGAAGGACAACCAGTTACATTCCATCAGTGCGCGCATTCGGGGAACGGGATTCACCCTCAAAGACTCTGCACGAAAACTAACCTGTGCCGGCACGACCCCGCCCCCCACGGGCAACCAGCCACCGGTGGCGCCCAGCGTGACCGCCCTAACGGGCAAAGTCAATACCGCCTTTTCGGCCACCCTACCGGCTTTCTCCGATCCGGATTCACCCGCGCTGACCTACTCGCTGACGGGTCTGCCTTCGAGCCTGAGCTTCACGGCCGCCACCCGGACCATCGCCGGAACCCCCACCGCCACGACCACCCGGAGCCTGACCTACACGGCCAGCGATGGTACCCTGAGTACCTCCGTCACCGTCCCGCTGACCATCACCGATGCCTCAACGCCCCCCCCGGCCACCGTCACGGGCAACTTTGAGGGGTATCTCGATAAGGTGGAATGCGAATCCATCCGGGGCTGGGTCTGGGATCGTAACAAACCCAACGAAGCCTTTACGGTGGAGTTCTTTGCCAATGGGCAATCCATCGGCACCGCCCGCGCCGATATCTTCCGCCAGGACCTGAAAGATGCCGGCAAGGGCAATGGCTACCACGTTTACAACTTCCCCACGCCCTCCTCGGTCAAAACCGGGCAGGCGGTTTCGATCAGTGCCAAAGTGCAGAATAGCGATTATGTGCTCAAACAGGCCCCAAAATCCCTGACCTGTGCCGGCAGCGGAACACCTGTCAACCAGCCGCCGGTGGCACCCAGCGTGACCGCCCTGACGGGCAAAGTCAATACCGCCTTTTCGGCCACGCTACCGGCGTTCTCCGATCCGGATTCACCCGCGCTGACCTACTCGCTGACGGGTCTGCCTTCGAGCCTGAGCTTCACGGCCGCCACCCGGACCATCGCCGGAACCCCCACCGCCACGACCACCCGGAGCCTGACCTACACGGCCAGCGATGGTACCCTGAGTACCTCCGTCACCGTCCCGCTGACCATCACCGATGCCTCAACGCCCCCCCCGGCCACCGTCACGGGCAACTTTGAGGGGTATCTCGATAAGGTGGAATGCGAATCCATCCGGGGCTGGGTCTGGGACCGTAACAAACCCAACGAAGCCTTTACGGTGGAGTTCTTTGCCAATGGGCAATCCATCGGCACCGCCCGCGCCGATATCTTCCGCCAGGACCTGAAAGATGCCGGCAAGGGTAATGGCTACCACGTTTACAACTTCCCCACGCCCTCCTCGGTCAAAACCGGGCAGGCTGTTTCGATCAGTGCCAAAGTGCAAAACAGCAATTATACGCTGGCCTGGTCACCCAAACAACTCACCTGCGCGCCCAACGCCCGGGTGGGGGCGTCCACCGAGTCTGAGGATGCGGGGCTGGTGGTGACCCCGAATCCAACGTCCGGGGAGTTTGAGATTCAGTTTAGCACCACCCAGCCGACGGCCAGTGAACTATCAATTCTCGATGAACTGGGCCGAAATTGGTATCGGAAACAACTAGAGGGCACGGGTGCCCACCGGTTGAAGGTGCGATTGTCGGGGGCCAATGGGCTCTATCTGATTCAGCTGCGGGAAGGCAATCAGTTGCGCAGCCGGAAGGTGCTGATTCAACCCTAAACGATTGGTTCTACACCTGCCTTAATGACATTGTGCGCCAGACCTGAACCGTCCGGCGCACAATGTTTATATCGGTTTTGATTGATTACCGCCCGTCTTTCAGCGCAAAAGCGATGTAGTTGCCGCCGGGTTTCTGCCCGCGTCCACCACCCGCAGCAATCACAACGTATTGTTTTCCACCAACTTCGTAGGTAATCGGGGTAGCAAAACCGCCCGCCGGAAGCTGATACTCCCACACCACTTTCCCGGTCTTCCGATCGAACGCCCGGATTTTTTCGTCCTTCGTGCCGGCAATGAATACCAGCCCCCCCGCCGTAACCACCGGCCCCCCGTAGCTATCGGTTCCTGTGGTTGGAACGCCTTTCTTCGCCAGTTCGGGGTATTCACCCAGCGGCACTTTCCAGAGGAATTCACCCGTGTTCAGGTCGATGGCGTTCAGCGTACCCCAGGGCGGTTTGATGCCGGGGTAGCCATTCTGGTCCGTAAACCGCTGCCAGACTTTGCTGACGTAAGCCGGCACATACGGAAAACCGCCTTTGTTGGCCGGGGCTGTCGACGGTTTACGGGTGATGTTCGCCGGACCCGTTTCCCGACCCAGCAGAAAGTTGACGATGGCATCCCGTTCCTGCTCCGATAAATGCTGAAACGACGGCATCCGCCCGCTACCGGTTTTCAGCAGGGCCTTGATGTCGTCCGCCGTACGCTTTTTGCCAATATCCACCAGCGAAGGCAATTCCGGCCCGCTCCCTTTCCGATCCTGCCCGTGACAGGCCGCACAATTCGCAATGTAAAGCGCGTTTCCGACCGTAACCGGGGCCTTGTTCTGGTCCAGGCTGGCCCGCTCGGTCATGATCAGTTCCCAGGGTTCTTCGTTGACGTTCTGGTACAGCACTCCGTTCGGATCGATGGCGTTACCGCCCCATTCCGCCCCTCCGCTATAACCAAACAACAGGGTTCCCGTTGTATTCGGGGGTGTAAACTTGTGGTCGGCTTTGAGTTTCAGAAACCGCTCCCTGACGTAAGCAGCCGCTTCCGGCGACAGGTCGGTGATGTTGGCTTCGGTATATACCTGCCGGTTCAGCGGCAGCGGCTTCAGGGGGTATTTCTGCGTGGGGTACGGGTGTTCCCCCGGTAACCCGTCCGTGGGTACCCGGCGTTCTTCCACCGGAAACAGCGATGTCCCCCTGTCCCGATCCAGCACGTACACCAGTCCGTCTTTGGTCACCTGCACAACGGCGTCCACGGTTTTCCCGTTTCGCTTCAGCGTGATGAGGTTGGGCGGACAGGAATGATCACGGTCCCAGAGATCGTGGTGAATCGTCTGGTAATACCATTTCATTTTGCCGGTTTCGGCCGCCAGCGCCAGGATGCAGTTGGCAAACAGATTGGCTCCCTTCCGATCACCGCCGTAGAAATCCGAAGCCGGCGAACCGGTTCCGAAATACACCACACCCCGCTTTTCGTCGAGCACCATGCCGCTCCAGTTGTTAACGCCCCCGATCTTCTTGTAAGCATCTTTCGGCCAGGTATCGTAACCCGGTTCACCCGGTTGCGGAATCGTATGGAAGACCCATTTCAATTGGCCCGTCACGGCGTCGAATGCCCGGATGTGGCCCGGAGCCGCGTCGCCGGATTCCGACACGCTGGACCCCATGACGATCGTGTTGCGGTAAATAATACCGGGCGAAGTTGCCGTCACCGACAGTTTGCTGACATCATGGTCGAGGTTGGTCTGGAGCCCCTCGTGCAAATCCGCCCGACCATCGACCCCAAACCCGGGAACGATCTGCCCGGTTTCGGCATTCACGGCGTACAGACTCGATCCGACCGTATAAAAAATCCGCCGGTCGTTGCCGTTTTCCCAGTACATCACCCCCCGGTTGGAATTCAGCCGGTCGTTTTTGTTCGGTTCAAACTTCCAGAGCTGCTCGCCGGTCCCGGCTTTCAGCGCAAACAGCTTCAGTTCGGGCGTGGTCCCGTACAAAACACCGTTCACCACTATCGGCTGACACTGAATGGCCCGGCCACCCCGCCGGGGATTGTTCGGATCCGGTTTTTCGGACGCATCGTACCGCCAGGCGATTTCCAGGTTTTTGACGTTTTGCGTGTTGATCTGGGTAAGGGGTGAATACCGGTTTCCGGCTTTGTTCCCGCCGTAATTGGGCCAGTCGCGCCCGGTTTCCACAGGCGTCTGCCGTTCCTGCATGCCGTACAACAGGCCGCAGCCCACTAGTAACCCTCCCACGACCAGTTGGTGTGCGGTAGCAAATGGCTTTCTATGCTTCATGGTATCAGGTTTAGGAATACCGGGCAGCACGGTTGTCCGCACCGGTTTTTAGCATTGTTCGACATCCGTAACGTCCTACCGGAAATGCCCGTCCGAAAATACGGATTAGCCGGTTGAATTAAAACGCCCCTCCGCTTCTTTGTAGTAAGGCACCATAAAGAAGCGGAGGCCGCCCTTTCCCCTTCTGCATCAGGTTCAACGATCAGCCTCCGCTTGTTGTTTGTTTACGTAGTCAGGCTATTTTTCCTTTCAGGTTTTCAAGGTATTTCTGGCCCGAACCGGTATTCAGTAACAAAACGTGTTCTTCGGGCCGAATCCAGCCTTGCCGCAGCAGCTTGCGGGTGGCGGCCCAGATGGCTCCCCCTTCCGGGGCCACAAAAAGCCCCTCCTGTCGTCCCAGTTCACGCACGCCGTCGATCAGCTCATCCTCCGAAACCGCCAGGGCCGTTCCGGCAGATTCCCGCAAAGCCGTCAGCATCAGCGGTTCGCCAATCGGGCGCGGAACCGCCAGCCCGTTGGCCACCGTCGGTTTTCCAACATACTGCTTCGAATTGGCCTGTCGTCCCCAAAACGTTTCGACCAGCGGGCGGCAATTCTCGGCCTGCACCGCCACCATACGCGGGAGCGGCTGTCCTTTCGCCAGCCAGCCCAGTGCCTTCATTTCGTGAAATGCTTTCCAGATGCCGATCAGGCCGGTGCCGCCCCCGGTGGGGTACACAATCACGTCCGGCAGTTGCCAGTTCAGTTGCTCGGCGATTTCAAAACCCATCGTTTTCTTCCCTTCCAGCCGATACGGTTCTTTCAGCGTAGAAACGTCAAAATAAGCCCCCTCCCGGTTCATTTCCTGGACTTTAGCCGCACAGTCGTTAATCAGTCCATCCACCAGTATTACCCGCGCATTATAGGCCAGACACTCTTCCCGGAACGCATCGGGCGTGTGACGGGGCATCACCACCACCGCTTCCAGACCGGCCTGGGCGCAATATGCGGCCATCGCTACCCCGGCATTGCCCGCCGTCGGAATAATACAGGCGCGTTCGCCGTTTTCCCTGGCTTTCGAAACCGCCAGACACAAGCCCCTCGCCTTGAACGAACCGGTCGGATTCAGGCCTTCATCTTTCAGGCTCAGGTGCTGAAACCCGTAGGCACCAGCCAGTCGCCGGAGCGGCAGCAACGGGGTTCCGCCTTCACCCAGGCTGATCCGGTTCTGGGCCATAAAAACCGGCAGCAGTTTTTCATACCGCCAGAGCGACGTAACACCCACGGGCAACACGTCCCGCGAAAAGCTGTGTTCGTCGAGGTAATACCGGCACAACATAGGTGCCTGGCAACAAACCGACAGGGTCTGACCCGCCAGCGGAGCGTATTCCCGCGCGCAGTGCGAACACGCCAGATTTTGTAATAAGGAGGATGTGGCAATTGTATTCATAGGTAGCCGAATTTTCCCGCAAGTTGAAAACCGGCACCAGAGGGCGCAAACGACGTTTTGAGATGGGTTATTCCGGTTTGGAATAATAGCGCTGCGTGAATCGAATAAAGGTGTTGATCAGACGGTTGTTTTCGGTCCCTTTGCGTTGGATAAAATGAAAATAACGCTGAACCGTCAGATCACGAATCGGGACTTCCACCAGATCACCGCTGATTAACTCCTTGAGAATGGCACGTTTAGGCATAAAAGCCAGGCAGGTATCCGCCAGTACGAAATTTTTAAGGGCTTCCGTTCCGCCCAGCCGAATCAAAATCCGCAGATCGGACAGGCCGAGGCCGTTTTCCTCCAGTTTTTTTTCGACTACCGCCAGCGTTCCTGACCCGTTTTCCCGCAACGCGAGCGGAATCGCGGGCAGGTCCTGAATCGTCAGGGTTTGTTCCCGCAGCGGGCTGTTCCGGGAACAAACCGCCAGCACCTCGTCGGTCATGAACGGCAGGTAAGTCAGCGTGTTGACGCGGGTCAGGCTCTCGATGATGCCAAGATCGATTTCGTGATCGAGCAGGGCTTTCTGTACATTGTTCGAATTGCGGTTCAAAACGCTGATCTGAATCGACGGGTTTTGCCGCAGATAAGCCGACAAAACCGGGGGCAGCACATACAGCGTGATGGTGGTGCTGGCCCCGATCGCCAGCCTGGTCGGTGGCAGGAAGTTTTCGTTGATGAGCTGGAGTTCCTGGTGCAGCTCGCTCTGTAACTCGTCGGCCACCAGCAATTTACCGTACAAAACCGTACCGGCTTTGGTCAGACTGATGCTGTTGCCGTGCCGCTCAAACAGGGCGGTTTTGTAAAAGTATTCCAGCGCTTTGACGTGCTTGCTGAGGGCCGACTGGCTAATGAACAGGGTCTGACTGGCTTTCGTAAAACTCAGCAGCCGGGCCACTTCCATAAAAAGTTCGTGTCGAAAAGACAGCATAGCAGTTCCGCTTTCCCACAAAGATAAGGCATCCGAATCGAATGGCAGAACGGCCGAAGCTGGTCAAATTTTAGTATATTGGCTGGATATTCCTGACCCGACTTTGCTCCTCCGTCAAAGGAGATCCGTTATGAAACCGGTTTTTCGTTTCAGTATTGCCCTCGCCGTCCTGCTGACGCTGACGTCCGTCGTGTGGCTGAGCACGCGCGAAGACCGCGTCGATTTCAATACGCAGATCAAACCGCTGCTCAACAAACACTGCATTGCCTGCCACGGGGGCGTCAAAAAAGCGTCGAATTTCAGCCTGCTGTTCGAACACGAAGCCCTGGCTCCGGCCAAATCCGGCAAGCCCGCCATCGTTCCGGGTGACGCCGACGCCAGTGAGCTGATCCGCCGGCTGACGCTCCATGACCCGGAGGAACGGATGCCGCTGGATGCGCCCCCGCTCAAAGAAGAAGACATTGAATTACTCCGAAAATGGATCGACCAGGGGGCCAACTGGGGGAAACACTGGGCGTACCAGCCCGTTGAAAAACCGGCAGTACCGGCCATTGGCACGTTCTGGTCGCGGCTGGGGGTCACGGAAAGCGACGAAACGAACTGGGCGAAAAATGAAATCGATCATTTTATCCTGGCAAAACCGAAACCGGCAGGCCTGAAACCGTCGCCCGAAGCCGACCGCATCACGCTCATCCGCCGGGTGGCCCTCGACCTGACCGGTTTGCCGCCGACGGAGCAGGAGGTAGCGGTTTTTCTGAACGACAAAGCCCCGGATGCCTACGAAAAAATGGTGGACCGGATGCTGGCGTCGCCCGCGTACGGCGAACGCTGGGCGGGCATGTGGCTCGACCTGGCCCGCTACGCCGACACAAAAGGCTACGAAGCCGACCTGTCGCGCCCGATGTGGCGCTACCGCGACTGGCTGATTCGGGCCTTCAACCAGGACAAACCGTTCCATGAATTCACGGTCGAACAACTGGCGGGCGATCTGCTGCCGAATCCGACGGATGATCAACTGATGGCAACCGGTTTTCACCGCAACACCATGACCAACGACGAAGGCGGTACGCAGGACGAAGAATTTCGGGTATCGGCGGTGATCGACCGGGTGAACACGACCTGGGATGTCTGGCAGGGAACCACCTTTTCCTGCGTGCAGTGCCACAGCCATCCGTACGATCCGTTCGTCCACGAGGATTATTACAAGTACCTGGCGTTCTTCAACAACACCCGCGACGAGGATGTGCCGAGCGATACACCGACGCTACGGTTTTATAAAGACGCCGACTCGGTTAAACTCCGGGAATTACAGACCTGGATCACGCAACAGCCCATTTTGCCCCGGCAGAAAGCGGACTTTCTCCGTTTTACCCGCTTAACGGAGCCGAAGGTAAATTCTCACAGTTTCGATCAATACGTCAATGCCTCGCTGATGGGGGCCATGTACACGGCCATCCAGCACAACGGTTCGGCCCGGATCCAAAACCAGGATTTAACCGGTAAAAACCGGCTGATCATTGCCTGGGGAACCCGGTCGCCCAAGGCCGTCGTGACGGTTCATCAGGACAGCCTGAACGGCCCCATCCTTGTGCAGCAACCCGTTCCGAAAACCGGCAGCCCGTGGAAAGATACGACTCTGGTGTTCGCCCTTCCGGCGGTTTCGGGGCGGCACCATTTGTACCTCAAGCTGCATAATCCGAATGAACCGAAAGAGTGGGTGATGGTGAAATGGGTAGCCCTCCAGCCCGCCTTACCCGGACAGCCCCCAACGGCCCTCGGTGCACAGGATCGCGTCCTGGCAGAACTCCTGAACGCCAAAGCCGATCTGCTGCCCGTGATGCAGGAAGGAACCGGTGATCAGACGCGCGAAACCTTTGTTTTTCAGCGCGGCAACTGGCTCGTGAAGGGCCAGAAAGTAACGCCCGACGTGCCCCAATCGCTGCCGCCCATGCCGAAGCATTTACCCAAAAACCGCCTGGGCCTGGCCCGGTGGATGACGAGTCGGGAACAGCCGCTGACGGCGCGGGTGGCCGTCAACCGGTTCTGGGAGCAATTGTTCGGCACCGGCATCGTCGAAACTGTCGAAGATGTGGGCACGCAGGGTATTCCCCCAACGCACCGCGAACTGCTCGACTGGCTGGCCGCCGAGTTTATGGAAACCGATCAGTGGAGTGTGAAGAAACTGCTAAAACGCATGGTGACGTCGGCTACATACCGGCAAAATTCCAAAGCTTCGCCGGAAGCGCTGGCCCACGACCCCAGCAATATCTTCCTGATGCGGGGGCCCCGCGTCCGGCTGAGTGCGGAGCAGGTGCGCGATCAGGTACTGGCCGCCAGCGGTTTGCTGAGCAAAAAGCAATTCGGGCCCAGCGTAATGCCCGCCCAGCCCGAGGGCATCTGGCAGTCGCCCTACAGCCCGGAAAGCTGGAAATTGAGTCAGGGCGAAGACCGCTACCGCCGGGCGTTGTACACCTACTGGAAGCGAACCGCCCCCTATCCGTCGATGATTACCTTCGACAGCCCCAGCCGGGAGTTTTGCCAACTCCGCCGACTGCGCACGAATACGCCGTTGCAGGCCCTGGTCACACTCAACGACCCGGTTTACGTGGAAGCGGCCCAGAATCTGGCCGACTGGATGCGGTTTCAGGGAAAAACGCCCGAACAACAGATTCAGGCCGGTTTTCGGCGAATTATGCTCCGGTCCCTGCCCACTGCCAAACTGGCGGTTCTGACCCGGCTTTACCAAACAACCCACCAGCAATACCAGCAACAACCCGAGGAAGCCCGTAAACTGCTGGCCTGCACCGAAGCCACACCCGAGCTGGCAGCCCTGGCCGTTACCGCCAACGCCATGCTGAACCTGGACGAAGTGGTGACGAAGGAGTGAGCTTCGAACGACCGGCGAGAGTAAGACAAGATTGTTGGCCATTCATCTTTTCTGAACGAACAGCTTTTCCACCTCCTCCTTGTAATTACGACCTATCGGAATCTGATTTTGATTGATTACCAACCGGTTTCGTTCAATCCGGGCAACCCTTGAAACCGCCACGATGAACGATTTGTGCACGCGCACAAAATGGCTGGGCGGGAAGATGTCCTGCATGGCTTTAATAGAGCCTTTCAGCACGATTTTGCGGGTGTCGGTATGAATGATGGCGTAATCTTTCAGGCCCTGAATGTACGTCACCTCCTCAAACTGGAGTTTGATGCGCTGCACCCCGCTCTTCACAAAAACCGCTCCCAGCGGCCCATCAGCCGGGCGGTCTTCGAGCCGGGCATTCTGCTCTTTCAGCGCTAAAAAATCCCGAATTTTTTCAATGGCCAGCCAAAACCGGGGATACGCAATGGGTTTTAACAGAAAGTCGATGACGCCCAGTTCAAATCCTTCGAAGGCATAGTCGCGGTAAGCCGTCGTAAAAACCGTCAGGGGTGGCTGGGGCAGGGTTTTCAGGAACTCGATGCCGTTCATTTCGGGCATTTCAATGTCCAGAAACAGCACATCCGCTTCGTGGCTTTTCAGATAATCGAGCGCATCGCGGGCGTTCCCAAACTGGCGGATCGAACCGACAAAATCCACCCGGTTCAAATACCCTTCCAGAACTTCACGAGCCAGCGACTCGTCATCAATCACCACGCATCTCAGCATAAGCAGGGGGCGGTATACGGTTTATGGTTTCCGGTTTACAGTGGCTCCGCCCTTACCCGATCATCGATGCTCGGTCTGGCGAAAACCGTAAACGCAGAATCAATTTACAACCCGGTTTAGCGTATAACTTAAATAGTCCGTCCCGACCCGGAAGCGACGTTGCTGATCCAGCACAAACAGCACATTGTCGTCCCCTTTCAGGAGGTAAATGGAAACGTCCGGTTTATCCGAATCCAGTTGAAACACTACCGCGTCCGGATCGGTTTTGATACCGCGAACAATGGCCCACTTCCCTTCGCGGACTGAGCGGTTTAACCGATACGTCGTTGGCTGATGGGTTTGGGCATCCTGATAAAGGGTGAGGCTCCACTTCATCTTGACGCACTCAGGCCGAACGGGCTGCTTCCAATCTTTATAAATTTCGGCGCAGGGAAACCGTCCGTCAAAAACGCCAAACACCGTCGCACCTTCCGCGATGGGTGTGCGGGATGTCGTTTGGGAAGTCGTAGCCCGGGCGTCCTGTGCATCGGCATGGTGGCCCACCCCAAGCAAACCAACGATCAAGGTGTATAAAAAGTGGCTTTTCATGATCGTAGGCGGTTATTTTCGATTGAGGGTGTAACTCCATCCGGCGTGCCCAATCATCAGTTTTCCGTCCGGATCGAGCAAATGCAGCAGATTATCGTCCAGCCGGACGAACGAAATCGCGGGAGCCGACGCCGATGGTTCCAGCCGGTAAAAGGTTTTGTTTTTGCCTTCTTGCTGCATCGACCAGTTCCCTTCTTTCGTACCGCTGCCCATTCCGTCCTGAAAACCGGTCGTCGACGGTTTGGACATACCATAGGTATAATGGAGTTTATAAACCGTCGGGTTCTGGTTACGCGGGTCACGGTAAAGTGCCAGATTCCATTGGATCATTTCGCATTCCGTCGTGGTCGGAATGGATAACATCGACCGGGGAATCCGGTCGCAGGGGCTCGTGGCCCGAAAGGTTACCTGGTCGGGCGACACGCGGCTGGCCTGCACAAAGCCGATTGCCAGCAGGATTAAAAGCCAATTCCCTAGCGATTTCATAAGTTTCAGGAAAACAGAATACTCAGTGATACTTTGTAACGATCCGGTTTTTCCTCGGTCTGGAACGTGTGCCGACCGGGGTAGAGGAGTTCAAGCCGTTTTCTCAGATTAGCCAGCCCAATGCCGCCTTTGGCTTCCGGGGGCTGGAGCGCCGGTTTGTTGTTTTCCACCGTCAGTTCTACCGCCGAAGCGTCGAGGTTGATTCTGCCGTGCAGCCAGGCTTCCCGGGCCTGACGGCCAATACCGTGTTTGAAGGCATTCTCGATCAGCGGTAGCAACAGCAAAGGGGCAATTTCCTGCCCGTTGGGCTTCCCATTGATTTCCAGCGCAATATCCGAATGATCCCCGCAGCGGATTTTCTCCAGTTCGATGTAATTCTGCAAATACCGGATTTCCTTTTCGAGGGGTACCCGCACATCGTCGCTATCGTAGAGCATGTATTCCATCATTTCGGACAGTTTTAGCACCACATCCGGCGCCAGATCCGACTTTTTGAGCGTCAGCGCGTACAGGTTATTCAGGATGTTGAACAGGAAATGTGGGTTGACCTGCGACCGCAGAAAATTCACTTCGGCCTGCAACTTCTCGACGGTGATTTTCTGCAAAATACGCTGTTGCTCGTACCAGTCGATACTCAGCTTCAGCGCCACCATCAGGCCCAGGTACCATAACGTACTGAAAAAATTGTAGGAAAGACTTTCCCATAAATCACTGTTGCGCATCGGCCCGATGACGTAGCCGTACAGGTAATAATCAAACAGGCTCTGCGCCAGCAGATACCCCAGAATGGACAGCAGGACCAGCGAAAAATAGCGACCATACCGCTTTTTGAGCAGATACCGGGGCAGGAAATAATGCAGGTTCAGGTACGCAATGACGATCAGCAACGACACCCGCATCACGACGCAAACCGTAAAATACGACAAACTGGCCTTGTAAATCAGATACCGTTTTTCGTATAGGAAAAAACCGGTAATCAGGATCCAGTAGGCCGCGTGCACCAGCGCGTATTTGAGCGGAACGGTGCGGTTGGAAAGCGGCAGTTTCAGGGGGCGGTCCAGAAAATCCATGATCAGCGAGCAACTAGGTATGCCTGTATTTCACTGTAAATGAAAGCAAAAGACAAGTTCGATTGAAATTATATCGACCAGCGACCGAAAAAGTAGAGGAAACGCACCCGCGGCATCACTTATCTACTTTCCGGGTCGTTCCTCTACTTTTTTTGGGGATCCACCAAAACCGGTGTTGGTTTACTGCATCAGGTCGATTAGCCGTTTCAGGAGCTAATGGATGTCCAACCGAAAAACCGTACGACAATGAAAACTCATCGAATTGCGATCCTCTTCACGCTACTGACCGGTTCCAGTCTCGTTTCACCGAACACCTTCGCCCAGAAAGTGGGCGGTCCCTGCGAAGGCTGCGAAGCGATTTACGAATCGCCCGTTCCGCTTGAAAACCTAAAAAGTACCGTGATGCTACCGGATGTGACCTGGGAAGGCAAAAAACCGCTGGGTATTAATGGCACCGTCTACAAAGCCGACGGCACGCCCGCAGCGGGTGTCGTCCTGTACATTTACCATACCGACGAAACCGGGCATTACACGGCTAAATCGGATGCCAAAGGGTGGGAAAAGCGGCACGGTTCCATTCGGGGCTGGATGCGTACCGGCGCCAACGGTTTTTACAAATTCGGCACCCTCCGACCAGCTCCCTACCCCGGCCATTCCGATCCGGCGCATATTCATATTACGATCAAAGAACCGGGCCTCAATGAATACTACATCGACGAATTTCTGTTCGATGACGACCCCCTCCTGACCGCCGATCAACGCCGAAAACTGGAAAACCGGGGTGGCAGCGGCATCGTCAAGCTCATAGACGCTGGCAACATGTACAAAGGCGAACGCAACATCTACCTCGGCAAAAACATCCCGAATTATCCGGCAACCCGGAAGTAACGCAACAACCCGAACCAGACCCATTCTTCGCCAACGCGAGGCTGCTCCTGCATTGCCCTGACCGCCGATCCGCAGCCCGTTTTTGCCCAGTCCGTCCGCCATGAAGCCGTTCATTTTTATCCTTCTTCTCCTCGTTTTACGTCTACTGAGCCTTCAAGCGCAGGAGCCTGGCAATCAGGGCCGCGTCGAAGGAACCGTTGTGGATTCGCTGACGCAGAAAGCCGTACCGTTTGCGACGGTTTCGCTGTTCCGGGGCGATTCGTTAGTGACCGGGACACTGACCGACAGCCTGGGCCGGTTTGCCCTGGTACGAATTCCGATGGGTACGTATTACCTGACGATTAGCTCGGTGGGATACCGCCCGGTGCCAACACCGGTCTGGACCCTAAGCGCCGAACATCCCACGCTGGAGTTAGGAACGATTGTCCTTAGTCAGGATGCGAAAATGCTGAAAACCGTCACCGTCCGGGGCCAGAAACCGCTCATCGAGCAGCGGGTCGACGGGCTTACTTTCAATGCCGAAAACCTGCCCGCCATCGCCGGAAGCGACGCTGCGGATGTGCTGCGCAAAGTGCCCCTGCTGTCTGTCGATGCCAACGGCAGCCTTTCCCTGCGCGGCAGTTCCCGGATTCGGGTGTTCATCGATGGCAAACCGTCCGAAATTTATGCGTCGTCGGTGGCGGATGCGTTAAAAACCATCAGCGGAGAAAGCATCGTCAAGGTTGACGTCATCACGCACCCTTCGGCCCGCTACGAGGCCGAAGGGACCGACGGCGTGGTAAACATCACGACCCGCAAAAGCCCCGAAAACGCTACGAACGGCAACCTCCGCGCCATTCTGGGAAACCGTACCGAAAACATCATGAGCGATGGGCAGCACAAATCCGGCAAATGGCTGCTGAAAGCCGACGGTTTTTACCAGAAGTTCTGGAACCGCAACGGCGCCGTTCTCGAACGGGAAGCCCCATCGCTGCATATTGTCCAGAAAAATGAATCCCGGCAGATCGGCGATTTTCTCGTCGGCGGTTTCAACGTGTTGTATAGCCTCGATTCGCTGAAAACCGTCACCTTCGGCTACCGCGCCCGCTGGTCGCCGTTCCGGACCCGGACGGTTTCGA
The DNA here is from genome assembly GCF_042655385.1 of Larkinella bovis. Classification (NCBI taxonomy): domain Bacteria; kingdom Pseudomonadati; phylum Bacteroidota; class Cytophagia; order Cytophagales; family Spirosomataceae; genus Larkinella; species Larkinella bovis. Next base: position 250,221 of record NZ_JBHSMA010000002.1, on the reverse strand, counting down.
ATCATTTTTACGGCGAAAACGAACCCCTTCAGCCTGCTTTCCGGCGGCATATCGATACCCCGGTTGGCAACACCGGCAGTACGTTCAGCGCCGGGTACACGGCAGCGTCGAACGATAAACGGAAAGAGTTTTCACTGCTGGGCCTGTATTTTCTGTTCACCGGAACCAATGGCTACGAACTGGAGCAAGTGACCCGCAACGAGATCGATTACGGGGAAATCTTCAACAGCAAAACCCGAAACCGCGATTTGATTCTTCAGGCCGATTATACGCATTCCTTTACGAAGCAGCTCAACTGGGAAACCGGGGGCAAACTAACCCGGAAAGTGCTGAACAGCGACAGTCGGTTCGGCACCTACGATTTTGATCATCAAACGTATAAGAACGACCCGATCCGTTCGAATTTCTTTTCGTACGAGAGTACCGTGTATGCCGCCTACACCAGTTTCAGCGTCCGGCTGGATAAGTGGCAACTGGTGGCAGGAACCCGCTTCGAGCAAACGGATCTGAAGGCGGTTTTTCGCGCTACGCCCCTCCGCATGCCGTCGTTCCAGAACGTCGTTCCCAACCTGCTGATCAGTCGTACCCTGAGTCCGAAAAGTTCGTTGAAGCTCAGTTATACCGTCAAACTGGTCCGCCCTTATTTTTCCCTCCTGAATCCGACCGTAAACAACAGCGACTCGTTGAACATCCAGTTTGGAAACCCGCACCTCCGCCCCGAACTGACCCGCCGGTACCAGTTGAATTATGTCCGCAACGCCACCCGGTTTTTTACGGCTATCGGCCTGTTTTACAACGATAACCGCAACAGCATCGAGAGCATCCGAACGGCCCGGCCCGACGGCGTTTTTGAAAGCACCTGGCAGAACGTGGGCCAGAACCGCCGACTGGGCGTATCGTTGACACTCAACTGGAAACCGTCGGCCCGGCTGAATCTGAGTGCGACGATGACGCCACAGTACGTCTGGTTGAAAAGCCGGGCGCTGAACCTAAGCAACCACGGTCTGATGCGGGAATTCGTGCTGAACGGGAGTTACAAACTGCCCCACGGCTTCAGCGTCGATTTTTACGGTTTTTTCGACGCCAACACCCTCCAGTTGCAGGGCTACCGGACTGGCTGGAAATACTACAGCCTGACGGTCAGCCGGGAATCGAAAAGCAAACGCTTCGTCATGAGCCTCCGCATGGACACGATTCTGACGCCCCACACCTTCATTACGGAAGAAACCGTAACGGACACCTTTCGACAAACGCAAACATACCGCGTTCAGAATCAGCACATCCGGCTAACGGTTGCGTACAAGCTGGGCAAAAAAGAGATCAAGGGGCCGCGCATCCGGCAGGCCGAAAACCCGGATTGAGGCCGGTTTACTTCGTGCCTTTCCTGCTTTTGGGCTGCGGTTCCGGCGCTTTTTTCAGATACGGCCGGAGCTTCTCCGCAAACCGCCGGTAGCCCTCCGCGTTGGGATGCAGCCCGTCGCTGAACAGCGTTTCGTCGATTTTTCCGTCCGGTTTCAGGAAAACCAAACCGGGTTGCGCAAACGTGGCATTGACTTCCCCGGCGACCTGCGCCAGTTCTTCGTTCAGCTTTTCCAGCCGTTTTTCCTCGTTTCGACGGGGCAAGAGGCCGATCATGAGAATGTCGGCGGTGGGCTGGCGGACTTTGATAGCCTCCACCAGTAGTTTCAGTCCGGCGGCAATTTCTGCATCCGAGTTGATGTGAATGTTGTTGGTACCAATCATCAAAACCACCTGTTCCGCCCGGTAACCCTCGAGTTCACCGTGGTACACCCGCCAGAGCGCGTTTTCGATGCGGTCCCAGCCGTAGCCCAGATTTTGCACACCCAGCGGTTCCATCACGGTTTTCCAGGAATCGGACCCCTGCGCGCGCGGGGCGTTGGGTTCGCCCCCCCAGTAATGCGTAATGGAATTGCCGATGTAAACGATGCGGGGTGGATGGGTTTTCAGCCGGGCCAGAATGTCACGGTGCCGGGTTTCCCAGTCGTAGATTCTCGAATCGCGGGATTGTATGCGGGGTTTTGTGGTCGAAAAAGGGCCGACCGGTTCTTTCAAAATAGCCCGGAGCGAGCGTTCGTAGGCATCGGCGTACTGCTGCATGCCCAGATCGTTCGGGTGCGTACCGTCCACCATCGCGTCCATGTCCAGGTTGATTTGCGATTTGGGCAGCAGGTAAAGCTGGGCGATGCCCTCTCCTTTCAATTGCGCAAAAGCCTGCCGCATAATCTCATTGACTTCCATATACTGATTCCGGCGCAACGGACTGATTCCGCCATCGGTATAGCCCGCATGTTCGACCAGCAGAATCGGAGTCGCCGGTTTTTTCTGCCGCAGCGTCCGAACCGATTCCAGGATGCGGGTTTTCACGTCTTCCGGTTTGCGTTCGGACGAAATAATTAGGTTCGGCAGGCAATCCAGCACGTACACTTTAGCGTCAATTTGCGGCAGCAGGTCCACAATTTCCTTTTCCAGCCGCCCGTTGCCCGAAAACGCCAGGTTGATCAGGGGCCGGTCGAGTTTCCGGCCCAGAATCGCGGTCCAGGCCATACCGGGGCGCGACGCACAACCGCCCTGTGCAATCGAGGTGCCGTACACCACAATCGGCTGATCGGCCCGGACGGGGAGCGGAGTCAGCGTTACCCCTTTCGGAACCCCGATTTCAAGCCATTTGACCGAATTATACAGCGGCAGGTACAGGCGGTATTCTCGGCCTTTCTGGTGGTACGAATCGTTGGCTTCGAGGTTCGTAAACTGGTATTGAATCGTGTCCCCGAAGGCGTACTTTCCGTTGCAATACAGCCAGTCGCCGTCGCTGTTGCCCGCGTACAAATCCACCCCGCTGACCCCCGTTGCGGGCATGTGCGGCATGGCGTGTTTCCCCGTCACGGTATACCGAACCACTAGTTGATCGGTGCTGGCCCGAAACCGGATGAGCAGTCCGGCGGCATTACGCGACAAATTCCAGACGGGCGGTCGAACGGTTTTTTCGGCTTCGGCAGGCAGGCGGTCATACGGACCCCGGATGGCACTACCCCGCCAGCCCTGCCCTTCGATCACCGGAAAACCGGCGTCGGTCGGATTCCACCAGACGTAGTCGACCTGTGTCTGGGCAAGCGTGGCAAGGCAAAAAAGATACGAAAACAGGCCGTAGAAAAGCAGCATTTTTTTCATGGAACAGGGTCAGGAATAAGGCCAACAGGCAGCGTGAAACCGCTCAAAATTACGCAGGAAGTTGAGAAAAGAAACACGCCGGTGCAGCCACCGGGGGCCTAAAAAAACAAGACCCGGCCATATTGGCCGGGTGATGTAACGTTTTTCTCTGTCCTATTTTACTACACAAGTGTAGTAACCATTACCGCAATATTAGGCAAAACGAATGCCAATGTTACTTCACACTTTAATTTAGTTACATATATCCTATATAATCTCGGCACACTACTAAATCCGGAGGCATCCCAACGGTGCTGACGAGCTGATTTCATTAAATTTTTCCGCAGGGCACTGCCCAAGCAATGTCTGTTAAATCCAGGAAACGTATGCCCACCCTTATAGAAGTGACGGGACAGGTCGATTAGTTAGCAAACCGTACTTCAATCGATTTCACTTCGCGCACCCAACGAGCCGGTTTTTTCTCACCGGGCACTACGATCCGGTACGGCCCGACACCCGCCGGGAACGGCGTTCCATCGATACTGTCGGCCAGAAGAATAGTGCGGGTAGCAAATTCGGGGTCCAGTTCGGGCAGCGCATACAGGGCTTCGTACCCATCGGCCGCTTTCACCACGACGTATTTCATCAGGTTTTTGCCCCGCAACTCAGCACCCAGCGTGGCGCCGGCCTGTTTGAGCAGATCGGCCAGCGGCACCCCCGCATACTGGTGTTCTTTCCCGTCGCGGTCTTTGCCCGTTACCTGCGTATGCGGCATGGCTTTCAGATCGGCCGCCTGAAGCGTCAGTGGCCTGGCCACTTCCCCCGAAATGGTCAGTTGTCCGAAACTGGTTCCGGCGACGCAGCATAACAGCATCAACCCCAGGGCGATACGCCAGCTGGAGAAACACATTGAAGGTATTTGGGTCATAATCCAGCTCATTAAAAATCAATCCATTCCTAAAAAGCCTTTCGGAACGACCTCCTCTGTAGGATTTCTCTATCGGTCGGCCAAACAAAAGGCGTTATATTCTGACAAATATAACGCCTTTGCAAAACAAGAAGCGGTGGTGGGTTTAAAAAGAATGTCTCAGTGAATCAGGTGAATACCGATTAGAACCAGATGCAGCAGAACGTTGACCGCGAATAGGTTCAGGCAAAACCGTACAGACAGTAGCCCAAGGTTAGATACCAGCACGGCAAAAAAGGCGACCACTGCAATACCGGCGTAAATATCGCTGTATCCGAAATCAAAATATTGAAAAACCAGCAGCGCAACCGGTGTCAGGATACACCCCTGAATGAGCAGCATGGCCCCCATCAGCGTAAACCGGTAATCGCCGGTTTCAAGCAGATTCACCAGGCTGTTATAACGAGCCGCCCAGCTATGACTTACGGGTTGGGCAGCAATGGGTTGGGCGGGGAGGGCAAGTTTCGTGTTCATCGTCGTATCAATCATAGTTTGATGATACAAAGATTGCCGGTTTCCCGCGCCGAAGGGATGACGGTCATTAGCCCGGTGCCTGATTTGCATTGCCGGGCTGACTGACCAGCCTCAGGAGGAAAGCTGACGGATGTCATGCCCGAAAACCGGACAAACCGGCAGTTTTACAAAAATGTCAATCGCATGGAATCATCGAAGAAATCACTTGCCAGTCCTGATCGGCTTCAACTGGACTATTGCCGCACCGAAAACCAGCGCCGGGCGCTTGAACTGACCCATTACAAGCAGGAAACCAACCAGTTACTGGCGTTACTCGACGATGTTCTGGCCCATTATAACCACGCAGGCCTGCGCCACCGGGCCATTGATTACCACCAGCAACTCTCCCGGCTGAAGACCTGGTTCAACCGGATGCAGTCCGAGCTGATCTGCGAATCGGGTGCCTGCACCGCCGATCATCCCGTGCCCTGCGGAGCTGTGCGGTTTAGCCGAACCAGCCTGTTGCCGGTCCAGTTTGTGGAACTGTCGGAGGACTTTGCCCGCACGAAAGCCGGCTGCTACCAGTTTCTGTCGGTCATTGTCCAACTGAATTTGATGTAGCGCGAAATACGCACAGTGGCTTAGCCCGTACTGATCAGCATCGGCAGTGATTCGCTCGACGAACTCCTCCGGGTTTCAGTCCGGGCGTCCTACCAGCGGACGGACTGAAATTTCCAGCCGGGCTGGACTTTCTGCATTTCGGTTTCGTCGTCCCGTTTGGTCAACCCGCAGGCTAGATAATTCTGGTGCAGGGCCGCCAGGGCCGTCCGGTCAAGTTCCACGCCCAAACCGGGTGCCTGCGGAACCGCCACCGAACCTTCTTCAAACAGAAACCGCCCCCCGACAATCACCTCATCCGACTGCCAGGGATAATGCGTGTCCAGCGCGTACGGAACCCGGGGCAAAGCGGCACCGAGGTGCACCATCGCGGCCAGGGAAATACCCAAATGGCTGTTGGAATGCATCGACAACCCGCGCCCGAAGGTGTCGCAAATCCCGGAAAGCGTCATCGACGACCGTAAACCGCCCCAGAAATGGTGATCGCTCAGGATAATATCCTCGGAACCAAGGGCAATGCTATTCGGAATATCTTCGAACGAAGTGGTGCACATGTTGGTTGCCAGCGGGGTTTTGACGGCTTTCCGCACCTTCGCCATGCCTTCCTGCCCGCGCGTCGGGTCTTCCAGGTATTCCAGAATCGGCTCCATTTCTTTGCCATACTGAATGGCGGTTTCTACCGTCCAGAGCGCATTGGGGTCGATCCGTAACGGCACCTCCGGCCCAAATTCCTGATGCAGGGCAAACATCGCATCGACTTCCTGCCGGGGTTCAAAAACACCCCCTTTGAGCTTGATGGATTGAAACCCGAATTCCGCGCACATGGCTTTGGCCTGGGCTACTATTTCGGCCGGATTCAGGGCACTGGCCTGCCTAGCTGCGGCCCAACCCGTCGCGTTTGGATCGGTTCCGAAGCTCAGTTGACCGCCCGCGCCTTCGTATTTGTAAAACAGATAGGCCGAAAACGGCACGCGGTCCCGCATTTTACCGCCCAGCAAATCGACCACCGGACGACCCACCACCTTGCCGATGATGTCCAGACAGGCGACCTCAATGGCACTGAAAATGTGCACCATCTTCCGCTGGTCCCAGGGAGCTTCCCCCCGCTGGGCGGCCGTATCGGTCCCAAAGTGAGCGACCAGCACCTGCCGGATTTCGCTGAGTTGGAAGACATCACGCCCGATCAGCAGTTCGCGGGACGCTTCCAGCGCCTGGTCGATGTCGCGGTTTCCCGGAATTTCGCTGATGCCCGAAATACCGTCGTCAGTGACCAGTTCGACAATCGTGCGCAGAGCGTACGGAGCGTGTAACCCGGCGGCATTCAACAACGGCGGATCAACAACGGCAATGGGTGTTACGGTGATCGCGCTGATGCGCGGACCGGGCTTGCCGGCAACGAGGGACCTTCCAGTCATGCTAAGGGTATGGTTCTGTTCTCAATCAACTTACTTCGTCGGACACCGCCTGAAGCAGTGCCTTGATGTAGCCGTACGCAAACGAAAACGCCTGCGACGTACTGCCCGGATCATGGTGGTGCGGAACGTGGTCGGGCATCACCATCCCGGAAAAACCGACATCCCGCAGGGCGCGGACCACGTGCAGGAAATTCATATCGCCGTTGTCCGGATACACTTCCTGAAAATTTTTCCAGCCGCCTTTGATGTTCCGCAAATGAACGTTAAAAATCTGATTTCGCTCACCGACCCACTTAATAATCGGCATAATTTCGGTTTTCGGATCTTTCAAGCCTTCCGCAATCGAGCCAATGCAAAAGTTAAAACCGTGGTATTCACTGTCGTACAGTTTTGCAAACCGCTGAATACCTTTGAAAACGTCGGGGCTGTTCCAGCGCGTAATGCCGCGGTAACCCACGGGCGTCGGCGGATCGGCAATGTGGTTGGCCATCTTGACTTTATATTCTTTCGCCACCGGCAGAATCCGGTCCAGCAGGTAGGTAATCCGCTCGAACATCTGCTCGATCGAGACGTCGCCCGCGATGGTTTTCGGCTTGTTTTGCTTCAGGGCTTCCTCATAATTCCAGGCGCTGTACTCCGCATTCCCGCGTTTAGGGTCGGTATACCGCCCGGTGCGCAAAACCGGCAGAATCGTCGTGTTGTAATTCAGGACTTTAATCCCGGTTTTGCTGGCCACCTGGATCATTTGCTGAAGAATCTCGATTTCGCGGTCCCGTTCGGGGCTTTTGCCGAGCATGATATTCGGGTATTCAACCTTGTCGATGCCCGCCGAGGTCAATGGAAAGTGGTAGGCATCGAGGCTGATGCCGTACTTCTCGCAGGCTTCCCGCTTCCGCATCGAGTCGTCGAGATCCCAGCCTTTGCCGGGAATGCTTTTGGGCGATCCGCCGTCCAGGTTATAAACACCGTGACGGGCCTTGAACTCCAGGTTTTCGACCGTCGTACCGCCCGACTGGCAACCGACTTTCATGAGCACTTTTTTCGGTACAACCCGGTTTTCCGCTTGCGCCGATTCGGGACCAAAGGCAGCCGCACCAACGGAGCTAGCCGTAACAACTTTGAGAAATTCCTTTCGTTTCATCGTGGTAAGGGCTTTGTGAATGGTTTATTTAGGACTGTCTGCTGTTCGGGATTTGAAATCCGCAACCGATAGCGTCAGGACCGAATCGTCGGACCGTTCAAATCCTGACGAGCGGTTTCCAGCTGTTTGATAATCGCGCTATGGTCCAGTTCCCCGTCACCGGCCTCGATGGCGGCTCGCATCTGCTCGGCCACCAGGGCGGTCGCTTTCAGCGGCACCGAAAACGCTTCGCCCGACTGGAGCGCAATGCCCAAATCCTTGTGATGCAGTCTGATTTTGAAACCGGGCGTGAAATTCCGTTCGATCATGCGTTTGCCGTGCAGATCCAGAATCCGGCTTTGGGCAAAACCGCCCAGCAAGACCTCCCGCATTTTTTCGAGATCGACACCGGCCTGCTTCGCCAGCGTGAAGGCTTCGGAAACCGCCTGAATGGTGATGCCCACAATCAGCTGGTTGCAGGCTTTGGTGGTTTGCCCCGCGCCCGGTTCGCCAATCAGCACGATGTTTTTGCCCATCGCCTGAAAAACCGGCAAAGCGCGTTGAAAAGCCGCTTCGCTCCCACCCACCATGATCGACAGCGAAGCCGCAACCGCCCCCACCTGTCCGCCCGATACCGGCGCATCCAGCGCTTCGACGCCCTTTTGCTGCAATTGTTGGTAAATTGTCCGGGCCGTCGCGGGCGAAATTGTGGACATATCGATGAACAAGGCCCCCGGCTGAAGGCCTTCCAGCACGCCGTCCGGCCCCAGCACCACCTGTTCCACCTCCGGCGAATCCGGCAACATCGTGATGACCACATCGCTCGTCTGCGCCAGCGCCTTGCGGTCTGAAAAGCTACTGGCACCAGCCGCAACCAATTCCCCAGCCGCCTGGCTCGTTTCCAGTACCGATACCGGAAAACCGGCCTTGATTAAATTCAACGCCATGGGTTTTCCCATGATGCCCAACCCAATGAATCCTATTTTTTCCATACGTTTTTGGTACCCGGTTTTCGGTTCACGGTTTGCGCCGGGCCGACGCTTCGGTACTTGACGTTTTGGGTTAGCCATCCGTATTCGGGCGCCAGCCAACCGTAAACCGTGAACCGAAAACCGGCTATTGATTAAAGTAAAGGGAACAGTTTTGCCCCGATCATGATGATGATGAGCCCGGTCAGGCCCATGACGACGAGCAGGGGTGAAATCGTTTTCAGGGCCTCCCGCTCGGTCAGGTTACTCAGTTTACAGATAATCCAGAATCCGGCGTCATTCATCCAGGGCACCAGTTTGGAGCCGCAACCAATGGCCAAACCGAGATAAACCGGGTGAAATTCGAGGTTCGCGTTGGTGGCCATGCCCGACAAAATGCCCGAAGCCGTGATCAGGGCGACCGTGGCCGATCCCTGCGCCGTCCGGACAACGGCAGCAATCAGGAACGCCAGCGGAATCAGTGCCATCTGGTATTCTTTGGTCATGTCGGCAATCCGTGTGCTGATGCCAGTCTGCTGCAACATCCCCCCAAACGCTCCGCCAGCCGCCGTGATCAGGATAATACCGCCCCCGCTCATCAAAGCCGCCTGCACGAAAGGCGTAAGGCCTTCCTTGCTGTCTTTCTTTTGACTGGCCAGAATCAGCAGGGCAGCAATACCACCGGTGACAATCGCAATGTTTTTATCGCCGAAGAACCTGATCAGTTTCAGGATCGTATTCAAGAATGGCGACTCGGTCAGCGGTTGGCCGGGTGTAGCCATCGTGTTGAGCGCCGTATCGGCGCAGATGAACACCAGCGGAATCAAAACCGGCAGCAGCGACACGCCCAGACCGGGCAGGTGATGATTTTCCTTGGCGGCAATCAGTTTGATATCCTCCAGTTTTGCATCGAGTGAATCGCGCAGCGGAATCGGCCACCGCCGGTTCGCCCAGAGCGCGAAGAAATACCCGGCGGTGATCGTAAAAAGCCCGACGATAGTCCCGGCCATCATCATCAACCCAATCGGAATGTGCATCTCACCGACCAGAAACAACGGTCCCGGTGCGGGCGGCACCAGCGAGTTTGCCATCGCGGCCCCGGCCATGATGCAAAGAACCAGCAGCAGGTAGTTTTTCCCGATTCGCAGCGTCATGGCTTTGGCGAGCGGCATCATCAGGAAAATAACCGTATCGAAAAAAACCGGGATACCCAGAAAGAAACTGCTGACCAGAAACGCAATCGGTGCCTTTTCGATGCCCGTCAGTCGCAGCATCGACCGGATAATGCGTTCGGCGGCCCCGCTTTCGAGCATGCACTTGCCGATGATGGCGGCCATCGCAATCAGGATCCCGATTTTGCCACAGGTGCTGCCAAATTCGGTCGCAATGCGTTCGCCGATGCTTTTTTTCGCCAGCGCCTGCGCGGCCGCCGGGGCGGTTCCTTTCGCGATGGCAAACTGTTCAATGGCTTCGGCGGGGGTCAGGAGGGCTACAATGAAAGCGCCCAGCAGGAGCGCCAAAAACGGGTGGAGCTTTAATCCGATGATGCCACCGACCACAATCAGAACACCAACGGCTAAAATGAAGAGCGGATCAGACATTAATACGTTTTTAAGGGTTTAGGAAAAAAGGGTTATTACACAGGGTTGATCTGAGAATATCAGGGTTAATCAGTGGCCCTGCTTACCTCTGATATCCTCTAATTAACCCTGTGTAATAGCTACTTATATACGTTCCGAAAAGCATTCAACTTGGCAGCCAGATTGCGGGCTCCGTCGGCGACGAACGTTCCGTCGGCCCCGCAGGCCAGCAGCCGGATGCCCAGGTCGTGGTAGCGCTGGTAATCGTCGGGGTTAAAAAAAAGGATTCCGGTGGCTTTCCCGGCTTTTTGGGCCGCGTTGACGGTTTCGCGCAGGGCTTCCTTAAACCGGGGGTGATCGAATTGCCCGAAAATGCCGAGCTCCATCGACAGATCGGCGGGCCCGATGAACAGCACATCCACCCCATCGATACCGGCCACTTCATCCAGGTGGTTCAGCACTTCCACCGTTTCAATCTGCACCACGCCCAGGATGGTATCGTGCGCTTCTTCGTAGTACCGCTGAAAATTTTGCGCAAAACCGGTCGCCCGCACCATCTTGGCCACTCCGCGACTGCCGTGGGGCGGGTAGTGCAGCCCGCTGACGACTTTCCGGGCCCCTTCGGGATTCAGAATCTTCGGACACATGATCCCCTCCGCACCCATGTCCAGCACCCGGTGAATCCGCTGACTTTCCGAGCTTTCTACCCGAACGATGGCACCGGCTCCCGTATGTTCCAGCGCCTGTAATTGATACAGGACATCTTTTTCCGAACCGGCACCGTGTTCGAGGTCGATCAGCACCCAGTCAAAACCGGATTGTCCCACAATTTCGGCGGTCAGCGAACTGCCCAGATTCAGCCAGCAGCCATTTAATGTTTCTCCTTGTTTGAGTCGTTTTTTCAGATTTTTCATACAGTCCAGTTCAGCAATTGGCGGAGATTTCCTCCTTTCACCTTGTCGCGGTCGGCCTCGGAATAATCGGCCATGTGTTTGTCGACAACCGTTGGCGAGTCTCCTCCCCAAACCATCCGGTTCGCCCCAAACTCCCTGATGACCCGGCGGGTAAACGGAATGGCACTTTCATAATACGGTGCATCCTTCGCAAAATAGCCCAGGCCCGAAAGTTTCATATAGACGTTCGGAAACCGCGCCAGTTCGAGCACGTCGGCATATTCCGGCCCGGTGCCCAGATTCGGTTCGGCGAGGTGGTCGATCAGCACCCTGCAATCCGGAAAAGCCGCTATAGCCTCCCCGGCCTGCCGGGCGTAATTAGGCCCGATATGCAATTCGACGATGAGATTCAGCTCTGCCGCCTGTTTCCACAACGCCCGAACGCCCGGGTCCGCCAGCGTGTTCAGGTAGGTTTCCTTACCCCGGTGGGCGTGAAACCGGGTGGCCACAATTCGCGGTTCCTGCCGAACAAGCGCGGCCAGCTTCCGGGGAGCGTCCGGATCTTTCGGAAAAAACAGGGCCGTTCCCCGCAGTCGGTTCGGTTCGCGCCGGAGACAATCGAGCAGCAATCGATGATCATCCCCGTAGGGTTCGGGATGCACGATCACCGCCCGGTCGATTTTCTCCCGATCGAGCCGTTGCAGGTAAGCCGCCAGTTGATCCGCCGGTTCTTTCGCCACCGTCGGTTGATAGGTGGCCTGCGGATGAAACGGAAACCGCGCCAGATCCGGGCTAAAGATGTGGGCATTCCATTCGATCACCGGTTCCGCCACCCGGTTTTCCAACCGATCCTGCGTTGGCGAAACCGCCCCCCAGCCAAGCTGCGCCAGGCCAACCCCCGCGAGCGTGCCCAGCACGGCACGGCGGCCTGGTAACCGGGCGGTTTTCTTCCGGATTGGGTGCGGACTGGATTCCATCGTCAAAAGGGTTTTGGTCAATACGGGTAAAAACAGGTCAACGGACTTTCCCGACCAGCGCTCCGGTTACTTTTTATCCCACCAGATGCGGGTATCCAGCAAATTGGGCCCCTGACGGCTAATGGCCTGATCGACATTATCTTTATTCACGTTCAATTCGGCATCGGTGTACGTCAGCCGACGGATAAACGCTTCGGTTTTCAGGTCTTTGCCGGGGTACGGATTGGGCTTCAAAACCGGAAAACCGCTCCGCCGGAAATTGGCCCATGTTTCCGGTCCCATCAGAAACGATGCGACCCAATACTGCGTATTGATCTGCTCCAGTTCCTGCCCGGCGGCCAGCGGATTCGCATCGACAAACGTGTTTATGGCGCTTTCCGCCACGGCGGTATTCGCCCCGTAGGTTGCCAGTTGCTGCATATGCGCCCGAATGCCGTTGGCGTAGAACGTGGCCGCGTTGCCGGTGGTCCATTTCCGGAAAGCGGCTTCGGCCAGCAGAAGTTGCGTCTGAGCGTAGGTCACCAGAAAACTGGGGGCAGTCAGCGAAGCCATGCGGGTTTTATCCAGCTGGCTGTAATCCCACAAACTGGCGAGTTTGCTGGCCGTCACGGCCGCGCTGATCGTCGTGTTGTCGTAGCCCTGGGGTGCCCCGATCTGTACGCCGGGGGTCCGGTTGGCCCGCGACTCGACCTGCTGCGCCCCGCTCGTAGCCCCGACGTACCGAACGGCAATGGAAGCCAGCCGTGGATCGTTCATTTTCTGCAGGAAACTGACAAATTCTTCGTCCAGGTAGAAAAACGCCGATTGTCCGCCGTTCAGCTGGCTCCCGATCGGGTTGGTAAAGCTGGCGTTATGACGAATGATGGCATTATCGGCGTTGGACTGCATTACCCCACCCGCAACAGCTTTGGCGACGTATTCAGCGGCTTTGGCCGGATTCACTTTGGAAAGCCGCATGGCCGCCCGCAGCAGCAGCGAATACCCCATCCGTTTCCACTTGACCACATCGCCATCGTACAGCACATCACTGGCTACTTTCGTTTTCGACGCATCCAGAGCCGCCGAAGCCGCATCCAGTTCGTTGAGGATATCGGTATAAACGGATTCCTGCGTATCATACACCGGTTTTACAATGCCTTCGAGGTAACTTTTCCCGGCCTGCACGTACGGCACATCGCCGTAGGTATCCGTCACGACCATGAACGAATACGCTTTCCAGATCCGGGTCATGTTGTAGAGGTTAACCCGGTTGGGATCATCCTTGGTTTTGGCAATGATATCCACTAACTCACGGATGATCGTCCGGTAATAGGTGTTCCAGTTGCCGTTCGAAACGCCCCGGTTATCCTGGTTGAAATTGGCGGCCGACCCCTGCCCGCTGAACGGCGTAATCATCTGTTTCACAATGGTCGTTTCGTAGCTCAGGTTCCCGTAACCAGCCGCGCTGTTGACGATGGCGGTATTGAGTTGGAAAGCCGGTTCGACGGCCGTCAGGGCAATCGGGTTGATGTTCATCTCATCGAATCCCTTGTCGCAGGCAGTGAGAAAAAGGGCTAAGCCGATTAGTATCTTTTTCATGGTTTTGGTACGGGTTTGGAGGGGGTTGTTGCACAGGGTTGATCAAGGAATCTCTGATAAGCCCTGATTAACTCTGGGTAACACCCTTTTAAAATTTCACATTCAGGTTAAAACCAATGCTTCTCGTAATCGGCAAGCCGGTGGCTTCGAGCCCGACGAGGTTGTCGGACGGAAAACCGAACTGCTCGGGGTGAATATTCGGCACCCATTTCTTGATCACCGCCACGTTGTTGGCCACGGCGTTCAGCCGCAATCCCTTGATGAATTTCGCGCCCGTCGGCAGGAACTTCGTGAAGTCGTAGCCCAGCGTGATTTGCCGCAATTGCCACAAACCGGCGTTGTAGACAAACTCCTCGGCGATGTTCTGCGACCGCACGGTTTCGTAATAGGCCTGCACCCCCGACTTGGTCTGGTTCACCTCGCCGTTCGGATTGACGCCCTCGCCGATGACGTAGCCTTCTTCGCGGCCCACCAGCGTGGCTTTGTGCAACCCGTGCCGCCAGGCGTTGTGGTTGGTGCCCGAAATCATTTTGTGGCCCAGTTTGAAGTCCACCAGAACCGACATGTTAATGCCTTTGTAGCTAAACCCGTTGGTAATACCGCCCACCCATTTCGGCAGGGCACTCCCGAACGGAATCTGCGTGGTGGTTCGCAACGGCCGGCCGTTTCCGGCATCGAACACCTGGCGCCCCTGCGCGTCACGCTGGTAGCCAAACCCGTAAAGCTGGCCCATCGGCTGCCCAACCACCTGCCGGAGTTCTCCGGTGAACTCGCCGGTGCCGACCGTAATCATGTTGTCGCTGACGCTCGAACCCAGATCGAGCACTTTCGTGACATTATAAGCCGCGTTGAACGTCAGGTTCCAGTTAAAATTATTCCGCTTAACGGGCGTGATGTTCACCAGCATTTCCAGCCCTTTGTTGCTGCTTTTGCCGACGTTGATCAATTGGGTCTGATAGCCGCCCGCATCGGAGGTTTGCGCCCGCAGGATCTGGTCGGACGAGAGTTTATCGTAATACGTCAGGTCCAGGCCGAGGTTGTTGTTGAACAACCGCAACTCCAGCCCAAATTCTTTTTCAGACACCCGCATCGGGCGCAGGTCAGCGTTGGGAACCGTCGTTCCGCTGATGTTCGCCAGCGGCTGGGCCGTACCACTGGGCGACGGAAACTGCTGGGCATTGATGCCGTAAAACAGGTTGTTGGCGTAAGGTGACACGTCGGTATCGCTCCCCACTTCGGCGTAAGCGGCCCGGATTTTCCCGAACGTCAGCCAGACCGGCAGTGAGGTCGCAAACGCCTGGGAGAACACGAAGCTGGCCGTTACGGATGGATAGGCAATGCTCCGGTTGGCGGGCGAAAGCGTTGAGAACCAGTCATTCCGCACGGTCCCGTTCAGAAAAAGGAAGTCTTTGTACGAAAGTTCAGCCGAACCGTAGAGGGAGTTGACCTGCCGTTCGGAGAGATCATAGATGGCGTCCCGTTGCCGACCGTTGCCGATGGTGTATAGGTCCCGGACGTAGAAATCCTGCACCAATACATTGTGCCGACTGATTTTCCGGTACATCTGGTTCCCGCCCAGATTTACGTTCACCCCGAAAACCCCGAACGTTTTGTTGGCATTCAGCAGGAAGTCGGCGTTCAATTCCCGGACATTCCGCACGTCCTGCACATACTGCCCATTGACAAAACCGGCCGGGGCCGCGGGTTGCCGTTGGGTACCCGTCGGCAGGTTGTACTCCTGTTCGCGGGCGTAGAAATCCTGTCCGAGCCGGGCCTGCAAAAACAGCCAGTTCGTAAAATTATAGCGGGCGGTCAGGTTGCCAAAAACACGGTCGGTATCGATGTTTTCGAACCGTTTGAGGGCAAAGTAGGGGTTCGTCCGGTTCGTAAACCGCGACCAGGTGGTCTCGTTGCCGTTGGCATCCGTCGCGTATTTTTCCAGAATGTCCAGCGGCATCGAATTCGCCATACTGAAGATAATGACCGGGCTGAAATCCTGCTCGGCAATGTTGGGCGGGTTCTTCCGAAACTCCTTGGAATAATTGATATTACCGGACACGGTCAGCCTTTTTGCCAGCGTCTGCGTAAAGCCCAGGTTGATATTTTTCCGGTTGTAACTCGAACCGGGATAAATGTTCCGGTTGTCCAGATTGGCAATTGACAGGCTGAAACCGCCATTGTCGCCACCCGACGACAGCGTCAGCGTGTTGGTCCAGGTGCCGCCTTTCCGGTAAAAATCCGTAATCTGGTGCCGCTGCGGCACGTACGGAACCTCGATGCCATCAAACAGCACCTGCGTCATGCCCGGCTGGAATTTTTCGCCGAAACTCCACTGGCCGGAGGTCGGGAAGGGCGTGGTCGGACGAATACCGTTTTCGCCCTGTCCGTACTCGTACTGATAATCCGTGTAATCCAGGGGTGTATCCGATGTGAAATTTGTGTTGTATTCCAGGCCGATACCGTTGCCCGTTCCCCGGGTTTTGGTCGTGATCATGATGACGCCGTCTTTCGCCCGTGAACCGTACAGGGCCGAAGCGGCCGCCCCTTTCAATACCGTCATCGTTTCAATGTTGTCGGGATTGATGCTGCTCAAACCGTCTCCGCTGTCGGAGGTCCGGTTGCTGCCCCGGTCCGACACATCGCCCCGGGCCCCGTAGTTCGTGTTGTCGATCGGAACGCCATTGACCACGATCAGCGGGGAGTTGTTACCGCCAAACGACGACTGTCCGCGAATCCGGATTTTGCTGGTCCCGGCGGGTCCCGATCCCAGGGGCGTAATGTTGACACCCGCCATTTTCCCCTGCAATGCGTTCATGAAGTTGGGCGTCCGGTTTACGGTCATTTCTTCCGAACCCACCGTTGCCGTGGCGTAACCGAGACTTTTCGTCTGCTTCTTGATCCCCAGGGCGGTCACCACCACCTCGTTCAGGGCTTTGCTTTCCGGAGCCAGCGAAATTTGCAGACGGCTCTGGTTGCCCAGGGTAAGCTCCTGGCTGACATAGCCTACATAACTGAAAATCAACACCGTTCCACTCACGGTGGCGTCGGGAATATCCAGCTGAAAATTACCGCTGGCGTTGGTGCTTGTGCCGCGCTGGGAGCCTTTGATCAACACCGTAACGCCGGGCAAACCCGCCCCTTTTTCGTCGGTCACCTTGCCCGACACCGTTCGTTGGGGAGCCAGTTCCGCCGTTCGTTCCCGAAGATCGATAAACCGGCTGTCGAGATCCGGGACCGTACTGGCCGATAACACCACCTTCCGGCCCACCACTTCGTAGTTGACCGGCAGCGGTTTGAAGTACTTGACCAGCACCTCCTCCAGCGTCGAGTTGTTCGCTTCGATACTGATCTTCTGCCTCCGCTCGATAACCTGCGAACTGTACACGAATTGTACATCCGTTGCCTTTTCGATATCCGCCAATACCCGTTTTATATCCTGGTTATCAACGTGTAACGTTAAGCGTCTGCTCAGGTATTCCTGAGCGTTACTCGGGTGAGCAAACGACGCGCCCACCAGCGAGAACATGACCAAACTTTGTGTCAGTGAAAACCGCATAAGTTTCAACCAGAGTTGCCCGGAAAGGTGTTTTTTCATAGTTTTGTTAAGGTTGAATAGTTCTGTTTCGGAACGATTTTCACTGAGTGGTTACTTTGGCGAGTCGACTCTCAGCGAACAAACCGTGGGCAGTGGCGTTGTCACTGCCTTTTTTTACGCATCATCGGTAGGTTTTGCGGCTGATCACAATCTGGCCATCGGTTATTTCGTAAGTCGCCGACGAGGCCTTGCAGAGCAGATCCAGCTTTTCATACAGCGATTCACTCGATAAAATGGCCGTGATGTTGCACGCGTGAAACGTTTGCTCATCAAACTGGATCGGAATGCCGTAACTCGTCTCCAGCTCTTTGAGGATCACAGGCAAGGGAACTTCATCATAGATAAAAGGAGCCGCTTTCGCGCGCTTCGCAATCGGTGCCGGGTTGGCCACCAGCGTCTTGGTCAGATTGCCATCGTTTTTCTCGAAAATGGCGGCCTGGTTAGCGTTCAGAATCAGGCCGTTCACTTCCTTATTGTCCGGTATACGTTCCGGTTTTTTTTTGTAGACCGACACTTTTCCCGACAGCACCTGGACGGTAATTTTTTTATCTTTTTCGAACGCTTTCACGACAAACCGGGTACCCAACACCTTCGTGACCATGTCCCCCGTATACACCATAAACGGCTGCCCCTGACGCTTGACCGAAAAACTGCCTTCGCCCTGCAGGTATACCGTCCGGGCATTTCCCGAAAACCGGGACGGGTAGCGCAACCGGCTCTGCGGACTCAGCAACACTTCCGAACTGTCGTTCAGTACTACCCGCAGCAGGTGGTGGCTGTCGTTCCGCGTTTCCACCAGTTGCCCGGCTAACGAATCGGCGAAGCGGGGGGCGGCAGCCACCTGTTTTCGAGCCGAAAAATGCCAGCCCAAGCCGATCACCAGCGCAAAAACCGCAGCAACGGCCGTGCCCCAGCGCAGCAGATAAGCCCCCCGGTTTTCGTACTGGGATGGGCCGGAAAAGCCAGAACGGTCATCTATATACGCAGTAGCCTTCTCGATAAACTTTTCGGTTTCTTTCCGGATTTCCGCTTCGCTGAGCGGTTCGGGTGCCAGGTGCGCGGCCCGGATAAACTGCTCGGCTTGCTGAAAAGCGGCCCGTTTTTCGGGATAATTCTGGAGAAACGACCGCCAGAACGCATCCCGATGCCCGCGCCCCTGCACCCAGTCCCGGAACTCCTCGTCCTGAATAAAGTCCTCGACTTTATAGGTATTGTAGTTTTTCATAGCTTGTCCGGTATTCGGTTTACAGTTTTCAGTTACGGTGGCGGACACCGGTTCATACACGTGTTCCTATTCGGGCGACAGCTAGCAAGCGCCGGCCACCGTAAACTGAAAACCGTAAACCGTAAACTGAATAAGAATCGCAACACTGCTCACTGTCCAGTTTTTACGCAGGCTGATCAGGGATTTCTGGAGCAGGTTGTAGACCGACTGGCGGCCCAGGTGCATTACGTCCGCAATCTGTTCAAAACTCAGGTTCTGGTAAAACCGCAGATAAATCAATTCCTTCTGACGGTCAGGCAGATGATTGATCACCCGCTCGAGTTTGCGGATCTGATAGACTTCATTTTCTTCTTCGATCCATTGCACATCGGCGGCAAATTCAACCGAAAAAGTGTATTCGTCCGACAGGGTGGATTGGTGAGTCGTATGCTTGCGCGACAATTCGCGCAGGATGCGGGTTTTGAGCACCACGAGCAGGTAGGACCGTACATTTTCAACCGGATGAATGGAATTCTGCTGCTTCCAGAGATTCAGAAACACCTCCTGAATGCAGTCTTTCACAAACTCCCGCTCGGCCTGGAGCCGCATCCCCCAGTGAAACAGGTCGGAGTAATAACTTTGCATGATTTTGGCAAGCGCATACATATCGCCCGCCCGGTATTCCTGCCAAAGTTGTTGTGCTTCTTCCGAAGGGAGCCGTCTACTCATACCGTACAGAGTTACAGTGCTTGTACTGATAAGAGCACGGTTTTCGGGAAAGTTAACCTCCGTTTTAAGATTATTTTTTCAAAAAATAAAAAGAATTTTATAAAACACCCCTACTGATGCGGGCAAGCCGTTTGCTGGGCTTTGATAACACGAGGGCAACCCCCGGCCACTGTCGGGATTTTAGACTCCACTCCCCTGTCGGGTAGCGGAGATGGAACCCGGTTTTCAGGCCGCTCCCGACACGTAAAAACTGTGCGACTTCAGTTCCAGCTTGGTATCCTGAAACTGCTCTTCGAACAGGTCCTGTAATTCATGGACGTATTGGACGTACCGCCGGGTATTGATGCACAGCCAGCAGTTCATACCGGCCACGAATCGGACGTTACCGAGTCCCCACGAATAGGCCGAGCGGTCGGGTTCGAAACCAAAGGCCGTCAGCCAGGGCTTGGTGAGTTTAATGGGTTGGAGACCTTCGGGGGACAACTCGCGGAGGTGTTTTTCCGTCAGCAAAACCGGCTCTTTCTGGACGATGTAATACCGATTCGGTTTGGGGAGGTATGTCATTGTGCAGGTGGTAAGGTACTACCCCTTGTACGGCCAGGTTACCGTAATATTGCCCTGGGTTACTAATTCCGGGAAAAGTATTATCAAATGGGCCATGAAACGCAGCCGTCCCGGTGGGATTTACGTGAAAAAACCGTGATTCCGGGGGTTAAAATCCATACATTTTGGTAAATTTGACAAGTATGATCTCCAATTTATAAAAATGTTACCGTCCCCGTCAGCCGTGTTTCTTCCAATCCATCACGAAATTTTTGGGGGATTTATTGGGTAAATCCGCCCGCTCTGTGGCCTTTCCTCCTTTCAACCGGGCTGTCGGCGTTTTTTGTCCCCACCGATTCCACCAACTGTTCCATTTTTTCGAAATGATAGCCGTTTTGGCCGTCAAGCCAGTATGTATGTTA
Source organism: Larkinella bovis (assembly GCF_042655385.1). Classification (NCBI taxonomy): domain Bacteria; kingdom Pseudomonadati; phylum Bacteroidota; class Cytophagia; order Cytophagales; family Spirosomataceae; genus Larkinella; species Larkinella bovis. The sequence goes on along the minus strand of NZ_JBHSMA010000002.1, from coordinate 229,991 downwards.
AAAGAAAGCATGAGAAAATTTAAGGTACCGGCTACGCTGGGTAGCATGCTCGTTGTATTCCTTCTCCTTCCCCTCGGACTGGCCGTTGCCCAGAATAAACCTTCCAGTGCCTCCGAAGCCCCCGATGCACGTTTTGAACTGAAAAAGGACGACCGCGTGGTTTTCCTGGGTAACTCGCTGTTTGAGAATGACTTTCAGTATGGTTATCTCGAACTGGCGCTCACCACCCGCTTCCCCGACCGGGATGTTACCTTCCGGAACCTCGGCTGGGTCGGCGACAATGTATTCGGGGAAGCACGCAGCACGTTCACCAACCCGCCAACGCCGTACGAACACCTCCTGAACCAGCTGACCAAAGCCCAGCCCACGGTGGTTTTTCTGGCCTACGGCGGTGTTGAGTCGGAAGGTGGTGAAGCCGGTTTACCGCGTTTCCGGGAGGGACTCACCAAACTGATGGACAAAATCGATCAGCTCGGTGCCCGCACCATTCTGCTGTCGCCCATTCCGGTGATCGCCGGCGATTCGGCCCAGACCATCACCCGCCGGAATGCCATGCTGGAAGTGTACGCGGCCGATATGGCCAAAACGGCCAGAGAGCGCGGCAAGCGGTTTATCGATGTGTTCAAACCGATTCAGGAAGTCAGCAAAACGCTGGCGATCACCGACGACGGGGTTCACCTGAACGAAACCGGATACTATTACCTGACCACTGCCCTGGAAAAAGGGTTGGGCCTGCCCCCCCAGGGCGGTGTCATTACGATCAATGTGTCCAAAACCGGTCCGGAAGCATCCGCCCCGGCGAAACTCCTGAAAGCGGATGATCTGACGTTTACGCTGGACGAGTCGTTTCTGCCGCTGCCCCTTCCGCAGCCCAACCAGCAAACCGTTCCCGATGTGCGGACCCTGAAAATAACCGGCCTGAAAAAAGGATTTTATGCGCTGACCGCCGACGGTTCGGAGCTCATTTCGGCCTCGGCGAAACAGTGGGCGGAAGGGGTTCCCCTCCGCCACGGGGCGTCGTACGATCAGGCCCGGGCACTGCGCCACCTGATTGTGAAAAAGAACGAACTGTTCTTTTTTCAATACCGCCCACTCAACGAAACCTACATAACCGGTTTTCGTAACTACGAACAGGGGCGGCACGTCAAAGGGCTGGAGGAGCAGAATATCCTCATCAAATGGCTGGAAGGGCAAATTGCCTTAAACCGCACACCCAAGTCAAAAGTCTATCAACTCACCCTCCTGAAGTAATATAAACGGCATGAAAACATTCCGATCGCTGACTTTTCTCCGCAGCCTCTTCCTGATTCCGGCCGTTCTGCTGATTACCTCGTCCGTCCACCAGGACGACCGGAAAGATAACCCCAACCCGGATATCAAGCGGGAACTCGAATCGTTCAAAATCGCCGACGGTTTTGAAATCACCCTGTTTGCCGCCGATCCGCTGGTGGCCAAACCCATCCAGATGAACTGGGACGCCGACGGGCGGTTATGGGTCGTCAGCAGCACGGCGTACCCCCACCTGAAAACCGGCGAAGAAGCCAATGACAAGGTGTACGTCCTGGAAGATACGGACGGCGACGGCAAGGCCGACAAATCGACGGTTTTTGCCGAAGGACTCATCACCCCGACCGGCATTCTGCCCGGCGACGGGGGCGTCTACGTCGCCAACTCGACCGAAATCCTGCATTTTGCCGATACCGACGGCGACGGCAAAGCCGACAAACGACGCCGGATTCTGAACGGTTTCGGTACAGGCGATACGCACCACCTCATCCATACGTTCCGCTGGGGACCCGAAGGAAAGCTGTATTTCAACCAGTCGATCTATATCTACAGCCACGTCGAAACGCCCCAGGGCATCAAACGGCTCGAAGGTGGTGGCGTCTGGCAACTGGACCCGAAATCGCGGAATATGGACGTGTACGCCCGGGGTCTGATCAATCCGTGGGGCCTTCAGTTCGACCGCTGGGGACAATCGTTCCTGACCGACGGTGCGGGGGGCGAAGGCATCAACTATGCCTTTCCGGGCGCGACTTTTGTGACGGCGCCGGGAGCCGCCCGGATTCTGCGCGGACTGAATCCGGGCCAGCCTAAACACAGCGGTCTGGATGTCATTTCGGGCCGACACCTGCCCGACTCCTGGAAAAACAGTGTGATTACCAACGACTTCCGAGCCAACCGCATCAACCGGTTCCGGCTGGAAGAACAGGGCAGCGGGTACGCGTCGAAACAGGCAGAGGATTTACTCTGGACCGACAACGTCGCCTTCCGGCCGGTGGATATTTCGGTCGGACCCGACGGGGCTATTTACGTCGCCGACTGGTACAATCCCATCATTCAGCACGGCGAGGTCGATTTTCACGATCCGCGCCGGGATCAGCAACACGGTCGGATCTGGCGGATTGTAGCCAAAAACCGCCCGCTGGTGAAAAAACCGCAACTGACCAAAGCCAGCGTCGGCGAACTGCTCGACGCCCTGAAACTACCCGAAGACTGGACCCGTTCGCAGGCCAAGCAGGTGCTGAAGGCCCGGGGTGCTCAGGAAGTTATTCCGGCCCTGGAAAAATGGGTGCAGAACCTGGATAAAAACGATGCGGAGTACGAACACCATCTGCTCGAAGCCCTCTGGACCTACCAGACGCTGGAGGTCGTCAACGAGCCCTTGCTGCTGACGCTGCTGAACGCCAAAAGCCACAACGCCCGGGCCGCAGCCCTGCGGGCACTGGAACTCTGGCACCAGAAAATCCGAAACGTACCGGCGCTGCTAACGAAAGCGGTGGCCGACAGCCATCCGCAGGTCCGCCTGGAAGCCGTCATCGCGCTCCGGAAAGTTCCAACCGCCGAATCGGCCCGCCTGGCCCTATCGGTGCTGGACCAGTCGATGGACGAGTTTCTGGATTTTGCCCTCTGGCAAACCGTCCGGGAACTGGAGCCGCAGTGGGTCAGCCGGATAAAATCAGATCCTTCTTTCTTCGGAAATGCCAAAAAGACGGTTTTTGCCCTCAAATCGGCCAGTGGCCCGGATGCGGTTTCGCACCTGGCCCAGTTATACCAGAAGGACCAGATTCCGGAAGAATACCAGAAAGACGTGTTGGGTTCAATCGCCCGGTTTGGCTCACCGGCCGACCTGACGATCCTGCTTGACAAAGCCGTGCAGAGCAATTCCGGCGCGACCAAAAACCTTGGCCCGCAGTTGAGTGCACTCGAAGAAGCCGCCCGCCGGGGGGCCAAACCGGCACAAAACCTGAACCGCATTACCGGTTTTATTGAAAACGAGGACGATGCCGTGGCAACGAGCGCCATCCGCCTGATCGGTGCGTGGCGGCTCGAAGACCTGAGCGGCACGCTGGTCAATCTGGCCCAGAAAGGCGATAAAAATACTCGTAAAGCAGCCTTAGGAGCACTGGCAGCGCTGAAAACCGACAAAGCCCGCCAGACCATTGCCGACCTGACGGGTGCCAAAAATCCGGCGGAACTGCGCGTCGCGGCCACCGCCCAGATGGTTGCGATCAAGGCGTCGGAAGCCGCCCGAATCGGGGCCGATCTGCTGCGGACCTTACCGGCTCAGACGGATGTTGCCGACCTGTTCCAGGCGTTTCTGACCAGCAAAGCCAACGCCCAGGCACTCACCGACGAACTGAACGCCCGGAAAATACCGGAAAACCGGGCCAAAGAAGGCCGGCAGGTGCTGCAACGCCGGGTGTCGTATTTCCTGCGCAATACGGAGGAAGTGAAACAGCTGGCAAAAGCCCTCGAAGCATCGGGTGGGGTGTTGCCCGCCGAAAAAATGCCCCAGGAACTAAACAATCAGGAAATCGCGCGGCTGGCAACTGCTGTCCGTGAAACCGCCGATCCGGAGAAGGGAGAACTGGTCTACCGCCGGGCCGCGCTGACCTGTATGGCCTGCCACGCCATTGGTGGAGCCGGAGGGCGGATTGGGCCGGATCTGAGCAGCCTCGGAACGAGTTCCCCCATCGAAACCATTACTCGTTCCATCCTCTACCCGAACCAGTCCATCAAGGAAGGGTATGAACTGCAACGGCTGGTGAAAAAAGATGGCGGTGAAATCATGGGCTACATTGTCAGCAACGCCCCGTCGGAAATTGTGCTGCGGGATGTTTCCGGTTCGGAAGTTTCGGTACCTAAAAGCCAGATCAGCGCCATCGAGAAAGTGCCCGGTACGCTGATGCCCGCAGGGTTAACGGCCGGTCTGGATAAGCAGGAGTTCATCAATCTGGTCGGCTTTCTGTCTAAATTGGGCGAATCAGGCCAATTCCGCGTACCGACAACCCGGTTTGTCCGGCGCTGGAACGCAGTTGCGCCTACGAAAGACCTGAGTAAAAAACTGCTGGCGGAAGGGCCCGGTTATCTGGTGAAAGACAACGCCAAAGCCTACTGGCAACCGATGTACAGCAAAGTTTCCGGCGATCTGCCGCTGGATGAAGTGCCGGTTGTTGACGCCAGCGCGGCCAAACGCTACAGCGTCGTCCGGTTCGACATTGAAGTGGTGAGCAAAGGAAACGTGCAGCTGGCGTTTAATTCTACCGCCGGAATGAGCGCCTGGATAGGCAGTAAATCGCTTAAACTGAGTCCGCAGGGTGTGGTGACCGACCTGCCAGCGGGTGTGCACACCCTGACGCTGGCGATCGACCGGAGCGCCCAGAAAGATGGCCCCTTAAACGTCCAGCTCCTTGATGCCGAGAGCAATGCCGCGCAAACCCGACTGGTGATGGGCCGGTAGACCCGCAAACAAAAAAGAGAAGCCGGTCTATCCATGCCAGCTTCTCTTTCGCTCTCTTAACCAATTATTAAAAACCATTTACTAAAAACTATTGCCAGCCGGTTGGGGCAACCAGGTTGACGGGCCGGAATCGGTTACCGGGATCATAGCCGGTTCCGGTTCCGTCGTCCCTGCGCGGGCGTACGGTTTTCAAGCGGTGGCCTTTTTTCCAAAAAGGAAGACAGTCAGTATCCGTCCGTCAGAAAACGAATCTTACCGGGCGACCGACGGATTGTAGACAATGTAACGCTGGGCTTCCACGGGGGCCGTTTCCACCACTTCCACCTCCCGAACGACAGTTTGCTGCCCGTCGCTGACCTCAATGTGATAAACCCCGGATACGGAATTTTCAAAATTAAAGCGTAGCCGGTGGCTCGTCTCGGACCGTTTCCGAAGGGTGCGGAACAATTCCCGGTTATTCGAATCCTTCAGCGAGATCATAACGGGCTTTGTTCCCCGGACTAAAACGGCTAGATTCAGTTTTTTGCTGATGCCTACGTACATCCCCACCTCGAATGACTGGGCGGCTGCGTTACCGGTTTCGGTATCGGTGGCCTGGACCCGCGGAGTTGCGGCCGTCAGAAAAAGGCTCACCAGGATTGTGCTCACGATTTGTTGTGTTGTGATTTTCATTGTTTTGTGTAAAAATGGTGTGAATACCCGTCGAAAAGCGAGTGGAAAACCGTCAATCGCTCCCCCATTCCTACTGGCCATAAAACGATCGTTATTGCATCCCGGGAGACGACCGGTCGGTGGCATCAGGATTGGAAGACTTGAAACCGGGCGGGTAAAACGGGGCTTTCAAACGCGAAAACCGACCAGACCGACCCATTAGTTACCGTTCAGTAAGTGATCGATCGGATAACGCGCTGGAGGTTTTAATTTCACCGTGTGGATCAAACGATTAACAGCACAAAGGTCTCTCTTTCCTGCGTCAGAGAAAATCCCGGAAATCGGTGATTTTGTGTCACGGAATTCGGTGATTTTAGACAGTCCGCCAGGTAAACGTGTGATTGAAAGCAGGTTAAGCATACAGACGGCACTACACACCATGAAATCGTTCCAGAAAGTAATCCTGTTGTTGGCAGGGCTTGGCGTCTTCGGATTCGCCCGGGCCCAGCGTTACGATACGCCACCGTTCGACTTCGACCGGGGCATGGATCGGCGCTATGTCGACAGCCTGTTACAGGCCACCAAAAACCGGTTGCGCGATCTGGACCGGCTGCCCCCCTCGCCCACCGTCGATACCGCCCGCATGGAGTTTCAGTGTTTCATCGCAACCGTCCATTTTAACGGCATGGCGCACCGCGACAGTGCCCTGCTGAAAGCCAGCCAGTTGGTTCAGGTGGCCGAACGGAAAAGGAATATAAAGTATCAGATCAAAGGCTTGCTGCTGATCGAACGCTATTACCGGGTGTACAAAATCGATTATCCGCAAGCCCTCAAGTTGAACTACCGGCTTTTGGCGCTGATTGAATCTGCCCCAGCCACCTACGGCCTTTATTTCTGGCGGATTTACCGGAACCTGGGCCACATCAACAGTTCCATCGGGGAGTTTAGCGAGGCTGTCGGGTATTTGCAGAAAAGCATCGTTTGGTTCGAGAAAGACAAAAAAATTGACCCGGTTCACCTCTCCGACCTGCATCGTCTGCTGGCCGAAGCCTATAAAAGGCAGCAGCAACTGGACAAGGCCGAGAAGCACTACGTGATTTCGTGGGAAGTGCTCAACCAGCAGCCGAAAGTGGCCCTGTCGAACAAGGCTTTTCTGAGCAACGATCTCGGTCAGATTTACAACAGCCAGCGGAAGTTTTCGCAGGCCGTTCCGTACCTTAAGCAGTCGGTAGCGTACTGGGGGCAGCTCAATTCCCCGCTCCCCCAGGCCGATGCGCTGGCCGATCTGGCGGTTTCGTACCTCGGCTTGAACCGATATCCGGAAGCGATTGCCTGCGCCAAAGAAGCCCTGTCGAAAAACCAGAAAGTGTATGCGCCCATGCTAACGGCGTATTCCGTGCTGGTCGAAGCCTACCAGCACCAGCAGGACTGGAAGAATGCCTTTGACTACCAGCGGCTCTATAACGCCAAGAAATGGGAGGAACAGCAGGCCATCAACCAGACCGAAAGCCTGCGGACGAAAGCTAAATTTGACCGGGAGCGACTCGAAGCCTCGCACCGGCAGGAGCAGTTGGTGCAACAACAGCGGTATCAGATGCTGGCGAAACAGGGCGAAATCGACCGGCTGAATCATACGTTCAAAACCAAGGAACTGCTCCGGATCTCGCAAACCCGCGACCTGCAACACCGGCTGGAAAGCCAGCAGTTGAAAAATGCCGCAGCGCAAAAGCAGGCGATTATCAAACAATTAAAAATCGACCAGTTGCGCCTGGGCCTATCGACGCAGGAAAACCTGCGCAATCTCCTGCTGACCGGTCTCGCCATCATCAGCCTGCTGGGGCTCCTGTTGCTTTACTACAGCCTGCGGCTCCGACGCTCGAACCAGGCCCTGCGGACCAAAAACCGGGAGATTGAAGCCGCCCTGCTGAAAGGCCAGACCATTGAGCGAAAACGCGTGGCCACCGAGCTCCACGACCGGGTGAGCAGCCTGCTCGGTGCCACCAAAATGACGTTCCAGACTATCGATGCCGACATCCTGCCCCCGCGCGAACGAAAACGGTACGAGAATAGCCTGACCCTGCTCAACGACGCCGTTACGCAGGTCCAGCAGGTGTCGCGCAACCTCCAGCCCGACCAACTGCTCCAGCAGGATTTGCTGGTGTCGCTCAAAAGCCTGGTCAAAAAATTGAATCTGGCGGAAAAAACCCGGTTTTCACTGAAGTATGAACCCGCTTTACACCTGTCACTGAGTCCGCAGGTCAAGTTCAACCTGTACGTTATCTGCCTGGAACTTTGTACCAATATTCTGCGGCATGCGGGGGCTAATCAGGCGCAGATCAAGCTGGTAGGAAACGACGACTGGCTGGCTGTGCAGGTCAACGACGACGGGATCGGCATGAACAACCGAATCACCAGGGGGCTCGGGCTGGATAATATCCGGGAACGCGCCGAAACGATCGGTGCTCAATTCTGGCTCGAATCCGGGGCCGAAACCGGAACCTCCGCCCGGGTACTACTTCCGCTGACTACCGGATGAATCCCTGGTGAAGCGCGAATTTCATCAGACCCAGCGCCGTCGTAACGCCCAGCTTCTGGTAAATCCGCTTGCGGTGGGTTTCCACCGTATTGAACGAGATGAAAAGCCGCTCGGCAATCTGGTTGCTGGATAATTCGTCCAGAATCAGCCGGACAATCTGGGTTTCCCGATCGGTCAGCAGGGCGTCGGCCGCCACCGTCCGTGCCTTTTCCTCGAACAGCATAATCCGGCTGTCCATATACCGGCGACCAGCCGCCACGGCCAGAATGGCGTCGAACAGCTCGGCTTTATCGGCGGTTTTGGTCACAAAACCGTTGGCACCCGCCTGAAAGGCCCGCCGGATCTGCTCCGGATCATCGGAGCCCGACAGCACCAGGATGGCGAGGTTCGGATCGTATTTTTTTAACTCAAGCACCAGATCAGCACCGTTCAGATCCGGCATAATCAGGTCGGTCACCAGGACATCCACGGGCTCACCCTCCAGGCGGTTCTGTTCCAGAATATGGAGCAGGGATCGTTTGTCGGAGGCCATCCCGACTACCCGGAAGCGACTGGAAGTTGCCAGCAAATTCGCAAAACTTTCCAGCACCACCTGGTGATCATCCAGAAGCGCAATTCGATAGTTCATTCGTCAAAAAGGGTTCAAAGCAAAATCTGCAACAATACTCGTTTTTTTTTCAGAGAACTCCCTGAACTTTTGAGTAAAAGGAAGTTACCTGAAAAACCGGGTGATTTTTCGGCGGATTTCGGCAGTCTTCTAAGCCATTTCCGGGCTGATTTCACCCGGCTTTAGATTCCGGTAAGGGCACCACAAAAAAGCCTGGCGGGTGAGGCCAGGCATAGGTAAACAGAAAAAAATGGATTTTACGTTGAAATTGACCTTCAGGTTTGTCAACCCACTGACGGATACACGATGGCTCTCAGGTAGTATACAGAGGCCCCTACGAGGAATCTGTATGGCTCAAAAGAGAACGACCCGAAAGTGAATAACTATCCTATAAAATCTTCACTACTACTTATTTATACTCCAAATATAGTTTAATAATTAAAACGTTACAACTAACCGTTACTATATACGTTAAGCTTATTAAAAAAATTATATCTACCGCCGAAGGCCGGAAAGTAGTCTTTTAACGATCTTTATAGGTGGCAAAAGGCCGGCCAATCCATCCCGGTAGCTGTAATACTCGGGAGCAAAACCGCTTCCTTTTTCGGGAAAGCCAATTGTTGGTTTTAATCGAATGAACGACCAAACCGACTGACAGGCAAGGATCAATCCGGGTAGGCCTGCACTTTAAAGAATAAAAAAATCTTTAAAAAATACAATCCATTTAACACCCCAAAACCGGGAAGGACCGGGAGCTTATCCCGCTCCCATCAACGCTTTTTTTACTTTCTCGTAAAAAACCGGGACTTTCACCCGCGGATCGCCCTTGCCGAGCGTCTCGATGGGCAGGTAGCCTTTGTAGCCCGACTGGAGCACAATCTGCACGATCTTGGTGAGATCGGTTTCGACTTCCCGTCCCTCGACAAACAGATTTTCTTTGAGCTGCCAGGTCACTGCGTGGGGGGCCACCCGGGCAATCTGCGCGTAGGGATCGCCGATTTTGAAGCTACCGATGTCAAGGTTGACCGCTAACCAGTCGGACTTCACGCGTTGCAGAATCGTCAGCACATCCTCCGCCGTCTGAATGAAATCGGCATGGTTTTGCAGGACCAGCATCACGCCCTGCCGCCCGGCATAATCGGCGCATTCGCCGATGGCATCGACCACCCAATTTATGACCTCATCGCGCTGGTGGCCGGGCTTGAGTTCCTTCGCCGTTCCGGAAAAAATCCGCAGAACGGGAGCTCCGAACCGGGCCGCAAAACCAACCCATTTTCGAACCAGCTCGATTTCTGCTTTCCGGCGGCCTGGATCGGGCACGGTAAAATCATTGCGAACACCGGTTCCGCTGATGTCGAGGCCCAGCCGAAAGGCTTTCCGCTTGATCTGGTACACAAAGCTGTCGTCGGGCAAGGCCGGGTAGTTGGGGAAATAATAACCGGTTGGGTCAACCGCGTCGAAACCAAGCTCGGAACAAAACACCAGCACCTGCTCCAGTGTCATTTTACCACTGGTCAGCGGTTCGTTGAACGAGTAAAGATTGCAACTTAACCGGATGTTCTTCGGCATCGCAGCCTGGGTTCGCAACGGCGTCGCCAACGGGCTGCTGGCGACAACCGGCGCACCAGCCAGCGCGAGTTCAAGAAAATTCCGACGGTTTACTGCTCGTTTATCCATATCGACAAGGCTTCTAAAACCGAAATTGAAAACCGCTCCCCGAACCACACGCCTGTAAAAGACAAGCCCCCACCGGTATTTACTGAATTTCCGGACAGCCAAGGCCCGAACTACCCACGAACACTCGCATATAACGCGCTGATTTTCTGGCTCGCTAAATAAATTTAACAAGGGTTCCCGCTGGCAGATTCGTATTTTTCGCGGGTCTCTGCTGGCGAACTGACCAGCGGAAAAAAAATGACCATAGTCTCATCCAAAACCGGGTACGCAGTTGTGCCTTTGGGTCGCTCTTTTTCGTCAGTTATGAACCCGGCCGCCCCGGTTATTAACTTCGGCGGGCCGGCCGCCCGGTAACTAACGACCTTTCCTGCACGAATCCGCTTTTCCCTTCACACACCAAACGCCTTTCTGATGAACACTTCTTTACGTACCGGACGGCTCCGTCGCTGTTTCTTGATGGTTCTTGGGCTGCTTTTCCTGACAGGCCTGACGGCATACAGCCAGAAAATCTATTACGTCACCACCAGCGGAGGAAGCACGCTGCAGGATGGCTCGTCCTGGGAAAACGCCTTCAGCGGCACGCAACTGCAAACCGCCATCGAAACCGCGAGTACCTATTCCTCCGGCAACGGGAATCAGGAAGTACAGGTTTGGGTGGCGGCTGGCCTTTACAAACCGACCAGCGACCTCAACCGTTCGATCAGTTTTACGATGCGAAACAACGTCGCCCTTTACGGCGGTTTTGCGGGAACCGAACTGACACTGGGCGAGCGTCCGGTCGTCGACCTGACGACTCCTTCCAGTACCACCCTCAGCGGAGAGATTGGCAGCAGCAGCACCACGGACAATTCGTACCACGTGGTCAACAACCTCACCACGACCCTAACCACCAGCGCCATCCTCGACGGTTTTGTGGTTACGGGCGGTTATGCCGATGGGCCCGGTGATCTGAACAAAACCGGGGGCGGAATGGCCAACCAAAGCAGCAGTCCCACGGTTCGAAACTGCCACTTTACCGGAAATTTCGCCAGTACCTTTGGTGGGGCCCTGTACAATTATGTGACAATAGCCGGTACGGCCAGCCCGGTTATTACGAACTGTGTTTTTTCCGGCAATTCTGCACCAAGCGGGGGAGCGATCCTGAATCAGGCGGATTTTGGCGATGCCGCCAGCCCGATCATTACCCACTGCCAGTTTACCGGCAATACCGCCGGAATCGGGGGCGCCCTGTACAACGGCGCTACGGCCGGCGGGAGCAGCAGTCCGGTCGTAAGCCGTTGCCATTTTTCCGGCAATTCGGCCACCAGCAACAGCGGAACCATTGCCAACGAGGGCGGCAGTCCGAAAGTCTCCAATTGTCTTTTTACCGGCAATTCGGCCGATAAAGGGGGCGTATCGTTCAACTACACCATTCAGTCGTTCACCAATTGCACTTTTACGAAAAATACGGCTATCAGTGGCGGTGGAGTTGTCTATAATGGCAGCACTGGTAACGTGACGTTTACGAATTGCATCTTCTGGGATAACGACGAAAATGAAGCCCTGACCGGTCTGAGTGGCGGCCATCTTTTCAACGCCCACTACTGTCTCTTCGATCCGGCGGTGGCCCATTATACCGGAACCGGCAACCTGACCACTGCGGAATCGCCGTTCGTAAGCGATGCGGATCTGCCACTCAAAGCCTGCTCTCCCGCCATCAACGCGGGTGATCCGGCCAGCACCACCACGACCAGCGGCACCACCGATCAGGCCGGTAACCCCCGGTTTTTCAATAATGAGCGCATCGACATCGGCGCTTTCGAATACCAGGGCAATGCCCCCACCCCTCCGGTTGTTTCTTCCGCTGGCGAAACCAGCCTAACGGTCGCCCAAAACGCCCCGGCGGTTCATCTGGGCGTCACTGGCTGCGCGGGCGGTACCATCAACTGGAAAAATTCCATCGGTACGACCGGCACCGGAAGCCCGATTGTCGTGTCCACCTCCGTGGCCGGAACCCTGGTCTATTCGGCCACCTGCACGGTGGGGAGCTGCGCCAGCGGACCCGGGTCGGCCACCGTCGTGGTCACGCCGGGAGCGGCCAGCGGGTCGTTCGACGGCTATGTTTACGGGGCCGATTGCGACAGTTTCCGGGGGTGGGCCTGGGATCGGAACAAACCCAACACTGTTATTTCGGTCGATATTTACAATGGCGCAACCTATCTGACGACATTGGCTGCCGGTGATTTTCGTCCCGATTTGCTCGATAAAGGCAAGGGCAACGGCAAACACGCTTTCCGGTTTCCGATCCCCGACGCGCTGAAAGAGGGTTCGTCGATTCTGCTCTCCGCCACGGTAACCGGTAGTGATTTTGTCCTGAAGGATACCCCGAAAGCTATTATCTGTACGAACAGCACGGTTCCGCCCGATAATAAACCGCCCGTTGCGCCCCTGCCGACGGTTTTGATCACCCCGCTCGTGGCCCAGGTCAGTGTCCCCTTCTCCGCCACCCTGGTGGCCTTCACCGATCCGGAAGAAGGTCCGCTGACCTACGCCCTGACCGGTCTGCCCAGCGGTTTAAGTCTGGATGCTTCTACGCGCGTCATCAGCGGGACGCCCACCACCGCCGGCACGTTCCTGCTGACGTATTCGGCTACCGACGCCCCGGGCGCCACCAACAGCGTCAGCTTCAAGCTGACGGTGAACGAGGAAGGCACCCCTGTCACCGGAGATTTCGACGGGTACCTCGACAAACTGGATTGCGGGGGCATCCGGGGCTGGGTCTGGGATCGTAAAAAACCGAATACGCCCCTGACGGTGGAATTTTACCTGGAAGCCGGCTCACCAGCCAGCACGACGGTTTTGGGAAGTACCGTGGCGAATATCTACCGGCCCGACCTGAAAGATGCGGGCAAAGGCAACGGTGCCCACGCGTATAACTTTACGGCCCCAGCCGGTTTACAGAATGGCGATCCGGTACGGGCGCGGGTGCTGGGCAGCACGTTCGTCCTGAAAGGATCTCCCAAAACGTACCAGTGCGCCCCCGCCCGCTTATCGGCCGAAACCACCGGCGGTTTTCAGTTGGTCGTGCTCGGCAACCCCATTAACGGAAATACCGTTGAGGTTGACATTCGGGGCATCGCCGGAAAACCGCTCCGGCTACAGCTCCACGACAGCCAGGGCCGCCTGGTGGCGGAGCGGTTCGTGGAACAGGCCCGAACCAGCGAACGACAGACGTTTCGGGTAGATCAACAACCGGCGGGTCTGCTCCTGCTCCGGGGCACGAGTGCGGCCCAAACGGTGACGCTGAAACTGCTAAAGCCCTGACAGGTCTAGGCATCAAACACAAAAACCGCCGGAGTCCGGCGGTTTTTGTGTTTTAAAAGCATCCGTACTGCGACTTCCTCCCCGTCCGAAAAACCGGAGTTGGGGCCCTCGCCTTCCCGGTCGGTTATCATTGTTTAGACTCATTCTCGTCACCAGCTTGTCCAGCCGCCGTCGACAAACAGATTCTGACCGGTTATGTAGGAAGCGGTATCCGACAACAGGAACGTCACCGCACCCGCAATTTCGGGCGATTGGCCCACGCGGCCCAGTGGGGTTTTCTGCGCCAACCGCTCCACAAAAGCCGGTTCGCTTTGCTGGACCGTCGGATTCGGAAAGGGTCCGGGCGAAATGCAGTTGCAGCGCACCCCCTGCCGCCCCCAGTGAACAGCCAGGTAGCGGGTCATCTGAATGATGCCGGCCTTGCCAACGCCGTATTCAATCGGGTTTTTGTTCATTGGCGCTTCGTAGGCCGCCGGATCGGGCGACACGGAACCGTACATACTGGAGAACAGTACCATACTCCCGCGTCCTAACCGGGCCATCGCCTGCCCAACCTGACGGGCCAGCAGAAACGTAGCCGTCAGGCCCCCGTGATTCACCTCGTCAAAATCCTGTTCCGTGAGATCTTCCAGCTTTTTACCGGTCGATGCAAATGCCAGATTAACCAGGCCGTGCGGCACTCCCCGGTTTTCGATATGAGTCGCGACAAACTCCTCAATGGCTGCCCCCTGCCGAATGTCGAGGGAAGCCGGGGTTACCTTCGTACCCAAACCGGCCTGCTCCACAAAGGTGAAGGCCCGGTTTTCCAGATCGGCGCAGAGAACACTGGCCCCCGCAGCCTCCAACAACCGGACCGTGGCCTGGCCCAGGTAACCGGCTCCGCCAATTACCCAGATTTCTTTTCCGTGTAAACCGAAGGCGTTCGTGAATAAATCCATTATGAATTCAGGTAAACGATGCGACCGCCCTGCGCCAGGCTTTCCTGGGCGGCCAGCAGGGTTCGGATGATATTTTCGGTTTTGTCGAACGACAAACGCGGTTTATTTTCCTCCACAGAACGAACAAACTCGATCAGGTTATCGCGGAACATTCCGAACCAGTTTTTGACTTCGATCAGCCGCCAGCCGTCTTTGCCGAACAGCGAAATCTGGAAGGTCAGGGCAATGTCCATGAATAAATGTACCGTAGCCTGCAAGCCATCGGCAAATTCCAGATAGACTACATCACCCCCATCGCGCCCAACGTGCCGGACAGAAACCGGCGTCGGATCATCCAGCACCATAAACAAGCCCTCCAGCATATGAACGCCGTATTTGATCCAGTCCTTCTTGCCTACCGAGGTCGCCAGTTGCAGCTTCCCCAGGGCCGCAAATTCATTCTTCACCGCCCGCAGTTCGGTGGCGTAGCGCATCGACGAGCACGACATAATGAACTTGCCATTGGCGACCTGCTCCGAGAAATAGGCGAGATCGTTCCGGCTGCTTGCCAGCGGTTTGTCGATAAAAATCGGTACGCCCGCATCGATGAACGGTTTAGCCATTTCGACGTGATTTTCCGGATCGTCGCGGCCCAGAATAACCGCATCCACCTGACCGATGAGATCCGTCATTTCGTCGACCACGTGCTCGACCTGAACGGCTTTGGCTATGCTTTCCGAAATGGCCCGGTCCTGCGCCCAGACGTGCGTCACCTGCGCGCCCGGAATGCCCAGCAAATCGCGGTTGGCGGTCAGGTAGGCCGATACGCCGGGATACCCCACGCGGTTAATTTCGTCGGCGTCAAAAAAACCATTGATGATGGCCGACCACGAGTACGGGTGGGCGTTGCCCGGACTCATGCCAATAATTCCTAATTTTATCACAGTGGTACGGAATAAACCCGCGGCTTACACCCCGGGTTGTCAAAAAAATGGGTTAGTTGAAAATCGATCGCGGTTTAAACCGCTCAGGAAACAGCCCCTCGTTCGGACCTTCTAGCCTATCACGCGCACTAGCTGGCGGGCCAAACCGGTGGTGTCTATCGTCTTATTTGGATCGTTTTTTAATTTTCAAGATGGCGTAGGCCGCACTGGCGCGCAGATCCGCGAAGTCATGTTTGAGCAGCGGGGTTAAAACCGCCACATCGGCCGGCTGACCTTTTTCGGCCAGAGCCGCGGCCAGTTCCATGAGGTCTCCAACGGATCCCGATTGTTGGGCCGCCAGCATTTTGATCCGCAGCAGACGATACGGTTCCGACCGGGTTGCACTCGGAGACGCCGTGACCAAAGCCGCATGCACCAGGTTCAACTGAATGCCCGACGAAAGCGGTTCCGACAAAGCGGCTTCGGCCAGTTGCTTCCATTCGGAGCTGGTCAACCCGCCCAACCGGCGCAGGATAAACGCCCCCAGTCTCCGGGGTGCAGCCTCTTCCTGCCGATCCAGCGCCAGGGCCATAAATTTCTGGCGATTCGATGCTGCGGTTTGGGCGTCTGACAGCGACGCCCCCCATAAGGTGTACAGCGACAGCGGGCGGTTTTCGCCCGCGATGGCCCGGCGGGTCACATCGGCGTCAAGGGTCGTGGGTGAAATCCCCAGCTTCGCCAGGGTTTCGGCGGCATGAATCCGGTCGGGACCCACGGGGTCGGTAAACGCGTCGGCAATCTGATCGGTCCATTTTTTCTTTTCCTCCGGGGTGGCAGCCGCCTGGGCCAGGACCCGCCAGATGCCGATCCGGTATTGGGGTTTAGCCGCAAATTGCTGCAATTCGTTCAGGTAAACCACCTGGACCCCCTCGGGTTCACCAACCCACAGGAGAAATTCGGCCGCGTGGACTTTAATCCATTCTTTCTCGGTGCGGAGCAAATTTCGAAGTTCAACCAGGCA
Source organism: Larkinella bovis (assembly GCF_042655385.1). Taxonomy (NCBI): domain Bacteria; kingdom Pseudomonadati; phylum Bacteroidota; class Cytophagia; order Cytophagales; family Spirosomataceae; genus Larkinella; species Larkinella bovis. Next base: position 213,612 of record NZ_JBHSMA010000002.1, on the reverse strand, counting down.
CTGATCCTGCAAGGCATCGGTAGCTGGCGGATCGGCGGCTGGCGTTTCAGCACTAGTAATCATCATAAAAATAAGAAAAAGCAGAGTTCGAAGTTGGTTCATTGGGCTTAGTCGGTTGGAAAATGCGGAATCAATTGCCGGGCTGCGGCCCGGGCCACCGCCACCTCCGACATCGGAATGGAGCGGTACGGCCAGCGCATCCGGGTATCACCGGCGGACCAACCGCCCACAGCCGCCAGAAACTTGTCGCAGGCCGGATCGGAATAGTTCTGTTCCAGAATATACGGCAGAATATACCCATGCATAAACTGCTGAATGTCAGACTCCCAACGCAGGGCTTCGTCCAGGTCGGTTTGCATGAGTCGGTACCAATCCAGCGCCAGTTGCGGATGCAGGCAGGCGATGTTGGAATACGAACCGTGAGCGCCTTCCCGAAAACCGGTCGCCAGCCGGTGGCCCGGCACAAAAACCGCCAGTCGATCGGCCATGTGTTCCCGCATCTGCTGGTACCAAACCGCATCCCCTCCGCCCACTTTAACGCCCACGAGTTGCGGCACCGCGTCTTTCAGCCGACCGAATTGCTCCGGCGTTAACCGGACTTTGGCATGGCCCGGATGGTACAAGACCAGTCGCACTTCTGCCGAAACGGCAGCCATTTTCTTTAAGAATGAAATCATCTCGGCTTCGGTGGGCGGAAACCAGTCGGGCAGAATCACCTGCACCGCACCCGGTTCCTGCCGAACGGCCCATTTCAGCCGACTGAGCGAAATCCAGGGACTCATGTGGCTGACGCCGATCTGGAACGGTATTCCGGCCGCCCGACAGCGCCGGGCCAATATGCGGTTAATACGCCTGAACTCACTCTCTGACTGGTTGTAAAATTCACCCGCTGTGCCGTTGGAATAGAGGCCACTGATGCCAAATTCAAGGATTCGTTCGAGTCCCTGCTCCAGCCGCCCCAGGTCGATGGCTTCATCTTCATGGACAGGCAGCATCAAGGTTCCCCAGATACCACGAATATCGGCGGATTCCAGCGGACGGTGGGCGGATGCAGTTTTTGTCACCATCGGCACTAGTGGAGTTTGTCGAGCGGAACCTGGGCCAGGTAAATGGCCGATTTGCCGTCGTGGGTCGAATAATACGACACCCAGAGTTTATTCTGGTAAATCACCATGCCCGGGTAACTCGCGTCGCCACTGCTCGGAAAGGGAATCGTTTTGGTGATGTTGCCGCGCCGGTCGGTCAGATACAGCGCCATCTTGTTCGGCGACGCGTAATTCCGGGAGCCAATTACCAGCCTCTGGTCGTTCAGAAACAGGAAGTTAGGCCCGCCCAGCCGGATCGCCATTTTGTGGTACGCCCAGTTCGTATACGGTGCGTTGCTTTCCGCCATAACGCCCATCTGATCTTCCGATTCGCGCCGGATCAGGACATACATCCTGCCGGTTTTGTCGAAACGAACGGTGGCTTCGTTGGGCTTTCCGTCTACGTCGAAATCGGAGACTTTGTCGTACCGAATCCCGTCTTTGGTTTTCAGCAGGTAAATTACCCATTGATCATCGGTTACAACCTGATAGTCGATGGCGTACCCGATGCCGTTATGCCAGGTCGTTCGCCAGATCCAGTCTTTGGAAGGCGAAATAGCCGGGTCCAGCGTCGATTGCTGCGGGGCCGAAAAATTTGCACCCTTTTTATCCGAAAAGGAAACCATGGGCTTGATCCACTGCACCTTTACCTTTCCGTCCGTTGGTCCAAAAACCGCACCCGCCAGCGTCACCATCAGTCTCTTATCCGGTGTGATGGTCAGTTTGGGGTCGCGCAGATCAATTTTGGGAATGGCCAGCAGCGCGACGCTGGTCCAGTCTTTTCCGTCTTTGGATTTCAGCACGCGTATTTTGCCGCTGTTGGTCGTATCAACGTGGGTCAGACCTTCCCGAAACGTGCAGTAAAATTCGTTGTTGAACAAAACCAGGTCCGTAAACGCGCTGTGGGGCGGCTGATCCCAGATTTTGGTCACGCTCACGTAGTCGGGAAAAGGACCGTTCTGCGCCCAAATCGGCGCAGAACGGAAAACGGTTAGGGTTAGGAATAGCAGTAACTTTTTCATTGGGAGGGGCTTATTCTTCCGACTTTAGGTTCGTTTTGGATTTGAGCCAGAACAGCGTGGCTGCACAAATCAGCAGCAAAACCGTTGCGACCTGAAATAGCTGGCTGAAACTGACCTGCGCATCCCGCAACATCCCTCCGGCGTAGAGTCCAAATCCGCCCACGATGCAACTACCCAGATTCAGGATCCCGTAGCCCGTGGCACGGTACCGCTCGTCGGCAATCAGGCACAAAATCGGCATCATGTTCGTATCTACAAACACCCGTGTAAAAGCGTAGCAGATAAACCCTACAATGGCGACCACCAAAACCGGGGTGGTACTGGCCAGAAAAATGGCCGGGGCCGCAATGCAGAGTGCCAGGGCCGGGACCAGAATCCGGCCACGTGGGTTGCCCCGACTGATGCGGTCGGTGAGCGCCCCGCCCACGAGAACGCCCACCAGGGCCGCCGTGTGGAAATAGCCGGTGGCGTAGAGACCGGCCTGCGATTGCGACAGGTTAAACTGTTCCTGGTAAAAGGTTGGCAACCAACCCACAATCAGCCAGCCGACCACACCCAGTAATGCCCAGAACAGGAGCAACAGACTAAAGGCCGGTTTGCTGAACAGATTCCGGACGGCTTCTCCGAACCGCACCGGCTCCTCGGTGTTATGAACTACGGTTTCGGCTTCCACCGATTTGGGGGCATCGCGCAGGAAAAACGCCAGCACTACGGCATAGGCTATACCAACCAGACCGAAGACGCTAAAAGCCGCACTCCAATCGCGGTTTTCGGCAATCATGCCGCCCAGAAAACCGAGGCTCTGCCCCACCATGACCCCGGCAATGTGAATCCCCGTAGCCAGGGAGCGGGTTGCTCCGCGGTGGTAGTCGACAATGAGCGCCATAGCCGCCGGAATGTAGCAGGCTTCACTGATGCCCATTAACGCCCGGGTCGCCAGCAGTTCTTCAAAGGTGGTGGCATGGGCCGTCAGCCAGGTCACCAGCGACCAGACGAACAGACTCCCGATAATGACCCGGCTCCGGTTGAACCGGTCGGCCAGAAAACCGGCGTAGGGGCTCAGCAAACCGTATACCCAGAGGAAAACTGCCGTCAGTAAACCAAATTGCGCGTCGGTCATCGGAATTGCGGCCTTGATCGAATCACGCATGGTGGTGATCATGATGCGATCGAGGTAATTCAGGCAGCCGACCACGCAGAGCAGCGCCACGACCAGCCAGGCCCGGGCCGGAAGGACGGCGGTTTTCGGAGAAATCTCGATCGTTTCGGGTTTCATGATTGTTACGGTGGGTAATCGTTTACTTCAGTTCCAGAATTGATCCGGCAATGTGCCGGGTACCGTTGTTCAGGTTGTAATAATAGGTAACCAGCACCCGGTTTTTATCCAGTTGCACCGACCAGGGGTAACCAATATCGCCGTTGCCGCCATCTTCCCGCAGGACGATTTCAGGGGCGGTTTTATAATCGGTACATTCCGCGTTCAGGATGCGTGCCCGGATGCCATACGGTTTATGGCGATAGCCGTAAACGACCAGTACCCGGTTGTCGGGCAGCCGGTGCGCTTGCATGGGGTGTCCCTGAAAGCCCATTTTCTCCCACTTGAAGGTTTTTCCACCATCCGTCGAGCGGGCAATACACGCCTGATCGTCCATGTCGGCGGTGCGCAGAAAACCAATAATATCACCTTTGGGGGTTTCATAAGCCGATGCTTCATTGAAAGACGCCTTGTCATCAATGGCGACCACCCCCTGGTATTTCCAGGTCAGCCCCTTATCATCGGATACGATCAGGTGATTGGAGGTTTTCTTGGGTGAATTGGAATCGCTGGAAGCCACAATCCAGTAAATACGACCACTTTTGCCTTCGTATAACGCACCCCGGTTGTAGGCTGGCAGGGGTTCGCCTTTGTAGGCGCTGAAATTGATTTCCGGGGCAATGTGTGGCGGATAAATCGGTCCCTGCCAGGTTTTGGCACCGTCGGTCGAGCGAACCAGATAGCCGCCCAGGAAATAGGCATCGCCCCCTTTAAAGAACGGCTCTTTCAGGTTTTTAACCCCTTCGGGACGCAGGAAGGACCAGCCGTAACTGGCGCACAGAATCTCGCCGTTTTTCAGTTGCAGCAGGCAGGGGTCCTGCGAACCGCCGAAGGCGTGGGAATAAATCAGTTCCGGCTCTTTCGTCCAGTTTTCACCGTCTTTCGAGCGCAGGGCCACCAAATAGCTGTTCGGATCGACGTGGGAAGTTCCTTTTTCACCAAAAACTTTCCGGTCTGGTGCCCGCCGGAAGGCTAGAAAAAGCTCTCCATTCGGCTTTTTGATGATGGAAGGAAACGAAGCGTAAAACCGCTCGTCCTGATAAATGACGAAGTCTTTTACTTTCCGGGCTTGCGGTTTTGCTTCGCGCGGGGCCTCATTGGGTATAACAGGTTCTGGTTCCGATACGATTCTAGGGGCCATCGCCACAGAAGCGATGCAGGTCAGGAATAGCCAGAAGGCGGGCTTAAACACTTTTTTCATAGACAAAAGTTAACAAATTAAAAAAGCGGGAGCCAGACCGTAGTCCCCAAGCACTTTCGTACTGGCGGGTCCTGGCTCCCATTTATTTCCATTGGTAGCAACTCTCCGGCAGACCTTCAGACCTGGAACCGGGTCGATCAGCTAGTCTCTAGTCGGTCACACGAAGCAGCTTTAGCGGTACCCGGGCCAAATAGATGCTTGATTTTTTCTCGTGGCTTGAATAATACGCCACCAGTAAGGTATCCTTTTCTATCACCAGGCCGGGGTAACTATTGTCGCCACTGCTCGGTAACGTGATCGTTTTTTTAATATTCCCTTTCAGGTCCATCACATGAAGGGCTGTCGAAGCGCCTTTTGCTTCGTGGAAACGGGTCCCCAGAACAAAATGGTTCTTATCGAGGAAGAGGAAATTCGGACCACCGAGCCGGATATTCAGTTTCTCATAGCTCCAGTTTTGATAGGGCGGCAGACTGGCATAGAGCACACCCAGTTGATCTTCGGTTTCACGCCGGATTACGATGTACATCTTCCCCTTGGCATCAAACCGGATGGTGGCTTCATTGGGACTGCCCCCAACGGGCAGATCGGCTACCTTATCGAACCTCTTCCCATCCGTCGTTTTCAGAACCTGGGCATACATGTCACGTTTCCACTTGCCGTTGACGTCGGTGTACGTGATCGAATACATGACCCCGTAGCCAACGCCCTTATGCCAGGTTACGCGCCAGATCCAGTCCAGCGTGGGTTGGATTCCTGTCCCATACGTCACTTTTTGCAAGGGCGTGAAATTCTCGCCGGCCTTATCGGAAAAGGAAGCATAGGGCGTTAAGGTCCAGTAGCGACCATCCCGGAATTTCCCGGCGGCCACAATGGCCATGAGCGTTCCGTCGGGACGCACCGACAAGCGGGCCTCCCGGACGTCTTCCGTGTCGGATTCGAACAGGTTGACCGATTCCCACTGCTTGCCATCTTTGGAGCGAATGACGCGAACCTTCCCGTCGCTTTTATTGCTGACGTGGTCGGAGGCTTCGCGCACTGTGCAGTAATAATAATTCTTGAATTTGATCAGGTCCGGGAAAGCGTCGTGGGGGCTTTTATCCCAGATTTTGGTCACGCTGATTTCATCACTCTGCTGCGCATGAACGGTTGCGACGCCCATCAGCCCAAGCCAGAGCAATATGTATTTTCCTATTTTCATTCGTGGTTAAGGGGTTAGGAACGGGTAATCAATAACCGGGATTCTGCTTCACTTTAGGCTCCAGACTCAATACGCCGTTGGCGATGGGGAAAAGCAGCAAATGGTTCTGCCCTTTTTTGCTCTGCAGGTTCGGCACCAGATCGAAAGCTTTTCCGAATCGAACCAGATCCCACCAGCGTTTGCCTTCAAACAGCAGTTCCAGCAGGCGCTCTTTCAGGATGGCCTCGTCGTTCTGTTCCTTCGTACCGTTAACGAATACGTGTTTGCTGGCGTTTTCCTTATAGGCCCGTTGCCGCACCAGATTGATTTCGGTGGAGGGGTCCTGACCCAGTGCATTCTTGGCTTCTGCTTTCATCAGCAGAATATCCGCATACCGATACAGGATAATATCGCTCAGGAAGAGCCGGTTTCCACCCGTGATGAGCCCCTGGCCTTTCATCGTCAGCGTGGTGTAAAAGGTAGACTTCCCGCTGGCGTCGGTGGTATACACTTCGTGGAAACTGGCCTTTTTACGTGTATCATCCTCCGTAAACTGCTTCCGGACCAGATCCGTCACCACCAGCAAACCCTGTCCACCGCCCACGGGATTGATTATTTTCAGGGTTTCCGAGTCGGTATTGGCCGGTACGGCGCTGCCGATAATCCATTGACGCCAGAAGTGGTTATTGGCCGCTCCATCCAGATCCTGGAACCGAATGGCCATAACGATCTCTTTATTGCCTTTATTGGTATACTGAAACAGATCGCCATAGTTGGGCAACAGCGACACATCGGCTTTCTCGATTTCACCGATTGCGGCCAGTGCCGTCGTAAAATCCCCCTGACCACCGTTCAACCGCTTGGCCGTCCAGAGGTAGACGTCAGCCTTTACGGCCTGGGCCGCCGGTTTCGACCATTTGAAACGCCCGGTCGGGAAATTGTTATTGGGATAAAGTTGCAGGGCTTTGTCCAGATCGTCCTTGATTAATTTGAAGACGTCAGCCTGCGGAGAACGTTCTTTTACGGTTACGTCGGCGCTGGCACTTTCGGTTGGCTCCGTGCGGATGATCAGATCGCCCCAGGTTTTCGTCATGGCGAAATAGGTAAAGGCCCGCATCGTATAGGCCTGGGCCAGAATCGAATTCTTCGTAGCTTCCGAGTTGAACGTAATCCCCGGAACATATTTCAGAATCAGGTTGGCCGAGTTGATCACCGTATAATAAATCCGCCAATCCGTGTGCAGGGGCTGATCCGCACTCAGGGCATTGTGCAGCATATCGTTGCCACCGGTGCCATACACTCCGCCCTGGAAGATTTCGGAGCGTTGCTCACCGATCGCCGTAAGGGCATCTTCAATGGCGCGCAGGTTCACATACATCCCGTTCAGGGCGCCTTCGGCATCGTTCTCGGTTTTCCAGAACGAATTGTTGGTAATAACGCTGACCGGACTCACATCCAGGACGTTACAGGAAAAACAACTAATCAGAATAAAACTGATACTCAATACTATTTTAAGACTTTTCATAGCGCGTTCGATCAGAATGACAGTTTAGCTCCGAAAATGATATTCTTTGGCAGGGCATACCGCCCGTCGTCTTTTCCGCCTTCTTCCGGGTTAAGACCGTTGTACTTCGTGAAGTAATGAATGTTATTGAGCGTCACGTTGAACCGGAGATTGGCAACTTTGAACTTGCTCAGGAACGAGGTCGGGACTCCATAACTCAGGGTTATTTCGCGCAGGGCCAGGAAGTCGCCGGAACCATAATAAAGGGACGTACCACCCGTTGTTGTGCCGTCGAACAGGTTACGCTGTACACGCTCTCCCCCCCAGTAGGAACGGGGCAGTTCGGCAATGTCGCCCTGCTTTTTCCAGGAACGATCCACCATGTCCTGCGTCAGGTTGCCATCGGCATACATGTTGCCATCCAGAAACATTTTCGCCCAGTTGAAGATGGTATGCCCCGCCGTGTAATCCATCCGGACGTACAATGAGAGGTTTTTGTAGCTGACGGTATTAGCCATCCCACCCGTCCAGACCGGGAACTGATTGCCCATGTACGTCTTGTCGCGGGAATCGATCAGGCCATTTTTGTCGGCATCATAATATTCAACATCTCCTCCGTATTGCTTTTTGTTGTTTCCCACAATGTAGGTGGCAACCGGTCCACTCTGGGCGGCTTCATCGGTCGGATAGACCCGAACGAACTGACGATCATAGATTTCACCCATTCGGAGTCCTTCCTGCAAACCGCCTTTCCAGCGATAGTCCTGCGCGGCATCATCCCACACCAGATAACCACCCACGCGGTTATTTTCCGCCCCGTTATAGGGAAGCTTCAGAATCTTGTTTTTGGTCTTGGAAGCATTGAAGCTCAACTGCCACTGAACCGGCGAAGAGGGGCCTAACACCCGGGCGCCGAGTTCAAGGTCAAAGCCCCGGTTTTGCAGACTACCCAGGTTCGTCAATACGCTCGAAAAACCCGTTGAGTTAGGCAGCGGCAGGCTGGTCAGCAAATTATCAGTCACCCGGTTATAGACATCGGCAATCAGGGTTACACGGTTGTTGAAAAAGCCCAGATCGGTACCGATATTAAACGTTTTCGACTGTTCCCATTTTAAGTCCTTATTGGCAATAACGGTATTCTGAATGGCCGCAGCGCCGGCATATTTGGCGCCGACACCGTAAGCACCCTGGGCCGTAAAGTCACCCAAACCGCTGATATTCCCGTTGACCCCGTAACTGGCCCGGAGTTTCAACTGCGACCACGTATTATTCGACCAGCCCCAGAATTTCTCATTGTGCACATTCCAGCCCAGCGAAACCCCCGGGAAAAAGCCCCACTTATAGGCTTCGCCCAGGTTGGAAGCTCCGTCGTAGCGCATGTTGACCGAAACCAGGTACTTCATGTCATAATTGTAATTGGCGCTGGCGAAGTAGCCCATAATGACATGTTTCGAAATTGAACTGCTGACAGATACGGCTTCCCCGGAAGCGTTCAGCGTTGGAATTAAATCGGTTGACGCATTCCGGCCACTCGCGCTCAACGCGCTGTTTTTGCGGTCATAATACGCAAAACCGGCCCGGGCATCCAGGTTGTGCACCCGGTTAAAGGTCTTGTTGTAGGAGAAAACCCCATCCACCTGATACTGTAGCCATTTGGAACTGCTGGCCGATGCCACCCGGGAATCGACATACGCCGTGGGGCCATTCCAGTAACCCGGTTGGAAATTGTACGAGTTACCCGTCGTGTTATACATGGATACCAGCGGTTCGAACGCCAGACCGGGGGCAATATCCCACCGCCCGCCGAACGACAGCGTCAGTTTTTCGTTGACATTTTCGTTGACCCGCGTAGTCATCTGATACAGCGGGTTTCCGATCGCGTTGTTCGTGCCGGGCGCCAGGGTCCCATCTTCAAAATACAGCTTGGCGGTCGGAGCCAGACCCGCATTCCGGTAGAAAATAACGGCGGTGGAGCTGTAGGGCTCGTTATTGGAAGCCCGGGAATAGATGGCACTCGACGTTATTTTAAGATTGTCCCGAACTTTCAGTTCACCGCTCATATTCAGGCTTAACCGGTCATATTTCGTGGTGATGACCGTTCCATCGGCTTTCAGATAACCCAGCCCGACGTTGAAGGTCGATTTGTCATTTCCGCCTGAAATGTTCAGGTTGTGGTTATGTGAGAGGGCCTTTTGATACAGCAGCGACTGGAAATCGGTATCCTGAAAAATCAGGGTTTTGGTCGGGTCGGCGGGGTCGGGCATGCTCTGCCAGCCTTCGTTCAGTTTATGCTGGTTGGCCGGCGTCAGGTACTGCGTGGTAAAGGCCGTATTCTTGGTCAAATCGTTGCCCGTACCGTACCCCATGGGCAGCGTCAACCGCGACGCATAGCTGCCAAATTTGGCATCGTCACTAAAAACACCCAGGCGGTTGATGGTTAGATAGTCCCGGGCATTGGCCAGCTTATACAGTTTGCCCGGACGGGAGTCGGTCAGGTCATAGCTGTACGAAATCCGGGCCTGCCCCGATTTTCCCCGGCGGGTGGTCACGATAACTACCCCGTTGGAACCGCGGGCACCGTAGATGGCCGTCGAAGCGGCATCTTTCAAGACCTGCATGCTTTCGATTTCGTCGGCGTTCAGGTCGCTCAGATCCGTCCGGATAACCCCGTCGATGATGTACAGCGGGGCCGCTCCATCCGGGTTATTGATGGAGGTTCCCCCCCGGACGATTACTCGGGGTGCGGCCCCCGGCTGGCCCGACGTGCTCTGAACGCGAACGCCCGAAACCGACCCTTGCAGGGCCGAGGCCGGGTTCGCCATCGGAACATTCTCCAAGACCTTGTTGTCGATTTTACTAATGGAGGTGGTCAGGGTTTCCCGCGATTGCGAGCCGTAACCCACTACCACCACTTCGTTCAGCGTTTTACTGTCGCCTTTCAGGGTGACGTCCAGTACTGCCTGACCACCAACCGGGATTTCCTGGGATACATACCCCACAAAACTAAACACCAAAACCGCCCGGTCGTCGGGAAGGTTGAGTGTATACTGCCCATTAACGTCCGTGGTGGTTCCTGAAGTGGTTCCTTTCACCACAATGCTGACACCGGGCAGTCCTTCATTGCGCTCATCGGTAACTTTGCCCTTGACCGAGCGGGCCTGCTGGGCAGAAACCGCCAAGCTCCAACAAAGTAGGGCAACCAGCAAAAAAACGCGCTTTCCGATAAAAAAAGCAGGTAAAATTCTCTTTTTCATAGTATCCCAAATAGAAATTCGTGCCTAATTTTGACAAAAGCAAAAGTAAGTTTCGTCTCTATCGGAATCTGCTACTTTTATTTGTATTTGTAATACTATTTTTCAGAAAAGCCGTACCAGTACTTTTTTACCGTGCGAAAGTCCATCAAACGGCTACATTCAGCGTTCTGCGGTATTCACTAGGCGTCATATGTTTAATCTTTTTAAATTGCCGGTTGAAATTAGCCAGGTTATTGAACCCACTTTCGGCGGCTGCTTCCACGATATTTAAATCCTTTTCCGAGATCAATTTACACGCGTGGCCAATCCGGACGGTGTTCAGGTATTCGACAAACGAGACGCGGTAATGCTCCTTGAAAAAACAACAGAACGTCGTCAGGGCCATGTTGGCCACACTGGCAATTTCGGGAAGCGTAATCTCTTCCTGGAAGTTCTGCATAATATACTGGTTAATTTTCCGGAGGTGATCCGACGATTTGAGGTGCACATTCTGGACGTAACCGGGACTGGCCAGCATCTCATATTCAGCCGTATTTGCCAGGATATCAAAGATTTCCAACAAAGCCGAAAGCCGTCGCAGGCCATTCATGGAAATCATCCCCTTCATGATTTCCGTAATCCTGTCGCGTGTGGCCCCGGTCAGTTCCATGCCCCGGCTGGACCGCTTCAGAAAGTTTCGGAAGGCCTCCATCTCCGGAATCTCCATGAACGGTTTTCCCAGAAAATGGTCGACAAACTGTACCACAATGGCTTCGGCCTGATACCCGGCCTCGCCCTTTATAAACTCCGGATCGTTTACCCAGACGTGGGGTAGCGACGGCCCCATAAAGACCAGATCACCGGCGTCGAAATACCCGATATGGTCGCCCACCATCCGGCGACCGGTGCTTTTTAAAACCAGAACTAATTCGTATTCCGGGTGGTAATGCCAGGGACAAGGAAAAAATTGGCCAACCTCCTGAAAAACAATAAAAGATTTGTCATATTCTTGCGGTAACCGAAATTCAACTGTTTTCATGGCAAAAATGACTAATGATATAAAAGAGGTCCCTAAGTATACCGAAATTCCTGAATTCGGCGGAATGCTCTGAAAAATAGTATCAGAAATAGGATTAAAAGTAACAGAAATAGCAAACTCACACAACTACTTTTGTTGTGAGTTCGTGATCCGGTAAATCCGGATTTCCAACAACAACCTTTCTATCTGATTTTCACGCATGAGTAAAACTAAAGTGATCCATCCCGACCGCGACCCGGCCTTTGCAACCGGTGCCTATTCGGACGGAGTTGTTGCCGGTGGTTTCCTGTTTATCAGCGGACAGGCGTCCGTTGATTTTAAAACGTCCCAATTTGTGCTGGGAACGATTGAGGACGAAACCCATCGCACCCTGCAAAACCTCAAAGCCATCATCGAATCGGCGGGAGCAACGATGGACGATATTGTTAAGTGTACGGTTCACCTGGCTGATATTGCCGAATTCGACCGCTATAATGTAGTGTATGCCAGCTATTTTCCGGGTATTAAGCCCGCCCGGACCACCGTGCAGTCGGTGCTGGCCGAAGGATTGAAAGTGGAAATTGATTGCATTGTTAAACTCCCGGCCTGAAAATCGTTCGGCGAATGGACCAAATGATACAAACGAGTGAGATTAGTGTGGGCGTAGTAGGGTTAGGATTGATGGGGAGCAGTATTGTGGCCGCTCTCCTGCTGGCGGGTCATCCGGTGAAGGCCATTGCGCCCTTGCCGACCGAACTGGCCGATGCCCCCGAGCGGATCCTGAATCAGATTAAACACGGTAAGGAAGCGGATTTGCTGACGAAATCACCCGAAGCGTATATAAACCAACTGACGGTTTCGGGCGATTACAGCATTCTGAGCGACTGCCAGCTGGTGCTGGAGTGCGTCACAGAACGGCCTGCTATCAAGCAAACCGTTTATCAGAAAATAGCCGACGTGGTTAGCACCAATGCCGTGATTGCCAGCAATACCTCGGCCATTCCCATCAGCCAGTTGCAGCAGTACGTGCCGAATCCGGAACGGTTTCTGGGTATTCATTGGGCCGAACCGGCCTACATGACCCGGTTTATGGAAATTACCTGCGGTACGCTGACGTCGCTGGAGCGGGCCAACTGGGTGTTTGAACTGGCTCATTACTGGAAAAAAGAGCCCACCTTGCTGCGAAAAGACATTCGCGGTTTTGTAACCAACCGGCTGATGTACGCCATTTACCGGGAAGCCTTTCACCTGGTGGAGACGGGGGCGGCCAGCATGGACGATGTCGATAAAGCCTTCCGCTACGATGCCGGTTCCTGGATTACGATGATGGGCATTTTCCGGCGCATGGACTATACGGGGCTACAGGACTACCCCGAAATCTTCCGGCGTATTTTTCCGCTGCTCTCCAATTCCGATAACGTACCCGAGTTAATGAGACCACTGGTGGACAAGCAGTTACGCGGCACGCAGAGCGAGCAGGGCTTGTACGATTATACGGCCGAAGAAGCGAAGGAATGGGATCACGCTTTTGCGGTTTTTAACAAAGATATTTTTCAACTGGCCGCCCGGTATCCCTTCCGGACCGACCGGCGAATTGGCTAGATCCAACCATGACAACTTATTCCGAATCGGCGGCTTTGCTCAAAAGGGCCAAAAATGTGCTGGCCGGAGGGGTTTCCTCCGAATTTCGCAAATACAATCACCCGCACGCCATTTTCTATACGCACGGCAAAGGCAGCCGGATTTACGACGTCGACGGCAACGAATACCTGGATTTTACGCTGAGCCAGGGACCATTGCTCCTGGGGCATTCGCACCCGGAGGTGCTACAGGCCATTAACGACTATTCCGATCAGGGGCAGCTTTTTGCCGGACAGCATATCCGGGAAATTGAACTGGCCGAAAAACTGGCCGAACTGATTCCGTCGGCTGAACTCATGCGGTTTTGCCTGGACGGTTCGGAAGCCGTCCAAACTGCGTTCCGGGTCGCCCGCGCCAAAACCGGCAAGTCCAAATTTCTCCGGTTCGAAGGCCATTACCACGGCTGGCTCGACAACGTAGCCTGGGGCCTTTCGGCTCCTTCGGCCGAAGCGATGGGAGATCGGGAAAATCCGAATGTGTTTCCCTGGAGCGCCGGTCTGGCCGACCACGCCCGCGACGAATTTATCATCCTGCCCTGGAACGACCTGGAACTGGTGCGGAAAACCGTGGCCGAACATCACCACGAACTGGCCGCCATCATTACCGAGCCGATCATGTGCAACAACGGCTGTATTACCCCCCAGAAAGGGTTTTTACAGGGGCTGCGCGACCTCTGCGATCAATACGGTATCGCCCTCATTTTCGATGAAGTGATTACCGGTTTCCGGGTATCGCTTCGGGGCGCACAACACTATTTTGGCATCACACCGGACCTATCCATTTTTGCGAAAGCTATTGCCAGTGGCTACCCGATCAGCGCCATCGTTGGCAAACGGGAGTGGATGAGTTTGATCGAAGAGGCTAAGGTCATTCACGCGGGGACCATGAACGCCAGTAACCCAACCGTCGCGGCTGCCCTGGCGACGATTCAGGTGCTGGAGCGGGATCAACCGCATGAACGGCTCTATCGGTTGGGACAGAAACTGATGGCGGGACTGACGAAAGCCGCGGCTGAAACCGGCCAGAATTTGCGGGTGCAAGGCCTGGGGCCCATGTTTCACACCGGTTTTACCGATCTCGAAACCGTCACGGATTACCGGGCAACGCTGTCGTACGACAAAGCCAAGTTGGGTAAATTCATTGCAGCCATGCACGATAAAGGGGTTCGCGTGATTGGCCGGGGGCTGTGGTACATCAGTGCCGCCCATACCGAAGCCGACATCGACCACGCCATCCAGACTGCCCGCCAGGTGCTGGAAAGCATGGCAGTAGAAACAAGCAAGAGCTAGAAGGCGACTCATGCGAAAGCCTATTAACAAACAATAGTATGGGTAATATATCCGCGGAAAGAGACGCCATTTTGGTAACAGGCTGGGGCAAAGCAGCTACGGGAATTATTGCCTGCCTGCGGCAGGCCGGTCACCCTGTGGCGGTGTATACCAGCAACCGCTTTGAGGAAACCGAGTGCCGGCCAATTTCGCCCCAAACGATCACCATCCCAAAATGGGATGCATCGGTGGAGGTGATCGAACGGCTGGACGAAGCCGGTGATTTTAATCTGATTATTGTCTGTACGGACGAGAATGAGTTTCAGAAAAGGGCACAGATTCAGCAACTGGAAACAGTGGTTTCGCCGGATGCGTTGATTGCCATCAATACCGAAAGCATCCCGCTCAGTACGCTTCAGCAGGGAAGCCGTCATCCGGAGCGGATCATTGGCGCCAATTGGACCGAACCTGCCGATACGACCTATTTTCTGGAAATTATTGCCAATGAACAGAATGACCCTAAGCGGGTCGACGGTTTCTGCGAACAGGCGAAAGCCGGTTGGCAAAAAGATCCCTATGTGGTTCACAGCGACCGGGGCATTCGGACCCGTATGCTGTGCGCCATGATTCGGGAAGCCTTCTACCTGATTGAAGGGGGCTACGTTTCAGCCGAGGATGTTGACCGGGCCTGCCGCAACGACCCGGGGTATTACCTGCCGTTTGGCGGCCACTTCCGGTATATGGATTTGATGGGAACGTTTATCTACGGCGTCGTGATGCAGGACTTATTTCCCGAATTGTCCAAAGCCCGTCATATTCCCCGCTTTTTTGAAGACCTGGTGCAGAAGGGCGAATTGGGGATGGGTACCGGAAAAGGGTTCTATTCGTACGAAAAGGGAGAAGCGCAGCAGTGGGAATACTCCTTCCGGGAGTTCAGCCAGCAAATTCAGGAGCTGATCAGCCGTTATCCGTTCAATTACGAAGAAGTTAATCAATCCTCGGCGAATCATTCCATTGTCCAATGACTAGACGCCTGATTTTTGATGCCCACCTCGACCTGGCGATGAACGCCCTGGAATGGAATCGCGACCTTTCGCGGCCACTGGTCGAAATCCGGCAGCGCGAAATGGGAATGCGCGACAAGCCCGACCGGGGCAAAGGCACGGTTTGTTTGCCGGAACTGCGGAAAGGCGGCATTGGGCTGGTGGTGGCCACGCAGTTGTCGCGGGTGACGCCCTATGGCAGTTCGCTGCCCGGCTGGCATTCTCCGCAGCAGGCCTGGGCCATGACACAGGCCCAACTGATCTGGTACCGCGAAATGGAAGCCCTCGGCGAAATGGTGCAGATCACCAACCTGACCGAACTGGACAACCACCTGGCATTGTGGAATAACACCGAAATACCGGACGAGAAAAAACCAGTTGGCTACATTTTGAGCCTGGAGGGGGCGGATTCGCTGGTGGATATTTCGTACCTGCACCGGGCCTATGACTATGGTTTACGGGCACTGGGTTTGTCGCATTTCGGGCCGGGACGCTACGCGCCGGGCACAAAAATGGAAGGGCCGATTACGCCGTTGGGACTGGATTTGCTGAAGGAGATGGACCAACTGAACCTGATTCTGGACGTGACCCACCTGACCGACGAAGGCTTCGATCAGGCGCTGGATCTGTACCAGGGACCGGTTTGGGCGAGCCACCACAACGTGCGGGCCATTGTGCCGACCCAGCGGCAATTAACCGACGAGCAGATTCGTCGGCTTATTGAACGCGATGCGGTCATTGGCGGGATGCTGGACTGCTGGGCGATGGATATCCGGTTTATTGACACGGTGTCGGACCCCTGGCAATTGAACATCCGGCTGGAGCAGCTCGTCGATCACTGGGACCACATCTGCCAGATCGCCGGAAACAGTCAGCACGTAGCCATCGGCAGCGATCTCGACGGTATTTTTGGTACCGAACAATCGCCCTGGGATATGAATTCGATTGCGGATTTACGAAAATACGAAGATATTCTGGTCCGGCGCGGTTATCAGCCCGCCGACATCGACAACATTTTTCACGGAAACTGGCTCCGGTTTTTGCGCCGGGCCTGGCAATAACCCTTACCCATGAACGCAGCTTTTCAGGCCGGAGCGGCCCAGGTGGATATTACACCCCCGCTGGGAACGCTGATTAACGGTGATTTCATTACCCATTACGCCCGCTACATCCACGATCCGCTGTACACCAAAGCACTGGTACTGCAACAGGGAGATACGACTATCGTCCTCGTCATCGTCGATATTTGCGCCATGCCGAAGGATTTTCTGGATGAGGTAAAAGCCCGCATTCAGGCCGAAACCGGCATCCTTCCTGCCAACATTTTAATCTCCAGTACCCACACGCACGCGGCCGGCTCGGTGGCCAGCCTGCTGCTGGGCGCGGCTGATTTGCCATACCGACAGAAGCTGCCCGGTCTGATTGTTGAATCCGTCAAAGCGGCTTTGCAAAATCGGCGTCCGGCAAAAATCGGATTTGGCGCGGTGGACGTGCCGGAACACGTGGTTTGTAGGCGGTTTTTCATGAAGGAAGGCTATCGGGCCCTCAATCCCGTCACGGGCGGACTCGATGGGGTGAAAACCAATCCGTTCGGCGACGAGCACCAGATTGATCGCCGGGTTGTTCCCGTTGACCCGCAGGTTGGTTTTCTGGCTGTAAAAGGACTGGATAATCAGTGGATTAGCGTACTCGCCAACTATTCGCTGCACTACGTCGGCGATTGGGAAAATGGCACCATCACGGCGGATTATTTCGGCGTGTTCTCCGACGAAATCGGTCGGCTCCTGGGTGCAGATTCGCGTTTTGTCGGCATGATGAGTAACGGAACCAGCGGTGAAGCCAACATCTGGGATTTTCTGGACCCCGATCGCTACCCGAGAGAGCATTTCGCCAAAAGTGAACTGATCGGCAAAGACATCGCCAGAAAAGTGTGCGACGCCCTGCAAACCGTGGCCTGGCAGGAAAACCCGGCTTTGTCGGCCCGGTATGCCGAAGTGGAAGCGGGCGTCCGAAAACCGTCGGCGGAAGAACTGGAAGCCGCTAAAAAGCTGGTTGCCGAAACGTACTACGAAACCATTCAGCAGGTGGATATGGACGTGTTGCGCCGGATTTACGCCCGCGAACAGGTCTTGCTGAATGAATATCCGGACACGATTTTGTTCCCGGTGCAGGCCCTCCGGATCGGTACCGGCCAGATTGGGGCGTTAGGCGGGGAGTTTTTTGCCGAAACCGGCCTTCGACTCAAGGAAAACCGGGCATCCTATTTTACAATTACGATGGCAAACGGGTATATCGGTTACATTCCGCCCGCCCACGAAATCGAACGGGGCGGCTACGAAACCTGGCGTTGCCGAACCAGTTTTCTGGAATTGGGTGCCGAAGAAATCATTCGGAACCGGCTGAACGAATTGCTATAACCCAGGACCAAACGCCCGGTTTATTCGGCATAAACAGACAACAATAAACAATTCCTAACCTTTAATCTGCGATGGAAACACCAGACAAACAAGCCCTGAAAGAGTCGTTCCGAACCAATGGGTATGTTTTCCTGCCCGGTTTTTTATCACCCGAAGAAGTGCGTGAACTGGATGAAAAGGTTACGAATTTTATCCGTTCAACCGCCCAGACTCTGCCCGTCAATCATATCTTTTACGAAGACAAAAACGATCCAACGACCTTAAAGCAGCTGATTGACATGCAGCGATATGACCCGTATTTTGAGGTCATGCTGCACAACAGCAAGTTCAAGCAACTCGCCGAATTTCTGCTGGAAGACGCCGTGATTCCTAAAACACTGGAATATTTCAACAAACCGCCCAAAATCGGTAAACCAACGCCCCCGCACCAGGACAATTATTATTTCATGCTCAAACCGGCGGAAGCCGTGACGATGTGGCTGGCGCTGGAAGACGTTGATGCCGAAAATGGCTGCGTTCGGTACGTGACCGGTTCGCACCTTCACGGGGTTCGTCCGCATGGCCGAACCCAAACGCTCGGTTTCTCGCAGGGAATTACCGATTTCTGGAACGCCGACGATCAGGCCAACGCCGTGGCCTTTCCGGCCAAACCGGGTGATCTGCTGATTCACCACTCGATGACCATTCACTGGGCCGAAGCCAACCGGAGTGAAACCCGTACCCGCAAGGCTATCGGGTTTATTTACTGGGCCGAATCGGCGCAGGAAGATACCGAAGCCAAAGCGGCTTACCAGCAAAAATTAAAAGCCGAATTGAGTGTATAAAATGGTGATCGAAGCGCCTGTTATCGGACACAGTACGTACCAGTACCGGGTTTTTCCCGATTGGGGGAAACTCGATCCGGTCACTCACCCGGTGAACGATTGCCACGAAATGGTGATCGACGCCAGCGGGCGGCTATTTCTACTGACCAACGAAGTCAGAAACAACATCCTGATCTACGACCGCTCGGGCCGGTTGCTAGACAGTTGGGGCACGACCTATCCCGGCGCACACGGATTAACGCTTTCGAACGAAAACGGGGAAGAATTTCTGTTCATCACCGATATTGAACGTCATCAGGTCATCAAAATGACGCTTCAGGGCAAAGTGGTGATGGTGCTGGATTATCCCCGCGAAATCAGTCACTATACGTCGCCAGAGCAGTTTCTGCCCACACAAACCGCCATTGGCCCAACTGGCGATCTATACGTCACCGACGGATACGGGTTGCAATACGTTATTCAATACACCAGCCGGGGGGAATACATCCGGCATTGGGGTGGACGCGGTGATGCGAACGAGCAGTTTGACTGCGTCCACGGCATCGCGCTCGACACCCGAAAACCGGACCAGCCGACCCTGTTGATCACCTCCCGGAATCACAATACGCTCAAGCGGTTTACGCTGGATGGAAGCTATCTAAGTACCATTTCGCTGCCCGGTTCGTTCGTCTGCCGACCAGTCATTCACGGTCCATTGGTGTATGCTGCGGTTTTTCGCTCGATAACCAACCGGAATTTTGGCTCCGGTTACATCACCATTCTGGATGAAAACGATCGGGTTGTTTCGACGCCCGGCGGTACAGAACCGGTTTATCGCGCGGGTCTATTACAACCGCAATCCCAGCAAAATCCGGTTTTTATTCATCCCCATGACGTTTGCATCGATGCGGACGAAAATGTTTACGTTTGTCAGTGGAATGCCAACAAAGTGTATCCTATGCAACTGAAGCGGGTGTAACAAGCTACTGCTCTTTTGCTAACCCAAACTAGAAAAGCCAGACGGGCGGTTTAGCCCAAAATGAAATTCTGCTATGAAAATGCGTGAAAGCCGGGTATTGAAGAAGTTACGAGCCGGTGAAGTGGTGAGTTGTTTAAAAGTGAATTTTGGCGACGGACAGGTTTCTGAACTGGCCGCCATGGCGGGATTTGACTGCCTCTGGGTCGACCGTGAGCACCTTGCTCAGGATTGGTCGGTAGTGGCTACGCACGTCTGGGCTGCGAAAGCCCACAATACAGACGTCATGGTTCGGGTGCCGCGCGGCAGTTATAGTGACTATGTAAAACCGTTGGAACTGGATGCGGCCGGTATTATGGTACCGCATTGCATGGGGGTGGAAGATGCCCGAAACGTCATTAAAATGACTCGCTTTCACCCGCTTGGGATGCGGGCCATCGACGGTGGTAATGCCGACGGGTTATATACGAACCTGGATTTCAACGAGTACCTCCAGCAGGCCAATCAGCAACGGTTTGTGGTCCTGCAAATCGAAGACCCCGAACCGCTGGACGAACTGGACGAAATTGCCGCGCTGGATGGGGTGGACATGCTGTTTTTCGGCCCCGGTGATTTCAGTCAGGCCATTGGTGCCCCCGGTGAATGGAACCACCCGAAGCTCGTGGAGGCCCGCAAACGGGTCGCGGAGGTTTGCCGGAAACACGGCAAGTTTGCCGCCACCACCGGCAGCATCGACCGGCTGGAAGAATTTGTCAGTATGGGCTATCAGTTTGTGAGCGTGGGCGCCGATGTGGTGGGCATGAGTACCTATTGTCACAGTCTGGTCAGCCGGTTTAACAACGAAACGACAACGACCCAACCAGTGCAGGGCGGTTACAAATAACATGAGAAAACGCGTTTTAGGAGCCACCGGCATCACGGTTTCCGAACTGGCGTTCGGGGGTGTAGAGATTGGATTACCCTACGGTATTGGCGTGAAAGGCGCGGAGGATATGCTTTCCGAGACGGAAGCGATCCAGCTGCTCCATGCAGCCACCGATTCGGGCGTTACCTTTTTCGACACCGCCCGGCTATACGGAGCCAGTGAAACCATCATGGGCAAAGCTTTTCGGGACCGGCGCAGCCAGGTGGTAATCGGCACCAAATGCCGGCACCTGCGGGACTGCAACGGCGAACTTCCGGACGGTGATGCGCTGAAAAAGATCATCAAAACGTCGCTGCTGGAAAGTTTAACGGCTTTACAGACCGATTACGTGGATGTTTTCATGCTCCATCAGGCGGATCTGGGTATTCTGGCGAATGAAGACTTGCCCCGGATTTTTGCTGATTTAAAAGCGCAGGGCGCTATCCGCAGCACGGGCGTCTCCACCTATTCCGTCGAAGAAACGCAGAAAGCCATTGAAAGCGGGGTGTGGGATGTTATTCAATTGCCTTTCAACCTCATGGACCAGCGGCAGGCGGCTTTGTTCGCGCAGGCCCGGGAAAAAGGCGTCGGCATCGTCATTCGGTCGGTTTTGCTGAAAGGGCTGCTCACCAGCAAAGGCCAGCAATTGCACCCGGCCCTGGTTGACGTGGAAAACCACATTCGACGGTTTGACGAGTTGGTTCAGGAACCGGTTCCGGATCTGTCCACGCTGGCGATTCGGTTTGCGCTGGCTTTTCCGGAAGTGTCGTCCATTCTGGTCGGGATCGACAAACTGACGTACCTGCACCAGGCGCTGGCGGCCGTCAATGGACCGGAATTATCGACTGAAACCGCCGAACGGGCTAAAAAGCTGGCGTACCCGGACCCCGCCTTTCTGGACCTTCCGCACTGGGACCGGATGGGCTGGTTAACGTAGCGGTTTTCTTTAAAAACACGTATTTCTATGCATGTCAAAGACTTATTGAGCTTAAAAAATAAAGTTAGCCTGGTAACGGGCGGAGCCGGTAACTACGGCAAGTGCATCGTAGAAGGACTGGCCGAAGCCGATTCGACAGTTTTAATGGCGTCCCGAAATCTGGCCGCCGGGCAGGAAGTAGCCGCCCGGTTTCAGGCGCAGGGTCTGGATGTTCACGCGCTGCAAGTCGATCAGGGCGATCCGGCTTCGGTTCGGGCGCTGAAAGAACAAATCCGTTCGCAGTTCGGAAGGCTGGACGTTTTTATCAACAATGCGGTTTCGCGGCCGATGAAAGGCTATAATGCGCCCATTGAGGACTTTGCCGAGTCAATGCGCGTCAATGCGACAGGGTCGATGGATATTCTGCGCGAAATGGCCGATCTGATTGTGGAAAGCGGAGGGGGCAGCATCATCAACATCGGCTCGATGATGGGAATGTTCGGCCCTGATTTATCCAATTACGAAGGCACCACCATGGGCACTCCCCCACCCGACTATTTCTTTCACAATGCTGGTTTACTCAACTTAACGAAATACATGGCGCAGGTGCTGGCCGGGAAAAACGTACGGGTCAACTGCATCAGCCCCGGCGGTTTGTTCAATAATCAGCCGGAGCGGTTTCTGGAAAATTACACCAAAAAAGTGCCGCTGCGTCGCATGGCCAACAACGACGACATCAAGGGCCTGATCGTGCTCCTGGCGTCGCAGGCCGGTGCCTACATCAATGGAGAGAACATCCTGATGGATGGTGGGCTTAATGCCTAAACCTGTGTTTTTTTCGTACCCCGACCGTTGCAGAATGGTCGGGGTATAAAACCGCTTCTCTTACGGAATGTATTTCCCTTTCCGCAGCATCTCGGCCCACTTCTGGTAACCGGCCAGCGTCAGGTGAACGCCATCCCAGGTGTATTCTTTCCGAAGTTTCCCGGCTTCGTCCACAAAATGAGCGTGAAGGTCAATCACTTCAAACCCTTCGCGGGGCGCCATTTCTTTCAGCGCCTGGTTCAGATACTGGATATTTTTCTCCTTGTTGTAGTGATTTTTTAGTTTCTGGAAAGTATCGTTGGTCGGCAGCAGGGTCTGGAAATAAATCCGGGTTTTGGGGGTTCCGGCTTTCAACCGGCGCACCATCCGGCGGTAATTCTCCAGAATAACATCATCCGGAATCTGACGGGCGAGGTCGTTGATGCCGATCAGGATAAACACTTTCGCGGGTTTTCCGTCAATCACCTCGTCCAGACGCTCCAGAACACCAAAGGTGATATCGCCCGGGATACCCCGGTTTTTATACCGAAGGTCACCCAGTAAATCGTTCCAGGCCGCCCAGAACGTAATGCTGTTCCCCAGAAATACGATGTCCATGCGGGAATGGGGCAGCGAACGAAAAAGCTCGACCTGCGCTTTATACACATCGGGCCGGGCCGTGCTGTCCCATTTTACCTGCTGGGCGAAGGTTGCACTGTTCCAAAGCAGTACCAACCCAATGAGTAAGGTGTATTTGTGTCGTTTTTGAATCATTGTATTCATTTGTGATCGATCAAGCTCACCGGTTGAACGGGGCCGAAAATTACCATAAAACAGTATCTGCTACGGACCGGCTAATTGAGCCGGTATTAATGCATTCAGGAGGGTCTTGCCTCGGAGAAACCGTCCGACATTTTGTAGAAAAATGGACTACCCGCGCACTCCCGAATCTGCTCTGTCGGCAAGGGCCGTACTTTTTCTTCCGGGGGCGTCATCACCTCCACCGAAACATTCGGTACAGTTCGCCACTGTCGAAGTACCGGTTCGTACACCGTACATATTAATCATTAGGTTCAGCATCGTGATCAGGTGGTCAGGATTTTACCGGGAACGCTGTTGAATTCTCCGGTGCCGGGCACGAACGGAAACCGCCGGATGGTTTCTTCCGTCAGTTCAATACCCAGACCCGGTTTTTCGGGGCGCTGAACATGCCCGTTTTTCAGCAGCAAACTATCGCCAATGACCTCGCTATGCAGCGGACCGTAAGCCGGAGCCACTTCCAGAATCACCGTATTCGGACAGGCGAAACCGGCGTGAATGTTCTGCATCTGCGAACCGCCCGCTCCCCAGGCATGGGGCGCAATTTTCTGTCCGCGCTGCGCCAGACTCGCGGCTACCTGCATGAACTGATCGAGCCCCGCCGTAAACGACGCATCCGGCTGGCCCACGCCAAAACTGTCGTGCTCGATGAACGTCTGCCATTCGCAAACCGCCGTCAGGCATTCGCCCCCGGCAATGACGGTTCTGGTGTTCCGGCGGAGTTCGGCATAGAGGTCCGGGTGGGTATAGTGCAACGGTTCCTCCAGAAAAAACAGGTTATACGGTTCCAGGGCGCGCGCAACGGCGGTGGCGGTTTCCAGCCCCCAGGTTAGTGTCGGGCTGTTGCCCATGTGCGCATCGAACAGGAGTCGGAGGTCGTTGCCGAATTGCTGGCGGACGTAATCCGCTTTTTTCGCTTCCAGGTCGGCGGCTTCGGCGGGGTCGATGGAAATGGCAAAACCCTGATCTTTCCAATAGGCTCCAGCCCCGATTTTAACGCCCTGAAAACCGAGTGATTGGTAAAAAGCAATCTTATCTGCCAGTTTTTCCAGCGGATAATTACTTGGCCCGCCCGTGGCATAGGCGGGCAATTGCGCCGGGGGCGTAAACGGTTGCGTCGCGGTTTCGGGAAAACCGTCTTTCCAGCTCTCGCCCAGCAGTTTATAAACCGGGACACCCAACGCTTTGCCTTTCAAATCCCAAAGCGCGGCTTCGATGCCCGCCAGAACGATGGCGCCCAAACCGACCCGGCACCAGAAATTGCCGCACTGGTACATCCGCTGCCACACGTCCGGAATGTTATCGACGGTTTGGCCGATCAGGATCGGGGCAAAAAAGTCCACGATGGCGGGCACGCCTTCCGGGAAAAAATAACCGGCATAGGTTTCGCCCAACCCGCTCAGCCCCGCATCGGTTTCAATGCGAATAAAAGCCGCACTCCGTACCTTCCTCGCTTCGGAAAGATACGGATCGTTCGTGCAGGGGCCGGTCAGCAAAATGGTTTCTACCTGGGTGATTTTCATGGTAGCCGGCTGGTTCGTTAAACGGTTTTGGGGCAGACGGCCACTTCAATGGCGAATACGGTAATGGTTGCCCGGCTCTGGTTTTCGACCACGATTTTGTTCCAGCCCTCCGTGATAAGGGAAACCGGAAACTGGTACTTGTAGCCCACATGGTCGGGGGTAAGATGCGTCAGCGGACCGCACGGAAACAGCAGTTTCTGGGTCGATTCGTTTTTAAGGTTAGGCCAGCAACCGTTGACCGAAACCGGGAGGTGAACCGGTTTATCCCCGGCTTTCAGGACCACCTGAACCACCAGCTCCAGATCCTGGTCGGTGGGTTCGGCGCACATCGCCAGGCGAAACGGACGCTGCGCAAACGGGTCGATACTGGCGGGCAGTTGCGCGGGCTGTTCAAATGGCGTTGGGTTAAAATATGCCCCGGCGGTGCTGAAACAGTACTGCTTGGGTTTCCCGCGTAAGAAGCTGAGCTTATCGATGTTGCGTAAGGCCGTGTAATCAGCCCGCATACCCGGGATATTGGGTTGGTCGGTACAGAAAAAATTAAACCACTCAATACCGTGAACGCCCGTGGCCAGTTTTCCGGCCGCATTGGCCCGCACGATTTCCGGGCTGGCACTGATGTACCGCATCCGCTCTTTGATAGTTCCCGATTCATTCTGCGTCGTCAGGCTGTTGGCTCCATCGTCTATGGAGCCATAAATCGTCACCCGGTCGCCCAGCTGTTGCCGAAACTCGTCGTTCGGCATGTCCCAGGTCGTGGGCCAGTATCCCCCCGGAATGATGAAATCGAGCGTCCCTTCCCGGCAAAGCGTGACGATATCGATCCCGATGGCTTTCAAGGCGCCCAGCGATCCCGGAATGCGCATCCCGAACGGGTACGGTTTACCGGTTTTCTTCGCCTTTCGTTGGGTGAGGGCCTTGATCTGGCGGAACCAGTCGTTCATCATGGCAATCGTTTCGGGCGACGCGTTGGGTTCGCAGCAGAGTGGTTGACGCCACCAGTCCAGTTCCAGCCCTTCGTAGTCGTAGTCCTCCACCACTTCCCGAATCTGCTCCCACATCATGGCGCGCACTTCGGCCTTCTCAAAGTTGAAGCCTTGCCGATCTGTCTGGGATTGAAACCCGTAAAACGCTCGTTGCAACCGCATTTCCTGCTGCTTGAACAGCGGATGGTTGAAAAAACTGCCTTCGGGATTGGCCGCTCCGTGCATATCGTTCATCCGGATGCTGACCCAGGGTGAGATTTTCCGGCGCCGACAGGCTTTGGCCGTTTCGGCCAGCCAGTCCACGCCCGCATCGATCAAGTCCTGGTAGCGGTCCATAAACCGCGTGAAGTTGTCGAGAAACTCCTCCACGGCCTCCGGCTCCCGAATGCCCTGACAGATGGCGTGGCCACGGAAAAAGTCGCGATCCCCGCGTTTGTACCCGTCGAGGATGCTCGGAAACTTCTTGCTGGGATACCAGGCCCGGTTGGCATTGGCGTTGATCACGAACGTGTCAATGCCGTTGTCGGCCAGCTGATCGACAAAACGATGGATGGCGGAAGCTTTGAACGGTCCTCCTACCGCTACCGGCTTGGTTCCCAGTTTGCCGGTGCGGGGATTCGCCACGGTTTTCAGCGAATAATCTTCGGGCTGCCAGAGTTCGGGATTATAAAAAAAAGTACAGGTGTCGCCGTTGAACAGATTCCGGTGGTTATCGAGCAGCGGTTTTTTGGGCGGGGCGGTTTGGGGTTCAGCCGGGGTAGTGGTCAGCCAATTCGGTAAGGCGGGTACTGTGGCCGCACTGACCAAACCACTGCGCAAAAAATCCCGACGGGTTTTGGACGATTCAGATTCCATGAAAAACGTTGGTAAAAATTCAGTCAGGCGGTTTTCGCGCCGGTTTTTCGACGGAATCAACCGATCCCTGACAAAATTAGCCGCTGCGCCTGCCCCTTTCTTTTACTTTTCTATGGAATTCTGGTATTATCTTTCAATTCCCGGCGGGATTTCAAACCCGTCACGATCGGCTCAGTGGTCCGCTTCTTTTTCTTTCAGCTTTTGCTTCACATAATCCGCCGGATACTGGAGCGCGATCTGCCGAATCTTATAGGTGAACTCCGTAAACGTTTCCTCCCAGAGTTTGGCTTCCTCCGGCGTGTATTCATAAAAACCGTGGGCATTGGCAACACCCCGCCCCCCACTTTTCACAATATCGTCGATCAGTTTCGGCACTTCCGTGCTGTTGTTGAGCGTCGGCAGCAGGTCTTTCATCACGGTATGGTACGCCGGAACGCCGGTCAGATCCATCCAGCGAAACACCCCGACCAGCGTCATGAAATATCCCGCATTGTTACGGCACGAGCGGTCTACATCCTCCACCGTGGCATAGCCGTTTTCCACCAGGCTGATTGCTTCGCGGTACATGGCGTACATCAGCCGGTTGGTGATAAAACCGGGAATATCCTTCCGCACCAGAATCGGTTCTTTCTGCCACAAATGGGCAAGCTCGTAGAGGTATTCACCCTGCGCAATCTCGCTATCGTTGCCGCAGATGATTTCCAGGAACCGGGTGGTGTGTGCGGGTTCGGACCAATGCAGCCCAAAAAACCGCCGGGGGTGCTGCGTCAGTTTCTGAAGGTCACTGATCGGAATGGCCGAGGTGTTGCTGGCCAGCAGGGCATCGGAAGCAATCACTTGCTCCACTTTCCGGTACACCGACGCCTTGATCGCCCGGTTTTCGATGGTACATTCGATGACGAGCCGACAGGGTCGAAGGTCCGCGTAGTCCTCCGTGATGAGTAAGTTCGGTAGGTAAAAAGCTGGCGGGTGCGGAATCAAACCATGTTGCTGCGACCGTTCGAGGTGTTCGGTAATGCGGGTCAGCGCGTGGGTCAGGTCATCCGGAATCGGCGCGACGGCCACCACAGGATGGCCCGCAATCAGTAAACAGGTCGTAATGCTGCAACCCATCAGCCCAAGGCCAACAATGCCGACGGGCATTTCGGAGGGAACAAGATTCATACGTTATAATGGGGCTTGAAAAACAGGTTTACAGAACAACAACCTGGCCCGTCCGAACGGATTCGTCGCAGGCGAAGGCAATGCGCAGGCTGTTGACCGCATCCTGCATGTGATCCGTCAGGTCGATGTTTTCGCGGATGGCCTTCAGGAAATACCGCTGCTCGCGGTTGCAGAGCTCCTGATGATCCGGCTCGTCTTCCAGATTAATCCAGGTGTCGGGTTTGGCAAATTTTTCATTGGCATCCAGGTCCGAATGATGCACCCGGATGGATTCGGTTTTGGTATGCGCTTCGATGGACGCCGATTTACCTTCGCCCCCGGCGTCTTTGGCCACAATGGAAACGCTGCCTTTCGGTCCGAACACATCCTTGACGAAAAAGGCGGTTTCGCTCACCATCGGCCCCCAGCCGGCTTCGTACCAGCCGACCGAACCGTCTTCAAACCGGATCTGCAACTGGCCGTAATTGTAGTTTCCGGCGGGGATTTCTTCCGTCAGCCGGGCCCCGATGGCGTAGACCTGCACCGGTTTCGACCGGGTCATCTGGCACATCACGTCGATGTAATGGACCCCACAATCCACAATCGGACTGAGGCTCTTCATCAGGTTCCGGTGCAGCGTCCACATGCTGCTGTCGCTCTGCTGGTTCAGGTTCATCCGCATCACCAGCGGTTTGCCCACCTCGTGCGAAAGGGCGACAAATTTTTCCCAGGACGGATGGTGCCGCAAGATGTAGCCCACCACCAGTTTTTTCCCGGCTTTCACGGCCGCTGCGACCACGCGTTCGGCCCCGGCCACCGAGTCGGCCACCGGTTTTTCAATAAAGACGTGGCAGCCCGCTTCAAACGATTTGACGGCAAAGGCTTCGTGCGTATCGGGATAGGTGGAAATACAAACCGCATCGGGTTTCGTCGTTGCCAGCGCGGTTTCAAACTCATTGAAAAGCGGATAACCGCCCCCCAGTTTTTCATTCAGAATTTCCTTGCTTTTGCCGGTGGAGACAATGCCGCAGATTTCAAAGCCATCCAGGGTATGATAGGCTGTTGCGTGGGAGGAGCCCATATTTCCGCATCCTACCACCAGGACGCGCAACGGTTTCGACTGATCGGACATACTACTTGTTTTTTATCAGGAATCGGGTTTATTTTCGTTTTAACGGACGGAGTTCTACTTTTCTGACAAACAGTTCGGCGCCTTCCGACTGAATCTGGATGCGACCCTTCGACGGTTTTACCTGCGTGGCCTGATTAACCAGCGTGCCGTTCAGGTACACCGAAACCCGGTCGTCTTCGGCCACGCACACCATTGTGTTCCACTCGCCGAGCGGTTTTTCCAGGTCGTTTGCCCCCCGAAAACCTTTTACGTCTTTCCAGTCGGGGTCCCGGCCATACCAGTCGATTCGGCCACTGTGGATGGTCAAGGGCGTTCCGGTCGGCGAAAAAACGCGCCCTCCGCCTTCCTTTCTGGGAGCAATGGGGGCTGTCAGCGCGTAGGTGTCGGTGCCGTCACCCACTACCAGCATATCGCCGGTTCCGCCTTCAATGATCTGGGCTTCAATGGAACACATCCAGATGCCCCGGTAGCCACCATCCGGCCCCGTCGAATGCAGCAGAACACCACTGTCGCGGGCACGGTCGGCGCGGGGCGCGTACGTTTTATCACCCCATTTGAATTCAACGGTCAATTGATAATTTTCAAACTCATCGTTGGTGACGATGCTGCCGTATTCTTCGCCCGAAATATGAATGTATCCATCTTCGACCGAAAAGACTTTCTTCTCATCCTGGTCCCGCCCCCGCTTCTCGATGAAGACGTACCAGTTGTCCAGATTCTTACCGTTGAAAAGCCGGACGGTTTTCGACCGCTTCGACTGTGCAACCGTATTTTCGGTTGTTGCCAATAGGGAAAAAACGACCCCAAAAAGAAAAACTACTCTTCTCATTTGAAAAACTATCTTACGTTTTGACCCGGTTTGGGCTTATTTTTTCTGACTGGCCTGAATCATCCGGTCCAGCCGGTACGGAAGGGCTTCGAGAAAGGCGATTAAATGGGCCATTTCGGTCGGCTTCAGTTGCTGATCCAGCCCCGGCGGCATCATGGACAGCGTCTGCGGTTCAATGCCCGTAATTTCCGAACGGGCGATCCGTAAACCGGGGGCCGGGCCAATCTCAATCACGATCGATTCGGGAAGCTGCTCCTTGATGATCCCGGTATACGAAGTGGTTTTCGTCACGACGCGGAATGTCTCGTATTCCCGCGCAAAACTGGCGCTCGGGTACACGATGGCTTCCAGAATATCATGCGAAGACCGGATCTCGCCGATGTTGGTCAAATCCGGGCCAAACCGCCCTCCTTCCGGCCCGACCGCATGGCAGCTCGAACACGACGCTTTCCCGAAAAACAGTTTTCTGCCCTCGCCCACATCGCCCCCTTTCAGTTGTGTGGCCATTTTCTGCAGGTGCGCCAGCCGTTCAGCGTGCTGCGCGTGGAGCTTTTCGCGCAACGGAGCCGCCAGCGTCTGAACGGAGGCCGGGAAGCCTTTCAGCAGATTTTGAAAATCCTGTTCCGGCAGATTATCCAGCTGACCCGAAACCGCCTGCAAAGCCGTAATGAGTTCCCGGCCTACCTGCTCATCCCGGTTGCTTTCAAACGTTCCGAGCAAGGCCGGGAGCAGAAACGCGTCGGTTTTGCCGATCTGGTCGCGGGCAATAACCAGCAACTGCTCATTCGTCAGTTCGGCCCGGTTTAACAGCCGAACCGCCTGCTGACGGACGGGCGATTCGAACTCGGAACCGCTGTAGGTCAGCAGCATCTGAAACTCAGCCCCGGACAGCGCGGGAGCCGACATGATGCGGGCGCTCAGGGCCTTCAGCCGAAAATCGACGGGTGTTTTTTCCTCCTGAACGATCCGGTTCAGAGGCCGGTTGAGCGATTCAATCCGCCGGGATTCGATCAGACCCAGCAACGGAGAAAGCAGGACGGCGTCGTTGGTTTGCAGTTGATTCCCGATGGCGGTCACCCAGGCCTGCGGCAGTTTTTTCAGGGAACAGCGAGCGATCACATCCAGCAGCAGTGCTTTCCGGGATGCCGTGGTGGCCGGATCGGCCAGTTGCGTGGCCACAAAGTTCTGCAAGGCCGGTTCTTTCGCGAAGGTAAACATCAGTTCCCGAACCGAACCTACATCGGCATCCGAAAGCGCACCGTTCTTCAGGCTTTTCTCGAGAAAACCGATCACGATATCCGACCATTCCGGGTGGTGAGACGCCAGCCAGATGCCGGTTTTGGCGACTTCCGGCTCTTTGGCCGCCAACGCAGCCGCCAGGTGTGCTTTCTGCAGCGGTTTTCCGTCCATCTGATCGAGCGCAATCAGGGCCGCGATGCGGGTTGGGGGCGCGGGACTTTCCAGGGCGTTGACCAGCACAGCCGGTTGTTGGAGGAGGATCAGCGAATGAATGATCGCGTGGCTGACAAACCGGTCGGTCGTTTTGGCAACTGCGGTCAGTAAAACCGGAACCGCCCTTGGGTTACCGATCTGCCCCAGCGCCGTTGCCGCCTGCCGCCGGACCGACAGCGCATCATTCTGAACCAGGCTCAGCAGTTTATCGACCGATTTCGCATCTTTCTGCAACCCCAGCGCCCGCACCGCTGCCGTCCGGACGATGCTGCTTTTATCGTTCAAAGCCGCGCGAACCCCATTCCAGGCCGCCGGGGTATTGATCCGGGACAAGGCAAAAACCGCCGACGCCCGCCCTTCTTCCGATGAGAGTGTCGGCAAGGTCCGTACAATGGAATTGACCGCCGAATGGCCGCGCAGCACCAGCTGCTCGGTGGCCTTATCGCGCACAACCGGTCTGGCGTCCTT
This sequence comes from Larkinella bovis, assembly GCF_042655385.1. Lineage (NCBI taxonomy): Bacteria > Pseudomonadati > Bacteroidota > Cytophagia > Cytophagales > Spirosomataceae > Larkinella > Larkinella bovis. Next base: position 182,078 of record NZ_JBHSMA010000002.1, on the reverse strand, counting down.
CAGATAGGTTGCTAATGGATCCGGCGCTAAACTGGCCAGCGCCAGCTTTTTACCCCAGGCATCGCCGGGTTTGGACACACCGGTTTTTCGGATGCGGTAAATACCGCCCTGCACTTCCGGTTTGGCCACCCGCGACAGGGGGCAGCCTTCGATGAACCAGCCACCCGTCACCACCACGAGCATACTGCCGTCGGCATCCTGCAACACATCCGTCGGGTGAGAATCCGGGCTGGTCGATTTCAGGAAAACCTCATCCACCGTTTTATACGTCGCGCCATCCGGCGAAACGAGGTGCCGCATGATTCGGCCGGTATTGAATTCGGCGTTGAACAGATTGTCCTGATAAGCACGGCCAAACCCATCACCCCGGTAGCGCATCAAACCGGACGGGGCCACCCGGGGCATTTTGGTCATTACCGGCATCAGATCGCCGGTCAGTTTCAGCCTATCTTCGGCAATCACGGGATTCGGTTTCGGATAGGTGCCGCCTTCCACCCAGTGCATCAGGGCGTCCCGCTGGCCGTCCTGGGGGTCGACAAAATACGTCATCGTCCCGATGGTCTCGCCCGAGGGCATGAAAGCGATTTCGATCGAATTATCAAAACCGCCCCCTGACATCGCTTCCAGCCCGCTTCCGTCGGGCCGACAGCGCCAGATTCGGGCGCTTTTTCCTTTCAGGAGCTGACCTTCTTTGGTCGTAATGGAAAAACCCCGGCGGGCGTCGGTCAGGTACAGCCAGCCGTCCGGTCCCAAAAACGGGCCGCCCAGCGTGGCGCCGTTGGCGTGCAGCGTCCAGCCCGTCAGAATGACTTCCCGTTGATCGGATACGCCATCCGCGTTGGTGTCCGTATAGCGCACCAGATTCGGGGATTCGGCCACGTACAAACTCCCCCGGTAAAATACGCCCCCTTTCGGAAACGGGATGTTTTCGGCAAAAATCCGGCTTTTGTCAAACTGGCCGTCGTCGTCGGTATCTTCCAGGAGTCGGATGTGGTACGAAGGTTCCGCGAGCATTTTTTCCGTCCCCATCACATTGGGGCCGGTGGACTCGAAGACAAAAAGCCGCCCACTGCCGTCGAAACTGGCAAACATAGGGTACGAGAGCAAGTTCGGGGAAACGGCCCGTTCGATCGTGAAGCCCTCCGGCACCTGAAAGCCGAGGGTTTCGCGGGGCTGCGGGTTTGTTGATCCGGTCAGAACAACGCCCGCCAGCAGGACAACGCTGCCGTGCATCAGCCGGTGCGCCTGGCGGAAAAACCGGGTTTTACGGGATAAAAAAAAGGATGACATACGGTTTAGGATCATGGAAAAAGCCGTTCGAAAAAGCTGGTTTTAGCCGACCCGGAGGCTCCAGGAACCTGTTTGGGGTCCTGGCCGGGAAATTTACTGAATGTCAGCCAATTATTACTACTCCCAAAAATCTTCTCCTGCTCCAACCGTTTTTATGCGAGCTGAACCGACCGATCGTACACCGGATTGTTCAATTTCTGAAATCCCCTATTTTATTGCCGTCCCGGCTCGGGTGTTTTGGCTTCGCCCCACAACACAATCAATACGCTGTTAGGGTCGAAGAAGGAAGAGACTCCTGTTGACGGTGGCAGGCCTTCAGCCCGCTTCTACCCAGGGTTCGTTTTTCCTACTTGCGATTGCCCTTCTGACCCTGTGTATTACAATCACATCCGTCCACATGCGAGCTGCGGTTACAGAACGCCGGAGCAAGCCCACCATTGCCAGGGGCCCTTTGTTAAAATGTGGCGGCAATCTAAAAGAAAGCTGGTTGAAAAGGTACAAGATGCGTTATCTTACATTTATGCCTGAAGAAAGCTTCAAATCTGTAAGGTTAAATCAGGAGTAATTCAATTGTAGGAGGAATGCAATTTCTTCAACAACTCTTTATTGGTATTTAGTAAAGAAAACGTCCGATATCGAACCGAAGTGATTAACCGAAGAAGAAAACGAAGTTGAGCGGCTACTACGAAACGTCGGCCCAAACGAAGCGATCCGATACCTGCAAAAGATTACTGGTTGTAATTGGGCGGTTGCACGCGATTACTGTAATGAAATCTTAAAATAACACTCGTTTCATTGACAGTATTGAATGTCCCAAAAATGGAGCGTGGCTGTTACGCTGCTTGCTGCATCGCTTTTTCATTCTCTGAATAGGCGAAAAGAATTTTCGACCATTGTCACCTTTCCATCTCAGTTGAGAAAACGTACGTCAAAGCTCAGAAAAGTCGCTTGAGAAGCCAATGACCACTCCATTTTCAGCGCTATGGCCTGGCTGAGAGTGCACTTGGACGTAAACTTCATGTACTTCTTCAGGTTGAAGGCAATTGCCGCCATCAGCATCACTTTGTGAGCCCCGGCTTTACCCCGTATATTCACCTTCCGTAATCCATAGGAATCCACCAGACTGCCTAAAACCGGCTCCACGTCCGTTGACGAAGCCGTTTCATGCGTTTGCCCCGCCGACTTTGCTGGCGATCCAGGGCTCGCCGGTAGAAGGAATCATTGGCCGTTCGGATAAGCTGTCGGCATTGACTCTTGGGAACGCAGGTTGAATTCTGCTGGCGCTTTTTCAACTGTCTTAACTGATGATCAGCAGCTGTGATTACCGACGCAGCTTGACGGTTGCTGGGTTTGGGTAACAAGTCTACGGATCCATTGCGATCTTCAGCCTGCGGAAGCAGCATAGGCCCTGCCCTGGCCTTTGAGGTTGTTTTTCTAATAGACTTTCCATGGAGGCATTGGCTTTAACAGGAGCTGAGTCGAGGGCTACTCGTCGACCGGCTAGCATATCATTAGCTACACACAAGCGGAATACCTTGTCAAATAGTAACTCAAAAAGTGCTTCCGGGTAGAGTTGCCGGGTCCGGCTCAAGGTGGAATGCCAGGGAAGGGGCTCATCCAGGTTGTAGCCTAGGAAATACAACATATCCATGCGCATAGAGCAATGTTCTATCAGCTTTCGGTCAGAAGTAATCTTCTCCAGGTAGCTGATGAGCATGAAAGAAGACCACGGGGTCAATCGATGGATTGCCAGTTGAGCCATAACAGGCTTTGGTGTGCTCATACAGGGACCTCAGATCGAGCGTCTCCTTCAGCCGATGGTAGAAATTATCCTTCGGAATGCGGCTGGAAAGCTGAAAAGAGGTGATGAGGTTTTCGTGGTCGTGTTTTCTACCTTGCATAGATAGCTGAAAGTACAAAAACTCCACCTATTGAGCACGCACTGGAATAGTTGTGCAACAGCCACGGGCGTTTTATGAGAATGTCCCCATGTGTATATCCGAGGTTATATAAACGGTTTATGGTGACCTATTCCGGACAGTATTTGTTCGATTCCGGACATTTAACCCCTATTAATCAAGATATGCTTCTGATAATCAACCATTTAATATTATTGGCATTTTATTTGTTCAACAAGTACTAAAGAAATACATTTTTTTAGCCTGTTTGGGATGAGCCGAACCTACCTGGGCGAGTTTGAAGAGTTAGTCTTACTCGCCGTTGCCCTCCTGGAACAACAACCCACAGGGGCCTATGGCGTCACGATTGCCGACGAACTCCAGCAACGAACCCAACGAACCACGTCCGTGACGGGGGTGCATGTGGTCTTGTATCGCCTGGAGGAAAAAGGCCTCGTTGGCTCTGAATTAGGCGGAGCTACCTTAGCCCGGGGCGGACGGCGCAAACGCTTATTCACCCTGACGGCCGCTGGGCAGCAAGTGCTGCGGGAGATGCGTCAACTGCGGATAGGATTTTGGGAAGCCCTACCCACCCCTTTCTTTTCATAACCCATGAACAAGCCTTCACCTCAGCGCCTACCGGAGCACCGAGAGTCGGCCCAGCGCCCGCCCCGCTGGGCCGACCGCCTACTGAGTTGGTTGACGCCCGCTGAGCTGCTGGAAGAGTTGCAGGGAGATCTCGAGGAGCAGTTTGCCCAGCAGGTTGACCAAGTCGGCCATCGCCGGGCTCGCTGGTGGTATGGGTTGGAAGCTCTAAAGGTCATTCGGCCCTATTACCTCAAGCGACGATTGGCCAGGCGAACCCACTGGCTGAGAACCTTCTTTCCAAAGCGACTCGCTACCACCCGTGCTTACTTTACTCCTGAACACCCCTCACCATCTCTAAGCAATCCGGATATGATTCGCAATTATTTTAAAATCGCCTGGCGCACCCTTTGGAAAAACAAACTGTTTTCATTAGTCAATATACTGAGCTTGTCACTGAGTATGGCGGTTGGCGTTATTCTTTTTACAGGCCTGAAAGCCACTTTTGATACAGACCATTTTCATCCAAAATTAAATCAAATCGTACGCATACTCACCCAGGAAACAACTGAGGGGGAACCAACCAAATGGGCAACCGCTCCATTGCCGTTGGTAACTCAATTGGACAGCATCTCCTTGGTTGAAAAAACGGTAAAAATACGGCTGGCAGGAAAGCATAACCTGCAAACCGACAGAGGTGACGTACCGCTTGACATAAAATTTTCAGAGCCTTCTTTTTTTGATGTTTTTGGCTTTAAACTGTTGTCCGGCAATGCACAAAGCCTTGCCATTAATCCCACCTCTCTTTTTTTAACTGAAAAAACAGCAAAAAAAATATTTGGCAGCACCAATGTCTTAGGACAAACTATTCAATTGGAAAAGTTGGGTGCTTATACCGTTGGGGGAATAATCCAGGACCCGCCATTAGAAACACATCTGCCCATTGAGGCAATGCTATCAATTCGTTCTGCTGAAATGCTTGAAAAAAAAGGAGCAATCAGTAGTATTTCACAAGATTGGGGAGCCTTCAAGAGTTCAGCAATGTATGCCCGTTTAAAATCAGAAGGTAATGTAGAGCAACTTAATGCAACGCTCCGGAACTATAGCCGGAAAGTGGATAAGAGCACTCTTCAATTTTTGGCACAACCCCTCGAAGATATTACCCCTGGAAAAATCGATCTTAAAAATAATCCCAATGCGGGCACTAGTTGGGAAGACGTAAAAACACAGCTAGTCATCATTCTATCGTTAACCCTTTTAGCTGCTTTCAATTATATCAGTTTGGCCTTGGCGCGTGCTTTCTCCCGGGCGCAAGAAGTAGGTGTTCGCAAAACCATAGGCGCAACAAGAGGACAAGTCATCGGTCAATTTTTAATGGAATCGACCCTAGTTGCCCTTTTTGCTTTATTGTTTACAGTGCCATGTGTTACTATTTTGGCCCACTATATACCCGATATGGATGATGTGACATTCTCCTGGGATATAGCCTTACTATTGACCTTGATGACCTACGCAGTTATCACTGGCTTAGTCGCAGGGGCATTTCCGGCCTGGCTATTGTCAGCGTTTCAGCCTATTCAGGTTTTGCGTAAAATGAAGAATATTAAGCTATTCCGGGGTGTTGCTGTTTACAAAGCGTTGATTGTCGTTCAATTTTCGGTGACCATTATGTTTATGATATTGGTTGTCATAGTCGGCGATTATGATAGAAAAAACAATGCAATCATCAGCTCAACTGTGCCATCCAATGTTCTGACGCTGGATTTAAAAGGTGAAAAATATCAAAACCTGCAAAACGAAATAAGTCAGTTAAGTCAGGTAGAAACGACTTTGGCCACTAACTGGTACTATGAGCCCATTAAAATGGGTAAAGATTCTGTAACGGTAAACGATAAAACGCTGGAAATAAATTACGTAAGTATTGACCCACGAACAATTGAAACAGAAGGTATCCGCTTACTAGCTGGGCAAAATTTTCCTTCAACTATGCCCCGGAGTACGGAGCAGTATGTGTTAGTGAATGAAGCTGCAGCAAAATTACTGGAATCTAAATCACAGCCCCTGGTGGGACAAAATCTTTTGCTGGACTCTGCCTCTGTACAAGTCATTGGCATCATACCCAATGACATTATTGGCCAACAACTCCCTTTAATCTATCGGTATTTGCCAAATGAAATAACCACCTTGACCATAAAAATAAAGCCAAATACAGAAATGGAAGCGACCAAGGCTATTCAATCGGTATGGAAAGATCATTTTCCGGAGAAAACAGCAAATCTTTATAACTTAAAAGCGTATCGTTATTCAGGAGAAATCAGTGGAGAAATGGAAATTTTTGGAGGATCGGCCCTGATTATCCTGATAATCGCTGCTTTAGGGATTTTAGGCATAGCCAGTTACTCCGTCGAAACGCACAATAAAGAACTGGGTATCAGAAAAATATTAGGAGCAACCAATATAAAATTGGTGTGGATAGTTACCAAGAATTTTGGCATACTTATCCTCATTGCCGGCCTTATTGGTGTTCCATCTGGCTTGTTTTGTGGCAATTTACTAAGAACAGAAATGGGCAGTAACCTTGATTTGGGTCTTATAAATATAAGCATAGCCTTTGGTTTGGTTGCTATAGTCGGACTTCTGACTGTCCTATCCCAAACCATTCGAGCGGGGCAAATTGAACCAGTAAACGTTTTAAAAGCAGAGTAAAAAAGCTGGCAGGTTGGGACGATGGCGAGACAATTAATTCTATTCTGCGCCAACATGACGAGACTGTAACGACCGATTACCAGTGGCGAGAAGGAGAACATGTTCCTAACAAAATGATTCTGCAGTGGTGCGGTGTAAGCTATTATTGACTTGATGGCTTTATGAGGTATGGTTGATACAGTTTTAGATACCGGTCTCAAAAACCTGTATCACAAATCAACGTTCCAATTTCTGTTATGAAGATGAGTTTGTGATACAAAAATCAAGTAAAGAAAACTTCCCTAAAAGAGGTTCATTCTTTTGTTTGAAAAACGAAAGCCAAGGAAACTATACATAATAAGGGCTGTAGTTTCATACAATGCCTCAATTGGGTCACTCCTGTAAATCCCTGCTTGATAATCTCTCACCCAATCAAAAATAGCGTAGCAGTAGCCCGCAAAGCAACCTAATACCCCTATTACCAAAAAGAATGTGAAAAAGTGGTTTTTCATATATATGCTATTTCGACTGATTTTTAGATAGTTATAAAACAGCAATCAATACTGAATGTTTTGTAAAGCCATATCATGCTCATAATTGAGAACAACTTTAGTCCATTAAAACAACCGTCTGATAGTGGTGTTTTATCAACCCTGATTCAATTCCGGCTAAAGTGTAGTGGTCCTATAGATGCGCTACAGTTGGAGGGGAAGAAAAATAAAACAAAACTATGTTTTTGCCTGTTTCCTAAAGCATCACGTTTCTTGTCCCAATAGTACGACTGTTCTCGAATCCGTTCTTTGCCGGATCGTATTTGGCAAAAGAACAGTGTTTCTGGTGACTTTTCAGCAGCAGCCTCCGCAGGTGTTTTGCCATTTAGTGAACTGTGTGGTCGCTGGTAATTATAGTAGAATTGCCATTCGCCTGCGATACAATACTCCTGAAGCATTTCCTGAAAAGAATGAGCGAAAAATTCCCGGCCTCGATCTGTCTGGGTGCGTTGAATGGGATAAACAAACTGTTCGAGTACCCGTTCCAAAAATCAACCGAGTTAGCGGCTGTTCTGCGTTTATAGGTGTCAATCATCAATGGCTGTGTACTGATAGATCCCTGACGCTATTTTACAAATATCCATGGCGCGGGCCACCCCGCTGTACATGATCTCCCGGCACTGGACGGGAATGAACGAATAGGGATTGCTGTTTACGGTAGCGCTTAATGGGCTCTCATCGATGCTTTTTGAGAATACGGGCCACAGTTGAAGCGGATAAACGGAGGTTATGCTGTTGAAAAAGAAGAGAGCTAATCCGAATTTTGCCTACATCGAATGAGTCACAAATTTGAAGCACCAGATCCTCCACCTGGTCATCAAACTTCTGACGGGCTAGATGGTGGGGTCAACGAGATTGGTCCGTCAATCCTTCCGTGGCTTGTCGTTTAATCCACCGCTGGAGTGTTGAGCGGGCAATGCCACATCGACGAGCGGCTACGCTTACAGAGCCCACTTGTCGATACACCGCCAGCCAAGTTTGACGGGCTTGGACGGAAGATGCTATCATAGGTGAGAGATTGATTAACCAAAAATAGCATATTTCCCAGAAACGAAGAACTACCTCAACTGTAGCGGATATTTCGAACCATCATACTCGTATTTACGCTCTTCACCGGTATAGATGTCCACGTACAGACTGATCTTGCCGTTAAACTGTGATTTCTTTCTGAGGGCAACCGCCATTTGCTGCCAATGGGTTTTCTTTCCGAGGTTAATTTACGAAAATCCAACCAAACCGAGTAACAAATAAGTAACAAACAAACGCAGATCAAAGGAAATTATAGGAAAACGGGCAAGGGCACAAAACACAAAAAGCCCTGATTTTCAGGGCTTTTTGTTTCTTTTATTTCCTTTGTTAGAGGAGTTTTGTACCGGGAACGGGAATCGAACCCGTACGGACATTACTGCCCACAGGATTTTAAGTCCTGCGCGTCTACCTATTCCGCCATCCCGGCGCGGTGGGGCCGCATTCTACAAAAAAAGCACCGCGAAGGGTGCTTTTGGAGCGAAAGACGGGGTTCGAACCCGCGACCTCGACCTTGGCAAGGTCGCGCTCTACCAGCTGAGCTACTTTCGCGTTCTCGCCGTTAACCGGCGTTTTGTGGATGCAAATATAAGGGGTCTTCGACGTTTGGCAAGTACTTTCTTGAAAAAAAATTGACAAAATCAGCCGCCAACCCAGTTCTGTTCTGATAATGAACCAATTAAAATCTTTCCCAAAACCTAAAAAACTGGACCGAAAACCGGATCCTTAAAACCGCCTTGCCGCTGTTGGGTTACATGGAGGGAAAATAAGGAATCAACCAAACTCCTAAGCTGTTAGGGATTAGCCGTATATTGCAGTTGTATTGGTCAATCCGGTTATTTTACCACCTATCCAGTTTGGTTTACAATTGTCTGATCGTTTCGCGAATTTTGATGTTGCATTAGTCTTAACTACCAAACGCTCACCAACCCAACAATTCGTTATTTTTGACTCATGAGTTACGAAACCATATTTTTCACCTGTTTTGCCCTGTTTGTCCTGCTCGTCATGGCCTTTGACCTGGGAGCCTTTTCGAAACGGAAAAGTCACGTGGTCAGTTTTAAGGAAGCCGGTACCTGGAGCGCCATCTGGGTGGCCCTGTCGATCGGGTTTTACTTTTTCATTAAAAATTACGGCTACCTCATCCACGGTATTACCGACATGGCCCGGCTGGAAGAAATCGGGAACCGCTATGCCGATCACCTCACGCTGATTCCGGGCGATTTTGAGCAAAGTCTGGCCATTTTCCAGAGCAACATGGCCCTGGAGTACATCACCGGGTATCTGGTCGAGTATTCACTATCCGCCGACAATATCTTTGTATTCATCATGATTTTCGCGTCGTTTGGCGTGCGGGAGCGGTTCTACAAAAAGATTCTGGTCTGGGGAATTCTGGGCGCGATTATCCTGCGGTTTATCTTCATTTTCGTCGGTTCGGCGCTCCTGCAACGGTTCGAGTGGATTATCTATATTTTCGGTGCTTTTCTGGTCTATACCGGTTTCAAACTGTTCTTTGAGAAAGACGAAGACCAGCAGATGGAACCCAAAAACCATCCCGTGGTAAAACTCTCGGCGAAATACCTGAACGTGTACCGCCGGAATGTGATCGACCACTTTTTCGTCCGCCGGAAAACCGACCGCAAACTGTTCGTGACCCCATTGTTCATCGTCGTCATCGTTGTGGCCTTCACCGACCTGGTGTTCGCCGTCGACTCGATTCCGGCCATTTTCTCGATCACCAAAGACCCCTATATTGTCTTTTTCTCGAACGTATTTGCCATCATGGGGCTGCGGTCGATGTTCTTCTTCCTGTCGAGCATTATGAGCAAGTTCCGATTCCTCAAAACCGGTCTGGCGGTCCTGCTGACGTTCATCGGTTTAAAAATGATCTTCCATAGCTGGCTGGAATCCGTTGGGTTTGAAACGGTTTACTCCCTGTATGTCATTCTGACCATTCTGGGCGTTAGTATTGTAGCGTCCTGGCTGATTCCAGAAAAGAAGAAGGAACCCGAAGAAGTGCAGATTTAACGCCTTTACGGGCCGGTTCTCAGCCTGAGAACCGGCCCGTAAAGGCCAAGTTGGCAGCTACGTATCACGAATATAAATCGGCGCCGGGCTTTAGCCCGTGGGTACTTTATGCAGTTATCCCCGACCGTTCTCAAAGCCTATCTCAAACGCCTGACCAACCTCAGCAGTCGTAACCGGTCCCTGCTACTGACGAGCTTGCCCGCCGAGCAGTTTCTGGACCTGCACGAGACGGATTTTCTGGACAATAAACCATCGTTTGATCTCATCCGGCACCTGATCGCCCGTCGCCCGACCATTCCGCTCTGCGATGTGCTCGATAGTCGGCGGGAAAAGGGCAATGAAGTCAGTAAAAAGCTGCGAAAAATTGCCCGCACCGACCGGTTTATTGAAGAAGAACGGGGATCGGAGGACTTGTACGTAGGTTACCCGTTTATCCGGGGAAAGCTCGCCGATGGCACGGTGATCCACGCTCCGCTGATCTTTTTTCCGGTTCATCTCGAGCAACAGGGCAACAAGTGGCTGCTGGTTCGACGACCCGACGGGCCCATCACGCTCAACCGCAGCTTTCTGATGGCCTATGCCTATTACAACCAGTATATTCTGCCGGATGCGGTTTTGGAACATACTCTGGATGAATACGACAAGGATAGCACGGTTTTTCGCACCCAACTCTACGAATGGCTGAAAACCAGTCCGTTGGAAATCAATTTTAACCAGGATCTTTTTACCGATCAGCTTCAGTGGTTCAATACCCTGAAAAAATCGGACCTGGAGAAACTCGAACGAAACGGGGAACTCAAGCTCTACCCCGAAGCGGTTTTGGGCATATTCCCGCAGGCGGGTTCGTACCTTGTGCCGGATTATGAAACGTTACTGGAAGGAGAAGTGCTGGAAAGAGAGGAAGAAAATAGCCCCCTGCCCGCTCCTTCCTTTTCGCCTTTTCTGCTTGCCGCCACGGCTTCTCTCTCTTCCATCCGCGAAGAAAATCTGCACACGCCGTTGCCCATCGACGCATCACAGGAAGAAGCGATTCGGCGGATCAAAGCGGGGGAGTCAATGGTGGTGCAGGGACCGCCGGGCACGGGAAAATCGCAGTTGATCGGCAACCTGATGGCCGATTTTGCCGCACAGGGCAAGCGGGTTTTACTGGTTTGCCAGAAGCGGGCCGCGCTGGACGTAGTCTACGAACGACTTCGGCAAGTTGGCATGCAGCCTTTTTCGGCCCTCATCCACGATTTCAAAAACGATCGCAAAGCGCTCTATGACCAGATTGCCGGACAAATCGAGCGCGTGGAAGAGTACCGCAAACAGAATTACGGGCTCGACGCCATTCTGCTGGAACGGAACTTCGATCAGGAATGCCGCCGGATTGATCAAACGCTGGCCGAACTGCAAACGTTCAAGGATGCGCTCTTCGACGAATCGGAAGCGGGTATTTCCGCCAAGCAGCTCTACCTGAGCAGCAATCCAACGGGCGCGGCCATTCCGATGGCCGATTTATACACCCAGTTCCGGCCCGATTCCGTCGCCGGTTTTGTCGAAAAACTCCGGGAATACAGCGCCTACATCGACCGCCTTGGCCCCCACCATCCGTGGGCCGACCGGATTTCGTTGGCCCATTTTTCATTCCACCAGCTACCGGTTCTGAAGCAGCAACTGCAGGCATTACCGGACATTGTACAATCAGTTACCGATCGGGCGCAACAGCTGACAAACCGCACGTTTTCGCTGGCCGACTGGCAAACCGTCCAGGAAGAGGAATGGGAAACGACTGCTTTGCTGACGTTCCTGAACGCCGAACCGGCAGCACTCCGCTGGCAGTGGATTCGGCGTCTGCAACACCAGCCCGGTCACCCGCTCGGGCAGGCGGAACCGGAAGACCTGGAACGCCTTGAACAGGACGTACAGGAAAGTTTAAACGGAAACGGGATCGAACAAAGCCTGTCAGTCAGCGACTTGCCAAATACCGCGCAGCGGCTGCAGGAAGCCATTGAAAGCCGGTCCTCGTTTGTCGGGCGAACAGTTTGGGGATTATTCAGCAAAGACAAAACCGGTTTACAGCAGCTCGCAGCGGCCAATGGCCTGGCACTCAACGACGAAACCTTGCCGGTTTTGCTGGAAAAAGTACAGCGCCGCATCCGGTTTGAAATCCTCCGGCAGCAGCTGGAGCTGAAAACCGAGGAAGCCGTTACGCCCGAAAATGCCCTGCAAACCGGGCGAACGGCCCGACAAGCCCTCGAAGCCATTCGCCGGTTGAACACCATTTCCTGGTTGGCAAACCTGCCCGCATCCCGGCTGGAAACCGTTACGGTTTTCACCCAAACCGCCCGGGAACTCCTCCAAACCGCCCGCGACCTGGCCACCCGGCTGGGCCAGTGGCAGATCTTTCTGAGCGACACCCAAATCCGGCGGCTCTGGCTGGCTCCGTCTCAAACCGACGAATGGATTCGTTCCCTGGAACGCGATATTGATCTGCTGATTGAAGCGGATCGTCTGAAAGAACAGTTTACCAGCGCCGAACGGGAAATTATAGACCGCCTGGGGGAACCCCTATCCGTCGACCGGTTTTTAAACAGCCTGCATCTGGCCTGGATCGAACACCTTGAAAACCGCAACCCAATCCTGCGGGGCGTGTCGTCGCTAAAAGTCAACCAGTTAGAAAATACCTTACAGGAAAGTGTTCTAAAAAAACAAACGCTAAGCCGGCAGATCCTGGGCGTCAAACTCCGCGAACAAACCTATCAGAATCTGGCGTTTAACCGCCTGAACAACCTCGTGACGTACCGCGACCTGAACCATCAGGTGACCAAAAAACGCACGATCTGGCCGGTTCGGAAGTTGATGGAACAGTTTTCGGACGAAGTGTTTCAGCTGGTTCCCTGCTGGATGGCGTCGCCGGAGTCGGTTTCGGCCATTTTCCCGATGAAACCGGACTTGTTCGATCTGGTTATTTTTGATGAGGCTTCCCAGTGCTTTGCCGAAAACGGCATTCCGGCGATGTACCGCGCCAGACAGGTGGTCATTACCGGCGACAGCAAGCAACTGCAACCGAGCGATTTGTACCGCATCCGGTTCGAAACCGCTCCCCACGAGGAAACGCCCGTCGAGCTGGAGGTAGAATCGCTGCTCGATCTGGCGACGCATTATTTTCCGCAGACGCAGTTGCGTGGCCACTACCGCAGTCGTTCGATTGACCTGATTGATTTTTCAAACCGGCTTTTTTACAAAAATTCGCTGCACCTCCTCCCCGACTTTCACCAGCTCAACCGCCGGGAGCCCGCCATTCGGTACCTCAATGTCAAAGGAAGCTGGGAAAATAACACGAACGAAACCGAAGCCCGCGCCGTGGTGGAGCTGATCGATCAACTGGCGGAGGAACTGCCAGGGCGTTCCGTTGGCGTCGTGACGTTCAACTTTCAGCAGCAACAACTGATTCAGGAATTGCTGGAAGAACACGCGCTGGCCGGAATGACGGAAGGGGCGGTTTCAGATTTAAAATCTGAATCCGACAAGGCTGCGGATTTTAAATCCGCAGCAGCGGCACCCCGGTCTACCGAAACCACCTTTGTCAAAAACATCGAAAACGTGCAGGGCGACGAGCGGGATGTGATCATTTTTTCCATTGGGTATGCCCCGGATGCACGCGGACGTCTGTCGGCCCAGTTCGGGAGTCTGAATGCCCGGGGGGGCGAAAACCGCCTGAATGTGGCCGTAACCCGCGCCCGCGAACGGGTGTACATTGTGACAAGTATTTACCCACAGCAATTGTCTGTCGAAAATACCGCCAACGAAGGGCCGAAAATTCTGAAGCAATACCTGGAATACGCTCTGTCGGTGGCCGAAGGGGCCTACACGCCCCAACCGCGCCAAACCGACCGGGTTGCGGGTGCCCGTTTGCTCAAAGACGAACTGGAAGATGCGCAGAAAGGCCTGGTCGAAGAATTGCCCTTTGCCGACCTGACCCGCAAAACCGCCGGGCAGTATACCGGACTGCTGCTCACCGACGATAATCTGTACTTCGAAAGCAGCCCCAAAGATGCCCACGCCTACACGCCTTTTGCGCTCCGGCTCAAAAACTGGCCCTTCCAGCGGGTGTATAGCCGCGAGTACTGGCGGGGGCGCGTGGACCCGGCGGATAACCCGCCGTCGGCGTCGTGAACGAGGGAATTAGCTGTCCATTAATCTCTCTTCCGGATCGACAGCACTTTGATTCGATTGATAGATGGGGCACAACTGTCGGGACTTTCGATTTGGTAACGGATCCAAACCGAAACCGGACTTTCTGGCTTGCCTTCACAGTAAGTCGGTATTAAGTTGATTATCAGATAGGATTGATCGTTTATACTAACATCAACTCCACCTATTCCGCAACGCTTACCCCAGTTATCAATTTCAAGGTACCCTTTGGTTAAAGCGGCTACTTCACCGGGCTCCTTTTCACCCCCCTTGCAGGCTGCCAGTGAAATCAACAGTATCAGTATTCCGTATACTTGTCTCATCATGGAAGTTCATTGGTCTAAGCATTATAGAAATCATTTCATTCAGGACACTTCATTCCTCAAAAAGGTTGGATTGCGGTGCTGTATAAAATGACAAAACCGCCTTACTCGCTCTTGTACCGGACGGTTTCATCGACCGCGTCAAATGGCCATTGCTTCCGGATTTTGGCGGTCATCAGAAACACGACGATGCCCAGACCGATCACCGTCAGACCGGACAGCATAAACGTCCAGCCCGTTGAAACGAAAATGAACGCCCAGATGACAATAACCACCAGAACCGGTAACGGATAAAGCGGCATTTTGAAGGGGAACGATGTAGCCGGTTTGCGCCGGTGCAACAGCAGCAACCCGATGGCCTGCCCGATAAACTGCACGACGATCCGCATCGCCAGAATGGCCGTAATCACGTCGGATAAGCGGAACAGTAAACTGAAACCGAAGCCCAAACCGCCCAGAAACAGCAGCGATATGTAGGGAAAATGCCGGGTGGGATGCAGTTTGGCAAAAATCCGGAAAAACTGCCCGTCGGTGGCTGCCGCGTACGGAACCCGTGAATAGCCCAGCAAAACCGCAAACAGGGAGGAAAAAGCCACAACCAGCACCATGAAGGTGGCGATGGAGCCCGCCCGCGACCCATACAGCCGCTCGACGACCGCGCTGATGATGAATTCGCTATGCTGCGCTTCCTGCCACGGGATCACCCGCACCACGCTCCAGTTCATGGCCAGGTACAGGGCCGCAATACCGAGCACCGAAATCAGCATGCTGATGGGAATAATCCGGGATGGGTTGCGGATTTCACCGCCGAGGTGGCAGACATTGTAATAGCCCAGGTAACAATAAATGGTTTTGACGGAAGCAATGCCCAAACCGGCCCCGAATAAGCCGGTCAGCGACTCGCCCGACGGCAGGGCCAGCGAAACCGGCTGCTGTCCGCCCGTCAGCCCGCCCCAGATGATCCAGCCCAGCGTCGCCAGCACGCACCCCCATAACAGCACGCTAATACGGCCAATGGACTCAATTTTGCGGTATAACAACAGGGTAATCAGAATGACGACGCCCCCGGAAACGGCTTTGCGTTCCCAGCCTTCCAGTGGGATCAGGTATGAAGCATACTGCGCAAAACCGATGGCTCCCGACGCCACCACCAGCGGGGCCTGAATCATGGTTTGCCAGACATACAGGAAGGAGAATAGTTTGCCCCAGCGTTTTTCGCCGTAGGCTATTTTCAGGAAATTATAACTCCCGCCCGCCTGCGGATAAGCCGCCCCCAGCTCCGACCACACCAGCGCATCGATGAGCGAAATAACCGCTCCCAGAATCCACGCCCATAAAAAATGCGGCCCGCCCATGAGTTGAATCACCAGCGGTAAGACCACAAACGGCCCGATACCGACCATATCGATCATGTTCAAAGCCGTGGCCTGTAACAAGCCCAGCCGCCGGGGCAAAGGCGCAGAATCCGTAGAAGAAGACACTAGTCAGGTTGATTAAGAAGCAAAAAGGCACTCTATCCGGAAAACCGAAGGGGTCAGGCAGCGCACATCACCGCATAGCCGTCCAGCTCTTTCATGTAACACGCCAGCTTTTCGACGAACGCATCGGTATAGGGCGGCAGTTGTTTGTTTTTCAGGGTCGCTGCGTACCAGGTACGCAGCAGGCGCTTTTCCGTCAGCGAAACCGCCGTCAGCTCGCCGGATTTCAGGTAAGGACGAATCACCCAGTTGGGTAACATCGCGACGCCCATCCCGGCTTTGACCATTTCCAGAATTCCTTCCGTCAACGTCATTTTATACACCCGCTGCGGGCGGTTGTTTTTAAAAAGCATCCGAAAATTGGAGCTTTCCTCCTCCGGAATGTTGTACATGACGTAATTCTGACCGGCAAACTCATCGATTTCGACCCAGCCACGACGCGCCCATTCGTGATCTGGTGCCACAATCACGACAAACTCATCCTGAAAAAGCGGGGTATAGTCCAGTTTGGGATTTTGGCCATCCTCCAGAATGGCCACGTCAATCTTGTTTTCGAGCAGGTGCCGCTCGGCAAAATGCGTGGCCTCAATGTCAATTTTCACCTCCACTTTCGGATATACCTCCCGGTAGGCCCGCAAAAAACCGGATAGCCAGTGATACGAGGTGTAACATTCCGTACAGAGCCGGACTTCACCGGCCTCCTTATCGGTCAGACATTTGACCTTTGCTCGGGTTTCGGCCACTTCCTGCAAAATCTTCTCGGCGGCTTCCAGCACCACGGCCCCGGCATCCGTCAGGAGCATCTGCTTCTTGTCACGAATGAAGAGCTGGGTGTTGAAAAAGCCTTCAATTTCTTTCAATTGATGACTCAGGGCCGATTGGGTCAGGTACAGCCGGTCGGCGGCTTTGGTCAGGTTGCCGCTCGCAGCTACCTCTTTAACCATCTGAAGGTGCCGGATTTCCATGATGAATAAAATTCATGATTTCGACAAAAATAATTCGTTTTGCTCATATTCCAAAACTCCGCACCTTTGTTCCGAAACGAAACAACAACACAGAATGAAAACGATCCCCCAACAAGTACTAATGACCCTATTTTTCGGTTTCGTCGTTTTGATCGCGAATGCACAGCCCACGAATTCGGGTGAAACCTCCCCCGAAAAAAGCACCTTTGAAGCCAACATGTTCCTGGGGCAGCGGGAAAAAGTCAACCTGATGCTGGCAGTTCGTCAGCCCAAACGCGTAACGATCCGGCTGAAAGACGCCCGCCATGCCGTGCTCTACCGGGAGTCGCTGCGCAAAGCGCCGGCCAATCACTGGCGCAAATTCAATTTTGAAGGCATGAAAACCGGCACGTACTACCTGGAGATCAGCAGCGGTCAGCAGGTGATGGTCCGCCAGATTGAGGTAGGTTTGCTGCCGGCCACCCAGCCCCAGCGGTTTATCAGCTACGTTCCGGCGAAGTAAGTCCGCACCGAACCGATGACCAAGAGAGCTTTCCTGCGCGCAGGAAAGCTCTCTTGGTTTAGCCCCCTGGCCCGTTCGAAATCGTTATCGGAAACATCCCGTAACTAGGGAAAACCGGGCGGGTTTTCTATTTTGCACGACGAGGGCCGCGCCGGGCCTCCCGCCGGCCATAAAAAACGTGACTAATCCCAACCCTATTCCTATGAAAACCAACCGCTATCACCTGCCCGGACTGCTTTTTTTCTGCCTGTGGGTGTTGATTCCGGCCAGCCTGCTGGCTCAGCCAAAGCGAAAAGCCGCCGATCCTAAAACCTGGAAGCTAGGCGTTGCGCTGTATACCTTCAACCCATTTCCGTTTCCCGAACAACTGGCCAAGGCCGACAGCGCCGGTTTGAAATTTGTCGAAGGCTACACCTTCGGAAAAGCCGGGGCCGAACTGCGGGACTCGCTGATTATGAACCTGTCCCCTTCTGGTATTAAAAAACTTACTGGATATGTCCGCGACAAAGGCTTGCTGATGGAATCCATTTACCTGACTGGCGGCAAAACGATCGACAAATGGGTCAGTGAATTCAAAATTGCGAAGCAACTGAACGTCAAATACGTTACCGCCGAACCGCCCGTCGATCTCTGGGATGCCGTGGACAGCCTGGCCGGGGCCTACGGAATGAAGGTCGCCCTGCACAATCACTGGCAAGGGGTGAGTGCCTACTGGCACCCCGATTCGGTGCTGGCAGCCCTCAAAAACCACCCGAATTTCCGGGTTTGCGCCGACCTGGGTCACTGGCCCAAGAGCGGTATCAATCCGGTCGAGGGGCTCCGAAAACTCGAAGGCCATCTGATTGCGCTCCATCTGAAAGATATTGCGGCCTACAACGACCCCAAACTGAAAGATGTTCGGGTCGGTACGGGCGTGATCGATTTCCCGGCAGTTTTCAGGGAATTGCAACGCCAGGGCTTTACCGGTCATATCATCATCGAACGGGACACGCAGGAAAAGCCCAGCAATTTGCCGTCGGTCATTCAAACGGTCCGGTACTACCGCGAAACAATTGGTATGAAACCGGTTCGGTAAAGCCGGTTTTCAAAAACGGTTAAAACCGCCTTCCGGGAAGCGTCAGCGCCACCAATTCTGACAAGCGCCCTGGGTAAAAACCGGTTCGAACGAAAGGCCGTCCCAACCCGGGGCGGCCTTTCTGACGACAAGAGATCCGATTGAATAGCGTTCGGAATTAGTGGATGGCCATAAACCGGGCCGGTGTGCTGGGTTGCTGCGTATTCAGGGTCAGGGTTTGCGTGGTAGTTTCCTGGCCGTTGCTGACCTCCACCTGGTAGACTCCGTCGGGCAGATTACTCACATCCAGCCGCATCCGGGCGGTGGAGCGTTTTTTGGTAATTTCCTGAACGAAGAATGTTTTCCCGGTGGCATTGGTCAACCGAACCGTGACCCAGCCCCCAACTTCTTTATTGACGGCAATTTGCAGTTTACCTTCGGCAGTGGTGAACATACCACTCTGAAAAGCGGCCGCTTTTTTCGGACGGCCAGCCGGGTTATTGATTTCGGCCTGAGCAGCCGTGAAGCCGACGAAAGTCAGGGTAAAGGCAACGAGCAGGGATTTGACGAGCGTTTTCATGGCTTTATGTGTTTAGAGTTGTTGTCCGTTTGGATGATACAAAGGTCCGCATCCGGCCACGAAACGACTGTCACAAATGAGTCAATCCCTGTCACTTTTGGGAAAAGGAGCCTAAATCGGGGAAAACCGCATCCGGCTACGCAAAAAAAAAGCCTCAGAGAAAATCTCCAAGGCTAATCATTGTATCTAAAAACCGTCAACTTATTTCAGGACGGCACATCCACGGACTAAAGTCCTTGGGTACGTTATACATCACAAATCTGGATGCTTTCCCGGAGTGACGTCAGCGGATCGCGTTTGGGAATAAATTCCTGCGCAACGAATCCTTTATAACCGGTATCGACGATGGCCTGCATAATCGCCGGGTAATACAACTCCTGCCCGTTATCGATCTCGTTACGGCCCGGATTGCCGCCCGTGTGGTAGTGACCGAAATACTGGTGATCGCGCCGGATCGTGCGGATGATGTCGCCCTCCATGATCTGCATGTGGTAGATATCGTACAGCAGCTTGAAATTTTCGGAACCGACCCGCTTGCAGAGTTCAACGCCCCAGGCCGAATGATCGCACATATAATCCTTGTGATCCACTTTGCTGTTAAGCAGTTCCATGATCATCGTCACGCCGTGTTTTTCGGCGCTGCTCATCAAACGTTTCAACCCCACGGCGCAGTTTTCCAGCCCTTTCTCGTCATCCATGCCCCGGCGGTTTCCCGAGAAACAGATCACGTTCTTCAGCCCGGCTTCTTTCAACTTGGGGAAAATGGCTTCGTAGCTGGCCACCAGTTCGTCGTGCCACTTCGGATCATTAAAACCGTCGTTGATCCCTTTGCCGGCGCCCTGGGCCATCGAACAGGTCAGCCCGTATTTTTTGACGACCGGCCACTCGTTCGGGCCCAGCAGGTCGATGCCGGTCAGGCCGATTTCTTTAGCGGCTTTGGCAAAGTCCTCCAGCGGTATTTTACCGTAGCACCATTTACAGGCCGAATGGTTGATCCGGCCCTTCAGGGGAGGATACACGGTTTTTTCGGTAGCTTCCATCTGAGCAGCGAATGAGTCAATAACAGAAAAGGTCAGGGCGGTTCCGGCGAGTGTCTTGATGGCCGAACGGCGGGAAGGAGATTTCATAGCGATTTGAAAGAGTGAAAGAACGAAAGAGTGAAAGAGCGATACCGAATAATGCGCAACAGCGACTCACTCATTCACACTTTCACGCTTTCGCCATTAGAGTTCTCGGATCCGGATATTCCGGTACCATACTTTGTCGCCGTGATCCTGCAGGGCGATGCGGCCCGTATCGAATTTATTGAATCCTTCCCAGCCTTTGAATTTGCTTTCGCTGACCATTTTGTCCCATTCCGGGCCGCTGGTTTTGTATTCAACCACTTTCTTGCCGTTCAGGTAATGCTGCACGGTGCCATTATTCACGACTAACCGCACTTTATTCCATTCGCCCGCCACTTTCTGAGCGGAGAAATCCGAGGGCGGCAGCAGGTCATAGAGCGCTCCGGAAGTACGGTTTCCGTTCTTACCCGCTTTGGCATCCGGGTGGCGCTCGTTATCCAGCACCTGCATTTCCGGACCGGTATTGTACGAGCTTTTGAATTTCGGATCTTCGTGCACCCGGTAAATGATGCCGCTATTGCCTTTTTCCGAAATTTTCCATTCCAGTTCCAGCTCGTAATTGGTGTATTCCTTGTCGGTTACAAGATCCCCCCCGCCCCGGCTCACCAGGGTAATCGCGCCGTCTTCCACCTGCCATTTATCCGAAACCGGCTGGCCCTGTTTCAGGTAATTATGCCAGCCCGCCAATGTCTTGCCATCAAAGAGTTTTACCCACTTGCCTTTTTTGGGGCCAGTGGCCTGAGCCTGAGCCATATTCGCAACATTGATAACCAGAGCCAACAAGACCACACGGGTCGCCATGCTGAGCAAAATTTTCATAAATGATGAATTTGAGGTCAATTTCTTACTGCACAATTACAGCGGAACAATATTAGAAAACCGGTTCGGTTGCGGCAACTTTTTTGGCAAAAAACATCCCATCAAAATCAACGGAAGTCTTGATACTTCGCCAGCGCCGGGATCCGTCGAAATCAGGCGGACCGTTTCGATAGCTGAATTCCTACTCGACAGATCGAACAGCCAGCCCTGACAACGGTGTTTATTTTCGATAGCTTTGCTTTGGATGCTCTCATCAGGTCCAGGGCTAATCATTCGGCTTTATTAGTACATTCGCAAAACCGAATGAGCCGGGGAGCTTCCCCTTTACATTATGTTAGATCAGTACAAACAGCAACACCCGTACCTGGTAGCCCTGGATTCCATTATTTTCGGATTTGATGGCGAAAGCCTGAAAGTTTTACTGGTGAAACGGGGGGTGGAAGAAAAAACCTGGTCGCTGATGGGAGGCTGGTTACAACCCGACGAAAGCCTGGAGCAGGCCGCCAGCCGGATTCTGTTTGATCTGACGGGCCTGACCAACGTGTATCTGGAGCAATTACACGCGTTCGGGAATCCGGATCGGGACCCGATCGTGCGGACGGTTTCGGTAGCCTACTTTTCGCTCGTGAAGATTGCCGATTACGAGTCAAAAATCTCGGGAACCTTTCAGGCACAGTGGTTTTCAATCTATGATTTGCCCCCGCTGCTTTTCGACCACGGTGATATGGTCGATCTGGCCATCAAGCGGTTGCGCTACAAAGCCGCCCAGCACCCGATCGGTTTTGAACTCCTGAACGAAAAATTTACCATTCCACAACTCAAGAAGCTCTACGACGCCATCTACAACACCGAGTTCGACAAACGCAACTTCAGCCGCAAAATCCTGTCGACCAACCTGCTGATCAAACTGGCGGAAAAACAGAAAGGGTTTTCGAAACGGGGCGCCTTCTACTATAAAGTCGATACCGAAAAGTACCACCTGGTTGCTGATTCTTTTTTGAACTTTATCCCCGGTTAATAGAAGCTTTTCCTGAAGTTCTTCCGGGTATAATTCTATTCTTCGTCCGAATAAGAAAATTTTTATCGAAAAAACATTAGTTGTCGTATTGACAATTAAAAAATAAATGTCAACTTTACAATTATTATAAGTGTCAGATTGACACAACAGGAAAAGGTCTGTTTTAGGAGTGCTGCGGAGTGGCGTTTACTACGCCCGCTCAAAGACGACTCCGCGGAAGGGCCTTCCCCAATGGGGTACACTTAATTTATCATCGCTTACTAACTTATAACGTATGACAACCGTCGCACTGGGAGAAAAAACATACTTCAAGGGAATCGATACGATTTCGTACGAAGGCCCCAAATCGAAAAATCCGCTGGCGTTCAAATGGTACAATCCCGACCTGGTTCTCGGCGGCAAAACGCTGCGGGAGCAGTTGCGGTTTGCGGTCAGCTACTGGCACACCTTCACGGGCGCGGGTGGTGATCCATTCGGCCCCGGCACCCGGGTTTTTGAGTGGGATCAGCACGAGGATGCCAATGTGCGGGCGCAGATGCGGATGGACGCGGCGTTTGAGTTTATTACCAAACTCGGCGTACCGTACTACTGCTTCCACGACATTGACCTGGTGGAGGATGCTCCCACGGTACTGGAATACGAAAACCGTATGCAGGCCATTGTTGACTACGCCCGACAAAAGCAGAAACAAAGCGGAGTGAAACTCCTGTGGGGCACAGCCAATGTCTTCTCGAACCCGCGTTACATGAATGGAGCCGCGACGAACCCGGACTTTGCGGTGCTGGCCTACGCCGGAACGCAGGTTAAAAACGCCATTGATGCCACCATCGCGCTGGATGGTGAAAACTACGTTTTCTGGGGTGGCCGCGAAGGGTATATGTCCCTACTGAACACCAACATGAAACGGGAAATCGAGAACCTGGCCCGGTTTCTGACCATGGCCCGGGATTATGCCCGGAAACAGGGCTTTAAGGGGACATTCTTCATCGAACCCAAACCGATGGAGCCCACCAAGCACCAGTATGATTACGATGCGGCCACGGTTATCGGTTTTCTGCGGCAATACGGTCTGGACCAGGATTTCAAACTGAATGTTGAAGTCAACCACGCGACGCTGGCCGGACATACCTTCGAACACGAGTTGCAGGTGGCCGCCGATGCCGGCATGCTGGGCAGCATCGACGCCAACCGGGGCGATTACCAGAATGGCTGGGATACCGACCAATTCCCTATCAATCTGTACGAATTGACGGAAGCGGCCCTGGTTATTTTGCAGGCTGGTGGTATCAAACCCGGCGGGATTAACTTCGACGCCAAAGTCCGGCGGACCTCCACGGATCCGGAGGATCTGTTTATTGCGCACATCAGCGGCATGGATGCGTTTGCCCGGGCCTACATCGTGGCGGATGCCATCCTGCGCGATTCCGACTACCTCAAATTCCGGGCGGAGCGGTATGCTTCCTTTGACGAAGGGCAAGGAAAGGCTTTTCGGGAAGGCCAGTTGACGCTGGAAGATTTGCGGAAGTATACCCTCGAAAACGGCGAGCCGCCCCTCCGGAGCGGTAAGCAGGAATGGCTGGAAAGTCTGATCAATCAATATATCTGATCGAACAGAGTGTTCCGGTTTTCCTTCTGCCGAAGCCAGGCAGAAGGAAAACCGGAGAATAATTTTTATCCGTATACAATTACCTATCTCTATTAATTTCCAGGCCCTTCCCGGGCCTGGATTCCCTCAAAACCCGGTTATTAATAGGTGAAATAGTAGTGCAAAATGTAGGGGAATAGCTAGCGCTCCCCTTACATTTTTTTGATTTTACCTGCTGCTTTGTAAGGGTCACAAACTGCGTAGAAGAAAAAAGGAGTTGCCAATGTCTTAAATCAATAGCAAAAAGAGTAACGGTTTACTTGAGAAGATGATGAAGCTTATTAATTGAACCTGTGATTTACCATTACCTACCCAACTCATGCGCCGGTTTTTCTTTTTGTTTTTTATCAGTATTTCAACGGTTGGCATTTCGCAGCAAAAGCCAGCACTAAAACTTTGGTATAACCAGCCCGCCGGCAAAACCTGGGAAAATGCCCTGCCCATCGGAAACGGCCGACTGGGGGCCATGATCTACGGCAATGTGCCAAAGGAAACCGTTCAGTTGAACGAACATACGGTTTGGTCTGGTGGCCCCAACCGGAACGACAACCCGGATGCCCTGGCCGCTCTGCCCGAAATCCGGCAACTCATTTTTGATGGGAAGCAGAAAGACGCCGAGAACCTGGCCAACAAAGCCATTATTACCAAAAAGTCGCACGGGCAAATGTTTCAACCTGTGGGCAACCTCCACCTCACCTTCGAGGGTCACGAAAACTATTCCAACTATTACCGGGAACTCGATCTTGAAAAGGCCGTTGCCAAAACTACTTACACAGTAGATAGCGTGACGTATACCCGCGAACTAGTCGCGTCCTTTCCCGACCGGGTCATCGTCATGCACTTGACCGCGAGCAAGCCGGGACAACTTTCGTTTACGGCCTCTTTTGCGACTCCGCAGACGAATGCGACCATCAAAACCACCCCCGCGCGGGAACTGACCCTGGCCGGAACGACCTCAGACCATGAGGGCGTCAAGGGGCAAGTGAAATTTAAAGGAATAGCACGCATTAAAACCCAGGGGGGCAGCCTGTCGGCCAACGACTCGACCCTCACGGTAAATGGGGCCAATACCGCCACGATTTACGTTTCCATCGCCACCAATTTCAACAACTACAAAGACCTGAGCGGAGACGAAAACGCCCGCGCGTCGGCGTACCTCAATAAAGCCTATCCCAAATCGTACGCGGCCCTTTTAAAACCGCATATTGCGGCCTACCAAAAATATTTCAACCGGGTGAAGCTCGATCTGGGCGGTACGGGTTCGGCAGAGGCCGCCAAACTCCCAACCGACGAACGGCTTAAAAATTTTCGCACGACGAACGACCCTTCGTTTGTCGTCTTGTATTACCAGTATGGGCGTTATCTGCTGATTTCATCCTCCCAACCCGCCCGCAACGGCGAAGCAGGACAACCGGCCAACCTGCAAGGCATCTGGAACCACCGGATGCGGCCACCCTGGGACAGCAAATACACCATCAACATCAACGCCCAGATGAACTACTGGCCCGCCGAAAAAACCAACCTGGCCGACCTGCACGAACCTTTCCTCAACATGGTGCAGGAACTGTCGGAAACCGGTCAGGAAACCGCCCGGGTCATGTACGGTGCCCGGGGCTGGATGGCCCACCACAATACCGACATCTGGCGGGCAACCGGGGCTATCGATGGCGCTTTCTGGGGCATGTGGATCGGCGGGGGCGGCTGGCTCAGTCAGCACCTCTGGGAACATTACCTGTACAATGGCGATAAAACCTACCTGGCCACCATCTACCCGGTTTTAAAAGGAGCTGCGCAGTTTTACGCCGATTTCCTGATTGAGCATCCGAAATACCACTGGCTGGTGGTTAACCCCGGCAGTTCACCCGAGAATGCGCCGAAGGCCCACGCCGGTTCGTCGCTGGATGCCGGTACGACAATGGACAACCAGATTGTTTTCGACGCCTTCAGTACGGCAATCCGGGCTGCGGAATTGCTGAAAAAGGACGCGGCTTTTGTGGACACACTCAAGCAAAAACGCAGTCGGCTGGCGCCCATGCACGTGGGAAAATTCGGCCAGTTGCAGGAGTGGCTGGACGACGTCGACGATCCCAACGATCACCACCGGCACGTGTCGCACCTGTACGGTTTGTTTCCGTCTACCCAGATTTCTGCCTATCGGACGCCGGAGCTGTTTAACGCATCGCGCACCACGCTGCTCCACCGCGGAGATGTGTCGACGGGCTGGAGCATGGGCTGGAAAGTCAACTGGTGGGCAAGGTTGCAGGACGGCAACCACGCGTATACCCTGATTCAGAACCAACTTTCACCCCTGGGTGCCAACCCGGAGGGTGGAGGAACCTACAACAACCTGTTCGACGCGCACCCGCCTTTCCAGATTGACGGCAACTTTGGCTGTACGTCCGGTATTACGGAAATGCTGATGCAAAGCGCCGACGGAGCGATTCACTTGTTGCCTGCCCTGCCGGATGTCTGGCCGGCGGGCCAGATCAGCGGTTTGCGGGCCATCGGCGGTTTTGAGGTGGTGAGTATGCAGTGGAAAGACGGTAAATTGACCCAGGTTCAAATCCGCTCCAATCTGGGGGGTAACCTGCGCCTGCGGGTTCCCAATGCGCTGAAAGGAAGCAATGGATTGGTTCTGAAAGCCGCTTCCGGTCCGAACCCTAATCCGTTTTACCAGACCGAGGAGACGCCCGCGCCCGTGATGGCATCGCCGGGGAATCAAACCACTCCGACACCGAAAGAAACCCGGCTTTACGATATTTCGACTCAGGCCGGAAACGTATATACGCTGGTGAGTGAGTAGTTGACCGATTGCTTTTAATCGCTTACTAAAATGAAAAAAAAAGCATTTTCGACTGTTTTAACGGCATTTTGGTTTATTCTGAGTACGAGCCTCCTGGCCCAGACAACCACGCTGGTCAACCCGATTCTGACCGGTTTTTACCCCGATCCGAGCGTCGTGAAGGTGGGGCCGGACTACTACCTCGTTCATTCGACGTTTTCCTACTTCCCCGGCATTCCGGTTTTTCACAGCCAGGATTTGAAAAACTGGAAACAGATCGGCAATGTCATAGACCGTCCTTCCCAGATGGATTTCATGGGCGAACGGCTGACCCGGGGCTTATTTGCGCCGGCCATCAGTTATTACAAAGGCACGTACTACCTCACCTGCACCGACATTGACCACGACGGCAACTTTGTGGTAACGGCCAAAAATCCCGCCGGTCCGTGGAGCGATCCGGTAAAAATTCCGCAGGTGCGAGGCATTGATCCCTCCATCTACTTTGACGAAGCAACTGACAAAGCCTACATTCTGTACAATAGCGATGCCCCCAACCACAAACCATTGTACTCAGGGCACCGGACCATCCGCATGTATGAATTTGATTACCAGCAGTTAAAAGTAGTCGGAGAAGAAAAGCAACTGGTGAACGGTGGGGTCGATCTCAGCAAAAAACCGGTTTGGATTGAAGCCCCCCATATCCTGAAACGAAACGGCTGGTATTACCTCTACGCGGCCGAGGGAGGGACGTCGGTCAATCATTCGGAGGTGGTCTTGCGCAGCCGGGATGTCTGGGGGCCTTATGTACCGTTTGAAGGCAATCCGATCCTGACGCAGCGGGAACTGCCGGCCGACCGGAAAGACGCCATCACGTCGGCGGGTCATGCGCAGTTTGTGGATGGGCCCGACGGCCAGATGTATTGCATTTTTCTGGCCGTTCGGCCCTACGAAGGCGATTATTACAATACCGGTCGTGAAACGTTCATTGCGCCTGTTACCTGGAAAGACGACTGGCCCATGGTCGAGCATGGGGAGAAGGCTATTGCGTACCAATACCCGGTTAATTATAAGGAAATCAAACAAAAAGGAGCGTTGCCCCAGTCGGGAAATTTCGCCTACACGCTGACCTTCGACAAGGAGCTGGAC
Organism: Larkinella bovis; assembly: GCF_042655385.1. Lineage (NCBI taxonomy): Bacteria > Pseudomonadati > Bacteroidota > Cytophagia > Cytophagales > Spirosomataceae > Larkinella > Larkinella bovis. Next base: position 154,403 of record NZ_JBHSMA010000002.1, on the reverse strand, counting down.
CCATCGTTCCTGTTCATGCGCACCCTCGATAAAAGCTGGTATTCGCTTTCGAAGAAACAGGGACTGACGCTGAAACTCAAGCCCGAAACCGTCATGGAACTGGGCAACCCGTCGTTCATCGGGAAACGCCAGCAGCACCTGTTCAGTACGGCTGAAACCGCGCTGGAGTTTGCGCCAACCTCGGAAAAAGAAAAAGCGGGGCTGATCATTCTTCAGGATGAGGGCCATTTCTACTGGGTGTGTAAATCCAAATCGCAAGCGAAAGACGTTCTCCAACTCTACAAAAGCAAGCCCCGATCAAACGAGATGGAATTGCTGACGGAAGTACCGTTAACCGGAAAAACCGGGAAGGTAGGGCTTCGCATCAGTTCCCTGGGCGATACGTATCGTTTCCAGTATTCCACCGATGCGAAAAACTGGCTGCTTCTGAAAGACCAGGTGGACGCCAAATTCCTGAGTTCCAAAGTAGCGGGGAGCTTTATTGGCTGTCTGTACGGAATGTATGCGACCTCGTCGGGGGATCCCAGCACGAATTCGGCTTCGTTCCAGTACCTGAAATACGCGGGCGACGACCCGATGTTCAAGTAATCGGAGGAATTGGTTCAGATGAAAAGGAAGCTTTTTCAAACGTTTCTAGTAGCGGCTTACCTGTTTTGTACGGTTTTCGCGCTGAACGCCCAAACCGCCCGGAACCCGATCCTTTTCGCCGACGTGCCGGATATGGCCCTGATTCGCGTGGGTAAGACCTACTACATGAGCAGTACGACCATGCACCTGAGTCCGGGGCTTCCCCTCATGAAGTCGAACGATCTGGTTAACTGGCAGCTGATTGGCTACGCCTACGATACGCTGGCTAATGTGGATGCCCTGAACCTGACCAACGGAAAAAGCACCTATGGCCGGGGTTCGTGGGCGAGCAGTCTGCGGTATCACCAGGGCACGTATTACGTAACCACCTTTGCCCAGACCACCGGTAAAACGTACGTCTATACCACCAGAGACATTGAAAAAGGCCCCTGGAAAGAAGCCTCGTTCAAACCATCCTACCACGACCACAGCCTGTTTTTTGACGATGACGGGCGGGTCTATCTAATTTACGGCGCGGGCCAGATCCGTCTGGTTGAACTGACGGCCGATGCCTCCGGCATCAAACCGGGTACGACCCAACAGGTCATCATCGAAAATGCCAGCAGGCCCTCGGGCACGAACGGCGGTTTGCCCGCCGAAGGGTCACAACTGTTCAAGGTGAACGGCAAGTATTATCTGTTCAACATCACCTGGCCGCGCGGGGGAATGCGTACGGTGGTGATTCACCGGGCCGACCAGCTTACAGGGCCGTGGGAGGGCCGCATCGGCTTGCAGGATCTGGGGGTCGCGCAGGGGGGACTGATCGATACCCCGGATGGTCATTGGTATGCGTATCTTTTCCGGGATTTTGGCGGGGTCGGGCGGATTCCGTACCTGGTCCCGGTGAAATGGGAAGAGGGCTGGCCGATACTGGGCGTCAATGGGAAAGTGCCCGAAACACTTGATCTGCCCGCCAGCAAAGGCCTCATTCCGGGCATTGTGGCGTCCGACGAATTCACGCGGAAGAAAGGCGAACCGGCGCTGCCGCTGGTCTGGCAATGGAACCACAACCCCGACAACAAACTTTGGTCGGTTACGGAACGAAAAGGCTTTTTACGGCTGAAAACCGGCCGCGTTGATACGTCTTTTGTACTGGCCCGGAATACGCTGACCCAACGCACCCTTAGTCCGGAATGTTCGGGTTCTACCCTGCTGGATGTGTCAAGCCTGAAGGATGGGGATTTCGCCGGGCTAAGTCTATTGCAGAAAAACTACGGGCTGGTGGGCGTCAAACGGGAGAACGGTCAGCGTTTCATCGTCATGGTGAGTGCGGCTTCCGGAAAACCGCTTGACATCCAACGACTTCCGCTTGCGCAAAAAACGGTCTATCTAAAGGCCGAATGCCATTTTAAGCATCGGACCGATCTCGCCCATTTCTTTTATAGTCTGGATGGTAGATCGTGGCAACCCATTGGCGAACCGTTGAAAATGCCGTATACCATTCCGCATTTTATGGGCTACCGGTTCGGTTTGTTCCATTACGCCACCCGACAGACGGGCGGTTTTGTGGATTTTGATTATTTTCGGATTACTACCAAAACTTCGCAATCCACTGAAAATGAACGCCCGGATTAAATTTTCAACCCGCGATGAGGCACCCGTTATGAAAAAGAATCTTTCAGCCGCCACGCTTCTGCTTGGTTTCCTGCTTTGGAGCCTGACCGCTTCGGCACAGGACAAAAACTTTTATATTTTCCTGTGTTTCGGGCAATCCAACATGGAGGGCAACGCCAGAATCGAGCCGCAGGATACGGTTAAGGTGAGCAGCCGGTTTCGGGTCATGGAAGCCGTAGACTGCCCCAACCTGGGCCGGAAAATGGGGCAATGGTATACGGCGGTCCCGCCCTTGTGCCGGTGCCGGACCGGCCTGACCCCCGCCGATTATTTTGGGCGTGAACTGGTCGCTCATCTTCCCGAAAAGGTCCGGATCGGCATCATCAATGTGGCCGTGGGGGGCTGTAAAATTGAGCTGTTCGATAAAGACCATTATGAGTCGTACACGGCTACTGCACCGGGCTGGATGAAAAATATGCTCAACGCGTATGACGAAAATCCGTACGCCCGGCTGGTCGAGATGGCCAAGCTGGCCCAGAAAGACGGGGTCATCAAGGGCATTCTGCTGCATCAGGGCGAGTCGAATACCAACGATACTCTCTGGACCCAAAAGGTCGCGCTGGTGTACACTAACCTGATGCACGACCTGAACCTGAAACCGAAAAAGGTGCCGCTGCTGGCCGGAGAAACCGTACATGCCGATCAGGGCGGCATTTGCGCGAGTATGAACAGGATCATTGCGACCCTTCCGCAAACCATCAAAAACGCGCATGTCATTTCATCGGCGGGCTGTACCGATGCGACTGATAACCTGCACTTTGATGCCGCCGGATACCGGGAGTTGGGGAAACGTTACGCGGCCCAGATGCTCGCGCTGCTAGGCTATCCGGACCCAAAAACCGACTAAATAAACCGTTTGAGTTCTTTCAAGTGTTACCAATCTCTTAAACCTTTTAACCATGCGAAAACGCTTAAAAAACCGTATCTGGCCCCTATGGGTCTTTCTTTGCGTTGCGGGCACGGTTCTGGCCCAGCCGCCCCGCGGCCCATTGGTGGTATCGCCCCAGGTCAACGCCGACAAAACCGTCACGTTCCGCTATCTGTCTCCGGCGGCCCGGGAGGTTAAGTTAAGCGGCCAGTTTTTAAAAGCGCCGATCGAAATGACCAAAGATGAGCAGGGCATCTGGAGCGTCACGGTGGGGCCGGTCAAGCCCGATATTTATCCCTATAGTTTTCAGGTAAATGGCGTTACGGTGATGGATCCTGCCAATGTCGCTTTTTTTCCGAACGAGCGGTTTAAAGCCAGTTTGGTGGACGTGCCCGGCGATACGCCCCTGATTCATGCCCTGCGCGACGTTCCCCACGGCTCCATCAACTATGAATATTACCCGTCGCTGGAAGGAACAACCGGTTCGCTGGTGGTGTACACGCCACCGGGCTACGACCAGAATACCGCTAAAAAGTACCCGGTTTTCTACCTCATCAGCGGCACCACCGACACGGAAGAAACCTTTTTCAAGGTGGGTAAAACCAACCTGATTCTGGATAACCTGATTGCGGAAGGCAAGGCCAGACCCATGATCATTGTCATGCCGTACGGCAATATAGCCGCCCGAATAGCGGAGCAGAAAGGGGGCACCAAACCCGCCGATCCGACGGTTCGGGATGGGGTCGATGCGGTCAAACGGGCCAACGATTTTACGACCGATCTGGTGAACAACGTCATTCCGTATGTGGAGAAAACCTACCGGACAATCGCCAATCGCGAAAACCGGGCCATCGGCGGTTTTTCGCGCGGGGGTGGGCAAACGCTCCGCACGGCGTTTAATCACATGGACAAATTTGCCTGGGTGTGCAGCTACAGTTCGTACCTGTCGCCCACCGAAATGGACAAAAGCTTTCCGCACATCACCAGCAGTCCCGCCAACACGAATAAGCAACTGAAACTGTTCTGGGTGAGTGTCGGCAGTGACGACTTTCTGTACCAGGGTACCGTCGAATTTATGGACTACCTGAAGGCGAAAAAAGTGAACTTCAAAAGCCTGATCACGGATGGTGGTCACACCTGGATGAATGTCAAAAAATACGTGGCCGAAACCGCTCCCTTACTTTTCCAATAAGCCTAGCTCCATCGCATGAAACGTATTCTCTATCCCCTCCAGGTCGTTCTTCTGTCGGCAATGACGGTTTTGGCCCAGCAACGCCCGCCCGCCATCAGCTCGCCCGACGTGCATCCCGACCACAGCATCACGTTCCGGTATTTTTCGAAGAGAGCCCAGAAAGTGACCCTGAACGGTGAATTTCTGAAGTCACCGGTTGCCCTGACGAAAGATACGTCCGGGATCTGGAGCGTCACGGTGCCGCCTGTCAAACCGGATATTTATCCCTACAGCTTTACGGTGGACAGCGTTCAGCTTGCCGATCCGAGCAATACGTACATCTTTGCCAATGAGCGCTTTAAACGCAGCATTGTCGAGGTGCCGGGCGACCAGCCACTGATTCATTCGCTCCAGAACGTACCGCACGGCAAAATCAGCTACCGCTATTACAAGTCGGGTACGCTGGGGACAACCCGTCAGTTACTGGTCTACACCCCACCCGGTTTTAATCCCAACGGCAAAACGAAGTATCCCGTGCTGTATCTAATTCACGGCGGTTCGGATACGGAAGAAACCTGGACCAAAGTGGGCCGCGCCAACCTGATTGCCGACAATTTGATTGCGCAGGGTAAGGCCAAACCGATGCTCATTGTCATGCCCTACGGGAATGTGCGCCCCGCTCCAATGGCTGATTTTACCAAAGATATGGTGAATGACATTGTGCCCTTTATCGAAGCAAATTACCCGGTTCTGAAGGAGAGCAAAAGCCGGGCGGTGGCCGGTTTTTCGGTGGGCGGAGGCCAAACGCTGAACATCGGACTGACCAATCCCGACAAGTTCGCGTACGTGTGTTCGTACGCACCGTATACCGCCACGGAGGAATTTAAAAAGAACTTCAGCGATTGGTCGCCGAACGCGGATCAACTGAACAAACAACTGAAACTCTTTACCATCAGCGTCGGTACCGAAGACTTTTTGTACGAGCCGGTGAAACAAAACATTGCCCAGTTTAAGGAAAAAGGCCTGAAGCTGGATACGCAGATTGTGCCGGGCGGGCATACCTGGATGAATTGCAAGCTCTACCTGGCCACGACCTTGCCGCAGCTTTTCAACTAATACGCAGCTTTTTCTACCCTAAATTACTAACCAGATGATGAATAAGACGATAGCGGTATGGTTTGCAGCCGCAGTAACGAGCGCAACCTGTTTGGCGCAGGGGAGTCAGACGGTGGCGGAAGATTTTAAGCCGTCCACGTTAAACCAGCCGGGGCAGGAATACCCACAGGTGAACTCCCAGGGCTACGCCCGGTTCCGGATCAAAGCACCCCAGGCCGATAGTGTGAAGGTCAGCCTGGGATTGGGCGGACGGGGAGGAACCAAGCTTGTAAAAGGAGCCGACGGTTTCTGGACGGGCACCACCGAAGGGCCAATGGACGAAGGTTTCCATTATTACCACCTCACGGTTGACGGCGGCACCTTCAACGATCCCGGCACGTTAAACTACTACGGCTCGGTCCGGTGGGAAAGCGGTATTGAAATCCCCGCTCACGATCAGGACTTTTACGCCCTGAAAGACGTTCCCCACGGCCACGTGCAGCAGATTCTGTTCCCTTCCAAAAGCACCCAGACCTCCCGACGCGCTTTTGTCTACACCCCACCGGGTTACGAGAAAGAGACAGCGAAAAAGTACCCGGTTTTATACCTGCAACACGGCTGGGGCGAAGACGAAACCGCCTGGAGTAATCAGGGCCGCGCCAATCTGATTATGGACAACCTGATTGCCGAGGGCAAAATCAAGCCCTTCATCATTGTGATGACCTACGGCATGACCAACGAAGTGAAATGGGGCCGCATCCGGGATTTCAAGATTGAACCCTTTCAAACGGTGCTGGTCGACGAATTGATTCCCTACGTGGATGCGAATTTCCGCACCCTGGCCGACCGCTCGAATCGGGCGATGGCGGGGCTGTCGATGGGCGGTATGGAAACCCGTCAGATTACACTCAACAAACCGGAGGTTTTCGGCGCCTACGCTCTACTCAGTGGTGGTGTTTATACGCCCGACGATCTGAAAGGGAAACCCCAGGCCAAACTGATTTTCCTGAGTTGCGGCAGCAAAGAAAATCCGGATCGGGTGAAGACCGCCGTCGCCGATTTGAAAGCCGCCGGTTACCCAGCGGTTTCGTACGTCTCCGATAAAACCGCCCACGAATTCCAGACCTGGCGTCGAAGCCTGCACGAGCTGGCCCCGTTGCTGTTTAAGTAGAAGTACAGGGCAGCAGCGTTTTATGTCCTAAGGATTTTACCCTTAACCAATCTCAGCCATGAAACACACGATGTTAGCGGTTTTCTTCTTTCTGAGTGGAACCGCGCTTCCCGGTTTTTCGCAGGCCACCCAGCCAGCGGTGGTGGAAGATTTTAAACCGTCCGCGTTAAACCAGCCGGGGCAGGAATACCCGCAGGTAAACTCCCAGGGCTACGCCCGGTTCCGGGTCAAGGCGCCCTACGCGGATACGGTTAAGGTAAATCTGGGCGGACAGGGCGGACCTTACCTCACCAAAGGAGCCGACGGTTTCTGGACGGGCATGACCGAAAAACCGCTGGACGAAGGATTCCATTATTACCACCTAGCCATTGACGGTGGCCGGTTTAATGATCCCGGTGCTTTAAGCTTCTTTGGATGGGCGCGCTGGGAAAGCGGCCTTGAAACTCCGGCCCATGATCAGGACTTTTACGCCCTGAAGGACGTTCCCCACGGCCACGTACAGCAGATTCTGTTCCCTTCCAAAAGCACCCAGACCTCCCGACGCGCTTTTGTCTACACCCCACCGGGTTACGAGAAAGAGACAGCGAAAAAGTATCCCGTGTTGTATCTGCAACACGGAAGAGGGGAAAATGAAACGAGCTGGAGCAATCAGGGACGGGCTAACCTGATTATGGATAACCTGATTGCGGAAGGCAAAATCAAGCCATTTATTATTGTGATGACCTACGGCATGACCAACGAGGTCACGGGTCGGATCAACGATTTCAACATTGCTCCATTTCAAACGGTGCTGGTCGATGAATTGATTCCCTACGTGGACGCCCACTTCCGTACCCTGACCGACCGGGCAAACCGGGCGATGGCGGGGCTGTCGATGGGCGGCATGGAAACCCGCCTGATTACCCTCAACAAACCGGAGGTGTTCGGGTCTTACGGCCTGCTGAGCGGGGGCGTCTATTCGGCGGACGATCTAAAAGGGAAACCCAAGCCGAAGCTGATTTTCCTGAGCTGCGGCAGTAAGGAATATCCGGATCGGATTCAGAAGGCGGTCGCCGATCTGAAAGCCGCCGGTTATCCCGCGGTTTCGCATGTTTCTGAAAATACTGCCCACGAATTCCAGACCTGGCGTCGCAGCCTGCGCGACCTGGCACCGTTGCTGTTCAAAAATTAAACGTTGGCTCAAACATTCTCTAAACCATGAGAAACGATTTCTCCCCGAAAAGGGCGTATCTAGCCGTTACGCTAGCCATTACCCTGTTGATGGCGGCAACGGCCCAAGCACAAACCATCGAAAAAGAAGCTCCCAAAGGGTTTGACCAGATTCGCACGGGTATTGCTACGGGCAAACTTGACACGGTGCTGTACGACTCAAAAACCGTAGGCAACAAACGAAAAGCCCTGATTTATACCCCACCCGGTTATTCGAAAAAGAAAAAATACCCGGTTTTCTATCTACTGCACGGCATCGGGGGCGATGAAAAGGAGTGGCTCCGGGGCGGCTCTCCGCAGGTGATTCTGGATAATCTGTATGCAGAAAAGAAACTGGAGCCGATGATCGTGGTCATGCCCAACGGCCGGGCCATGAAAGACGACCGCGCCGTGGGCAATGTGTTTGACAAAGACAAGGTCGAAGCCTTCGCTACGTTTGAAAAGGATTTGCTGAACGACCTGATTCCGTTTGTGGAGAAAAAGTACCCCGTTCTGAACGACCGGGAGCACCGGGCCATTGCCGGACTGTCGATGGGCGGAGGGCAGTCGTTGAACTTTGGGCTGGGCAATCTGGATAAATTTGCCTGGGTGGGCGGTTTTTCGTCGGCTCCCAACACGAAAAAACCGGAAGAGTTGGTGCCCGATCCGGATGAAGCTAAAAAGCAGTTGAAACTGCTCTGGATTTCGTGCGGGGATAACGATGGATTGATCACCTTCAGCAAGCGGACCCACGATTACTTGTACGAGAAAAATGTGCCGCACGTTTATTACATCGAACCGGGAGGGCACGACTTCAAAGTCTGGAAAAACGGTCTGTACATGTTCTCCCAATTTCTCTTCAAACCGGTTGATGTGGCGTCTTTGCCGAAGTACACGGTTCTGGGCACACCAGCCGCCACCAACGTTCGTTCGGCCAAATATCCGCAGATTTTGCCGGACAAACGGGTTCTGTTCCGGGTCAAGGCTCCCAATGCGCAGCGGGTGCAGATTGATCTGGGCAAAAAGTACGAGATGGTGAAAGACACCAGCGGTTTCTGGACCGTCACGACCGATTCCATCAGCCGGGGTTTTCATTATTATTCCCTGCTGATTGATGGCGTCGCGGTGGTCGATCCGGCCAGCGAAACCTTTTACGGCATGGGCCGGATGGCCAGCGGTATTGAAATTCCGGATCGGGACGGCGGTTATTACGCCCTGAAAGACGTGCCGCATGGCGATATTCGGATTAAACGCTACTGGTCGAAAGCGTTGAATACCTGGCGGGAAATGTACGTGTATACGCCACCGGGCTACGATCAGTCGGGTGAAAAATACCCGGTTTTGTACCTGCTGCACGGGGGTGGTGAAGACCAGCGCGGCTGGGCCACCCAGGGCCGAACGGACCTGATTCTGGACAACCTGATCGCCGAAAAGAAAGCCCAGCCGATGGTGGTGGTGATGCTGGATGGCAACATGCCCAACGCGGGTGGTCTGGCCGGTTTCAACGAAAATGTGCTGCGGATGTTCGAGAATGAACTGAAACAAGCGGCCATTCCCTTCGTCGAAGGCAGCTTTCGCGTGCAGACCGACGCCAGAAACCGGGCGCTGGCGGGGCTGTCGATGGGCGGTTTACAGACGCTCTATGCGGGCATCAAGAATACCGATCTGTTTTCCCACCTGGGCGTTTTCAGCTCCGGCTGGTTTGCCAACAACCCCAAGCTCTCTGACCCGCAGTACGAATTCATGAAAGCCAATGCCAGCACCATTAACCGCAATCTGAAAACGTTCTGGATTTCAATGGGTGGCAAGGAAGACATTGCACACCAGAACTGTCAGGTGATGATGAAAAAGTTTGACGACCTGGGCGTTAAGTACCAGTACAGCGAATACGCGGGCGGACACACCTGGCCGGTCTGGCGGCACGACCTGTTTGGGTTTGCGCAGCTGCTGTTCAAATAAAACGCGAAAAGCGCCCCTGAACGGACGGTTCAGGGGCTGAAACAGCAGGGAGTCGATGCGGCATCCGAATTAGGCACCATCCCGTTTGAACGATCGGACAAACGGGACGAAGTTGGTCAAGACCTGACATCAAAACAGGTTTTTGACCAAATTGATAGAATTTTACACCGGAATCCATTTCCTTTTCCCGCACCTTTGCCAATATGAACACGCGAATCGAGATTGCCTGCGGGAACGGCATTACGCTGGAAACACTGAAAGCTGCCGATGCCGAGACCATCGCCCAGTTGGCCAACAACCGCGCCCTCTGGCTCAATCTGCGCGACCGGATGCCCCATCCGTACACGCTGGCCGATGCCGTCTGGTTTATCGAAACCGCCCTGAAAGGTGATTTAGGGATCGTTTTTGGGATTTATGTGGATCAAAAATTTGCGGGGGTGGCCGGTGTGGTGCCACAAACGGACATTCACCGGCTTTCGGGTGAAATCGGCTACTGGCTGGGCGAACCGTACTGGGGCCGGGGTATCGCCACCACGGTCGTCCGGTATTTGATTCAGTATACATTTGTCCATACAGATTTGATCCGGCTCTTTGCGGGCATTTTTGCGTATAACAAACCCTCGATGCGGGTTTTGGAGAAAAATGGGTTTGTGCTGGACCTCATTCAGCGAGCTGCTGTTTATAAGAATGGGAAAATTGTGGATGAATACCGCTACAGTCTTATCCATGAAGAAAAGTTAGCCGCGCTGTCTGCATGACAATTGTTGAAAAAATCCTGCACCGCATCAACCGGCCGGATCTGGTCCGAATTTTATCGGATGAACTGACACCCTCGGAGTTGAACTCGCTGCTGCTGGAGGTGTTCGACCGGCAGACGGGCCGTCTTTCGCCGACAGCCTTGTTGGGGCACTACCAGAAAAACCGCTTTGTCAAACCGGCAAATATCGATTTTTTGGCCCTGCGTGACCTGGAAACACAGTTATTGAATATTTTCGAAGCCTTTCATTTTCAACCCGTTGAGCTATCACCCGTAGCGCCACTGGGTTCGTGTTCGGTAGTGGCCACGGCCGATCAGAAAAAAACCCTGTCGGCCTTGCGGGGCACCGAAGTGCTCGCCGATGCCACCAACGCGCTGGCGCTACACGCGGCCGACCTGAAAAAAAACGGCCAATGGCAGGCGGTTTTGCCTACGGATCAGCTCCGGTTTAGCGCCATTCACCGGCACGTTCGCACCCCACTGGTGGCCGTCGCGGGCCATACCCAGCACTTCAAAATTGGGTGTCTGGTGTCGTCGGGACGTGATACTGGCGGTTTTCAGTTCGAGTGCAACAGCCTGGCCGAACACCTGGCTGTCGTAACGGCGATTTTGCGCGACACGCTGCAAATTAACACCCTGCGATTCAAACTGATTCAGCGGGATAAGGACGGGCGACTACTGGAGCAGGTAAAAAATCACATTCAGTCGTTGCGAAACGATTGGTTGCTAGAAACCGAAACCGCCCCCAACCGGGCGAATCAATACTACCAGGGCCTGCAGTACAAGGCGATCATTACCGTTCGGGGCCAGGAGCACGAAATTGGCGACGGCGGTTTTGTCGATTGGACCCAGCACGTTGTTACAGAATAAAAAGGAACGGTTTCTGATCACCGGTCTGGGGGTCGAATGGTTGTTCCGCTTACTGGCATGAATCAGGGACGGGTCATTTATGAAGACGAAGCGGAGCCGCATTTCCGGCTGGCCTATCCCGGCCCGGCTCTGGCGGTTTTTGTCGAGTATTATTTTGAAGTCCACCAGCCGGCTACAACGGTTGCAGGCGGCCGGAGCCTTTCGCGACCGGGTTCGTTGGGTCGAATCGGTTTTGTGGAAACGTATCCAGCCGTTCGAACCGGATCACCGGTTTCAGGTGGTGCAGGCAACGCTGACCCGTTTTGGTCAATTCAGTAACCCGCCAGCGGTTCACCTGGACCAGATTTGCCTCAAACTAGGGGTTTCGTATCCGTCCTTACACCGGTACTTTAGCGAAATGCTCGGTTATTCGCCCAAGTATTGCTAGAAACTGATTCGCTTCAAAAAAGCCCTGCACCTATACAAACGGTACGGTAGCCGGTATCCGTTTGAGGAACTGGGTTATACCGATTTTTCGCACCTTGTAAAAGACGCCCGCCAACTCACGCAACGGCCGCCTTCGGACTTATAAACTAACAAAAAATGGCCTGCCGTTCCCAGCAGGCCATTTTCATTCAGGTTCAACCAACTTACGACTTGTCCTTTTTCTCCTCCTCGTCTCCGTTTCCATAGCCCATATGGTGTGGGTCGTAGCTTTCCGACGGATCGTCACCTTCTTCGAGCATCGTTGCGCCTTTCCGGACAAACAATGCTTCATCCGACGGATTGTCGGGTAGTCCTTCAAGGCTGCTGGGCAACCCGCTCTCGACGCTATCCGGTGCCGTTGCCGCATCATGCCGGTTTTGAGCAATGACGTGCGGGTCAACGTCCCATTCCTGGAATGATCCGTGGCTATCCGGGCGGGTTTCATGCTGATGGCTCCCCCGGAATTCCTCCGCGTTTCCGACCAGTTCGTGGGTCGTTTCGCTCTGATCGTTTGCCGTTACCCGTCCTTCTCCGGTCCCAACCCCTTCACTCGGTTTTCCGTAATCGGACGTTCCGTGCTGGTAAGGATTGGTGGAATAATATGTATCATCCCGCGCCTGCGGGTCGAATGTTTCCCGATTTTCATTTGGTTCGTTCGTATCCATGATGGTGAGGGTTGTTTCCATTCATAACTACGAAACGGGGGATAGTGTTTACGGTATTCGGTTTATGGTTTCAGGATTTGGTGAATGACCTAATGATTAGGGATCGAGCAGTGACTTGCCAGATCCATTCTCGCCAGCAGCTGAAAACCGAATACTGAAAACCGTAAAACCGGCAAACTTACCGCCCCATCCAGCCGCCATCGACGGTCAGGATGGTACCCTGCACGTAGTTGGAAGCCTGCGACGCCAGGTACACAACCGCTCCTTTCAGATCGTCGGCTTCGCCCCACCGCCCGGCCGGAATCCGGGACAGAATGGCGGAATTGCGGTCGGCATCGGCGCGCAGGGCGTCGGTGTTGTCGGTAGCAATATACCCCGGCGCGATGGCGTTAACGTTGATTCCTTTCGAGGCCCATTCGTTGGCGAGTGCTTTGGTCAGCGACCCGATGGCCCCTTTGCTGGCGGCATAACCGGGCACCGTTACCCCGCCCTGAAACGTCAGCAGGGAGGCCGTAAAAATAATTTTCCGGTTAAAATCAACATCCCGCGCCAGCATGTCCCGGCCAATTTCCCGGCTCAGGATAAACTGTGCATTCAGGTTGATGTCGATGATTTCGTCCCAGTACTCGTCGGGGTGTTCGGCGGCCGGTTTTCGGCGAATGTTTCCGGCATTGTTGACCAGAATATCAACCGGCGGACATTCGTCGCGCAGGGTTTCCAGGAACGTATACAAAGCCGCCCGATCTGTAAAGTCGACGGGAAACGGGTAAAAGTTACGACCCAGGGCCGTGACGGCCTGTTCGACGTCACTGCCCGGTTCGAGCGTTGCCGACACCCCGATGATGTCGGCCCCGGCTTCGGCCAGGGCAATGGCCATTGCTTTGCCAATCCCACGTTTGGCCCCGGTGACGAGCGCCGTCTTACCCTGAAGGGAAAAAAGATCAAGAATCATGTCCGAATCATTGAATAGTTACCGGAAAGAGAAAGGAAAAAGACGGCCGGTTTTACCCCGTTCCCTTTCGCTAATGCCCCGGAGCGGTTTCGAAAAATAAAATCCGGCGGGCGTAGGGATTGATCCGGTTTGCGTAGGTTGACCCGCCCGGTTTTTGGCACTTTTGCTGCACCGGAAGCCGGATGCACCGGCCAACAATCAACACAACAAATACGCTGAATCATGTTCCTGAAAATTCTGAAATGGACCGGCCTCGGGCTGGTCGCGCTGATCGCCCTGCTGCTGATCGGCTACGGGTTTATCGCCCACAACATCGGTAGCCGCGCCGAAAAACCGTACCCGTTCCCGGCGGAAAACCTCACCATCCCGGCCGACACGCAGGCACTGAACCGGGGGCAGCACCTGGCCGTCATTAAAGGGTGTACCGACTGCCACGGCAGCGATTTGAGCGGCAAAATCATGCTCGACGATGCGGCTTTGGGACAACTGGTATCGTCTAATCTGACCAAAGGTAAAGGCGGTTTGCCCGCCGATTACCAAACCGCCGACTGGCTCCGGGCACTGCGGCACGGGGTGAACCGCAGCGGAAAACCGCTCTTGTTCATGCCCTCGCACGAAACGACGCTACTTTCGGCCCAGGACATGGCCGCCGTTATTGCGTATTGTCAAAGTCTCCCGGCGGTGGATCATTCGCTGCCTGCCAACGACCTTGGCCCGGTGGTCAAAATCATGGCCTACTTCGACAAAATGCCGCTGCTGGCGGTGGAGAAAATTGATCACAACCGGCCCATGCTCGCCCAGGCCGATACCACCGAAGGCATTGCGCAGGGGAAGTATCTGGCCATTTCGTGCAGCGGCTGCCATCAGCCCACGTTCAAAGGCGGTGAGCCCATGGCCCCCGGTCTTCCGCCTGTACCCGACCTTACCCGCACTGGCCAGGCCGGAAAATGGACGAAGGGGCAATTCATCACCACCCTCCGCACCGGCAGACGGCCTGACGGACGGCAGATCGACAACGAAAACATGCCCTGGAAAATGACGGCGCAGTATACCGACAAGGAACTGGCGTCACTCTACGAATTTTTCCAATCGCTCCAGTAACAGCCATTCCGCAATGATCGAAACAGGATTAGAGCAGGCCGTTCGGTGCCAACCGAAACGGCGTACGGCCCAGAAAGCGCTCGTAGACCCAACAGTGCCGGACAACCGCCGGCACTGTTGGCATTTCATGACCTCTATTACAAAGCCGGCACGAACAAGACGGCGTCGGCCACCGTCGGGCCGTCGGGCTGCTTAACGGCAATTTCCACCGATGCGGTTTTGCCTTTCGGTAAGGTATATTCGCCCAGCGAAACCCACTCCCCGGCGGTCTGCCCCACCACCACAATATCAGCCGGTTTAATCGGAACCACTTTGCTATTCTTGCCGTCCGAAACCGTAACCCTCAGCTCGGAAGTGCTTTTGGTCAACCGGGGGTAATAGGTATAGAGCCGGTATTTACCCGGTTTAACAATCTCTGGCGTAAACCGCACCGACGCAGCTTCCGTGCTCGTCCCATCATGCATCAGGTACGACGGTCCGTACCCCGCTTTGCTCTTGTTCTCCAGCCGCCAGGGACCAGTGGTGGTTATAAACGTGGTATTCTCATTATCGACCAGAATTTCGGGCGTGCTGCCGTCGCCCAGCGGATCGGTTTTCAGTCGTTGCTGGAGTTTGACCACATCAATTTTCTGCACACTGGTTTTCGCATCGATCGCCATTGAGGCCGCCAAGGCCGTCGATTGGCCCAGCACCATGAAAACCGGCTCCATCCGAATCGAC
Organism: Larkinella bovis; assembly: GCF_042655385.1. Classification (NCBI taxonomy): domain Bacteria; kingdom Pseudomonadati; phylum Bacteroidota; class Cytophagia; order Cytophagales; family Spirosomataceae; genus Larkinella; species Larkinella bovis. The sequence continues at coordinate 139,180 of NZ_JBHSMA010000002.1, read as the reverse complement.
CCGTAGGCAATGTGCGAGGCCGACAGGCAAACCGGCACCAGCAGATTCTGGCATTCGGTTTCTTTCGGAATCAGGGCTCGGTACGAAATCGGATACGGCCCAAAACCGCCCACCTCGACATTACCCTCGTTTTTCGCCATTTTCTTCCCGTTTTTCTCGATCACGATGCGTTGAATGTTGTGCGAATCCATCGTGTAGGCCGCCATACCGACCCCATCCTGAACCACTTCTTTGCCCTGGCAATTGGCCTGCGTCATGACGTAGCTTCCCACCATCCGACGCGCTTCCCGGATGTAGAGCTGCGGTGACCAGTGACCGTTATCGGTGTATTCATCTTTCGGATAGCCCCATTTCAGCATTTCCTGCCGAAGCTCCTGCGGCACCCGCGAATCATGTCCAAAGAAATACAGCAATCCTTTGGTATACCGCTCATGATTGCGGATGATCTGCGCCCGTTTTTCGTAGCTGCCATCCGGGTATTCGTAGTTCATCCCGATCATATCGGTCGAAAAACCGTTGCGGTTGTTGATATCGGTTTTTTTGTTGGGCATACCGCTCCAGATGAAATAGTCGTTGAGCGTGCGTTTCTGCGGCTGGGCGTTGATGAGCCGGGCGAGCAGTTCGTAGTGCGTCGAATCGTAGCCTTCCGGACGCGTGATCGGCACCTGATTGGCCGGATCGGACGTCAGACAGATGCGGTAATTATAGGCCTGTACCTTCGAGTCGCCGGTGCCGTTGGGCTCCAGTTTCGCCGGACTGACACCCCACACCAGCCCCGATTCCGGCTGGCCGGGTAGTTTATAGGGATCAATCCCGTCGGGCAGTTGGTGGCCCGTCATCAATTGTACCCCGCTCAACGTTTCGTTATACGTCGAGTTGTCTTCGCGCCCGACGAAGTACGAAACCCCGGCTTTGGCCATCAGATCCCCTTCGTACGAACAATCGATAAACATCTTCGCCCGAACCGTGCGTCTGGCCGCCGGGTTGCCGGCGTTTTCCAGAACAATCTCCTGAATCTGCCCCCCGGTTTTCTTCACGCTCGCCAGTCGGTGCGAAAACAATACATCGACCTTGCCGCGTTTGACGTAGTCGTTGAAGAGGTTTTCGGCCACATGGGGTTCAAAAATCCATTGTTCAAACTTGCCGTAATGTTGCCCAATGCGCCGGTAATAATCGCGGGCAATGCCCGTAATGGCGTATTTGTTGCCGATATCGGTCAGGCCCAGCCCGCCGGAGGTCATTCCGCCGAGGTGTTTCCCGGGCTCAATCAGCAACACGGTTTTTCCAGCTTTCCGGGCCGTATAAGCGGCCATAACGCCCGCGGAGGTGCCGCCGTAAACGCAGATATCCACCTGCTGCTGGGCCATGGCAGCATACGCAAGCATCAGGTTGAGGAAAAGAAGGAGTGGTCTGTATCGCATTTGTTTATCTGTTATTATACCGCGCTAATGAAAAGGTACCGGGTTTTCACAAAGTCCATTCACTGCTCCAGGCGATAAAAGTGTCCCTGGCTCTTTTCAAAGGCCGAAAGGCCGGAAAATTACTTACCGGCGGTGGTCCCTTCGCGGACCGACCGCCTTCATTCACCAGGCCTGTTCACAGTCTAGACCCGCTTTTCAACAATTCAGATACCGGTTTAATCTGTTGGGAAGCTCGTTTTTTGGCTTCAGAAGTCATCTTCCTTTGTTTTGTAACGATTCTGGCAACCAGAACGACGAACAACAAAAACTACTGAACAACCATGAAAATGCGTTTTATTGCGCTTCTGGCGCTGGTCCTTCTTTCCGTAGCCTGCAAAAAAGGGAGTCATGTTGACATCGATCCGGATACCGGAGAGAAACCGTCGGGAGGAGCCGGTAAAATCCCGGCGGAACTGGTCGGCAAATGGTCATACGGCACCTTCTCGCCCACCAATTTCTGGGATTATAACGGCAAGTACACCGGTAACGCCTACGAACAGGCGCTCGTGTTCGAATTTCACGCGAACGGCACGTATGAAGAATACATTGTTAATTCAACCACCAGCTATAACTGCCGGACCGAAGCGTATACTTATTTCAAAGGAACGGTGAAAGTCAACGAAGCCGACCGCACGTTGGTCATTACGCCCAGCAGCGGCAATTACCGGGGTTTCTACGCCTGTGCGCCCAAAAGTAACATCAACCGCGACGCCCGTAAGGATGAGCTGAAGCCGGAAACCATGAATTATCAGGTGGAAACCGGTAAATCGGCTCTTAAATTGTCCGACGCCGAAAATCCGCAGGGCGTCCGGCTGAAAGCCGTGACGTGGTAAAAGCTCGAACCGCTGGTCGGGATTTGCAACTCAAACTGCTGGTCGGGATTTGCAATCCCGACCCTACCTGCCCCGGATTTAAAATCCGCGACAGAGGAGATCAAGATTACAAATCTTGATCAGCGATAGCGTTACTTCCAGGTGCGCAGGCCGTCAAAGCAAGGAAAACCAACCCCTTTGCACATCATGGGCCTACGCAATCCGATTTTCGACGAATACGCTTACTTTCTGACGTTAACCGTGGTGGATTGGGTCGATGTTTTCACCCGACCGGTTTACAAAAATATTGTGGTTGACTCATTGCGGTATTGCCAACACCACAAAGGGCTTGAGTTATACGCCTGGGTGCTAATGACCAATCATTTACATTTGATTGCGTCGACCAAAGCAGGATGCTCGATGTCGGACCTGCTGCGGGATTTGAAAAAATTCACCTCCAAAGCGTTGGTCAAATCCGTAACAGAAGGCCCGGAAAGTCGGCAGCAATGGATGCTCTACCGCTTTGAGTTTGCGGGCCGGTACAATCCCAAAATTAAGGATTACAAACTCTGGCAGGACGGCAGTGAGCCCAAGGAAATTTTCAGCGATTCATTTTTAGCGCAAAAACTTCAGTATCTGCATAATAATCCCGTTCGGGCCGGTATTGTGGAATACCCCGAGGAGTATTTGTACAGTTCAGCCCGGAATTATGCCGGAAAACGGGGACTGTTAGAGGTGATCATTCTTTGACGGACTCGGCGGATTGCAAATCCGCGGCAGGTGGGGTCGGGATTTAGAAATCCCGACCAGCAGGACCAGCAGGATTCCACTTTCCGGCTCACTTCCGGTTTTTTGTCTGATTTTCGAGCAGCATTACCCCGGCTTTCGACTGCTGCCAACGCTTGAGCAGTTCCTTCGGTGTAGGCGTTACCCGGAAGGCAAACGAACCCAGCAGAATGTCCTCGTCGCCGTCCTGGTCAACATCGGCGGCATCCATGACGAGCCACGAACCCCGGTCGGACTCAGGGAACGATTTGGGTCGAAACCGGTTATTGCCCCGGTTTTCCAGGTAGACAAAGTTCTCCAGTCGCTTTTTCGTCAGGTCCGGAAAGAACGCAATAGCCGCCACGTCCAGATCGCCGTCGCCGTCGAAATCCCGGGCCAGCGCTTTCATGGCGCCGTGCATCGGATAAAACCAGGCTTGCCGGAACCGAAAGTTGCCTTCGTTGCGGAACAACCGGATGCCGTGGTACCGCTTCAGGGAGTTCGAATAATCGGCGTTATCGCCGTTCGTGTAAAGTAAATCCAGATCACCATCTCGATCAAAATCAACGACATCCAGGTAAATGGAACCGAAAACCGGCGGAAACCGCAACACGGTTTTCTTCCAGAACCGCCCCCCCCCTTCGTTGTTGAAAACCGCCACCTGTTCGTCGCTTTGCGACAGCAGCACAACAATGTCCTTCCGACCATCGGCATTCATATCCGCCACCACCGCCCGCACCGCGCCGGGCAGCGGTTCCAGAATGTGCTCCACATAACCCGATCCGGTATTTTCGTACCAGCTGAGCTGCCCGACAAAATACCCAAACTGGCACACCAGAATATCTTCTTTGCCGTCGCCGTTCAGATCCGCATACACCGCTTCGACCGGGCGTTGCAGTTTTTTCAGCAACGTGCTTCGTTCGATTTTCTGGGTAATCGGCTGACGGACGATGTGCAGCAATTCGCCGTTCATCAGGTCATTGGGGTCCATGGTGCCCATCGTCAGCACGTCCAGACTCCCATCGGGACGGGCGCGCAGGTGCGACGGGGGACTGAATGTTACCAGAGAATCGACTTTTTGCAGATCGGAATTGAGGAAAAACAAGCGTCCGCGCCGGCTCCCGGCGGCAATTCGCCGGCTTTGGGGCTCGTATGTCAGCAAAGTCAGCAGGTTGTCGACGGGCTGGGTTGGCTGACGCACCTTGAAGAGCGGCAGGTCATACGAAACGGGCGGTTTGGGAGCCTGCGGAAGCATTGTATCCGGGGCGTTCTGGAGGTAATATTCCTCAATTTTCGTCCAATCGTCGGGATGGACCATCGGCACCTGGGCAAAAGCCGTCGAATGCAACACCCGCTCAATCTCTTCCGGCTCGCTCATCTGCCGGAAGGGCGACAGTGAATCGGCCATAAACCCCATTCGAAGCGCCATCTGGGGCAATACCTTCTTTTTCCAAATCTCTTTTTCCAGCAAATCCGGTGACGGAAAAGCGTGACACGAACGGCAATAGATCCGGGCCAGTTCCGATCCGCTCAAACCGGACGGTTCGGTAGGTGTAGCCGGTTTCTGGCCCTGATTACAGGCCGTTATCCAGACCGCCAACAGTAAAACGCTTAAAAACGAAATTGATCTATGGAAAGACATTGTATAATAAAAGGCATTCAACAAACTTATCACAAAACGGCCTGTTTTTCAAGAAAGCCCGGAAACCGCATCATTTTTTCGCATTTCTTTGCACGACATTCAGGCCGTACTTCCTTATGATCAACTGCATTCTTGGCGTCGATATCGGTACCACCAACGTCAAAACACTCGCTTTCCAGCCGGAAACCGGGGATATCATCGCGCACGCATCGGCGCCCCTGACGACCCTCCACCCCCAACCCGGTTTTGCCGAGCAGGATCCCGATGATATCTGGAAAAAACTCGTGGGCGTGCTGGATGAAGTGTGCCGGGAAGTCAGCCAGCAACAGGCCCGTATCGAAGCGGTGGGGTTCAGTTCGGCCATGCACAGCAGTCTGGCGATCGATGCCGCCGGTAAACCGCTGACCAACGCGATTCTGTGGTCCGACAACCGCGCCGAAAAACAGGCGGCTATCCTCCGGCACGAACAGGCCGAACTGGGGAAAGACATTTACCAGCGAACCGGCACCCCACTGCATCCGATGATTCCGCTGTGCAAGCTGGCGTGGTTTCGTGAACACGACCTGCGGCTGCTGCGCCGGGCCACCGGCTGGATTTCGATCAAGGAATACATCTGGCACCAGCTGACCGGAGCGTATCAGATCGATTATTCGATGGCGACAGCGACGGGCCTGTTTGATAGTCAGCGCAAAGAATGGTATCCACCGGCCCTCGACTTTGCCGGTTTGCGACCCGAACAGGTATCGGAGCCGGTCCCGACGACCTACGCCAGCCGTCTGACAAACCGGACGCTCCCCTCCCCGGTTACGGAAGGTCTGGCTACGGCAAAATTATACATCGGCGCGTCGGACGGCTGTCTGGCCAACCTGGGGGCGGGGGCAATCGAAGCCGGTATTACCACCATTACGATCGGAACCAGTGGGGCCATCCGACGCACGGTTCACCGGCCACTGCGCGATGATCAAGGCCGTTTGTTCAGTTACATCCTGGATGTGGGCGATCGCACCGACGAAAACTATTATGTCGTGGGCGGGCCGACCAATAACGGGGCAAATGTGCTGCAATGGGTAGCCGAAAAACTGACCCAACGGGAAACGGATGCGGTTTTGGCCGAAGCCGCCACGGTGCCCCCCGGTTCCGACGAGTTGCTGTTTCTGCCCTACTTGCAGGGCGAACGGGCCCCTTTATGGGATGCCGGGGTACGCGGCTCCTACCTGAATGTCGACTGGCAGCACGGACGGGCGCATTTTGTGCGGGCCGCGCTGGAGGGGGTGCTGTTCAATCTGTTGCGGATCGAACGCCTTCTGTCGCGGCATACCGGCCCGACCAAAGTGATCCACGCCAACGGCGGTTTTGCCCAATCGGCGTTCTGGGTCCAGATGATGGCCGACATTTTTGGGGTCCCGGTCCGGCTGAACGAAAGCAACGAAAGTGGGGCCATTGGCGCGATTTTGTTAACCATGAAGGCCACCGGACGGGTTTCCAGTCTGACCGATGCCACGCGCCATGTTGGTTTTGGCCAGACCTTCGAACCGGATACCGACCGACACCGGCGGTATCGACAGGTGTACGAACGATTCGAAAAGGCACTGCCCTAATTCACTTTTTGCCATGAAACTCAAACTAAGCGGCAAGGATCTCCGGAAAATCGGGTATCCGGAGGGAAAAGTTATCAGCATCGCCATCAGCGTGATGCAGCAGTTTTTCAAGCATACTGCCCAGGCCGAAGCACTGGAGATTCTGGAAAAAATACGGAAGAACCCCACGGAATACCTCGAAAACGAGACTTTGGGCACTATTGCTGCCGAGTTGGTGGAAAAAACGAAGGCCGAAATACCCACCGAAATACCGCTCAGCCCGGACCGGAAAGAATATACGATCTACGGGGCCGACCATATTGAAGCGGGGGCCATCAATCAGATGGAAATTGCCATGCGGTTACCGGTTACGGTGGCCGGAGCCCTGATGCCCGATGCCCATCAAGGGTACGGTTTGCCCATTGGTGGCGTTTTAGCCGCCCAAAATGCCGTGATTCCGTACGGCGTTGGCGTTGATATTGGGTGCCGGATGTGTCTCAGCATTTTCGACTTACCGGAAAGCCTGCTCACCGGTGAAACCCGAAAGCTGAAAAATATTCTACAACGCGAAACCCTTTTCGGAGCGGGTCGGGAGTTCAGCCACCCGCTGGACGATGAAGTGCTGGAACGCCCGGAATTCCGGCAGATTCCGCTACTGCGCGGGCTGCATAACAAAGCCGTCCGGCAAATCGGCTCATCGGGTTCGGGCAATCATTTTGTGGAATTCGGCATGGCCAGCATCACCGATCCGAACAATGAATTTGAGGTTCCGACCGGAACTTACCTGGCACTGCTGTCACATTCGGGGTCGCGGGGGCTGGGGGCATCCATTGCCAACCATTTCACGAAAGTGGCGATGGAAAAAACACCGCTGCCCCGGGAGGCCAAACACCTGGCCTGGCTGTCGCTGGATAGTGAGGAAGGGCAGGAATACTGGCTCGCGATGAATCTGGCGGGCGATTATGCTTCGGCCTGCCATCACCAGATTCACGCCAAGATTGCCAGAGCCCTGGGTGAAAAACCGCTGGCGAGGGTGGAAAACCACCACAATTTTGCCTGGAAAGAACGGCATGCCGGCCCGGGCGCAGAACCGCAGGAACTGATTGTTCACCGCAAGGGCGCTACGCCGGCGGGTGCGGGCGTGCTGGGTATTATTCCCGGCTCGATGACACAACCCGGTTTTATCGTTCGCGGTCGGGGCGAAACCCACTCCCTCCATTCGGCTTCGCACGGGGCTGGGCGCAAGCTCTCACGAACGGCCGCGAAAAACAGCCTGACCTGGTCGCAGGTGCAGGATGTGCTGAACCAGAACGGAATTACACTCATCGGCGGAGGGCTCGACGAAGCACCGATGGCGTATAAAGATATTGACCAAGTCATGCGTTTTCAACACGACCTGGTCGAGGTTGTAGGCCAGTTCAAGCCCCGAATTGTCCGGATGGACGACTGAATGTCTGTAGAGTTATTCAATAAAGTGCTTCTGATAAATGTCAAGAACGTGATCACGGGTGCGTTTTAGCCGCATTTTGACCGCACTGTTGTTGATGTTGTACTGCCGGGCAATTTCGGTAACGTCAATATTATCGATGTATTTGAGCTGAAGCAGGGCCAGTTGGTCCGGTGATAACTTTTCCATGACCATTGCCAGTTGATTCAGCATGGAATGAGTGGTTTCGTGCCCTTCCGAGTCGGCAAAATTCTCGATATCTACTTCATCCATCGCAACCATATCCATTCGACTGGCAACCCGGCTTTTTTGGCGACAATAATTTCTTGAAATGGAGAACAACCAGGTCGAGAAGGCCGAACGTCCCTGAAACTGGTCAATCTTGATGAAAACCTGCAGAAAAATGTCGTGCGTGTAGTCCTGCGCTTTAACCGGGTCGCGGGTAAAAGCCAGACAACTCCCGTAAACCTTCCGAAAATAACGTTTATAGAGGGTATCCAGGCAATCGGCACGACGGGTGGATAAATAGGAACGGATAAGCTCTTCATCCTTTAGTTTACATTTCATAAGAAAAAGGTTACTAGTTGTGAGTCACGGTTTAAACGAACGAAAAATCAAAAAATACAATCACTACCTCCCTAACGTTACCCTATAGACGTTACCTGGTTCGAAGCAATAAAGAGATTGCTTTTGCCAGACTGGAATTAATAGCGATGTTACTGATTTTATACCAGTGTTAAGTACAATTTCCCCGCCATAGACCCTGAACAGAACTTATAACTACATCAACGGTTAGATTAACAGTATCAACTGAATGAGATAGAGTATAAACACTTATCATTTTCCTAAGTAACTCCAAAAAAATATCAAATTGGGTAGAATACTATGAATTAGGTTCCTTATATGTCAAATGCAACTTTTTACTGTACAAACACAAGCTATGTAATAACTTTTTCATAATTAGTAACTAGATTGCAACACGTTCCTTGCGCAAACAATTCGTTTGCGTTTTTACCAGATCATACCATCGACCAGAAGGAAAAATCCACTTACCATAGCCTTTTCTATGAAATCCCGTCAGTGTCTTATTGTAGACGATTCTGATTCTTCGGTAGCTATTTTGCAGGAATATATTGCCAGACTACCATTTTTCATGCCTCCACAGATTTGTAGTTCTGCCCGGGAGGCAATGGCACTACTGCACCAGCACCATTTCAATCTGGTATTCCTGGACATTAGTCTCCCGGATCAAACCGGTTTGGATTTACTCCGGAGTATACCGCATCCCCTATCCGTAATTATTACATCGGCCTATTCCGAATACGCCGTCGACAGTTACGATCTGAATGTAGCCGATTACCTTCTTAAACCCTTTTCGTTCGTTCGGTTTACGAAGGCCGTCGGCCGGGCGCTGGGCGTTCAGGTGGCCCAAAACAGTCTGGCGGAAGATAATTTCATTTTTTTGAAAGTCGGCCACGCCATGCAGCGTTTCGATTACAGCGACATTGATTACGTGCAGGCTTTTGGCACGTATTGCAAGGTTTATGTCAACCAGAAAATCATTGTGGTTAACGAGATCATTTCCCAGCTTGAACAGCTATTACCCGCCCACAAATTTCTCCGGATTCATAAATCGTACCTGACTAACCTAGCCAAGATCAACAGCTATAATTACCGGAACGTGTTCATTGGCTCGGCTAAAATTCCGCTGGGTGCGTCGTATCGGGAGAAATTCGAAGGGTTTCTCAGCTTGCTCGATAAAAAAACCGAACTTACCTAGGCAATCCGGCCGAACGTATACCCCCTGCTCTTTATGAATCCGTTGCCCTGCCTCCTTCCCTCCCGTTTTTCAGCAAACCGGCCGAAAACCGCATCCGCCGGGTAGGCCGCAGGCGCAATCGCGCTATCCCGGCCCGGTTTCTGCGCGCCCCTCACCGCGCTGGTTAGGGGCCGTCTCCAACGGGTCAGAAACCAGTGCCATTTTGCCCAGAACGTCAACGGGGCTATCGCTACGGAATACGTTCTGCCGCGTTTAATTGAACCCAAACCCTAGTGGGTCAGACCGGGATTTGCTAACTTGCGTTCCCTTTTTTCCTGATTTATGTTTGTTGAAGCCATTGAGCGGGTCGACCCTTTTGTGCGGCCTATTTTGTCGATTGTCCGGCGGTATGGGAGTAGTGAGATAATTCCGGCCTGTTCAACCATGTTTTTCGTGAACGAACAGGCGTGTGCCATTACCTGCAAGCACGTAGCTGAACAACTGGTGAATTCGGATTCCATTCACCAGAATTACATGCGGTTTCAAGGGGAGCGCCGTTCGATTCCGCGTGACAAAAACCAACCCAAACGGCTGGAAGAGCTCGAAAAGCGGTACGGCCTCCGGCAGGAAAGTATCATCCGAATCCGCAACCAGTTTGTGAATTCAGTGGATCAGTTCACCGAGATCACGTACCATTTTCATCCCACGCAGGACCTGGCCGTTGTTCAATTCAAAGGATATAACCAGCTTAAATACAACTCCTGTGCGGTTTTCCTGCGCGACAGCAGCAAAGTCCGGCAGGGTCGGAGTTTATGCCGGCTCGGCTACCCGTTTCCGGAGTTTACGAATTACCGGTTTAACCCGGACCTCGACGATATCGAGTGGACCACCGAGGGCCGGAGCAACACGCCCCGTTTTCCGATCGACGGAATCATCACGCGCCTGCGGGGTGAAAACGGCGAAGTGATCGGCATCGAGATGAGCACCCCCGGTTTACGCGGCCAAAGCGGTGGCCCACTTTTTGATACCAGCGGTATTATTTACGGCATGCAAAGCTCGACACGCCACCTGCACCTCGGCTTCGACATCGAAGACCGTGAAGTGATTGTGAACGGCCGCCAGACCCGGGTTTCGAACTACCCCTTTCTGAACGTCGGGCAGTGTGTGCACGTTGACATTATCAAGAAATTCCTGCGGGATCTGAATATTAAATTTTATGAGGGATAGAACCGCCCGGTTCTGTTCCTGAGTGCTACTACCGTAACTTAAGCGATGTAAAGAGGAATGATTTCACAACTAACGGCGTATTCGTTGGAAACACAAACCGAATCGGCGATCGAACTCCTGAAACGGCTGATCGCAACGCCTTCCTTCAGCCGGGAAGAAGACCGCACAGCCCTGGTAATTGAACAGTTTTTCCGGCAACGGGATATTCCGTTCAGACGGACCAAAAACAACATCTGGACGCATAACCGGCACTTCGATCCGTCGAAGCCGACGCTGCTGCTCAACTCCCACCACGACACGGTCAAACCCAATGCCTCGTGGACGCTCGACCCGTTTCACCCCCTGGAGCGCGACGGCAAGCTTTACGGTCTGGGCAGCAACGATGCCGGAGGCTGTCTGGTGGCGCTCATTGCCACATTCTGTCATTTTTACGACAAGAAAGACCTGGCCTACAACATCGTCCTGGCAGCCACGGCGGAGGAAGAAGTGTCCGGTCGCGACGGCCTGGAACTGATTCTGCCCGAATTGCCATCCATCGATTTTGCCATTGTGGGCGAGCCGACGCAGATGCACCTGGCCGTGGCCGAAAAAGGACTGCTCGTACTTGACTGCACGGCGAAAGGCAAATCCGGCCATGCGGCCCGCGACGAAGGCGATAACGCGATCTACTACGCCATCCAGGACATCGAATGGCTCCGGAGCCATCCGTTCCCGAAGGTGTCGCCGACACTTGGACCGGTAAAGGTCTCCGTGACCATCATCAACGCCGGAACACAGCATAACGTGGTGCCGGATACCTGCACGTTCACCGTCGACGTACGCGTGACGGAGCAATACACGCTGGAGGAAATCATTGAGACGATTCGTAAAAACATTCGCTCAACCGTTCAGCCGCGCTCGATCCGGCTAAAACCTTCGAGTATTCCGCTGGATCATCCCATTGTAAAAGCCGGTCTGGCCCTGCACCGCGAAACCTACGGCTCACCCACCACCTCCGATCAGGCGCTGCTCGACTGCCCGTCGCTCAAGTGCGGTCCCGGCCATTCCGAACGCTCCCATACCGCCGATGAATTTATTTATTTACGGGAAGTTGAGCAGGGAATTGAGTTATATATTCGAATGTTGGAACAAATCCTGTAAGCCATGCTTTACCCACTCACGTTTGAAACGATTTTTAAAGACAAAATCTGGGGCGGTCAGAAAATAAAAACCGTACTTGACAAAGACTTCGCGCCCCTGCCTAACTGTGGAGAAACGTGGGAAATCTCCGGCGTTGCGGGTAATATTTCCGTAGTAGCTGAAGGACCGTTGAAGGGCAAAAGCCTGCAGGAATTGCTGGAACATTATAAAGAAGAGTTGGTCGGCCAACACGTTTACGACCGGTTTGGCAACGAGTTTCCGCTGCTGGTCAAGTTCATCGACGCCAACGACGACCTCTCGATCCAGGTCCATCCGAACGACGAGCTGGCCAAAAAGCGGCACAACAGTTTCGGCAAAACCGAGATGTGGTACATCATCAAAGCCGACGAAGGCGCGACCCTCAACTCCGGTTTTACCCGCGAAGTGACGAAGGACGAATACGTGAAAGCTGTCGCCGACAACACGCTGATGGACCTGCTGAACATCGAACCGGTGAATGCGGGCGACGTTTTCTTCTTACCGGCGGGCCGGGTTCACTTTATTGGAAAAGGCATTCTACTGGCCGAGATTCAGCAAACCTCCGACATCACGTACCGGATTTACGACTTCGACCGCACCGACGACAAAGGCCAGAAACGCGAACTGCACACCGAACTGGCCGTCGACGCGATCGATTACCGCCATTACGATCACTACAAAACCCCGTATGACCCGCAGCCGAATCACAGCGTCAATGCCGTAACGAGTGATTACTTCGTCACCAACGTGCTGAATTTCGATCAGGAGGTGATGCACGATTACACGCACCTGGATTCGTTCGTGATTCTGGTCTGCGTGGGCGGTTCGCTCACCATCGAAACCGGCGAAGGCTACCGGCTCCCGCTCAAAATGGGCCAGTGTGCACTGCTGCCCGCGTCAACCCGGCAGGTGACGCTCCTGCCCGACGGCGACATGACCGTTCTGGAATCATACGTTCCGTAAAGGATTAAGAGTTGTGAGTGAAGAATTAAGAGTTAAAAAGGTCCGCCAAAAGCCCTAATCCGCAGAGCCAACTCTTCACTCATAACTCTTCACTCATAACTAATTTATGAACTTTCTCTACTTCCTTTTTGCGTTTCTGGTTGGGGTAGCTACCAGCGTGCAGTCGGGAGTCAACTCCCAACTGCGCCAGATGGTAACCCACCCGATTCTGGCGGCTCTGATTTCGTTCGGTTCCGGTTTTGTGGTCCTGACGGTGATTAGCCTGATTCTTCGCGCGCCGGTTCCGACCTGGGAAGCGGTACGGGAAATTAGCTGGTGGAAATGGACCGGCGGTTTGCTCGGTGCCGTTTACGTCACCACCGTGATCATTACCGTTCCCCGAATCGGCGCCGGTAATTTACTGAGTCTGAGTGTAGCCGGTCAATTGCTGGCGGCTGTCATTCTCGATCATTACGGTTTGCTGGGCTTCAAAGAACACGGACTCACCCTGTGGCGACTGATGGGCGTGCTGCTGATTGTCCTCGGTGTGGTGCTGGTGGTCAAAAATTAACCAAAGCCATGATCAAATACCGCTTCTATCCTACCCTGCTGAATGTCTTCTCCCGCTACCTGGCCGGAGGGAACTTCACGATGCAGCAACTGCTCGACACGATCAACCGGGTGCCAACGCCCACGACGGCCGCTCAGGAACGCGGGGTCCGGTTTGAAGATGCGGTGGTCAAAGGCGAGGACGAAGAGCGGTTTAACCCCGACATTCTCGAAAAATTCCGGCGGTATCTGCCCCGACCCATCGTCGAAACGCAGGTGTATTGTCAGTACGAAATTGACGATGTACTATTTTACGGTTACGTCGATCTGATCGGCAAGTTCAAAGCCGTAGACATCAAGACAACGGCTTCCTACCAGCACCCCCGTTATACGTTCAACCATCAGAACCTATACCTCCACGCGCTGAAAAAACGCGGCATCCGGCTGATGGAATACCTCATTACCGATTTCAGGGAGGTGTACGTGGAAAGTTATTCGCTCACGCATCCGATTGATAAACAGCTCGAAGAAATCCGGCTTTTCAAGCAATTTCTGGAAGAACACCGCGAACTGATTTCCGATCCGAAGATTTTTGTAACGCCAGAGTGAGTAAAATTGTTGTCACACAGAGTTTATCAGAGAAAATCGGAGGTACACAGAGAACCCCTGATTAACTCTGATCGTCTCTGATAAACTCTGTGTAACAACAATTCCCAAATCCATGAAAAAAACCGCCCTTCTTCTTGTGCTCTCGATTACCGTCCTTTTCTATTCCTTTCAGAAAGAAAAATGGGTCAAGCTTTTCAACGGCAAAGACTTTACCGGCTGGACCATTCGCGGAGAAAAGGTGAAGAACGACTACCGCATCGAAAACGGCGAGATCGTGGGCATTTCAAAACCCAACTCCCAGAACACGTTTCTGTGTACCGATAAAAACTACGACGACTTCATTCTGGAGTTGGAGGTCAAAGTCGATACCGGCATGAATTCCGGCATTCAGTTCCGCAGCGAAAGCCGCCCGGATTTCAAGAACGGACGGGTGCACGGCTACCAGGCCGAAATCGACCCGGCGGCCCGGGCCTGGAGTGGCGGTTTATACGACGAAGCCCGGCGCGGCTGGCTGGTCGACCTGAAAAACAACCCCGAAGGCCGGCAGGCCTTCAAGAAGTTTGACTGGAATAAATACCGGATCGAAGCCGTTGGCAAAACCGTCAAAATCTACCTGAACGGTGTCAAAACCACGGATTATACCGACACGCTGGCCACGCAGGGATTCATCGCGCTGCAGGTACACGGCACCAAAGTAGAGCGCCCGATGGAAGTCCGCTGGCGCAATATTCGCCTGCAGGAACTGAAGCGAAAATAACGTCCTTACGCTAAATCCTGCTTTTTTATTCCCCGCCAACCCACAACCTTTGCGGCATGATCAGCCGCTTTTTCCGTCAGTATCGGGATGCCTACCGGGGCCTGCCGGCCCCGGTCTGGCTGTTGGGAGCGGTCATGCTCATCAACCGAAGCGGTACGATGGTGCTGCCCTACCTGACCTTGTACCTGACCCAGCACCTGCACTACAGCGTTACGGAAGCAGGCCTGGTAATGGCGGTATACGGGGCCGGGGCTCTGGCCGGGACGTTTCTGGGTGGTAAATTGTCGGATCGGTTCGGGTTTTATCCGATCCAGTTTCTCAGCCTGCTGACTGCCGGTTTTTTCCTGATTTTTCTCCAGGTGGCGGAACAGCTTTACGCCATGTGTGCCGTGGTGTTCGTCTACACACTGCTGGGCGACGCCTTCCGCCCGGCGGTTTCGTCGGCGGTGGCCTACTACAGCACGCCCGAAAACCGGACCCGGGCCTATTCGCTCAACCGGCTGGCTATCAACCTCGGCTGGTCGCTCGGGGGCGGTTTGGGCGGTTACCTGGCCGCCATCGACTACCGGCTCCTGTTCTGGGTCGATGGGATCACCTGCATTGTGGCGGCCCTTGTTTTACGCGCTTACTTGCCCCTTCCCGGGCAATCGACCACATCCCTGCCCGAAGTGGAGGGCGTCAATGCCAAAACCGGGTCGCCCTACCGCGACACGCTGTTCCTGTTGTTTACCGTGGCCACGACCTTGTTTGCCATCGGTTTCTGGCAGTTGTTCAGCCTATTTCCTCTTTACCTCAAGCAATTTCTGCAACTCAACGAGTCCCGGATTGGCCTGCTGATGACCATGAACGGGCTAATGATTGCCTTCACCGAAATGCCGCTGATCTACAACCTTGAAAAACGATATGCCCACCTGAAACCCCGGATCATTGCCTCGGGTGTGGCGCTGGTCGGTTTTTCGTATGTATTGCTCAATCTGGGTTTTTCCCCCATACTGGCGGTAGTCTGCGTGTTTTTCAACACACTGGGCGAAATGCTGGCGATGCCGTTCATGCAGTCGTTTACGGTCGAACGGGCGAATTCCCACAACCGGGGGCAATACCTGGCCCTGTATTCGATGGCGTACGCGGTGGCTCAGATCACAGGCCCGGCCCTGGGTTCGCAGGTGGTTGCCTGGGGCGGCTTCCCGCTGCTGTGGGTGCTGGTGCTGGGGTTGTGCCTGACGTCGGCGGGCGGTTTTTGGTGGATTTCAGGGCGCGTAAAACCGGTTATTTCGGAAACCGTCTGAGTGAATCGTGTGTTAATAAATGGGGTGATTTTCTACTCAGAAATGCAGGTTTGTCCCACTCCACAAAAATGATTTATCCAACACACACAATATGGAAACACTGAACCGCATTGGACTCAATACCGAAAAAAGTGAAGAACTGGCTACCTTGCTGAACGAATTGCTGGCCAACTATTCCGTGTTTTACCAGAATACGCGCGGGTACCACTGGAACATCAAAGGGGACAAATTCTTCGAGTTGCACCTGAAATTTGAAGAGCTGTATACCAGTTCCCTGCTGAAAATCGACGAAATTGCCGAGCGGATTCTGACGTTGGGCCACACGCCCGCCCACAACTATTCGGACTACGCCAAAGTATCCAGCATTGCCGAAAGCAAAGAAGTTTCCGACGGGCGGAAAGCCATCGGGGAAATCCTGGAGGCTTTCAAAATTCTGCTGCAGAAAGAACGGCATTTGCTGGCGCTCTCGGCCGAAATCGACGACGAAGGCACCAACGCCCTGATGAGCGATTACATCCGGGAGCAGGAAAAACTGGTCTGGATGTATTCGGCCTTTCTGAACCGCTAAGTTTCCGCCAGGGCGCTTTTCCGCATCGATCCGTCAAGTCATTCTGTCGCAGGAAGGGCTCGGCGGTTTTTGTTTTTTACCAAATCTTCCAAATACCGCTTAATTTTGCGGCATTCACTGAATTCGCTACACTCTTGAAACTCTGGCAAAAAGACAATACCGACCCTAACTCCTCGGCCGCAGCCGCCAAAATTGAACGGTTTACGGTCGGGCGCGACCGCGAGATGGATGTATACCTCGCTCCGTTCGACGTCCTCGGCAACCTCGCCCACGCGACTATGCTCGAAACCATCGGACTTTTAACGAATGACGAGCTCAGCGTGCTGTGTGCAGAGTTATTAACGATTTACCGGCAAATTCAGGAAGGGCAGTTTGCGATTGAAGATGGCGTCGAAGATGTTCATTCGCAGGTCGAACTGCTGCTGACCCGGAAACTGGGCGATATTGGCAAGAAGATTCACAGCGGTCGGTCGCGGAACGACCAGGTACTGGTCGACCTGAAGCTCTTTACCCGCGACCGGCTCTGGCAGGTGGCCGAAGCGGCCCGGCAGGTGTTCGACCGGCTGATTGCCCGGTCGGAGCAACACAGGAACGATTTGTTGCCTGGTTATACACACTTGCAGATTGCCATGCCATCGTCGTTCGGACTGTGGTTTGGGGCCTATGCCGAAGCCCTGGCCGACGATATGCTGACGCTGCAAGCCGCCTACCGCCTGGCCAACCGCAACCCCCTGGGTTCGGGAGCGGGCTACGGTTCGTCGTTCCCGCTGAACCGGACGCTAACCACCGAGTTACTTGGTTTTGAAGGCCTGCACGTCAACGTAGTGTACGCGCAGATGAGTCGCGGAAAAACCGAACAAACCGCCCTGACCGCCCTGGCCGCCGTGGCCGCCACGCTCTCGCGCATGGCAATGGACATCTGCCTCTACAACAGCCAGAATTTCGGTTTTCTGACCCTGCCCGACGCCCTGACGACGGGGTCGAGCATCATGCCACACAAGAAAAATCCGGACGTAGCCGAACTGCTGCGGGCTAAAACCAACCGCCTGAAAGCCCTGCCGATGGAAGTAACGCTGGTGATGAGCAACTTGCCGTCGGGTTACCACCGCGACATGCAGTTGCTCAAAGAAATTCTGATGCCCGCCTTTGACGAAATCCTGGACTGTCTGCAGATCACGGATTTCATGCTGGAAAACGTGCAGGTGAAACCTAACCTGCTCGCCGATCCGAAATACGATCTGTTGTTCAGCGTCGAACGGGTCAATGAACTGGTGTTGCAGGGCGTCCCCTTCCGGGAAGCGTACCGAATCGTGAAAACCGAGGTGGAAGGCGGCACCTACACCGCCCCGCGCGACTTGCACCATACCCACGAAGGCAGCATCGGCAATCTGGGCAACGACCAGATTGTGGCTTACATGGATACGGTTTTTCAGGGTTTTGGCGTCGCCCGGGTACAGCAGGCCGTGGAACGGCTATTGCAGCCCTGACGTTCCCGCCGGAAGGCTATACGCGTACAAAAATAATAAAGGGGCCTTTTTGCCCCTTTTTTCTTAACGCTTACTCCACCCGATACGCCACGAGTTTATTCCTGAAAAACGTCGGAACAACGACCAGCTTTTTGCCGGGAACGTAGTCGATATCGGCGGCATTGACTTTTTCGGGCCGGGTATCGATCAGTTGCTGTTTCTGGCCGTCGGGCGTGATGTAGAAAAGCCGCCCGTTCCAGTCGGAAACAATGAAATCCTTTCCCACCGCCACAATGCCGTCGGTATTGGCCATACCATCGGCCAGCTTGGTAAGCTTTTTGGTTTCGACGTCCATTTCCTGCAACGCCCCGATTTTGGTGCTGCCCACCATCAGTTTTTTGGTACCCACGGCCAGTAAACCGTTCGGATTATTGATATCCCCCCCATCGACCCAGGTTTCCCACTGGTCGTCTTTCAGGCGGTAAATTTTATTGTTCCGGTTATCGGAAACGTAAACCGTCCCCGCTTTATCGATGGTGACATCGTTCAGAAAGGCCTTTTTGTCGTCGGCATCCCAGGTTTTTTCGGCCTGCCCGTTCGACAGATTGATGGCCACCAGCCGGTAAACGTCCGTAACATACAGCCGGTTTTTGTGAATACCCATGCCTTTGGGCGCGTTCAAACCGGTGGTCCATTTCAGGTTTTCGATTTTGCCATCCAGCGATACTTTCGAAATAAAACCATCACCGTCCAGCGAGTCGCCTTTCCCGACAATATTGGCCACGTACAGCACCTTGCCTTTGGGATCATACAGGACCGATTCCGGCGTTTTCAGGGTGGAGTCGGTTTCCCAGACTTTAACCAGTTTCTTTTCTTTTTTCGGGGACTCAAACGACGATAGCGCAACGGTTAGCAACAGGCTGCTGCCCAGCAGAAGGTGTAGTAGACGCATGTTCAAGAGCGGATGGTTTGTGATTACAGGCTGTAAGTTAACGATATGCCGGTCGTTATTCCAACCCATACCCCGGTTTGTTACCGAATCGTCTTAGCTTAACCGGACCGCAAAGAGTTCCTTGGAATTGTAATAGACGTAGAGTACCACCAACAACGTCACGACGCCCCCCAGCGCCACCGACGGCACCACGCCCAGCGCCCGGGCCGCCACGCCCGATTCAAACGCGCCAATCTCGTTCGACGAACTGACGAAAATCCCGTTGACGGCTGCCACCCGACCCCGCATGTGGTCGGGCGGAAAAATCTGCAAAACCGTGTTCCGGATCACCACACTCACGCTATCGAACGCGCCGGTCACAAACAGTGCCACTACCGACAGCCAGAACGAGGTCGAGAACGCGAACACCAAGGTAAAAATGCCAAAACCGAGCACCGCAATGAGCATATTCCGCCAGGCATTGTGCGTGGGTGGAAACCGGGTCAGCAGCAGCATGGTGCCGATGGCCCCGACGGCTGGAGCTGCCCGCAGCACGCCCAGCCCTTCGGCGCCCACTTTCAGAATATCCTCGGCGAAAATGGGCAGCATGGCCACCACGCCCCCAAACAGGACGGAGAACAAATCCAGCGAAATGGAATACAGAATGATTTTGGTTCTAAAAACAAACCGGATGCCCTCCTTCAGACTGTTCCACAGGCTGTCCTGGTGCCCCTCCATTTTCACGACCGGTTTTTTGCTGATCATCGAAACCAGCACCAGACACACCAGCAGCAACCCGATCACGACCAGCAACGAATTATCGAGCCCCAGCCAAACGTACAGAAAACCGGCAATTCCCGGCCCGGCAATGGCCCCGGCCTGCCAGAACGAGCCGCTCCAGGTGGAGGAATTGGCGTAGAGTTCGCGGGGCACCAGAAACGGTTTCAGCGATGAACTGGTGGGTGAATAAAACCCTTTGGCGGTTCCGATCAGCACCAGCACACCGTAAATGACGGCCAGTTGGGCGGTTTGGGACAAGTGCGCGACCACCGAGGGTTGAAAAACAAAGTAAAGAATGACTGATCCCAGAATGATCACCGACAGGCTGATTTGCAGAATGGAGCGTTTCTCGCGCCGGTCGGCCAGGTGACCGCCAAACAGCGACAAGGCAATAAACGGCAGGGCTTCGGCCAGCCCGACGAGGCCGAGCGCCAGCGGATCGTGGGTCATTTTGTACAATTCATAGCCCAGAATCACCTCCTGAATCAGAAGCGTGGCCGTAATCAGAAAACTATTGGCAGCAAAAAACCGAAATTCGGGGTAGCGAAGTGAAGCGTAGGGGTCCGTCGGTGAATTCATACTACAAAATTAACTGTTCAACCATGATTCTGCTGAATAGTAAGGCCAGCCGTGGTTTCTTTGTTCCGTCAATTGTAGTAATAACCATCCAACTAGTCGAATAGATTCGGTATGCACGTTAAAATCTGCTGCATCAGCAGCGTCGAAGAAGCCCGCCTGGCGGTCGAAGCCGGCGCATCGGCACTGGGTTTAGTCGGGAAAATGCCCAGCGGCCCGGGCGTCATTGGCGACGAACTCATCCGCACCATTGCGCAAACCGTTCCGCCCCCGGTCGCCACGTTTCTGCTGACGAGCGAACCCACCGCCGAAGCCATCATCGAGCACCACCGTCGGGCGTATACCAATACCCTCCAGTTGGTCGATGCCTTGCCGGAAGGGAGTTACCGGCTTCTACGGACGGCCTTGCCGGGCATCAAACTGGTGCAGGTCATTCATGTTCTGGACGAACTGAGCATCGACGAAGCGCTGGCGTCGGCGGAAGAAGTGGACGCATTGCTGCTCGATTCGGGCAATCCGAAACTGGCGGTGAAGGAACTGGGCGGCACCGGCCGACGACACGACTGGGCGCTCAGCCGGCGGATTGTGGAACAGAGCCGGGTACCGGTTTTTCTGGCCGGGGGACTAAAACCGGAAAACGTTCGGGAAGCCATTGAAACCGTACAGCCGTTCGGCCTGGATGTTTGCAGCGGGGTTCGAACCGACGGCCAACTGGACCCCAAAAAGCTCGAAGCGTTTCTGTCCAACACCCGCGAAACTTAGTCAGCGTCGGGACCCAATGGCGTCAACTTGATCATAACGCGGGCTATTTAACAGACTAACGCACTGGCAAACAAAAACCCCGGCCCAATCGGGCCGGGGTTTCTTTCTACGCGTGACTAATCTTACGCTACGGCAATTTGTTTGGGTTCAACCACCGGTTTTTCAACTTTCGGCAGATCCACTTTCAGGATACCGTCGGTATAGGCGGCCTGAATTTGTTCACTATTGATGTTCTTCGGTAACCGGAAGCTCCGCTCGAAGGAATTGAAGCTAAACTCTTTCCGGGTAAAGTTTTCCGTTTTTTCTTCACTGGCTTGTTCCAGCTTGGCCGAGATTGTCAATTGGCTGTTATTCAAGCTAATCTCAAAATTTTCTTTCTTCAGACCCGGTGCTGCCAGTTCAAGATGATAGGCGGTTTCGTCTTCTTTGATGTTAACCGCAGGCAGAGCGGTTTTGGCCGGAGCGTTGAAGTGGCGGTTGAATTCGCGCGATACCAGGTGATCAAAGAAAGACGGTAATTGGTTGTATTGGACTAAAGTTCTCATGGCTGTATGTTGATTATGTTTTTAATTTCTTGGTTACACTCCCTTTTAGTCAACTTATGTACCAAACCCAAAAACCCTTCCAATGCGGCCATTTTGTCACAAAAAATCAAAATAATCTGAATTAATAAGACATTTTGTCACTACAATAATTTTGTTTTGTCAGACAGCGACATATCACCGATAGCGCCTTTAGTAGTAATAAATACCCTATTCCTTACAACCATCTGATTATCAGAATTTTAATTGGTTGTACATCTATAAAAACCTGTTAATCGAAAAGAAAAATGATAACTATCCTATCGATCAGGGCATAACAAAAAAAATTTAATGTAACCAGAAGTTGAAGCATAGGCAATCAAGGCTTATTTTTAGCATTTCCAATGCCTTCCTTTCAACCGTAATTTTACTTATGTTTACTTATTACCGTCCTCTTTCCTTCCTCTTATGCGTCCTTTTGAGTACAACCGGTTTGTGGGCGCAACAAACCGCGGCCAGTTTTTTTGAAGCGGGTATCACCAAAAGCAAATCGGGGGATTTTATGGGTGCGTTGCAGGCTTTTAGTATGGCCATTGGAGCCAATCCTGAAAATGCCCCTAGTTATTACAACCGGGGGTTGGCCAAAGCCAATTTGAAGGATCACCGGGGGGCCATTCTGGATTATGACCGGGCCATTGAACTGAACGCAAAAGACGCACTCGCGTACCTGAGCCGGGGCGTCAGCAAAAGCAAACAGGACGACCACCGGGCCGCCCTGATGGACTTCAGCCGGGCGATTGAGCTGGCTCCTGACGACGCCCAGGCGTATTATTTCCGGGGTGTCAGTCGGAGCAGACTGGAACAATACCGGGGTGCGTTGCAGGATTTTTCCAAGACGATTGAAATCGATCCCAACCACATTCAGGCGCTGTATGCCCGGGGCATCACCAAACAGAAACTAGACGATTTTGCGGGGAGCCTGGCCGATTTCGCCAAAGTGATCGAACTGAATCCCAAACGGGCCCAGGCGTATGCGGGCCGGGGCGCGTCGCTGGTCCAGCTGGCCCAATACCAGAAAGCCATCGACGATCTGAATAAAGCCCTTGAACTGGCCCCCGAAGACGGCGAATCGTTTTATAACCGGGGATTTGCCAAGAGTAAACTGGAAGATTACAAAGGGTCGATGAGCGATTACGACCGCGCTATCGCCCTGGAAGCCAGCCATTACCGGGCATTTTACGGGCGAGGCTTCAGCCGGGGAAAAATCGGAGATCAGCGCGGAGCCATTCTGGACTATACTACCGCCATTGAGATCAACAACGACAACCTTACCGAAACCAAGGTAGTTTATAATGGAAAGATTACCCGAAACGTTCTCGACGGTTTGCGCAATGCCGTCCAGCAACGAAATGTGATTGCTCCCCTCTCGAACGACCGCTCGGAAGCCTTTTTCAACCGGGCCATCAGCAAGAGCAAAGTCAATGACATCAAGGGAGCTACGGCCGATCTGAACAAAGCCATCGAACTGAACCCGACGTATTCCGAAGCCTACTTTACGCGCGGTCTGCTTCGATCGCAGCAGGGCGACCAGAAAGGAGCCATTCTGGACTGCAACAGTGCGCTGCAACTCGATCCGAAGTATGCCGAAGTATACTATGTTCGCGGCCTGATCCGCCACAGCCTCGGTGACGAAAACGGCGGCTGCCTCGACCTCAGCAAATCCGGCGAACTTGGCTACACCCCGTCCTACAAAGCGATCAGCGACTACTGTAATTGAGTGAAGAGTGAAGAGTTATGAGTTGGCTTCGCCGTTACCCGTCAACTGGCAGAGCCCACTCTTAACTCTTCATTCAAACCGCAGGTGTTTGACGGATTCGCCGGAGGTGGCCAGTTCGCGCAGTGAGTCGATGCCAATCTGGAGGTGTTTTTCGACGAACAGGCCCGTAACGCGCTTATCGCTTTCTTCGGTTTTGACGCCTTCCGGTACCATCGGGTTATCCGAAACCAGCAATAGCGCACCGTGCGGAATGGCGTTGGCAAAACCGACGGTAAAAATGGTGGCGGTTTCCATGTCAATAGCCATCGCCCGGATTTCCCGCAGGTACTCCTTAAAGACTTCGTCGTGCTCCCAAATGCGCCGGTTGGTCGTATAAACCGTACCGGTCCAGTAATCCATCTCGTGCTTTTTGATCATGGACGAAACCGCCCGTTGCAGCCGGAACGAGGGCAGGGCCGGGATTTCGGGGCGCATATAGTCGTTGCTGGTGCCGTCGCCCCGGATGGCGGCAATGGGTAGAATCAGGTCACCCACCAGTGTTTTTTTCAGACCACCGCATTTCCCCAGAAACAACACGGCTTTGGGGTTTACCGCCGTCAGCAGATCCATCACCGTGGCGGCCATGGCGCTGCCCATTCCGAAGTTGATGATCGTGATGTTGTCGGCGGTGGCGGTTTGCATGGCCCGGCCCAACCCGTAGATCTTCGTATTGAAATTTTCGGCAAACCGCTCGACATAATTGATGAAATTCGTCAGCAGAATATACTCCCCAAATTCCTCAATGGGGGTGCCGGTATACCGGGGGAGCCAATTCTGAACAATCTCGTCTTTCGTTTTCATCGAAATAAAGGAAAAGCGATTAAAGCCACTAGCGGGGAAAGATCGTCCGGAACAATTCCTTTCTTTTGCGCTTTAATCCGTATTTTTGAACAATGGAGTCGTTAAACCTACCGGTTTTTGATTACAATATGAAGCACATCGAAGGGAAACCGCATATTTTCGATGTGCTCCGGAAGAAGTTTGTGCTGATCACGCCGGAAGAATGGGTTCGCCAACACGTTGTCCATTTGCTCCTGAATCACTATGGGTATCCGAAAGCCCTGATCCGAAACGAGGGGGGACTCAAGCTGAATCAGCTTCGGAAACGAACCGACATTCTGGTGTTCGACCGGTTGGGAAAACCGTATTTACTGGTTGAATGCAAAGCGCCCCAGGTGGCCGTTACCCAGCAGGTTTTCGACCAGATTGCCCGCTACAACCACGTGCACCAGGCCCCTTACCTGGTGGTCACCAACGGCTTGACGCACTTCTGCTGCTGCGTCAACCACCAGCTCAATACCGTTGATTTTCTGGACGACCTACCGCGTTTTGCGCCCTAAAACAAGTTAACCCACCACCGGTCCGGGCCGTTTAAAAGACAATACTACCCGCCGGCTGTTTGTTGATGACGCTGCGATCGCCTGAATAATAAAACTGGTGGAACCAGTACGTGCCTTTGGGCATCTTATCCCGGTCCAGTTCAACTTCCACCCGATAGCCTTTCCGGCACGTTTCCCGGTTTTTCAGAAAGTTCCGAACCCCCGTCGGGGAAACAATGGACCAGAGCATAAACGTATCCTTTTCCGACGCCATGACCACGGAATAGCCTTCATCAATCCCGTGGATCGGGGCAGCCTGCTCATTCACCAGTTTAATCTGAACCAGTTTTTTATCCCCGCTCTTCTCAACGAGTTCCACGGGTTGAGCTTTCGGAAAAAAGTCATCACGCCACTGTTTATGCTGAAAAGCCTGGCTTATTCTTGAGGGAGGAAGCCGGTAGGGGAAGGCACTTTTTTCGGTTTTCTCAAAAAAACCATTGAAGTAGTTCTCATAAAAAGCACTGGGCTGATACATAATCCATTTATGATTCCGATGCCAATTAAATAAAGCCGCATCGAGCATATTGTGGTGATTGATTATTTTATGGAACGACACAACTTCCCAGACGCCCCAGAATACCAGGCCCAGCGCAAAGCACGCGGCCAATATAATTTCTTTGTATTTATAGGAAGGTATCAAGAGAGCAACGGTACTAATTGCATTACTAATGGCGATGACAGCGTATAAATAATACCGGCTTTTAAAAGCAATTATATCGCCGTTCATATTCGTTCGTCCGACAACCAGGGTGGCTACGGTCAGGAAGATAAAGGCCGAAGCACCGAGAATCGATAAACTATTCCTCTCCCTGGTTTTGACCGATTTTACAAACAGGGCAATAAATACGAACGTAATGAGTATTCCCAAATAAATAGCAGGGTATTTTAACGAGAAAGGCAAGTCGTTATCATCCAGAAATGTTTCGTATCCTTTGGTCCGAATAGCGCTCCCTAAACCGGCAAAAAAACCGATTATTTCTTTGCCATAATTCGCCAGTATCTTTTCCAGCGCCTGGTTGGACGGCGTTCCATCGAGCGATAACCGATAGAAATATCCTCCTATGGCCAGAATAGCGGCAATTAACCAATAAACAAGCGGCTTTATCCGCCGTTGTATTACCAGGATAAGAAAACCGGTGGGCCAGATCAGCATACCATTCCCAGCGGAAAAGGTCGTCAGGATACCGACAAAAATGGATACAGGAAAGAAAAAAGTGCGCCATCCGGAAGGCCCTGAATGGTCGTGGTTAGCCAGAAGAAAAACCGTTAAAAAGGCCAAAGAAATCACAATTAAATGCTGCATGGCAGCCATTGGCCACAAGAAAGGCTGATAGGGCGAAAAAGAGAGTAAAAAACAGAGTATGGGCACCAACCAAAGGATGGACAAATTCCTTCGTTTTAAAATAGTATAGTAAAAAAAAGAAATACTTACCCACATTAAGCCCGCAATAGTCGATAAAACAGGCAACGGAATATCGCCCGAAAGCTGGTAAATAAAGGCACTGATTACGCTTAAGCTCAATAAGCGGTGCTCAACCATTCGATTATTAAAAATGATCGATATTTTTTCGGATAATGTAGGGGCCTGATCGTAATTAAACAGAAAATGAAAGATGGTCGGCAGGTCATCGCCGAATGGAATATTTGGGGTATAATAATATTGCTTAACCAGAAAATAGATACCGAATACGACGCAAATAATTTTTATTGCCGGGGTCAGTATAGGATGATCGGGAAAAAGAGCGATACGGTTTTTCGGCGGGACTTTACTACTTTCCATTCAGGCAATACAATTTACGACAGCAGATAAGGAGAAGAAAACAGGACCTTGGCAAAGTTAAGAGAGAATGCCTAAAAAACCGGCGTCGGGATCTAACCTGGCGCGTTATTGTTCCCTGGTCTTGCCCAATCGGATGTGAATACCCTATTTACGCCACACCAGACTACGTGACAATTCACTCATCCAACCTGATTCACAACCGCACACGACATAATGCCCTTCAGTGGCAAACACAAAAAACCGCCCCCTGAGCGTCAGGGGGCGGTTCGTTACGGAAGGTACGGTTTACGGCTTATTTGGATTTCACCGAAGACGAAGCGTTGTCGGCCGAAGCAACGATGTTCATGTCAACCGTAAAATCGTCGTAAATAACTTTGTCACCCAGGTTATCGAAGAACGATTTCGAACCATAGCGGATGTCAAACTTAGCCCGGTTGATGGTCGCTTTTCCGCTGGCGGTCAGGGTGTTGCCCGAAAGCGTATAGGTTACCGGAAACGTAACGGCGTTCGTAATGCCTTTGATCGTCAGATCACCGGTTACATCTGCCGTGTTGCCGCTATTCGTTTTTACTTTCGTAATCTTGAAAGTCGCGACCGGGTGCTTGGCGACCGAGAAGAAATCATCCGATTTCAGGTGGTTGATCAGCTTATCGTGGTACTCCTTGTTGTCTTTCAGGTCAGTGCTGGTCATGGTACGAAGGTCGATCGAAACCACCCCACCCGTCAATTTGCCACCATTCGCCGTTAAATAGCCTTTTTCGGCTTTCACCGGGCCGGAGTGTTCGCCCGTTACTTTCTTGCCGTTCCAGGTCAATACGCTTTTTTCGGTATCGATTGTATACGTCGTGGCTTTGGCGACATTTTTCTTGGCGTTGTTACCAGTGCCAGGCGTTCCCTTGGCGACGACCGGGTTGCTAATAGCCACTGCCAGGGCTATAAATCCTACTAAAATTTGCTTGTACATGAGATTAAATTAAATTTAGGGTAAACAATTGGTTGGTTGTGATTAACTTATTGATTCAAAAAGTTCCTATTCCGATGAGCCGCGGAGCTTATCCAGCAGGTAATTCAGTTGGTCGGCTTCGGCTTCCGAAAGGTTATGAAACCGCTTCTCCCACTGGTTCTGGTGCTGGTCCATGGTTTTCAACAGGTCCAGACCTTTTTCCGTGATAATGACGTCGACGGCGCGACGGTCGTTGGGGCATTCGGTCCGCTGGGCCAATTCTTTCAACAGCAATTTATCGACCAAACGCGACGCATTCGACATTTTATCCAGCATCCGCTCGGTGATATCGGCCACTTTCACCGGATTGGGGTATTGCCCGCGCAATATCCGGAGCACGTTATACTGCTGAATGGTTAGCCCGTAGGGCTTCAATAGCTGCATCTGTTCGTCACAGATCCACCCGTTGGTATACATCAGGTTGACCGTCATTCGATGATAGGGCGACCTGAAGGAGGCTGTTTGTTTTATGTCATTTTCGATTGGCATTGTCATGGGTGCTAATTGGAAAAGGACTTTCCGGTTCGGACGCAAAATAACTATTAAACCCTGAATTCCAGTTTCCTGTTAACGTTGCAAATATAATGTCTTTACATTTAATGTAACAACATCATATACGAAAAAAGTTTCAGCGGAATGGAATTATTTCGGGTGCCGATGTATCGAAGTCACGGAAACGGGCCGTCGGCACCCCCTCGAAAGCCGGCCGAATGGGGGCCGCATTGCCCGGAATGTTCGGATACCAGGCCACCCGAATCTGAAAACTATTGAAGGTGAGATTTTCGTTCCGGAGCCGGAAAGCAAAGCCGTATCCCTGATACAAAGGCCCCTGAAACAGGCGTTTCGTCTGATAACTAACCAGGCCGAGGTTGGCGAAGGTGACAATGGCCACCCGAAAACCGACAATATTCAAGCGGGAAAAGAGAATGTTTTCGATGTTTGTCAGCAACAGTTTGGTGCCGCGCATATTGTCGTTGTTGATACCCAGCCGGTCGCGGCCGCTCAGCGTCAGGTATTCGTTATTGAACCGCTGGGCACCCATGGTGTACCGGAAATTGATAAAATGCCGCCAGCTCCCCCAGTTGGTGGTCCGCAAGGGGGTAAAATAGCTCGATTCCAGCGCCAGAACGCCCTGTTCAAGATCATTGTGTTTACGAAAAAAACCGCCAATATTCACCGCCCCGTACAGATACCCCATCGACTCGAGGTAATGCGCCTTGGAATACTTGAAACCGAGGTACTTACGCTGGCCGAGTTCGGCGTTGTCGTAGCCCATGACAATCGAAGCCAGACTCCCGAACGGTACGTCTTCTGTTCGGCCAAAACCGTAAATTAAGACATCCCGCACATACCGGCGTCGCGACAAACCGATGCTGAACAGGATGGCATTGGTGTTCTGGAACAGTTGATTGGTATCGGCCCGGACTTCCGGTCGATTCGTAAAGCCCAGGCGCGTATACCGGGCCGCCACGACCAGCCGCGTGCGGTCGTCGCCCTCGCCCAGAAAACTGAAGAAGGGCTTGAAGGAATATCCGGCCCAGACGTCGCTGTAATTGTAGTTGAGTTTGGTGATCTGAACGCTGTCTTCCGAAAAAATCAGGTATCGTGGAAACCGGTTGTGGCTCAATTCGATCGAACCGGCCCAGCGAGTGTCCGGCGTCAGAAACGGTCGGTAAAACCGGAGGGCGTACTGCTTCAGATCCCGCGTGTCGATCACGTCGGCCTGCCCCGTAAAGAACGTTTTTCCAATATACGGAATCACGTAGCGCCCCCGGTACGCCAGTTTCTGGAAAGGGTCATCGGCGTTGTAATACACCTGATTACTGAACGTATGGGCCAGTCCCCGGAAGTTCCGCTGGTCGAGCCGCAGGTCAAACCGGTTCAGGCCGCCCACGCTGCCCGATGGGATTAGCGACCAGACATCCTGCGTAATGACGTAGACATCGACAAACCCCCGACTTTGGGCGTGCGGTACCACAATGATTCGGGCATCGTGAAAAACGTTCGAGTTCCGCAGCAGCCGCTCGTTGTCGCGCAGGGTATCCGGACTCACCCGGTCGCCCTCTTCAAACAACAGGAACGATCGCCGGATCACGCCCTCACGCGTGTCGACGTGGAGCCGGTTGGCAAACCGCTCGAGCCAGCTTCGGGGCTGTCGCAACGTATCGTAGACACTGGGGCCCAGCACTTCCAGCCGCCGGATGTAAATGTTGCTGATAATCCGCCCCCGGTAGGCAGCAAACGGATTAACCTCTATCTCGTTGACATCCCCGGTTTTCAGGCGGCTGTTGTACATGTCGTGAAACAGCAGACGGTGCAACTCGCGCGTAATCCGGCGTTTGGCCATCTTTGTTTTCAGCTTTGTATACAAGATGCTGTCGCGGACGGCCAGCGCGCTATCACGGGTTACCTTAGCCAGCGAATCGGAAAGGGTGGTTGAATCGGTTCTTGCGTTCGGAACCGGAATCCTGATTTCCTGCGCCCAAACCACCGAAACCGTCAGCAACAGCCAAAAAACCGTCAGTCCGCCCCGCTTTTGGAAGGGTAGCATACCAAAACGAATCTGCTGACGACCGACTTCTTTCACCCCGCTACACTTCTTTTTTCATCCAGTAATCCCGCTGCCGTTCACCACCAAACTGAAAATAGTGCCAGCCACATTTCTCGAAACCCAGTTGATCGTAAAAACCGATGGCGCGGGCATTTCGCTCCCATACGCCCAACCACACGGTTTTGTACCCCTCCGACCGGGCCTGCTGCAGGCAGTTTTCCATCAAGTGCCGGCCCAATCCTTTTCCAATGTGCTCCTCCGAAACATATAAACGCTGAATTTCAAGGGCATGTTGGCCTTTTAACTGACGCGGGGGCCGGTTTCGGGTCAATTTGGCATACCCCACCAACGCCTGATTCGTATCCATCATGACCAGAAACGTCGCCTTCGGATCGTTCAACTCTTGCTGCGTCTGCTCCAAAGAAAACGTTTCGGTGATGTACGCTTCCACCAGTTCAGCCGGATTGTGCGGGGGACCGAAGGCTTGCCGCATCGTACGAATCGCCAGTTCGGTCAGCGCCGGGACGTCGTCCAGCGTAGCGGTCCGAATTGGAAAAGATGTTTTCAAGACGGTTTAGTTAGTAAGTTTGCAGGTAGAAGATGCGATTCCCGCATTACCCGTTTAAAGGTTACGAAAAATATTTCAATTATCCATGCAACTGACCCGCCCGCTTGTGCTGGCTTCCAATTCGCCCCGGCGACAACAATTGCTGCGTGAAATGGGCTACACGTTCCGCGTTGACGTCCGGCCCACCGACGAAGCCTTTCCGGCGGATATGCCCGTTGCCGAGGTTCCGGCGTTTCTGGCCCGGCAAAAAGCCGATCAGTTTCGTTCGGATCTGGGCGATCAGCTGGTGCTGTGTGCCGATACGATTGTGGTGGTCGATTCCGATATTCTGAACAAACCCGCCAACGCCGGCGAGGCCGTGCAGATGCTCCGGCGGTTATCAGGCCGCACCCACCAGGTGATGACGGGCGTTTGTCTGTTAACTGCCGAAGAAACCGTTTCGTTTACGGATGTCGTCACGGTTTTTTTCAACCCGCTGGACGATTCCGTTATCCAATGGTATGTCGACCAGTACCGACCGTTCGATAAAGCCGGTGCGTACGGGGTGCAGGAACCCATCGGCATGATCGGTATCCAGCGCATCGAAGGGTCGTTCTACACCGTCATGGGTCTCCCCGTCCACCTTGTTTACCAGTCACTTAGGAATTATGAGTTAAAAGTGATGAGTTAAGAGTTGGCTAACGCAACGCTATAACTCATCACTTTTAACTCATAACTTTTAACTCTCTTATGTTTTCCCATATTGATCCGAAAGGTAATCCGGCGATGGTGGATGTTGGCGACAAGGTCGTCACCCGGCGGGTGGCCCGCGCCCGGAGCATCGTGGTGCTGACCGATGAAATCATGCAGCACCTTCAGGGCGAAGATATTCAGACGAAAAAAGGGCCGGTTTTCCAGACCGCCATCCTGGCGGGCACAATGGCCGCCAAACGCACCTCCGATCTGATTCCGCTCTGCCACCCGCTCGGTCTGGATAGCTGTAAATTCTCGATCACGACCAACGGCAACGAGGTGATCATCGAGTGTACCACTGCGCTCGAAGCCAAAACCGGCGTTGAAATGGAGGCTCTGGTGGGTGCATCCGTCGCGGCCCTGACCGTTTACGACATGTGCAAGGCGTTTTCGCACGAGATTGTGATCAAAGAAACCCGGTTACTGGACAAAACAGGCGGCAAGCATGACTTCCACCAAACCGCCTGAATCCACCCCACCCCTGCTGGGCCTGGTGCTGGCTGGTGGGCGCAGCACCCGCATGGGCGTTGACAAAAGCACGATCAATTACCACGGAAAACCGCAGTTCGAGTATGTATACGATCTGCTGGCGACCTACTGCGACGAGGTTTTTCTTTCCGTCAATGCCGAACAGGCCGTTCGACTGGCCGGAAGCCGGTTTACGCAGATCGAAGATGATGCCGCGGTGGCCGGGCCATTAGTCGGGATTCTGACAGCTTTTCAAAACCGATCCGCCGATCACGCCTGGCTGGCGGTGGTGTGTGACCTGCCGCTGTTGTCGGAACAATCCATCCGAAAACTGGTTTCGAACCGGAAGCCCGACAAGCTGGCGACGGTTTTCCGGGACAGCGACCACCAGTTTCCGGACCCCTCGGTCTGCATCTGGGAACCGGCGGCCT
Source organism: Larkinella bovis (assembly GCF_042655385.1). Lineage (NCBI taxonomy): Bacteria > Pseudomonadati > Bacteroidota > Cytophagia > Cytophagales > Spirosomataceae > Larkinella > Larkinella bovis. Next base: position 106,858 of record NZ_JBHSMA010000002.1, on the reverse strand, counting down.
ATCCGGCTATTCTGCGGGCCATCGAGGAAGGAAAACCGTATCCCCGAACCATTCTGATGCAGCACGAGATTGAGTTACTGGTCATCGACGATGTGCGGGAATTGACCAACGCCAATACGCCCGACGATGTCATAACGGTCCAGAAAAGGCTAAAACCGGGTCAAACCAACCCAGACAAACGTAAAAGGAATTAGGACTTATGAGTGATGAGTTGGTTGACACCCGCTAGTGCGATGAAGCCCCGTGCCCCATCATCACTCTTCACTCATAACTCTTCACTCAGAACTCTTCACGCCCTATGTCTTCTCACCATATTGTACGCGATAAACAGGAACCGGCTTTGCTGATTGCCAACGGCGAAAGCTGCGACCCCGAACTGCTGGGCCAACTGCTCGAATGGAATCCGTTCGTGGTGGTGCTGGACAATGCCATCTGGCGGGTGTTGAACCTGGAAATCAAGGTGGACGCCCTGCTCGGCGACTTCGATAACCAGCCGGATTTTGAGCTAGTGCGTGAGCGGCAGTATCCGATTGAGATCATCCACACGCCGGATCAGAACAAAACCGACCTCGATAAAGGCATCGAGTTTCTGATTGAACGCGGTTTTCCGGCGGTCAACATTGTGTGGGCGACGGGCCGCCGGGCCGACCATGCTATTACCAACATGACCGATATTGTCCGGTACAAAGACCGGATCAAGATTGTCGTCATCGACGATCATTCGAAGATCGTTCCGCTGACCGGTTCGTTTGAAAAATGGTACGCCAAAGGAACGATCATTTCCCTCATTCCGGTTGGCGTGGTGGACGGCATCGTGACGGAAGGATTGAAATACAACCTGAACGACGAAACCCTGACGCTGGGCTACCGCACCGGCAGCAGCAACGAAGCCGCCGAAGACGGTTTTGTCAAAATCCGGTACCGGACCGGCGATCTGCTCCTGATGGAATGCTGGGACTGAGCCGAAAACTCACCGGCTCAAAACCGCCTTGCCGCTTCGCTGCCGACCATCGGGCAGGCGCAGCCGGATCAGGTATACTCCATTCGGCAGTGGCCCCCCGCCCTGATCGGTACCCTCCCAGAAGACGGTATTTTCGCCAAGCCGAACGGCTTGCCGTAAGGTCCGAACCACCTGCCCCTTCAGGTTCCAAATCTGGATCAGGCCCTCACCTGGCGCATCTTTTCCGGTCACCGCAAACCGAAACCGGGTGTGTGTGGAAAACGGATTCGGTGTCGCCCGAAGACCGGACAGACTATCGTCGGTTTGCACCCGAAACTGAATTTCGTACGGTTGCGGCCCGGGGCGGTTGCCGCTCAGGTCAGCAGCATGAACCTGCAAGGCATACAGGCCGTCGGTCAGCCAGTTGGGGTGATAGGTGATGACAAACCGGTTATCGGGTCCGGCGGGTTTCCACCTCACGTCGGTTCCGCCCAGCGACACCCGCTCCCAGTCGCAGGCTCTGCACGGTTTTTTCAGAAAGACCGCCATGCCCACCGTATCCGTCCGAATCCGGTAGCGATCCTCATCCTGCAACGTAATCTGAATGCGTGGGGTGGGCGAAACCAGCGCCTGATTCCGAATAAAAACGCCGTCAAACGTGACGTCCAGCAACGGATTCAACCGGTCGGGTGGAAACCGCTGCCCTGAATCCGGCAGGACGACCCGGTAGCCATTCGCATCCGGTTTCAGGTCAAAAACGAGGACATTATTGGTTTCATCCGATTCGTCAATCCGGTTCTCCGGATCAACCACCACCTCAAACCGGCCGGGTGTTTCGGGCTTTCCGGCGACCGGCACAGTATCGGGCCTGAAAGCATAATAAATCGTGTCGCGGTAAGCAATGGCGGTAGGCGGTTTTGCGCCGTACGAGTAGGCATCGCCGGTTGCCAGCCGTTGCCGAACCGCCAGACTCACCCGTTGATGGGGGTCGAATCGCCCGGTATTGGCAACCACCACAGCCAGCCGCACCGAATCCTTCTGCGGACCGGCCTGAAACACCCCCGGCGAACCAAGGCTAAAATCCGGTTTTTGCAGCGGAAACAACCGCAAAACCGGGTCGCCCTGCAACACCATCTGGTGGGCATTCGAAAGGTCGTACGGACTGCTGTATTGCTCCAGCACCCGCCGGGTGGTTTCCTGCTGGATGAGGCCGATCGGTTTGTTCAACAAGGCGCTGTCGGCAAATAACGTCTGGTAAAACTGTTGCGTGTAGGTTTCGAGCGGCCCGGAATAGCCGGAACCGCTATGCGCCAGCACCGCAATAGCCCCTTTGCCGGGCGTCAGCAGCCAGTCGGTCGCAAGATTGTTCGTAGCCCCGAAAAAGATATTCCCTACGCCACACCCGTTGAAAAACATCAGTGGATACCGCCCTTGGTTATGGTACCCGTAAGTGGGGTTGGACGCATAGCCAAAATCCAGATCGGTTACTACGGGAGAGGAATGACCGAAAAACGTCAGGAGTGCCACCCCGGAATTGACCAACCCGCTGATGTCGATGCGCTCCACGGGTTCGTCGGTTTGTTTGGCTTTGAGGGTGATCTTCGCGCCGACATACTGCTGCCGGGCGGTTTTTCCGACCTGCTCCAAAATACGCCGGAATGTTTCCAGTTCGAACGAAGAATGCCCTCCGCTCAGATGCAGAACGTTCTTGCGCCAGGGTTCATTGACCGGTAGCTGCTCAAACTCCCTGACTTTTTCGAGGTACGTCAGAATTTCCGCCGGGTTCAGCGTGTTGATTCGCCCGGTCGGAAGGGCCGGTACATTCTCCGGACACCCCGCCAGCCCGGCCGTCAGCAGCAAATCGGAGCCGGGCACGTTCCCGATGGTCGGCACCAGATCCCGAAAATACTGATCGGGACTCGTCCGGTTCGGGTAGTAGGCGTTGCTTCGACCGATCAGCAGCAGGTATTTCGTGGTATCGGCCGAGCCGGTTTTTTCGGTCAGCATAAAATCAGCAAACCGGCGAATGGCCAGTGGAGTGCGTTCGCCGTAGCTGAACTGGTTCAACAATTCTTTGGTCGTCACCACCAGTGTATCGTACCCACCACCGGCCGCCGACGCCCGATAGCCCGCGTAGGCCCTGACCGGATCGGCCACCTCGCCAACCGGCTGCATCAGACTTTCGTGGCTCACAATCAAATAATTATGTTTCGCAGGATCGATTTTCCGAAAAACCGTTCGTTCCAGCCGGGGCGGTTTCTGCGCCCCGAAACTGACCCCGATATGGCGGGCGGTCTCCGTGTCGGGTACCACCAGTTTCAAAACCGCCCCGTCGGGCACGGTCTTCAACCGGCGCGGCAGAACCGGGTCGGTCAGGTCATACACCAGCGGATTCCCGGGTGCATCCGTCAGTTCGAGGTAAGAGCGCCCTTTCGGATTGGGCAACAGGTGCAGGGTCTGCTGCGTCCGGTTGGCGAGGCTGAACGACTGCGGATACCAAAGTCGGTAGTAACTCACGGAATAGCGGTCGGTTTCGAAAGGGCCGCGCGATTGCGTAGACACCAGCAGCTCGTTCGAAGCCGACACGGCTTCCGGTGGAATATCGGCCGATAGTCGGGCGGTATTGAACCACTCAAACTGCGCCGTCGCCAGCGGTTTTTGGCCCACACTGGGTTTTCCCGGCAACAGATCGACCTGGTGTGAAGTATTGTCGCGGCCGTTCAGCAACACCGCCAGATGCGGTTTTTCCGGTGCCGATCGTACCCAGCCGTGCAGCTGAAACGTTCGGCTAACAAGGCTGTCTTTGTGCAACATCGGCCCCGTATAGCCCTCCCCTTCTTCAAAAAACAGTTCGTTGGCCGACGGAAACGGGGACGGCCCGCCGTTGGCCTGGTTGATCGATAGTTCGCTGGTCAAAACTGTCAACTCTTCCGCCATGTGATAGGGTTCGGGCGTCAATCCTGTCGGGTTGGTTTCGGTGCTCACCGCCATCCGTTTGCCCGGTTTTCCGTCCAGCCGCCAGGTCAGGAAGTAGGCCGCCGTATCGGAATACATGCTGTAATACGGATGCGGTTGCGCCTGCATGGGCCGGTACAGCAGCGTGTCCTGCCGACCGTCGTTGCGTTCACCGATGAACTCGAGGTAATCGTCCGGATCGAATTGCTGGTCCGACTCTCCGGCTACGTAAATCGCGTGTTCGACCCCCCGGCGAAAAAGCTGAACGGTGGTCGGATTGACGGAAGAAACCGGAATCCCGGCTTGTTGCAGATCGGCCGTAGTGAGTCGGTAAACACCGGGCTGAACGATTGGAATTCGGTAATACGTCTGATCGTAATTGATCCATTTGTTTCCAACTTCAATTGATTGCGCAAGCAATTTTCGCGTAAAAACGCTGATCAAAAAACAGAGGGTGGTGATTCTCATGGAAAAAGACGGACAGAGTCAAGGGGTATAAACTTACGAATATTTTGGAACTCCCGCCAAATCAACCACTCAACGCGGCATTTCTTCCGTTCATCATTCCGGCCAGGTTTAATTCTCATAGTACCTTGCATCACATAGTACCTTTTTGTACCTTTGATTAACTGAAACTGGAAAAGGGCGGAGCTGATCGGGCACTTTTACCACGTAAACAACAACTGATGAACAAGTCCGTCACCCATAAACTGATCAGCTCCGACCTCCATCAACTATTTAACGTCATGTAGTGATATGAATATTGAAAATGCTCAGGTGCAAATGCGGAAGGGAATCCTGGAATTCTGCATTTTGCACATTATCTCGCGGGGCGAAGTCTACGCGTCCGATATGCTGGAGGAGCTGACATCCGCCCGCATTATGGTCGTGGAAGGGACGTTATACCCCCTGCTCACCCGGCTCAAGAACGCCGGGCTCCTGGATTATAAGTGGGTAGAATCCACCTCCGGCCCCCCGCGGAAATACTACCTGCTGACCGACATCGGCCGGGCGTCGCTGAAAGGAATGAACGATACGTGGCAGGAATTATCCGACTCGGTTAACTCCATTGTCAGTAAAACCGAAACGCACAAAGCAGCCGTCAATGGTCTGACCCCGGCAGAATCCAGCGGATCAGCCGGTGAGGCAACTTCTCCACCACCCAGCCCGGAAAACTGACCTAAACTCATCTCGATTCTTTCACACGCTTTTTGCCATGAAAAAGACCATCAGTATAAATATAAGCGGAGTGATCTTCCACATCGAGGAGGATGGCTACGATAAATTAAAAGGGTATCTCACGTCGATTCAGCACTACTTTTCGACCTACGAGGACAGTCAGGAGATCATTACCGACATTGAAAACCGGATTGCCGAAAAGCTGCTTAACAAGCTCAAAGCCGCCGAAAAGCAGGCCGTTCCGCGCCAGGTGGTTACTCTTGAGGATGTTAACGAATTGATTCAGTCGATGGGGACCGTCGCCGATTTCGAAGCCATCGAAGAAGAAGACATGATCGGTGCGACATCGGCCAGTGCCAGCCGGCCGCAGTCAACGTTCGAAACGGTTCCGCCCGTGGGCGAAAGCAAGCAACCGGGGGCCGGGAGCTTCGCGGGCAGCGGCCCGGTTCCGCCACGTCCGGCCCAGCCGCCCCGGAAACTCTACCGCGACCTGCGCCGGAAAATTCTGGGCGGGGTTGCTTCCGGGATTGCCAACTATTTCAACATCGACCCGGTTTGGGTCCGGCTGATTTTCGTCACGCTCATTCTGGCCCTGCCGCCGTTCAGCGGGATTTTCAACGGGGGTGGTGAGTTTTTCGGGAGCCTTTCCGGTTTTACGGTCGTGCTCTACATCGCCATGTGGATTGCGTTTCCGGGTTCAACGACCCTCGAAGACGACAAGAGTGTCAAGAAGTTTTACCGAAATCCCGACGATAAGGTCCTGGGCGGGGTTGCCTCGGGAATTGCCGCTTACTTTGGCACCGATGCCGGTGTGGTCCGTCTGCTGTTTGTACTGACCATCTTTCTGTTCGGAACCGGTTTTCTGGCGTACATCATTCTCTGGATTATTTCTCCTCCCGCCAACACCTTAACCGAAAAGATGGAAATGCAGGGGGAGCCCATTACGCTCTCGAATATCGAGAGCAATATCAAGCGCAGCCTTGATATCAACGAAACGGCCGAAGAAAGCACCCTGGCAAAAATCCTGCTGTTTCCGTTTCGAATGATCGCCATGATTTTCAACGGTCTGGCGAATGCGCTGGGGCCAATGGCACGGGGGCTGATCTCGATCATCCGCGTGCTGGCGGGCGTGTTTCTGGTGATGGTCGGTTTTGCGATCATGATCGGGTCGCTCGGTGCGCTGGGAACGATTTTCGGCCTGCAGGGACTGAACTTCGGCAACAGTGAAATTCCGTACCTGATTCAGCGGGAAATTTCGCCCCTGATGGTATTGTCGGCTTTCATCACGGCTTTTCTGCCGGGGCTGGGGCTGGCCATTCTGGGTCTGATGATCATTTCGCAGCGAGCGATGGTCACCACGGCGATTGCCCTCACCTTGTTGTCGATCTGGTTTGCGGGTCTGATCGGTCTGGCGGCTACCGTGCCCCCGCTGGTGAGCGAATTCAGAAGCCGGAGTCACGTTGAAGAAACCGTAGCCATCCAACCCCCAGTTGCCATTCCGACGCTGGACATCAACGACCTGGACGATAACGACGGCGATTTTCATACCTCGATTGAACTGGAAGGCATCGACGGTACTGCCTGGAAAATGCTGAAACGGCTGGAAGCCCAGGGCCCTAACCGGCAGGCCGCTCAGCGCAACGCCCGGAGTATTATCTATAACTGGGCCGTTAAAGATTCGTTGATTCGCTTCGACAATAGCTACGAAATCAAATCAGGATCGCGGTTCCGGGGGCAGGATGTTGACGTTACAGTGTATATCCCCTACGAGCGCCCTTTCCGGATGACCGAAGCCTTTGCCCGGCACATTCGGAACGAGTTCGGTAACGAGGAATTGGATCGGATGAAAACCAGCCTCTGGAAATTCAGTAAAACCGACGGTCTGGTGTCGCTGACCCACCCGCGCGAACTGAACGAAGACCGCTACCGGGACGATTTTGATACGAACGACGCCATCGATGAGGTTTTGCGCAACGAACTGGGGGATGATTTTGATCACAAAGGCGAATACACCCGCCAGTTCGAGGCCACCAATTTCTCCAAAATCAGCATCGGCGGAGCCTTCGCCGTGCGGGTAAAACGGGGGGATTCCTACAAAGTCGTAGCCGACGGTCGCGAGGAAGACATTGATGATGTACGGGTTCGGGTGGAAAATGGGGAACTGCACGTTGATTTCCGCAACGAAGGAATCTTCCGGTTACGCAATCGCCGTCGCATCGGCCTCACCGTGACGATGCCGGATGTAGATGCCATCCATTTTTCGGGCGCTACCCAGTCTATTATTACCGGTTTCGACAACATCGACAACCTGGACATGAACCTGAGCGGAGCCTGCAAAACCCTGGTTGACGTCAAAACCGCCAAACTGAATATTGACCTGACCGGGGCCTCGAAAGCGACTTTGCGGGGCCGGGCCAGCACGTTGGACGCTCACCTGTCCGGAGCCTGCAAACTCAATGCGACGGCCATGAACGTGGGGCAGGCCGATGTGGAAGCCGTAGGGGCCAGCCATGCCGAATTTGGTACGGTGGAAAACCTGAAATCCAGAACCACCGGAGCCAGCAGCGTCCACGGTCCCACAAACGAGCAGTAACGGCCCCATCGCCGGACTTTCGGCCGTGACTTGCTGAATCTCCAGGTAGGTTCAGAACAATCACCGTCAAAAGTCCGGCGGTCCGAAAACCGGATGCAACTTTTTAAGAATACCTTACATCTTTGGTTAGTTAACAGTCGTCAAAAAACGTTCAGTATGAAAAGGTCTTCAGCCCTGCGTCTTTCCCTCCCTTTGTTGCTTGCTGCGGTTTTCCTGTCGGTGGCCGCCGTCCACCCTTCGGGGTCCCGGTTGGCGGAACTCATGAACCTGAACCTGCAGGACGAAACCCGCACCTTCAGTGTCAGCAACTTCGACCAGCTCAATCTGGGCAGTGCTTTCACCATTCATGTGACCCGGGGAGGTAGTTACAAAGTCACCGCCACCGGCCGGAGTGCCGACCTGGAAGACCTGGAAGCGAAGGTTTCGAACAATACCCTGCAAATTCGGTACAAAGACAAAAGCTGGAACCGTAACCGCCAGCGTGTCACGGTCAACGTGACGATGCCAGACCTGAAAGGCGTTCATTTTTCGGGCGCTTCCCGGTCGGACGTAACCGGTTTTCGCAATGTCAGAGACCTGGACGTTGATATTTCAGGAGCCTCGACCTCGACCCTTGAAGTTGATGCCGAGCGCGTAGTGGTCGATCTATCCGGGGCCTCGAATGTCACCCTGACCGGGCAGGCCAAACGGCTCGAAGGGGAGGTATCGGGTGCCACGACCCTGAAGGCGTATGATTTGAAAGTGGCCAAGGCCCGAGTCGACGTATCAGGAGCCAGCAGCGCCCGCCTGAACGTCACCGACCGGCTGGAAGCCGAAGCCAGCGGAGCCAGCAGTGTGACCTACCGTGGCTCAGCCTCCATCCGCTCCAATACCTCCGGTGCCAGTTCGGTTCGGAGTGTCGATTAATAACGAATTTGAATAGAGATTGGTAGAATCAGAAAACGCCACCCGGTTTCGGATGGCGTTTTTTTGGGAATAGCAAAAACCGCAGATCAGTTGACCTTCTCCCCGCGTTTGAAGGAGTTCTCGTAAGACGTTAACGTGGGATCGGCAAAAACGTCGGCGCCGTTCATGCTGTGCCGGACAGGTTCGTTCACCAGATCATGCCGGTGGCGGTAATAGCCTAATTCGGAAGAATAATGGCAAACGTACGATTTCCGGGTCAGTTCCGGGTCCAGAATCGGTTCGCCCCCGTGGGCCAGGGCCGCGTGCCAGATCAGCACGTCGCCTTTCTTGATCAGCAGCGTCCGGCGTTCCAGGCCCATGCGTTCGCATTCGGCGCTGAGGTACTTGCCAAAATCAGTCGGGTTTTTGGTTGATTCGCCATTAAAGAAGATCCCGTTCCCCCAGTCGAACTTTTTCACTTTGTGCGACCCCACATAATAGTGAAGTTCGCCCGATCCGGGTTTCACATCTTCCAGCGCAATCCAGGCGGCAGCCAGGTGGCTCGGTACCTGCGGCACCACATACGGAAAATCCTGGTGCGTTTCCTGCTGAGAACCGTACAGGAAAGTCAGGCTTTGCATGGCCACCACTTTCTGGTTAAAAATGGCCTCCAGGAATGAAACGATGGCTTTGTGCAGCATCAGTTTTTTACCCGCCACCGATGCATTATGGAATTCCATAATCTTAATATACTGGCCTTCAATAATTTCGCGTGGCACATCCCGAATTTTCATCACGGGGTGTTTGCGGTATTCCGGGCGATCGATGCGAATGTTAATATCGTACTCCTTGTGCTTTTCGATCAATTCCTGTACGTCCGCCAGATAAGCGTCAATCAACTCATCCGAAATAATCTGCTCGAGAATGACGTACCCGTTCTGGTTCCAGAAGCGAAGTTTTTCGGCCAGATCATAGGGCAATTGGGCGGCTTTAGGAAATTGCTTGACAAATCCATCAACGTCGGGGTTTTTCTTGTCAATCCAGGGTAGATTTTCAGCCGGAAAATCCTTCAGAATGGGGGCAGGAAACAGCTTCTTGTAAGCCTGTTTGGCTTTGTTAACGATGGACATAATTTTCAGGTGACGTGAAAAATGTATTCAAAGGTAATTCAGTCTGAATAAAATCATATTAGCCCAAAAAATGAATCCCCGAAAAAGCGCCCTCCCTCAATCTATACCCTCTGATTATCAGCGATTTCCATTTAGTCATTTTATTCACTACTAGATCATCAATTTTCCTGCCGTTTCCAGCATTTCATCCGGGACAAATCCTGAAAATGCAACGAAAATCGCTTTAAATAATCTAACCGGAACGGAGAGCCTATCGTACACCCGCCAAGGGAACAAAATCCATATCCGTAAAGGTATAGTTTTCGCCCGCCATCGCCCAGATAAATGAATAGCTTGCTGTTCCGGCTCCCGCATGGATCGACCAGGGCGGTGAAAGAACCGCCTGATCGGTAGCCACCAGCAGATGCCGGGTTTCCTGCGGATGGCCCATCAGATGAAAAACGCGCTGGTTCTCCGGGATATCGAAGTAAATGTACGCTTCCATCCGGCGGTCGTGCACATGGGGCGGCATGGTGTTCCAGATACTGCCGGATTTTAGGGTGGTCATCCCCATCACCAATTGGCAGCTTTGCAATCCATCGGCGTGAATGTATTTGTAGATGGTACGCTGGTTGGCCGTTTCCTGCGCCCCTAAATCCACGGGCGATGCCTGCGCAGCGGTCAGTTTCGCCGTTGAACAGGTCCGGTGAGCCGGGGTCGACAGCAGGGCAAATTTGGCGGGTTGTTCCGGTTGATTACTGGCAAATACCACGTCCTGGCTCCCCATGCCAACGTAGAGACAATCCTTCTTCGTCAGTTCGAACACCTGCCCGTCAACGGTAACCGTTCCGTCTCCACCCACATTGAGGATGCCCAGTTCCCGGCGCTGAAGGAAGAATTCGGCCCTCAGCTCATCGTAGGTTGGCAACATCTGTGGCGTTTCAACGGGCATGACGCCCCCCACAATCATCCGGTCGTAATGGGAATAAACCAGTTCGAACGAATCAGCCGTGAACAGGTTTTCGATCAAAAAATCCCGCCGTATGCGGTCCGTATCATACTGTTTAAAATCCGTTGGATTGGTGGCGTAGCGGGTTTGCATACAGATGGCAGGGTGGTTTACAGAGAGAGTATCATTACGGGAATATCTACTAAATTTCCGTCAGGAAATTGCTTCCCGAATCCGGATCAGCTTCTCCAGCAACGCTTCCAACTGACTCAGTGGCAACATATTAGCCCCGTCTGATTTGGCGTCCGATGGATTAGGATGCGTCTCGATAAACAACCCGTCGGCTCCCACGGCAATGGCCGCCTTGGCAATGGTGGCAATCAGGGCCGGTTTTCCGCCGGTTACCCCGGATGCCTGGTTGGGTTGCTGCAACGAGTGGGTGCAATCCATCACCACCGGTACACCGTGAGCCTGCATAATCGGCAGATTCCGGTAATCGACCACCAGATCGCCATAGCCGAAGGAATTCCCCCGGTCGGTCAGAAAAACCTCGGCTTCCGGGTTAACGGCTTTTATTTTCTCAACGGCAAAAGCCATCGATTCGCCCGACATAAATTGCCCTTTTTTGACATTTACCACCTTTCCGGTAGTCGCAGCGGCTGTCAGCATATCGGTTTGGCGGCACAAAAAAGCCGGAATCTGGAGCACGTCCACGTAGGCGGCCGCCCTTTCGGCTTCATCTGATTCGTGAAAATCCGTGAGCGTCGGCACCTGGAACGTATCCCCGACTTTTTTCAGAATCTCCAGCGCCACCTGGTCGCCAATGCCGGTAAATGAGTTCAGTTTGGTCCGATTGGCTTTGCGGTACGATCCTTTAAAAACGAACGGAATTTGCAGCCGATCCGTCATCGCGACCAGCTTTTCGGCGATTTCCAGGGCCAGGTCCTGGCTTTCGATAGCGCAGGGTCCCGCGATCAGGAAAAAGTGACCCGACTGGGTATGTTTCAGTTTGGGAAGCTTCACGGGCTTTTTTCGGACAAAGCTACGCAATTACCGCCTTACACGGATCGGTTTCATCAAAATGCCGGTTTTTATAACCTTTACCGGGTTCAGCCGGTTAATTACAATATATTGATTTAATCCTATTTATCCGGGTCTATCAGACAGCAGAATGAGTCCGGCCGGGCGATTGAATCTTCACGAACGGGTCCCTGACCGGATCAGGCAGTCAGGAACTGGTGAGCGGTTGGTAAATACAATTTTATTTTGTAATAGCCTGTCAATCTGTCTTTTTACAAAAAAAACCAAACCTTTTTAAACGATTTTCAATAGAAAAAATTATTTGACAATACTGTTTTTAATCTCTTTCTTTGCACAGTTTTTTAAAACCCCAAACGCATACCGAAATGTCAGAAATTGCAGACAAAGTAAAAGCAATCATTGTTGAAAAACTGGGTGTTGAGGAATCGGAAGTTACCCCGGAAGCCAGCTTCACCAACGATCTGGGCGCCGATTCGCTCGACACGGTCGAACTGATTATGGAATTCGAAAAAGAGTTTAACATCTCTATTCCCGACGATCAGGCGGAAAACATCGGTACGGTTGGCCAAGCCATTACGTATCTGGAAGAGAATGTGAAATAAGCGTTTCTTTTTGTAGTTTATTCTATGCCTTTTAAACGAGTAGTAATCACCGGCCTGGGCGCTCTTACGCCGATTGGTAATACAGTACAAGAGTTCTGGAACGGCTTATCTGCCGGTGTAAGTGGCGCCGGTCCGATTACTAAATTTAACGCCGAAAAATTTCGGACAAAATTTGCCTGTGAAGTCAAAGGGCTGGATATTAACCAGTTCATCCCTCGCCAGGAAGCTCGTAAAATGGACCCCTTTGCGCAATATGCGCTCATTGTGGCCGACGAAGCCGTCAAGGACGCCGGTCTCGATCTTGAAAAACTCGATTTGAACAAAGCCGGTGTTATCTGGGGTTCCGGAATCGGAGGGTTGAAAACCTTCGAGGACGAAGTCAAAAACTACGCCACCGGCGATGGCACTCCCCGCTACAATCCGTTCTTCATTCCGAAAATGATTGCCGACAGCGCATCGGGCATGCTCTCGATCCGGTACGGTTTTCACGGGGTCAATTACGTGACGGTTTCGGCCTGTGCGTCGGCGACCAATGCCATGATCGACGCCTTCAACTTTATCCGGCTGGGTCGGCTGAACATCGCCATTTCCGGTGGTTCGGAAGCCGCCGTAACCGAAGCGGGGGTTGGCGGTTTTAATGCGCTCCGGGCCTTGTCCGAACGGAATGATTCGCCGGAAACGGCGTCACGGCCTTTTGATAAAGACCGCGACGGTTTTGTGCTGGGTGAAGGGGCGGGTGCGCTCATTCTGGAAGAATACGAGCACGCCAAAGCCCGGGGAGCTAAAATCTACGCCGAGTTGATCGGCGGAGGCATGTCGTCCGACGCCTACCACATCACCGCCCCCCATCCCGAGGGACTGGGTGCGTTGAATGTGATGAAGGATGCGCTGGACGACGCCCAGATCCGGCCGGAAGATGTCGATTACATCAACGTTCACGGGACGTCTACCCCCCTGGGGGATGTCAGTGAAGCCACTGCCATCGAGAAGGTTTTCGGCGAACATGCCTACCAGTTGAACATCAGTTCAACCAAATCCATGACGGGGCACCTGCTGGGCGCGGCCGGTGCCATCGAAGCCATCGCCTGTATCATGGCGATGAAACACGGCGTCGTTCCACCCACCATTAACCACTTTACCGACGACGTAGAATCCTTTAACCCCAAGCTGAATTTCACGTTCAATCAGGCGCAGCATCGACCCATTAATATTGCGCTCAGTAATACATTCGGTTTTGGCGGACACAATTTTTCAGTTATATTTCGTAAACTTGATTCCTAATCGTCACCAGTCCTGATTAGCCGCGTGCAAGCCGCTTCATCCAATCCAGTACTCGAACCTATTCTCAGTTTCTTCCGGCTGCGGTTGGGGAATAGCGAACGCAAAAAATTCAAGCGTTCCATCGAGCACATTATTGGGGAAGCTCCTTCCAATGTCGGGCTGTATCAGCTCGCTTTCCGGCATACCTCCGCATCGCGGGAAACCGCCATCAAAGGATTTAAGGAATCCAACGAACGCCTGGAGTACCTGGGCGATGCGGTTTTGGGAATGGTGATTGCCGAATTTCTGTTCAAGAAATTCCCTTACAAGGATGAAGGCTTTCTGACGGAAATCCGCTCCCGGATTGTCAACCGCGAAACGCTGAACGGCATTGCCCGCAAAATTGGCCTCGAAAACCTGATTGAATACGACGGTAGCCGCAGCCGGGGCATTGTTCCCTCCCGCACCTCCATGTACGGCGATGCGCTGGAAGCGCTGGTGGGTGCTATTTACCTGGACAAAGGATTCCGGTTTACCCGCGGGTTCATCCTTAAGGAACTGCTGGCGCATTACGACCTCGAAGCGCTGATCAGTAACAACGCCAACTACAAAAGCCGCCTGATCGAATGGGCGCAGCGCGAAGGCAAAAAGGTCGAATTTATCATCATTTCCGAGCGCGGTAACAATCACTTCCGGGAATTCATTTCGCAGGTCACGGTCAACGACGAACCGTTTGCGCAGGGGAGCGGCTACAGCAAGAAAAAAGCCGAGCAGTCGGCGGCTGAAAAAGCCTGTGAGCAATTGCAGATGAAACCGGTTTCCAACTGAGGCCGATTTACCCCGCCGGCGCTCTTTCCCTCACTTTCCGAACCAACGGTTTTCTGGCCCGGCAGCTTGAGCTTCCAAATAATCTGATGCTATTTTGTCAGCGTGCGGAACGATATGCGGTTATTTGAAAAACCGTATGCCAAACTGACTGTCAGACCCTTCCCCAGCGATCAGAAACTCCGCCATAATGACATAGCTTGACGTAAACATTCGACTGGTATGAATGTTGTCACTTGGATGGTATACTTTTAAATCCGAATCCGTAACCGGGATACCCGAAAATCGAAATTTTCCTTACTTTCGAACCTGGTTTTGTGGTTACTGAGCCTATCAACATTCGTTCGTTAAAATTTGTTAATTGCGTTAGAAAATCGAATTTTTGGAAAAGCGGATTTCGTTATCATGGTGAACTGATGCGAAAGCAGTAAACGACCCATTTTAGAATCAAGTCATGAAAAGCAACTGGAAATCTTTAGCAATCATCGCTCTCTTATCGAGCTTTGTCACGCTGGCCGCTTACAACTTCCTGGGATTTAACAAACAGGATGTTGTTTTCAATGAATCGGCTCCCGCGTCGACTCCCATCGGGCGGTTAGCCGCCTTGACCGCTCCGCAGTCGGCGCCGGGCGACTTTGCCTATGCCGCCGAAGCTGCTACGCCAGCCGTCGTCCATATTAAAACCACCATCACCCGGACCGTGCGTCAGCAACAGATCCCGGATATTTTCCGCGACTTCTTCGGTGACGAATTCGGCCGGGGCAACGGAGGAGCTCCGCAACGGCAACGGGGACAGGCTTCAGGGTCTGGGGTGATCATCAGCCAGGATGGCTATATTGTTACCAACAACCACGTGGTGCAGGGTGCCGACGAAGTGGAAGTCATTATGACCGACAAACGGAGCTTCAAAGCCAAAGTGATCGGTACCGATCCCCTGACTGACCTCGCCGTCATTCAGGTCAATGCCAAGAATTTGCCCGCCATTACACTGGGTGATTCCGACGTCCTGAAACTGGGCGAATGGGTACTGGCCGTTGGTTATCCGCTGGATCTGGAATCTACGGTAACCGCCGGGATTGTCAGCGCGAAAAGCCGCCGGATCGGTATTCTGGATCAGAACATTGACCGCAACGCCGAAAAACCGGATTCACCGGTGGAAGCCTTCATTCAAACCGACGCAGCCATCAACCCCGGTAACTCCGGTGGTGCGCTGGTGAACCTGCGGGGTGAACTGGTTGGTATTAACTCGGCCATCGCTTCGGCAACGGGTTACTATAGTGGGTACGGTTTTGCCGTTCCGGTATCGCTGGTGAAAAAAGTTTCGGCTGACCTCGTGAAATACGGTAACGTACAACGGGGCTACCTGGGCATCATCCCGGTTGAGCTGAACAGCCTCCGCGCTCAGGAACTGGGCTCTAAAATCGGACGCGGTATTTACATCAACGAAGTGGTTGAAGGCGGTGCCTCGGCCGCTGCCGGTCTGAAAAAAGGTGATGTTATCGTGAAAATGGAAGGTCAGAACGTGGATTCCGACGCCCAGATGCGCGAGATCATTGGCCGTCGTCGTCCGGGTGATGTCATTGCCATGACCGTCAACCGGAATGGTGACCTGCGTGATTTCCGGGTTGAGTTGCGCAACCGCAACGGTGGCCGGGATATCATCAAGAAAAGCGATAACGTTTCGGTATCCAGCGCATCAGCCAGCCTGAGCTCCCTCGGTGCCGACTTCGAAGAACTGACGGCGACCGATGCCAAACGGCTGGGAATCGACGGTGGTGTTCGTATCAAACGGATTCGTGACGGGAAAATGTCCGACACAGATATCGAAGAAGGCTTTATCATTGTAAAAGCCAATGGCAAAGTCGTTCGCACGATGAAAGATCTGCAAGGTGCCCTGAATTCGACCAAAGAAGGCGAAGGACTGCTGCTGATCGGGATGTATCCGAACAGTTCCCGGATGTACTACTACGCCGTGCCTGTTTAAGTTAGTCAATAGTAGCGAATTATAAAAAAGCCGCCCGGTTCTGAGAACCGGGCGGCTTTTTTAGGCGAAGCCGACGAAAGCGGTTATTCGAAGTAATTCATCACCCGGTGCCCACTCTTTTCCAGCAATTGGTCACGCTGAAACAACTCGACATCGGCAGCCACCATTTCTTTCACCAGTGCCGCCAGATCGTACTTGGGTTTCCAGCCTAATTTAGTCATGGCCTTGGTCGGGTCACCGAGCAGCAAATCCACTTCGGTCGGCCGGAAATACCGCTCGTCGATACAAACGACTTCCCTGCCAATTTCCAGCGGATACTGCGGATGGGTCGATTTGACCACGATGCCGGTTTCATTAATGCCTTCGCCTTTGAATTCCAGTTCAATGCCCACTTCGGCAAACGCCATCCGGATGAAATCGCGGATGTGCGTCGTCTGGCCGGTTGCAATGACAAAGTCCTCCGGTTGGTCCTGCTGCAACATCAGCCACATGGCCTCGACATAATCCTTCGCATGGCCCCAGTCGCGCTGGGCGTCCAGATTACCCATATACACCTTCTCCTGCAACCCGAGCGCAATCCGGGCCACCGCCCGTGTGATTTTCCGGGTCACGAAGGTTTCACCGCGCAGGGGCGATTCGTGGTTGAACAGAATCCCGTTGCACGCATACATGTTGTAGGCTTCCCGGTAATTGACCGTAATCCAGTAACCGTAGAGTTTGGCAACGGCGTAGGGCGAACGGGGATAGAACGGCGTCATTTCCGACTGGGCATGCCCCTGAACGCCACCGTACAGTTCGGAGGTAGAAGCCTGATAAATCCGGGTTTTATTCGTTAAGCCCAGCAACCGAACCGCTTCCAGAATGCGCAGCGTCCCGATGCCATCGACCTGAGCGGTGTATTCCGGTTCTTCAAAACTCACCCGGACGTGCGACATGGCCCCCAGGTTATAAATTTCGTCGGGCTGGATTTCCTGAATAATCCGGATGATGTTGGTGGAGTCGGACAGATCCCCGTAATGCAGTCGAAACCGGACGTGTTTTTCGTGCGGATCTTCGTAGATATGGTCGATCCGCTGGGTATTAAACAGCGAACTTCGGCGTTTAATCCCGTGAACTTCGTAGCCTTTCGATAAAAGAAGTTCCGCGAGATACGAGCCATCCTGCCCTGTAATACCGGTAATAAGTGCTTTTTTCATAGATTCTTGCAAATATGTGGGCAATGCATTAATCGTCAGTCGTCTTCATTTCACGGACAGACTCCGCCGGATTTCGATCCGATCCGGTAAGAGCGTAGCCGACGAAAACTGCTGCTTGAGTTGGGCCAGATACCGCTCGGCGTCGAGCCGACGCATGAAATCACCAACTTTTAACCGATACGTCGGCTGCCGGAAGGTTGTATACGGATTAAGCTCCGGGAAATTCTGGTAGGTAAATCGTTTGACCCGGTCTACTTCTGTCCGTTCATTTCCGACGTAAATCTGTATCCGGTACCCCTGCGCGTAGCGGATGGTCCGGTTTTTAACCGAAATCGTGTCCAAAACCGCATCCAGTTTTTTATTGATGTGCATTGGTTCGGCCATCGGAAGCGTCCGGCGGTTTTCCGGGGCCGGGCGCGTGGCGGGTGCCGGGGGGCTGGATGGGGTAGCCGCAGAAACGCTGTATTTCGGGCGGGTAGCCGATAAATCGTAAGTATAATTGTTGTAATCGGTCGAAGAAGCGCGTGAAGCCGTCTTTTTAGAGGAGGCACACGAGCTGATCCAGCCCGAAAGCCCCACCAGAAGGGCCAAAATCACCAGATTTTCTGACCGGAATCTATTCATTTGTGCGTTCATGCCTGCTTTGCAAATGTAGCAACTATCTGGTTATGCAACAATCTAGCCGCTATCTTGTTGGGCACTCCCGCCGAGATACTAACGTTTTGCCATCTTTTTACTTACTTTGAGGTAGCTTTATTACGCTAACCTATGTTAGATATTCAGAGTCACGTATCGCTGAAACCGTATAATACGTTTGGTATCGACGCAAAAGCACGCTATTGGGTGGAGATCGATTCCGAAGATCAATTAAAAACGCTCTTTCAATTATCCGAATACCTGGCCGTTCCGAAGCTCATTCTGGGCGGTGGCAGTAACTTGTTGTTTACACGCGATTTTGAAGGGCTGGTTGTGAAGGTCTCCATTGAAGGCATCGAGGTCATTCGGGAAGACGATGCGCACGTGTACGTCAGAGCCGGTGCGGGAGTCAACTGGCACCAGCTGGTAATGCACTGTGTCCATCACGGATACGCCGGAATTGAAAATCTTTCGCTGATTCCGGGCACCACCGGGGCGGCTCCCATGCAGAACATCGGCGCCTACGGCGTTGAAATTGAGCAGGTTTTCGATCATCTGGAAGCGGTGGCCATCGAAACGGGGGAGATCCGGGTTTTCACCCATGCCGAATGCCGGTTTGGCTACCGCGAAAGTGTTTTCAAACACGAAGCCAAAGGGAAATACCTCATCAGCAGCGTTACCTTCCGGCTGGATAAACACCCGGTTTTTCACACGTCTTACGGAGCCATTCAGGAAACTTTGACTGCCATGGGGATTTCGGAGGATAACCTGAGTATCAAGGCCATCAGCGATGCGGTGATCCGGATTCGGCGGAGCAAATTGCCCAATCCGGCCGACATTGGCAATGCGGGCAGCTTTTTCAAAAATCCGGAAATTTCCAAGGATCAGTTCGAAACCCTGAAAACCGCCTACCCGACGCTGCCCGGCTATCCGACCGGCGACCTGACCGTGAAAGTTCCGGCGGGCTGGCTCATCGAGCAGGCTGGCTGGAAAGGCAAACGAATCGGTAATGCGGGCGTTCATACCCGGCAGGCGCTTGTGCTGGTCAACCACGGGGGTGCTACCGGTTCCGAAATCCTCCAGCTGGCGTACAAAGTTCAGCAGTCCGTGGACGACAAGTTCGGCATTCGGCTGAACCCGGAAGTGAATATTGTCTAAAAACCGCTTAGGCCACTTTTTTCGCCAGGTAGATTTGCGCAATCACCAGCAGGGCGACACCGTATTCGACCCAACCGATCGACTCGCTCAACAGCCAGGCCGAAATGATCAGGGTGAAGAACGTTTGCAACAGTTGTAATTGGGAAACCAGCGCCACTCCGCCCAACGCCAGCCCTTTATACCAGGGAACAAAACCGAAGAGCTGGCTGAGCAGCGTCACGTAAACCATGCCTGTCAACGCACTTGCTGTCAACCCTGATGGCGGCTGGTAGAACCACGAAACGACAGCGGCCGGAATACTGATTGGCAAAACCAGCACCAGCGCGCAACAAATCACGTCCAGCCCCGAAAGCTGCCGCGTCAGTTGAGCTCCCAGCGCGTAACCAAGGCTCGCCGAAACCGTGGCACCGAGCAGCAGCAGGTCAGCCGTTTGCAGCGTTACTTTCTCCCGAAACAGAACGTAGCCCAGGACCGTCAGACAACCGCTCCCCGAAATAATCCAGAACCCGGTTTTGTGCGTTTCCCGGTGGATCAGGGCCCCAAAAAGGGCCGTAGTCAGGGGCAAAAGCGCCAGCACAATTCCCGCGTGGGACGAAGAGGTTGAATACATGGCAACGGTCATTAAAACCGGAAAACCCAGCCCGACGCCAAACGAAATCCCGACCAGCGTACGGAAGTGTTTTCGAATCAGGAATAACTTGCCCTGCTGATACAGGATCACCAGCGAAATCAGACCGGCGCCAGCAATTCGTCCGAAACTGACGAGCCAGGGATTTAAACTTCCCAGCGTCAGCTTGGTCATGGGAACGGTAAAACTGAAACAAATGACGCCCACCAGGCCCAGCAAAAGCCCGCGTTGCCGGTCTGTCAGGTTATGACCCGGTCGTATTTTCTGCCCGTCCATCAGTTTAGCGGCCCTGCCTGTAGAAATCCTTAAAACAAAAAGGCTTCATCCAACACCGAGTGTTGAATGAAGCCTTTACCAAATCCAGCATTCAACTACTCAAAACAGAGCGAGGCCGCACCCAGCAGCCCGGCATCGTTGCCGAGGGTGGCACGTTTGAGCGACAGACCTTTCTGATAATAAGGAGTCAGCCAGAAATCGAGTTGTTTTTGGACTGCCGGCAGAATGTAATCGTACGAAGCAGACAAACCGCCCCCAATCAGGATTTGCTTGATATCAAGGACGCGAATCAGCGAAACCAGCCCGTCGCCCAGCATCTCCCCTACTTCCGTCCAGATCTGGAGCGCCAGTTTGTCGCCGACCGCAGCGGCCGCCACCAGGCTGGTGGTTGAAATGCTGCCGTCGGAAGCAAGCTGCGTCGAACCGGTGTATTCCTGCCGCCGGTCGTTGGCCAGGTCCAGCAGTTCTTTTTTACCGATGTTCCGCTCGAGCACCCGGTTGTTGCGCGAAGGCAGGTGACCCGGTTCCATGGCGTTTCCGTCGCCCCCTAAGAACACTTTTTTATTGATAATGGCCGCCCCACCGACGCCCGTTCCGAGCGTGATGAAAATGTAGTTTTCGTCAATTTTCTCGTCGGCAAAATAGAATTCACCCAGAGCGGCTGCATTAGCGTCGTTTTCCAGAAAAAACTGCACGTCGGGAAACCGCTTCGTCAACGTTTCGACCAGTGGTACACCGTTCAATTCGGGAATGGCGGTGATTTCGAGGGGAACGGTGCGCTCCCGGTTGATCATACCGGGCAGCCCGATTCCGACCTTCCGAATCTCTTTATGTTCATACAGTTGAAGCGCAATCGCGTCGGCAAACTGTTCGACAAAATGGCCCGATTCGCGCCAGCTGGCCGTATCGTGGCTATAGAAATTAGAAATATTACCGCTCTGTGCGTCGACTATCCCCATTTTGACATTCGTACCGCCGACGTCAATACCCAAATATTGAACCGATTCCATTACTGGAGTTTTATGTTAGAAATGATGCTTTCTCGTTTATCCTTTATCGATGAGCCCGCAAGATACGAAGTTAGATTTTAATGAGTAGCAAAATATGAACATTGCCGGGCTGGCCGGATGGTGCACCAGGGTATTCAATTGCCGCCTTTTTCAAATCGCTACTCGATATCACCCAGTTGCGGTCGGAGCAGAATCTCCTCAACCACCGCGCCGGCCGACAGGTTATAGGCTGACCAGATCACTTCCGCGATATCAGCCGCCTGCATAAACCGGGTTTCGGGCAAGCCGCTGGCGGCCCAACTGTCGGTATACGTCGCCCCGGGCAGCAGGGTCGTTACTTTGACGCCATACGGTTTCATTTCCTCCCGCAGCTCTTTCGCCAGTCCCAGCAGGGCAAATTTGGAAATGCAATAGGAGCCCCCGTTGGGATAGGCCTTGATGCTGGCCGTGGAACCCATCATGAAAATGTGCCCCTGCCGTTGCTTCATCATGTCACCGATCAGCCCGCGGGTCAGGTAATACACACTGGCAACATTGAGGCTCATGGTCAGCTCAAACGTTCCTTCCGGCTCGTTGTAGATTTGCCCCGGCTGAAAAATGCCCACATTGTTGACCAGCGCGCTGACCGGACGGGCCAACGAACGAATGAACGCAACCAGCCGGTTGACTTCGGAACGTTCGGCCAGATCGGCCGCAAACGGGAAAATGGTCGGAATAATGGCCTCCTCAAAGCCTTCGAGCACTTCCGAAACCGATTCTTCGATTTCGTGTTTCAACTGCCGTAAATCGCCTTCGTTGCGGGCGCATACCACGACGTCAAAACCGCCCTCGGCAAACCGCTCTACCACCGCTCGCCCGATCCCTTTCGTACCGCCCGTGACTACCAATAATGGATTCATACAATCGCCAACGGTCATTAGCCCCTGTCCAATCGGATAAAATACGCCGGATTGTTCCTAAATGACTATCGACTCTTTAATGTTTTTGGCAAGATACGCACAAAACCGTTCTATCTTTACCGTAGTTTTATTGTTATTTGCGCTCATGCATTATCTTGGACGTTATTTTATCTTCTTAGGCGCCCTGTTCCGGAACCGCGAGAAAGTAGGAGTATACACCAGACTGGTTCTGGACGAATGCATCCAAATCGGCATCAACTCCGTCTTCATCGTTTCCATTGTTTCGACCTTCATCGGGGCCGTAACCTGCGTTCAGACGGCCTACAACATGGTGAGCCCTTTCGTCCCAACGTACATCATATCCCTCATTGTCAGGGACATGACTGTTCTTGAACTGGCTCCTACCATCACCTGCGTGGTACTATCGGGAAAAGTCGGCTCCAACATTGCGGGAGGGCTAGGAACCATGCGCATCACGGAACAAATCGACGCCCTGGAAGTGATGGGCATCAATTCCACCTCCTACCTGGTTCTTCCCAAAGTTCTGGCGGCCATGATCACGTTTCCGATGCTGGTCATTCTGGCCGGTTTTTTATCCATTTATGGCGGATATATTGCCGGAACACTGGCCAAACTCATCACATCGGAAGAATATATATACGGCCTGCGTTCCGACTTCAACCCCTTTAACATCACCTTTGCGCTCATCAAGTCGGTGGTGTTTGCCTTTCTGATTTCCACGATTTCGTCATTCAAAGGGTATTACACGTCCGGGGGAGCGCTGGAAGTCGGACAGGCATCGACAGCCGCCGTAACCAATAGTTGTATTGCCGTCCTGGCTGCGGATTTTTTACTCGCGCAGTTATTGTTGTGAGTTCATCGATCATTACACCGAGGTAATCCGAGCAGATCGGAGGCTCCCGGATTAACCTGGTGCAACCGTTCAAGCATCATGATTGAAATCAAAAATATTCAGAAGACCTTCGGCGGCCGGACCGTGCTGGCGGGCATTTCCGGGACGTTTCTACCCGGCGATACCAGCCTGATCATCGGGGGCAGTGGCACCGGCAAAAGTGTATTACTCAAATGCATGATCGGTCTGATCAAACCGGAAGAAGGTCAGGTGCTCTACAACGGGCGCGACTTTCTGAATGGTGACCAGGATACCCAGAAAGCCATTCGGCGCGAAATGGGCGTCTTGTTCCAAGGGGGAGCCCTATTCGATTCCAAAACCGTCCTGGAAAATGTTCAGTTTCCGCTCGACATGCTCACCCACATGTCCTCCTCCGAGAAGAAGGAACGGGCCCGGTTTTGTCTGCAACGGGTGGGGCTGGAAGCAGCCGCCGACCGGATGCCCTCGGAAATCAGCGGGGGAATGAAAAAACGCGTCGGCATTGCCCGCGCCATCGTCATGAACCCCAAATACCTGTTCTGCGACGAACCCAATTCCGGCCTGGACCCCCTGACGTCCATCAAAATCGACGAACTGATCCGGGAAATCACCGACGAGTTTAAAATCACTACGGTAGTCATCACCCACGATATGAACTCGATGATTGAAATCGGCGAAAAGATTCTATTCCTCTATAAAGGCCAAAAGCTCTGGGAAGGCACCAGTGCTACCATCACCCACTCGAACGTGCCGGAACTGAACGAGTTTATTTACGCGAACAAGTTGTTGCGCGATACCCAGGCGTGAACGCAATGAAGAATGTACCCGTAACTCCGAACAACGTCAGGTGGCCAGGCGGCTTTTTTTCATCGTTCATTATTCAGGGTGCGTTCTTGCTGATCTGCTGGCTGGCTTTTCTTCCCACCGGTTTTGCCCAGCAGCCCTGGCCCCCGGTTTTCGAATTCAAAACCGATTCGGCCCGGATCACGGTCGACAGCACGCATTACCAGGTCCTGGAAGATCTGACGCAAAAGCTCACCTTTGAGCAGGTCCGACGCAGCCCCGACTTCCGGTACGACACTCCTTCTGATCCTAAACGCACGGCCCATGTCTGCTGGGTACGTTTTCGGGTCCGGAATTCGCTGCCTCACGCGCTGGATCTGTATTCCCTTAATTTCTACGCCAGTTACCTGGATCTATACTGGCAGGACAGTACCCAGCGCTGGCACCACCAGAAAACCGGTGATCTGGTGCCCGAAAATCAGATTTCGGACCGCCATGGAAGCAAAGAGCGGGCCCGGCTGTTCCTGCACCTGAAACCGGGCGAGCAGCTTACCCTTTACCAACGCCTGGAAACCGCCTACTGGCATCCGGCGATGAGTGAGGTCCAACCCCAATTCCAAACCGAAC
The DNA here is from genome assembly GCF_042655385.1 of Larkinella bovis. Taxonomy (NCBI): domain Bacteria; kingdom Pseudomonadati; phylum Bacteroidota; class Cytophagia; order Cytophagales; family Spirosomataceae; genus Larkinella; species Larkinella bovis. The sequence goes on along the minus strand of NZ_JBHSMA010000002.1, from coordinate 82,431 downwards.
AAAACCGGTTCCATGCCTTCTACCAATCGACCTGGGTCGAAAAAGGGTGGAAGCTCGATTATTTCGACGGGATCATGATCGGGATCCTTCTGCTGGCGGTCTGCTACAATCTGCTCATCTTCGTGTCGATCCGGGACACGGTTTACCTTTATTTTGCGATCTGTCTGTTATTCTTCACCTTAGACCGCAACCAGTACGGGATCCAGCAGGCTTTTTTGCCCAACCAGCCTTATCTTTTCAAGTTAGCCGGCAACTTCTTCTTCACTGTATTCTTCTTCTTTTTCATCCAGTCGATCCTAAAATTCATTCAGGCCCGTTTGGAGTTGCGACGGCTTAATCTGGCCATTACCTTTTTTCTGATTGTATCGCTCGGGGTTAATATTATTCAGTTTTTTATATTTCGCTTTCCTGGTTCATCCCCGTACGGCTTTCAGTTTGGGATGGAAATCCTGATCCGGGTGATTTACATTCTGACGACGATTGCGGTCGTGAAAAAGATCCGGCGCGGATCGAGCGATGCACGGTTTGCGCTCCTGGCTACCTTGCCTTTATTTTCCTACTGGCTTTTCACGTTAAGCACACACCTTTTCGGTCGGTACTTTGGCCTTAAGTTATCCCAATCCTTCCGGGCCGCGATGCCCTACGTGGAAGGTTTCTGCTTTGCCTGGCTCATCATTTCATTTTCGGGCGCCCTGTTCAACCGGTATAACCTGGCCCGAAAACGAGTCGCGCAACAGGCTATTGAGAAAGAACAACTCGAAAAAGAACGCGAAATTGAGCGAAACCGCATCATTGCCAGCCAGAACGAACGTCTTGAACAACAGGTAAAAGAACGAACGGCCCAGTTGCAGACCTCGCTCGAAGAATTAAAAGCCGCCCAGAATCAATTGATTCAACAGGAGAAACTCGCTTCGCTGGGTGAACTGACCGCCGGCATTGCCCACGAAATTCAGAACCCGCTCAACTTTGTCAACAACTTTTCAGATGTTAGCGCGGAACTCGTCAGTGAACTGGAAGACGAGCGGCAAAAACCGGATCGTGACACCGAACTGGAACAGGAACTGCTCGGCGATTTGAAACAGAATCTCCAGAAAATCAGCCACCACGGCAGACGCGCCAGCCAGATCGTCCGGAGTATGCTCGCCCATTCGCGCACCAGTGCGGGCGAGCGGCAACCCACCCATCTGAACGGGCTGTGCGATGAATACCTGCGGCTGGCTTACCACGGCTTGCGGGCGAAAGACAATACGTTTAACTGTGAGCTGATAACCGACTTTGATGCCCGTATCGGTTTGGTAAACATCGTACCGCAGGAAATGGGGCGCGTGTTGCTGAACCTGTTCAATAACGCATTTTACACCGTTCAGGAAAAGCAAAAAACCGCATCAGAGCCGTATAAACCGGTGGTTTCGGTTCAGACGAAGGCTGGGGATCGCCGGATCGAAATCCGGGTGATCGACAACGGAATGGGCATGCCCGCCCTGGTGCAAGAGAAAGTATTTCAGCCCTTTTTTACGACGAAACCGACGGGCGAAGGCACCGGTCTGGGGCTTTCCCTGAGTTACGACATCGTTACAAAAGGCCACAATGGCACGTTGACCGTTACCAGCCAGCCCGGTAACGGAACGGAATTTGTCATCACCTTACCCGTTACCTGATTCCTGCATCAGGCTCTTGTCCCGGCCCCGGTTCCGAATCCGGGTCAGCAACGGTACGAACGTTTTCCGCTCCATTACCAGCATCACACCAAGAAACAGCGCAAACAGCACCAGGTGATACGGCACGGAAATCCAGAGACTCGAAATGTCTATCTGGGAAGCCAGGTAAATCAGGACACCCCCGCTGAATACATAAATCAGGGCAGAAGGAACATCATACGGCACCGGATAGTGTTTCTCCCCGAGCAGGTAGCACGTAACACACATCACAACACTCGAGGCCAGATAAGCCACGGCGCAGCCCATATAGCCCATAAGCGGAATCAGCAGAATGTTCAGGCCGACCGTCACCCCCGCGCCCAGGGCCGTAATAGCCGTTCCGTAGGCGGTTTTATCGCTTAGTTTGAACCAGAAAGCAATGTTGTAGTATACGCCCAGCACCAGATTGGCCAGCAGCAGAATCGGCACGATGCCCAACCCCTGCCGGTAGGTTTTACCAATAAACAAACCGATCCAGTCCAGATTCAGGCTGATGCCGACCCAGATGATGACGCAGACAATGATGAACCATTTGTTGACTTCCGCCAGCAAACCGGGTGCATTTTTGTCTTCGGCCCGGGAGAAAAAGAACGGGTCAGCCGCAAACTTGAATGACTGAATCGCCAGCGCCATGAAGATGGAAAGCTTATAACAGTTTCCGTAAATCCCGAGGGCATCTTCCGACGTCAGGCCCGGGTAAAACCCTTCCGGCAGCAGCGGCCGCAGAAACCAGCGGTCGGTCAGCATATTGATGTTACCGGCCAGGGTGGTCAGCATCAACGGAAACGAATACGCCAGCAGCAGTTTTACCTGCGCCCGATCGACCTGAAGCCGGAAACCAGCGAACGCTTTCCACAAGAGCGGGAAATACAGCAGGTTGGCGATCAGATTGGCCAGAAAAATATAACCGGGACCAACGGACGGGTCGTAGAATAAATCGACAAAGGGCTGGAGAAAAAGCAGGTAGTCGCCGTTGTAAATCTGCGGACAGATGACCAGGAAAAAGACATTTAACGCCACATTGAGGGAAATGTTGATGAGTTTGGTTTTCACAAACTGCCGGGCTTTATTCTCGATCCGCAACCGGGCAAACGGAATCGACACAATGGCATCCGTGGCGGCAATCATCGCGACCCAGGTAATAAACGTCTGCTGACCGGGGTAATCGAGCCAATTGGCAATCTGAGGGGATAAAACCGTAATCAGGGCCGTCGCGCCCAGACTCAGAATCAGGACAATACTCAGGGTTTCGTTGAACACCCGCTGCCGGTTATCGTTCTGCCGGGCCGCATACCGGAAAAAAGCCGTATCCAGACTTAAGGTATAAACCAGCAGCAAAACCGGTATGTAGGAAAATAGCTCCACATTCGAGGCCAGTTCGCCGGTGCGCTCGAAAATTCGCGTGTGCAACGGCACCATGAGCCAGTAGAGCATCCGTCCCAGAATGGTACTGATGCCGTACAGCGCCGTATCGCTCGCTAACTTTTTAAATCCACTCATACTTTTTCATTACTACAAAGATAGGCGTTCCGGTCTAAAGCCCTAGTATTTTACCCGAACTCTGCGACCTGCTTTCCGGGGCTCATGGGGTCGAAAAAGCAGGTTATGTTCCATTCGTTCTGATATTTTTTTGTCGGGGTAATTATTCTGAAAAATAATGCAACAATTTTTCAGAAGGTAAACTATTTACCCCACTTTGGCGTTTTCTATTCAATTGCGTCTTTCCCGAAAATCCTGCCGGCTTCCGGCGGGATTTTTCATTGGTGCCAATCCCACTTTCTCCCCGGATTTTCCGCCAATAAAATCAACTTCTAAGCGTTAAAATGTATAGCCAAGCGATAAATCGTTAACTTGGCGGCAATCACAGCATACTGTTACCAGTAACTATATGAAAATCAGTACCTCCTATTCCTTGCTGGTGGCGCTGGGGCTGGCCATCGGGCTGGCCGGATGCAACTCCGCCCTGCAGGTGTATAAAAAAGGCGTTCGCCAATTCGAACAAGGGGAATACAATCTGGCCATTGAGAATTTACAGAAAGCCGCCAACGGCAAGGGTGTCACCGATGTAGCCCGGCTGAATTACCTGCTGGCCGAGTCATACCGTCTGTCGAACCGGTTTCCGCAGGCGGCCCCGTTCTACCAGAAAGCCATTGAGGCCGGAATCACGGAGGCCAATGCCAAGATGTACTACGCTTACGCCCTGAAGGCGCAGGGACAGTATCCCGAAGCCCTGGCCCAGTTGAATCAGTACATTGCGTCAAAACCGGCCAGCAAGGTCAATCTGGAAAAAGCCCGGCGCGAAGCCGAAACCCTGCGCGCCATCGAGGTGATCAGCCAGAAGAAAATTGCGTACCAGCCCCGCAACCTCGGAAACCTGAACTCACCCGGTTCGGAATACGCCCCGGTTCTGCTCGGTGACGAACTGGTTTTTACGTCTTCCCGGAAAGAGAAAGTCTACAAGAACAACGGGTTGCCGATGACCGGTCTGTACAAAATCAAACTGGCGCAGAAACCCGACGAAACCGGCAACAATCCGGAGAAATTCAGCGCCAGCATCTTTAAGGACGATGCCAACGAAGGAACGCCCGCGTTCTCGAAGGACGGCAAAACCATGATTTTTGCCCGCGGGAACAACGGAAAACGCAAAGGGGGGCTGGATGTCGATCTGTACATCAGTCGGTTGAACGGTACGGTCTGGAGCGAACCCGCCCGACTGCCCATCAGCGACTCGACGGCCTGGGATGGCAGCCCGGCTTTTTCGGCCGATGGCAAGACCCTTTATTTTGCCTCCAACCGCACCGGTTCGGTGGGCGGGATCGATCTCTACCGCACCAACATGGATGCGTCGGGCCGGTTTAGCCGTCCGGTCAACATGGGCCGCGACATCAACACGCCGGGCGACGAGATGTTTCCGTACGTGGCCGCCGATGGCAAACTGTACTTTGCGTCCGACGGGCATCCGGGTCTGGGGAAACTCGACATTTTCGTAGCCACGCGCTCCCAGGGCATTATTTCCGTCGAAAACCTGGGTGTGCCGATCAACTCGCCGGCGGATGATTTCGGGCTGGTGCTGATCGATAACCACAAAGGCTATTTTGCCTCGAACCGCGAAGGCGGCAAGGGGGACGACGATATTTATTATTTCGACGACTCGGAAGGGACCACGGAAAATCCGCCCCTTGCGGCAACACCCCCGACCGAAGCCCCCAAGCGCGTCCGGTATTTCCTTGCCGGTACGGTTTCGGAAAATGCGTCTCCGCAGGCTCCGCTGGACTCCGCCCGCGTCCGGATTCTCGAAGATGGCGTGGAAACACCGATTGGCGATGCGCTGACGGGCGATCCCGGCACCTACGGCAAATTCCCGCTGAAGGAAGGAAAGGATTATACGATTCTGGTGGAGCGCCCCGGTTATCTGACCAAACGCGAACAGTTTACGATGCAGGGCCGGAGTATTCCGCCGATCTTCCTGAAAAAAGCCGAGACCGATACGACGTTCGACGTCCCGATTCTGCTCGATAAAGTGTCGCTGGGTAAAACGTTCGTGCTCGAAAATATTTATTACGACCTGGATAAATACAACATCCGGCCCGACGCTGCGGAAGAACTGGACAAACTTGTCACGATCCTGAAAGACAATCCGACGCTGAAAATCGAGCTGAGTTCGCATACCGACGTTCGGGCCGCGGATGCCTATAACATGCGCCTGTCGCAGAACCGGGCCAAAGCCGCCGTCGATTACATCGTTTCCAAAGGCATTGCCGCAGACCGCCTGATTGCGAAAGGCTACGGCGAAACGCAGCTGATCGTCAAACAGGCCAAAACCGAGGACGAACACCAGCGCAACCGCCGGACGGAGTTCAAGATTTTGGACTTCTAAGGTCCGGGTTTCAAACCTTGACTCATCGAACGGGTTTATAGTGTACGGTTTTTCATAGCCGGTTTTCGGTCGTTGACGCATTTCCTAACGGATGCGGAGCGAACTAAAAACCGGCCACGGAAAACCGGCAAACTGTAAACCCGTTTTGTTATGAAAAACGATAAAATCCGGCAGTTCCTGGTGGTTTTCATCCTTATTTCAACCATCGTCATGAACTACCTGTCGAGCGCAGTTCCTTTTGGTGGCCAGACCAACGCCCAGGTTTCCGACAAATATTTCACCGACTTCACGCCCGCCGGTTTTGCCTTCTCCATCTGGGGGGTTATTTACCTGGGGTTACTTGGTTTTGCAATTTATCAGGCGTTACCGTCGCAGCGAACCAATCCACGGTTTCGGGCTATTGGCCCCCTGGTGGTCCTGAACGGTTTGTTCAACAGCCTGTGGCTGGTGATTTTCCAGAATGAATGGCTTTTTGTCTCCGTTCTGTTCATTGCCGGTATTCTGTATACGCTCTACGGCATTAACCTGGGCCTCCGGCTGAAAGCGACGGACGTACCGACGGCCGAGACCTGGCTGGCACGGATCCCGTTCGGGCTCTATTTCGGCTGGATAACGGTAGCCACCATCGCCAACGTCTGCGTCTGGCTCGAATCGACCCAGTGGAACGGTTGGGGAATCAGTGGGCCGGTCTGGGCACAGATCATGATTGCGGTCGGCCTGGCCATCGGGCTGTTTGTCTTCAGCCGACTGCGAAGTTTTGCCTACCTGCTGGTTTTTGTCTGGGCGTATGCCGCTATTGCCGCCGGCCAACAAGGCAACGGGTCGGTTTCGCTGGTCGCCATCCTTGGTGCCAGTATTGCCGCCCTGGTATGGGTGGTCAGTTTTTTCCAACGGCCCAACTCCCCATCGCACCCCACGCCTTCGTTCAATTGATGGCGTCATAAACCCGCCCGGTTTTATGAAATCGGGCGGGTTTATGACGGTTTTTTTGCACGTTTGCGGGCATTGCACGATTTTTACAGCATGTCTTGGAAACTACCTGCCGATCAGTATAAATTCTCGCCCGACGACGACGATTTTCCCAATATCTATTATTTCGTTCAGCAGTTTGGCGTTTTTCCGAATCAGCTCATCTGCCGTCATCAGTTCGAAATGACCCTGCCCAATTTTCTGACCGAGCAGCGGTTTACGAAGGTGCACGAGCGCACCGAACTGTTCACCAAACAGGAGGAACATTCCTTCTGGTCGCATCCCGATGGCGTGCTGCTCCGGTTGCATTACCTGCCCGCCATGAAAGCGTATTCCGTTCTAGGCGGCTACACCAGTCGTGAAATCCTGGATCGGGTTCTGACCGGTCTGGATGCGTACAAGATTCCGGACCCGGACAATTCGCTGGGCAAGGTTGGACTCATTACGCAGCAGTATAACGAACTGGTGGTTGAGGAAACCCAGCTGAAGCTGTTGCCGCTCGACCTGGAAAAGCATTATAACGACGACCTCGGGCCGGTTTACGAAAAACTGACCAACCGCTTGAACGCAACCGGCGAAAAGGGGCTGATTATTCTGCATGGCAAACCGGGAACTGGGAAAACCAACCTGATTCGCCACCTGACAACGCAGCTTTCCAAGCAGATTCTGGTGTTGCCCCCCCAACTGGTGGAGGTGATGACGCAACCCGGTTTTATCCCGTTTCTGCTCGAACAGCGCAATTCGATTCTGGTTATCGAAGAAGCCGAGCAGGTGCTGATGGACCGCGAAACCGACGTGCGGAATGCCGCCGTTTCCAACCTGTTAAACCTGACCGACGGTTTGCTGGCCGACTGTCTGGCCATTCAGATCATCTGTACGTTCAATACCGACATCAACCGGCTCGACCCGGCACTTCTGCGAAAAGGGCGGCTCATCGCCCGCTATGAATTTCAGGAACTGGCTACCGAGAAAGCCAACCGCCTGCTCGAAGAACGCGAACTTGCCTACCGCACGGCCCAGCCCATGACCCTGGCGGATATTTATCACCTGGAAGAGGAGGTTCATTTTGCCAATAAAGCGAAACGGGCCATTGGCTTTTAGTGCATGACGACGCATACGGTTTTTCTGCTGCTCGGTGCCAACCTGGGTGATCGGGCTGCTACCCTGCACCGGGCGCTCGAAACCATCCGGATCGATCTGGGGCCGGTTTTGGAGCAATCGGCGCTGTACGAAACCGCAGCCTGGGGCATTACCGACCAGCCCGCCTTTTTAAACCAGGTGCTGAAGGTATTGAGTGTGTTTCCGCCCGAGGAAATCCTGCAAAAAACGCAGGCCATCGAAAACCGACTGGGCCGCATCCGGCGCGAAAAATGGGGTAGTCGGCTCATCGACATCGATTTGCTGTACGTCGATGATCACATTCAGCGAAGCGAAACGCTGATTCTGCCGCATCCGTTCCTCCACGAACGGCGGTTTACGCTGGTCCCGCTGACGGAAATCGCCCCGGCGTTTATCCACCCGGTTTTGCGGAAAACCAACCAGCAATTGCTGGCCGAATGTCCGGATACAGGCGAAGTCAGCCGGTGGCAGGGCTAAACCGGCAATTCCAGGGCTACATTCCTGCAAAACCGCTCTTATTCAATCACTTTCGGCACCTGAAAATAGGCATCATTCTTCTCCGGGGCATTGGCCAGCGCCTGTTCGCGCGGCAGCTGATTCGCCACCTCGTCTTCGCGCAGCACGTTCAATTCCGCCGAAATATGGGTCAACGGTTCGACACCGGTCGTATCAATTTCGTTGAGCTGTTCCATCCACGTTAACACCTCATTCAGGCTCTCAATCAGCGATTGTTCTTCCTCCGGCCGGACATCCAGCCGGGCGAGATGCGCGATTTTATGCAGGGTTTCGTGATCAACTTTCATAGGTTATTTTTCAGTAAAGGGCGGCTGGCCGATTGGGCCATCAGCGACCCGTCGATAATCCGGTACGTTTCTTCCTTCAATTGCTCCACGTCGGCCTGCGTCAGCCCCTTCGTTTCAATGGGCGGATGCACCACTACCTTGATCCGGCGCCAGTGCATCCGCATTTTTTTCTTGTCCGGGAAAATTTCGTGATTATTCAGCAGCGCAATCGGCACAATCGGCACCTGCTGCTGCACGGCCATCGTAAACGCCCCATCTTTGAACGGATGAAACATTTTGGGCGGGTGTTTGGCCCGAATGCCTCCTTCCGGAAAAATCATGATACTACGCCCGCTTTTCAGCGTCCGGATGCCCTTCGAAAGCGAATAGGCCCGGCTGTTGGCCTGGCTGCGATCCACCTGAATGTGCAGTTTGGCAAACATATAGCCGAACAGGGGCGCGCGCTTGATGCCGCTTTTACCGACAAAGGCGTAGTAGTTCCGGATAATCAAGCCCATAACGGCGATATCCAGGTACGAGAAATGGTTGGCACAAAAGACGTACGTCCGCTTCGGATCCGGCCGAAACCGGTAGTCGATGTCGAGCGGCATCCCGATGATCCAGAAAAATAACCGCCCCCAGACGTAGTTCATTTTGTGCGCGTACGGCTTCCATTCTTCGCGTTGCAGAAAAATGAACATGAATGGAAACAGCACGATGAACAGCGCCAGAAACCAGAAGCCGCACCAGATTGTGTATAACATATCAGTGTTTGAAATGCCGCACGCCCGTGGTTACCATCGCCATCCCGCGCTGGTTGCAGGCATCGATGCTGTCTTTGTCACGAATGGAACCTCCGGGCTGGACCACCGCCGAAATACCGGCTTCGCCCGCAATTTCCACGCAGTCGGAGAACGGGAAGAAGGCATCCGACGCCATCACCGCCCCTTTCAGGTCGAACCCGAACGTCCGGGCTTTCTCAATCGCCTGTTTGAGCGCATCGACACGGCTGGTCTGCCCGACACCGCTGGCTAACAACTGGCCGTCGTTGGCCAGCACAATCGTATTCGATTTGGTATGCTTGCAAATTTTCAGCGCAAACTCCAGGGCGCGTTGTTCACTGTCGGTGGGGGGCTTTTCCGTGACGGTTTTAAACTGGCTGGCGGTTTCGGTCCGGTTATCCTTATCCTGCTCCAGCACGCCGTTCAGCAAGGTCTTGAACATCTTCGGACTAAACGTAACGGGCTTCCGTTTCAACAAGATACGGTTTTTCTTTGCACTCAGCAGCTTCAGGGCGTCGTCGTCGTATTCGGGGGCAATCAGGATTTCCATGAAGAGTTTATTCAGCTCTTCGGCGGTTTCCAGATCGACTTTGGTGTTGGTAATTATCACCCCTCCAAAGGCCGAAACCGGGTCGCAGGCCAGCGCATTTACATACGCTTCTTTGGCCGTCGGGGCCGACGCAACACCGCAGGCATTGGTGTGTTTGATGATGGCAAAGGTGGTGTCCGTAAACTCGTCGATCAGGCTCACGCAGGCATCCACATCGACCAGGTTGTTATACGACAGTTCTTTTCCGTTCAACTGGTCAAACAGGGCGTTCAGATCGCCGTAGAACGTCGCCTGCTGGTGCGGGTTTTCGCCGTAGCGCAACGACTGGGCGGGCAATTGACGAAAATCGCTCTCGTCCGCAACCGATGCCGCAAAATAATTGTGAATCGCCCGGTCGTACCCCGACGACATGGCGAAGGCTTCTTTGGCAAACCGCCGACGGTCTTCCACATCCGTCGCGCCCTGCTTCTTTGTCAGGAGGTTGACCACGTCTTCGTACTGGTTCCGGGACGAAACGATCAGCACATCTTCGTAGTTCTTGGCAGCCGCCCGGATGAGCGAAATACCGCCAATATCGATCTTTTCAATAATGTCTTCATCCGACGCACCCGACGCCACGGTTTCCTCAAACGGATACAGGTCGACCACCACCAGATCGATGGGATTGATGTCGTGACGGCTGGCCTGAGCAACGTCCTCGGCCAGATTCCGGCGGTAAAGAATCCCCCCAAAGACAACCGGGTGCAGTGTTTTGACGCGTCCGCCAAAAATGGACGGATAGCCGGTAATGTCTTCCACGGCCGTTACCGGAATGCCCAGTTGCTCGATGAACGTCTGGGTTCCGCCCGTTGAATACAACAGCACACCGTTTTGATGCAGCAGACGAACCAGCGGTTCCAGGCCGTCTTTGTAATAAACCGAAATAAGCGCAGATTGAATGGTCTTCGACATAAAAAGAACTATTTCTCTGATTAACTCTGGTGTTCTCTGATCCACTCTGTGTTATAACCTTTACACTGTTACACAGGGTTAATCAGAGAACACCAGAGTTGATCAGAGGGTTAAATGCCTGCAAAGATAACCGAAAGGTTTGGAACGGAGAGTTCTGATTGAAAAGGAGTTTGTAACTTTATGAAAATCTTGACAGAAACGAGGTATGGTTCCCACTGCGAACGCTTCGAAACCCATCCCAAAGCGGAAAGGATTGCCCTGGGTGGGCAGCACGTTCGATTTTGCCCGCGATCCGCTGGCGTTCCTGACTGGCTTACAACAACGCTACGACCGGCTGGTGCAATTTGATGCCGTCGGGCGGCTCATTACCCTCACCCTGACACCCGAAGACGCCAAACACATTCTCCAGGAAAATAACCGCAATTACGTCAAAAGCGATGCCTACGAAGTGCTGAAGATGTTTCTGGGCAACGGCCTGCTCAATAGCGAAGGCGATTTCTGGCGACGGCAGCGACGGCTGGCCCAACCGGCTTTCCACAAACAGCGGCTGGCACTGCTGGTCGAGGGCATGAACCGCGAAACCGGTGAATTGATGGCCCGCTGGAAAAACCGGACGCTAGAAAAACCGCTGCTGATTTCGGAGGAAATGATGCAGCTGGCGCTGGCCATTGTCACGCATTCGTTGTTCAGTTCGGATGTTAAAAACCACCTCGACAACGTTTCTGAATCCATTACGATCATCATCGAAACCGCTTACAAAGAGCTCTTTAACTTTTTCCCGATCACCCGGAAATGGCCCACGCCCCGCGCCATCCGTTACCGCCGGGCGGTCGCCAAAATTGAAGGAATCATCTACGAAATCATCCACCGGCGCCAGACGGCCGCCCTCCCCGCCCAGTCGCATGACGATCTGCTGGGCATGCTCATGGAGGCTCAGGACGACGAAACCGGGGAGCGGATGACCAATCAGCAACTTCGCGACGAAATCACGACGATTTTCATGGCCGGCCACGAAACCACCGCCAACGCCCTGTCGTGGGCGTTGTATCTGCTGGCAAAGCACCCGGAGGTCGCGGCAAAAGTGCGGGACGAAATAAACCGGGTTTTAGGCGCCACCCGTTTCCCAACCGTCGAAACCCTGCGCGAACTTCCCTACACGACGCAGGTCATTCAGGAAACGATGCGCTTGTATCCGCCGGCCTGGATTTTTGGGCGACAACCGCTGCAGTCCGATCAATTCGGAGCGTACCGGCTAACCGTTCCGGGAGCCAACGGCGTACTGATCTGCCCGTATCTGCTCCACCGCGACCCGCGTTACTGGGAAAAACCGGACACGTTCGATCCGGACCATTTTCGGCCGGAAGCCGTTAAACTGCGACCCACCTACGCGTACCTGCCGTTTGGGGGGGGCCCCCGGCTTTGCATTGGCAATCATTTTGCGATGATGGAAATGCAGATCGTGCTGAGCCTGCTGGTGCGGGAATTTGACTTTCAGCCGGTTGATACCCGGGAAATCCGGCCGGAACCCGGCATTACGCTACGCCCTAAAGGCGGTTTGCGGTTGCGGGTTCTGCCGCGCCGGACAACCGGATGATCGGCGTCTTACAATCGAATTGTTCTTTTAGCCTGTTTTGCCTATTTTTGACCGTTTTTTAAAAGCCGATAACTACTAACTCACGCACGATGAGAGAAATACAATTCCGCGAAGCCCTCCGCGAAGCCATGTCCGAAGAAATGCGCCGGGATGAGAAGGTCTTCCTGATGGGCGAAGAAGTGGCTGAATACAATGGAGCATACAAGGTTAGCCAGGGCATGCTCGATGAGTTTGGCCCGGAGCGGGTAATCGATACGCCCATTGCTGAATTGGGTTTTGCCGGGATCGGCATTGGAGCCGCCATGAACGGTTTGCGGCCCATTGTCGAATTCATGACGTTTAACTTTTCGCTGGTGGCCATCGATCAGATCATCAACGGATCGGCGAAAATCATGTCGATGTCGGGGGGGCAATACTCCAACCCGATCGTGTTCCGCGGGCCAACCGGAAACGCCGGGATGCTGTCGTCGCAACACTCCCAGAACTTTGAAAACTGGTACGCCAATACCTCCGGTCTGAAAGTGGTGGTGCCGTCGAATCCGTACGATGCCAAGGGTTTGCTGAAATCCGCCATCCGCGACGATGATCCGGTCATTTTCATGGAGTCGGAGCTGATGTACGGCGATAAAGGCCAGGTGCCGGAAGAAGAATACCTGATTCCGATCGGCAAAGCCGACATCAAACGCGAAGGCAACGACGTCACGATTGTTTCGTTCGGTAAATTCATGAAAGTGGCCCTGCAAGCCGCCGATGAGCTGGCGAAAAACGGCATTTCGGCGGAGGTCATCGACCTGCGTTCGGTTCGGCCTATCGACTACGCAACCGTGATCAATTCGGTGAAGAAAACCAACCGCTGCGTGGTGGTCGAAGAAGCCTGGCCCCTGGCGGCTATTTCGTCCGAACTAGCTTACAACATCCAGCGCAACGCCTTCGATTACCTGGACGCGCCGGTGATTCGGGTCAACAGCCTGGATTTGCCGCTGCCGTATGCCCCGACGCTGATCGAAGTGATCCTGCCGAACGTGAAACGGACGCTGGATGCCGTTAATGCGGTGATGTACAAAAAATAAGCCTTCCTTTTTCAACAAAAAGGGCCGCTTTCGCGGCCCTTTTTGTTTTTTTACTGCTTATCCCACCAAACCCGGGAATCCTGATTATCAGGCCCTTGCCGGGAAAGCACTTCCTTCAAATTAGCAACATTGACTGATCCTTCAGAATCAGGATAAGTGATCCGGTTAATAAAATTGCCTTTGATTTCCTTGCCGGGATAGGGATTCGGCGTCAGTTTCGGGAAACCGCTCCGTCGGAAATTGGCAAATACTTCCGGGCCGTTCAACAGTGAAGCCACCCAGTATTGCGTATTGATCAGCTCCAACCCATTGGCGGCAGCGTACGGATGTTTCTGGAGATAAGCCGTAATGGCAGCCTCCGGAACCGCTGAACCAGCATCAGCGTCGCCCAATTGTTGCATATGGGCCGTAATACCGGCGGCATAGAAGTCGGCCGCATTGCCAGTAATCCACCCCCGTTGGGCGGCTTCGGCCAGCAGCAGTTGCGACTGGGCCGCTGTCACCATAAACGTTGGCGCATCCAGTTTGCCCAGGCGAGTCCGGTCCAGTTGTGAATAATCGTAGAAGCTGGCTAGTTTATCCGCCGTGGCCTGCGCCGGAATCGTGCCGTTATCAAAACCCATTGGCATCCCGATTTGTACGGCCGGATCACGGTTGATGCGGGCGACTGTTTGTTCGGCTCCGCTTTTAGCGCCCACATACCGCCCCGCAATCGACGCCAGCCGGGGATCGCTGTTCGTCCGGAGGTAATCCACAAAATACCGGGTAAGGTATAAATTGGCAGCCTCCGTCGAGTTGAGCATTACTCCGACCGGATTCTGATAATTGGCATTGTTCCGAACGACCCCGTTATCAGCGTTGGTGGTGATCACCCCACCGGCAAAGGCTTTCGCGGCTGTGGCCTGGGCCAGCGTCGGGTTCACTTTGGAAAGGCGCATCCCGGCCCGTAGCAGCAGCGAATTACCCAGTTTTTTCCATTTCGTGATATTGCCACCGTACATAATATCACCGGCTTCGGTTGGCTTGCTGGCATCCAGCGCGGCCGTAGCTTCCGTTAATTCCTTGATGATATCGTCGTAAATGCTCTGCTGGGTATCGTATTTAGGTGCCACATTGGCTCCCAGAAAACCGAGTCCCGCTTCTTTATACGGAATATCCCCGTAGGTATCCGTCAGCACCATCGACGCGTACGCCTTCCAGATGCGGGCCATGTTGTAGAGGTTCGTCCGGTTGGCATCGGCTTTGGTTTTGTCAAGCACATCCACCAGATACCGGATCACATCCCGGTAATACCGCTGCCAGATCCCGGTATTAGGCCCGGTGGGTCCCCGGTTATCCACATTAAAGTTTCCACCGGCCAACACCCCGGAATTGGGCGAAAAAACCTGCTGGACGATCGGATGTTCAAAGACCATGGTCGATCCGGGGAAGGTGGTGTTGATCATCGCGTTGTTGAACGTAAACAACGGATTGAGCGACGTTGCGGCTGTCGGGTTGATATTCAGCTCGTCGAATCCTTTCTCGCACCCGCCGACACCGACCAGCAGGGCCATGAGGGGTATATATAAGAATTTCTTTTTCATGTTTTTACGGTTTTCTGTTTTCAGTATACGGTTTTCAGTATACGGTAGCTGCGCAGTTCTATTGTCTTGAGCATCAGCCCCGAAAACGACAAACCCAATACCGAAAACCGGTTTTAGAATCGAACGTTCAGGTTAAAGCCAATGCTGCGGGTAGTGGGCAAACCGGTGGACTCCAGCCCCATCAGGTTGTCGGAACTGAAACCGAACTGTTCAGGATCGATGTTGGGCACCCATTTTTTCAGCATGGCGACGTTGTTGGCCACCGCATTCAGGCGGATTCCCTTGATGAAGAGCTTACCGGGCAGCATTTTCGTGAAATCATAGCCAATCGAAATCTGGCGCAGTTTCCAGAAACCGGCATCGTAGACCACCTGCTCACCCAGGCTTTTCGAGCGCCCGACGGAGTAGTAATCCTGCACAAACGCCCGAACGGTATTCGTTTCGCCTTTTTCGTTGACACCAATACCCACCATTTTATTATCGGCTTCGCCCCGGCCCACCAGCGTCTCATTGTGCAAACCGTGCCGGAAGGCGTTCAGGTTAGTCCCCGAAATCATCTTACCCCCCAGTTTGAAATCAATCAGGAACGACAGGTTGATGCCTTTGTAAGTCACCGAATTAGTGATCCCACCCATGTACTTCGGCAAGGCCGATCCAAACGAAATCGGTGTCGGCGTCCGGTTCGGAAGCCCGTCACCGCCGTGTACAATCCGGCCCTGCGCGTCCCGCTGATACCCAAACGTGTACAACTGGCCCAGTGGCTCGCCGACCACATGGCGCAGGTCCCCGACGTAAATCCCGTTCCCCACCACGATCTGTTCGCCCGGAACATCGGTCAGCAGCCGGAGCAGTTTTGTTTCGTTGTAGGAGCCGTTCAGGGTAATATCCCAGGAAAAAGCTTTCGTCCGGACCGGCGACAGATTGAGCAGCACTTCAAAACCCCGGTTCCGGCTTTGTCCACTGTTAATCAGCGTATTGGTATAGCCGGAAGCATCGGATGCCTGCGCGGCCACAATCTGGTCGCTCGTAATTTTGTTGTAAACCGCCAGATCCAGCCCAAGGCGATTGTTGAACAGTTTCAGTTCCAGACCCACCTCGGTTTCGGCGGTCCGGCTGGGTTTCAGCGTTGCGCTCGGAACGGTTCCTGACGTGATGGTTCCTACCGGTTGCCCCAGCCCGGCCGGGTTCGGAAAGAGGTTGGCCGCCACACTGTAGAAGAGGTTGTTGGAATACGGGGCGACGTCGCCATCACTACCAACCTGCGCGTAAGCCGCCCGGATTTTACCAAAATTCAGCCAGTTGGGCAGGTTGTTAAAGGCTTGCGAAAAGACGAAACTTCCCGTGATGGATGGGTACAGAATGCTGCGGTTTCCCGGTGCCAGGGTCGAAAACCAGTCGTTGCGGGCCGTTACGTTCAGGTAGAGAAAATCATTGAACGAAAATTCGGCAGCTCCGTAGAGGGAGTTAACTTTCCGTTCGCTCAGGCCGTAGGTTGGGTCTTTCACGCGCCCGTTTTGCGGAATATACAGCCCGCGCACGATAAAATCCGTCACCAGCACGCTGTTGATGTCGCTTCGGCGGTACAACTGATTGCCTCCCGCCGTGATATCGATGCCGAATTTCCCGAACGTTTTGTTAACACCGATCAGGAAGTCGGAATTGAGTTCGCGGAACCGACGCGCTTCCTGCACGTAGGCACCGTTTACAAAACCGGCCGGAGCAGCCGCCAGCGAAGCCTGACCCGTCGGGAAGTTGTAGTCCTGGTCCCGCGACCAGAAATCCTGACCTACCCGGCCCTGGAGATACAGCCAGTCCGTAAAATTATACCGGGCCGTCAGGTTACCAAACAGGCGGTCGCGCCGGATATTTTCAAATTTCTGCGACAGCACGAAGTACGGGTTCGTCCGGTTCTGAAACCGCGACCAGATGAATTCGTTGCCCGTCGTCGGGTTGATCTGGTTGGCTTCCAGCACGTCGAGCGGCATGGAGTTCGCCAGCGTGTAGATCACCGTCGGCGTACTGTTGTCCTGTTGCGCAATCTGGGGCGGGTTTTTATTGTATTCATTCGAATAGTTGATCGTTCCCGTAACCGTTAGTTTAGGGGAAAGATTGTAGCTAAACCCAAGGTTGATCGTTTTCCGGTTGAAGGTGTTATTGCGCGTAATGCCTTTGTTATCCGTATTGGAAACCGACAGATTAAAACCGCCTTTTTCGCTCCCCGACGAAACCGAAATCGAGTTCGTCCAGGTCGAACCGGTCCGGTAAAAGTTCTTTATATGATTTCGAACCGGGACGTACGGGACGGTTACCCCACCGAACAGGACCTGAGTTTGGCCGTTAAACTTTTCCCCAAAGCTCCAGACCCCGGTGGTCGGGTTGGGCGCCGTCGGCCGAACCCCGTATTCACCCTGGCCATACTCGTACTGATAATCCGTAAAATCCAGCGGGGTATCGCTCGTAAAGTTGGTATTATACGTCACCCCGATGCCCTGACCGCTGCCTTTGGTTTTGGTCGTGATCATAATGACCCCATCCTTCGCCCGCGAACCGTACAGGGCGGCTGCGGTTCCGCCTTTCAAAACCGTCATGCCTTCGATATCGTCCGGGTTGATCGAGGAAAGCCCGTCCCCCCCGTCGGAATAGTTGCGGTCCCGGTTCCCGATGGAGCCGTCACTCCCCGTGTTCCCGTTGTTCTGGCCGAAGTTGGTGTTATCGATCGGCACCCCGTTCACCACGATCAGCGGGTTGTTCTGACCCGAAAACGACGACTGGCCGCGAATCCGGATTTTACTCGTTCCGGCCGCGCCCGTGCCCAGGCTGGAGATGTTCACCCCGGCGACTTTGCCCTGCAGGGCATTCATGAAGTTGACGGAGCGGTTGGTTGAAATCTGCTCCGAGCTGACGTTCGCCGTGGCATAGCCCAGGCGCTTGGCTTCTTTTTTGATCCCGAGCGCCGTTACCACGACTTCATTAAGGCTTTGTTCTTCTTCTTCCAGGGTGACGGTCAGGGTCGTTTGGTTCCCAACGGCCACTTCCCGACCCATAAATCCAATAGAACTGAATACCAGAACCGAATTGGCGGGCGCATTGATCGTAAATTTACCGCTGGCATCGGTGGTTGTGCCCAGGGTTGTGTTCTTGATTAAAATGGAAACCCCGGCGATGGGCTGCTGGTCTTTCCCGGAAAAAACGGTCCCGGAAATCCGTCGGTCTTGTGCCTGAACGGCCGCAATTAACCAGGCGCCAAGCCATAGGGTTAACAGACAGCGTAGGAAGGTAAAATAACGCATACAAGAAGAGTTTAAAAATAAAGATGGTATAAAAAGCAGGATGACATCCGGTGAATTGAGCATTCGGCCAGCATAATCCCTCCCTACAATTTGCGCTAATTTTTAGGATATTACAAGGTATTAGTTAGATATTTTTCACTCCACGTTATGAAATCTTTCATTTTCCTAATTTCGGCCCATTCCCCGGAAATTTACCAAATTCACGCGACGGTCGATTTCGTTTGGGACTCCTCCACGCACCCCTCCCGACCGTATTTCCTCCGAAAGTCCCTTTCCCTAATTCCTGCTAAAAAAAAAGAGGGAACCTTGCTTATTGAAATCTCTTTCTGTTACTTTTCGCTTAATTTCAGGTTCGTAGGAGATATTTTTCGAACAAGTGTCCAGGTTGATCCATTTAGTAACAATTGATTTATGGCGAGATTAATCATCATTGATGATGAAAAAAGCATTCGGGATGCGCTCCGTGATATTCTGGAATATGAAGGCTACGAAGTTGAGGAAGCGAAAGATGGGGAGGAAGGACTGGACCTGATCAAGCAGAATAATTATGATGTTGCGCTTTGTGATATTAAGATGCCCAAAATGGATGGTCTCGAGTTGCTCCTGAAAGCCGCTGAAGTGGGAAAAGGAACGCAGTTCATCATGATTTCGGCCTACGGAAATGTTGAAAACGCCGTGGAAGCCACCAAGCGGGGCGCCTTCGATTTCATCATCAAACCGCCTGATCTGAACCGCCTGCTGGTGACGGTCCGGAATGCCATTGAAAAGGCCAAGCTGGTGATGGAGACCAAAACGCTCAAGCGCCGGATTTATAAATTAAACGAAATCGTCGGCGACTCCGATGCGATTCGCCGGGTGAAAGAAACCATCGAACGCGTAGCCCCCACCGAAGCCCGCGTGCTGATTACGGGTGCCAACGGCTCCGGCAAGGAGATGGTCGCCAAACAAATTCACGAAAAAGGGAGCCGCGCTGCCATGTCCCTGATCGAAGTGAACTGCGCTGCCATTCCGAGTGAATTGATTGAAAGCGAATTGTTTGGTCACGAAAAAGGTGCCTTTACCGGGGCTTCGGCCCGGCGTCAGGGCAAGTTCGAACAGGCCGACGGCGGAACACTTTTTCTGGATGAAATCGGCGACATGAGCCTTTCGGCCCAGGCCAAGGTGCTGCGGGCCCTGCAGGAAAGCAAAATCACCCGCGTAGGGGGTGACAAGGAAATTAAGATTAACGTGCGGGTCATTGCGGCCACGAACAAGGACCTCCGGAAGGAAATTCAGGAAGGCAATTTCCGCGAAGACCTGTTTCACCGGCTGAGTGTCATTCGTATTCATGTCCCCCCGCTGGCCGATCGGCGCGAGGACGTGCCGCTTCTGGCGGAAAAATTCCTGCACGACATTGCGGAAGAATACGGAGCACAGCCCAAAGAGATCATGCCCGATGCGATGGAATACCTCAAATCGCTGCCCTGGACCGGGAATGTCCGGGAACTCCGGAACGTGGTTGAACGGCTGGTGATTCTTTGCGGTGATCAGATCACCCGCTATGACGTAGAGACGTACGCTTAAAAGGTTTTGGCGAACCGGTTCGCGGATTGCAAATCGCGAACTCCTTTCCGGCGGACTGGCAAACCGAAGCGTTTACAATGGAATTCCCGTTCGGATGAAGCGCGATGGCATTACAACACCAGGAGGTTGCAACCCCGAATATCCGAATTATCAAACCGCCCGATGACTCGAAAACCGTCGGGCGTTTCTTGGTCGTACTGCCCCAGATCCTGCGTTTCGATGAAGCTGCACGAATCCAGATTGGCCAGATCAATCACGTTGATGCCCCCGGTTTGCCGAACCGATGGCGTCGATGACGGGTCGGACGGCGCGGGATAGAGGGAAAACGGGTCATTCACATCCCGCAGCCGGATGCGCAGCGTGGCCGACATCCGGAAAACCCCTTCACCGGTCGAATATGCCTGGGAGAGCAGTTCGGTCATGCCGTATTCGGAGTGAATCGCCGGAACGCCCAGCCGATGGGTCAGAATGTTGTGCACTTCTTCCCGGAGCAATTCCTGCCGCCGGCCTTTCATGCCGCCGGTCTCCATCACAATCAATTCGGGCAACTGCCGGAGAAAGGAAAAATCCGTACCGGATTCGGCCCAGTCGAGCAGCGCAAAGGTAACGCCAATGAGAAGGATACGCCGGCGGGGTACCCGCTGCGCGGCCAGGTCGCGTAGCGTGGCGGTCAGATCGGCGGTATTGTGCAGGAAAAAACCGGAACGCTTCGACCCGGTTTTTTCAATAAACCGCTGAACCATATACACCAACGACGAGTTATTTCGTTCAAGATAGGAAGGTAACAACGCCAGAATGTGGAAGCGGTCGAGCGGGCCGTACACCTGTTCAAACAACCGCTGACTGACGGTGTCGTACAAAGCCGGATCCGCCACGTAATGGCGGCTGGTGAGGGTACCGGTGGTTCCGCTGCTCGCAAACGTCAGCAGATTCTGCGGGTTTGCCGGGCTTTCTGCCGCCTGCGTCAGGATAACGTGTTGCTTGAAAAAACCGATGGGCAGAAACGGAATCTGATCAATTCGCTGTATCTTTTCAGGCTCAATTCGCAGGTGACGCAGGTATTCGCCGTAAACGGAATTGGTAGCGGCCTGATACCGGAACACATCCAGGGCGACGGAATCAAACGCCGGCTGGTCGGCGGGGAGCAATTGAATAATCCGGTTCCGGAGTTGCTGACGAATGCTGGTGAATAACACTAGAATGGAATAAAAGGGGCTTTGTATGCCCTATCATATCAATAACAATAGTCTATTAACACGATGTCTCCGCGATTTATTCGACAAGGGCTGTTTTTTTTCGGATTGACAACCTTCCTCATTAGCTGTATCGAACCGCCCGATTTCAGTGATATACCGGAAATCAGTTCGCCTTCCGTTACCAGCTACCCGACGTTCGACGATTTTTCGCAGGTTCCGAAGGATTCGCTGGTGATCACGGTCCGCTTTCAGGACGGCGACGGCGACCTGGGATTGTCGGCGGAAGAACGGCAGAAAATTGATACCGTGGCCTACAAAAACTGGGGTAATTACGAAATAAAAACCTACCGGTTTGTCAACGGGAAATTCGAATCCGTCAATCTGGCGGTCTTGGATAAATTGTTTTTCCCGCGCCTGAAACCCGATGATAAGAAAAGTCCGCTGGAAGGCAAGCTCGATTTCTCGCAGAGCTTTTTGCGGTCGCGCGGTTACAAACTGACGCCGGTGAAATTTGCCATTCGCATCCGGGATCGGCGGCTCAACGTCAGCAATGTCGTTGAAACCGATACGATTTCCGTTCCGCTTAATTTCTGATTTCGTCAAGAGCGCCTAACGGTTTCAGGCGCTCTTGACGGTTTTTTCGCCTTTCACCACGGGTCCTTCGGTCACGATGTTTTCTTTCAGCAAAATCCGGAACGTGGTTCCTTTCCCAACTTCGGAGCTTTTGACAAACAGCCGTCCGTCGTGGTATTCTTCAATAATCCGTTTGGCCAGCGTCAGCCCCAGTCCCCAGCCCCGTTTTTTGGTACTGTAGCCCGGCGTGAACACCTTCTGCAGATTGGCTTTGCTGATTCCTTTGCCCGTATCCGTAATATCGATGGCAATTTCGTTGCGGGGTAAGGGCATCAGCCGGATGGTCAGTTTGCCGACGCCACTCATGGCATCAACGGCATTTTTACAAATATTCTCAATGACCCACTCGAAGAGTAACTTATTGATTTTAACCTCCTTACCTTCAACCAAAAAATTCTCGACGTGCATTTTAACCTTGGTTGAAATCCGCTTTTCAAGGTACGAGACAAACTGATACACGGTTTCGTAAATATCCTCGCTTTTCAGTGTCGGAATGGAGCCGATGCTCGAAAACCGGGTGGCAATGGTTTCGAGTCGTTTCACATCTTTCTCAATCTCATCCGCAATCGACTGATCCATCGAATCATCCATCCGGAAGTACTCCACCCAGGCCATCAGCGACGACAGGGGAGTACCCAGCTGGTGGGCGGTTTCCTTGGCCAGCCCCACCCAGACCCGGTTTTGCTCCGCCCGACGGGCCGAACTGAACGCCAGATATGCCAGAAAACCGAGTGTAACCATGACCCCGAGCTGTCCATACGGAAAATACCGGAGTTGCGTCAACAGGGACGAGTTGTGGTAATAAATATAGCCGCGCTTGTTGTTTTCGAGCTCAACCACGATGGGCTTATGCTCCTTTTTCATTTCCTCTAGCTCTTCCTGTTCCAGGCGAACTTTCTCCGTTTCGGATGTTCCCGGGGGAAACACCAGATTACTAAATGCAATCCGGTTCGTCTCATCGACGTAGATCGTCTCGACTTGGTTTTTCTGATTGACGAGAATAATCTCATTGGCAATAAACGAGACATCTTCGTTCGAATCGTTATTGTAGATATTGATTAACGCCTTGGCGTACAGTCTGACATAATTCTCCTCCCGCTCCTCCAATTTCTCCACCAGGCTGTTGGTATACAGCAGCGAAGCCGTACCGACCAGCAACAGATTCAGGGCAACTACAATCTTCAGCGTATTCCGCTGACCGTATATATCCAGTGATTTTAACATAAACTTTCGTTTCAGGCAACTCGCTTACGGTTTTCTGCGTACCGATTGAAAAATATCATTTTGTTTGCTGATAATCATCATCGTACCAGGGGTGTGCCGGAAGTAACTTCGCATGAACTTACGTCATAACGCTCAATTTTGACAATTCAATGTACCTATTTTCCATCTCACCGGAATATTCTTGTAAATAGGATATAAGAAGGAGAACTTTGGGATAGTTTATAGTGGTTCTAAATAAGTAACCAGTAAACTGAATCTGTACCGACAGTGTTTTCTGTAAGAGAATTGTATTGTAATTTTGGGCATTATTTGAATAGTAGCAATGCACGATTTCTTTAAATCAATTAGTCTTTCGCACAAAACCGCCCCACTGGCCGTCAGGGAGCTAATTGCATTAAACGAAGACGAGTCCAAGGGATTCCTGATCAAGCTCCGTGACTTTTTCGGAGCGACGGAATCGCTGGTCATTTCTACCTGTAACCGGACTGAGGTTTATTACACATCCGCCCGGAATCTGAATCAGGAAATTGCTCGTCTGCTGCTCGCCGAAAAAGGAATCACCTCTACCGACGACTACCTTTCTTATTTTCATTTTTTTGATACCCAGGCTACGGCCGTCCGGCATTTGTTTGAGGTTTGCACCGGTCTGCACTCGCAGGTGGTGGGCGACATGCAGATTCCGAATCAGGTCAAGCAGGCCTACCAGTGGTCCGCCGATCTCGATATGGCGGGGCCGTTTCTGCACCGGTTGATGCACACCATTTTCTACACCAACAAACGGGTGGCGCAGGAAACCAGCTTCCGCGACGGAGCCGCATCGGTTTCGTATGCCGCCGTTGAGTTGATCGAGGAATTGGTGGGTGGAGCCAGCGGTTGTCCGCACCTGGCCGAACAGGGGTCAACCGGTCCGACGGTTCTGGTAATCGGCCTGGGTGAAATTGGGGCCGACATCTGCGAAAATCTGGCCGCCCGCAAGATGAACCGGATTACAATCTGCAACCGGACGCGTTCGAAAGCCGACGTGCTGGCAGAAAAACACGGTTTTCGGGTTGCTGATTTTGCCAATCTGACGGAAGAAATTGCCAAAGCCGATGTGATTATCTCGTCGGTGCTGGTTGAAAAACCGCTTGTTACCGCCGAATTACTGTCAGGGTTGAACTCGCTGACGTTCAAATATTTCTTTGACTTATCTGTTCCCCGGAGCATCGATGTCAACGTCGAGCAGGTGCCGGGCGTTCTGCTGTATAACATCGACCACATTCGCAATCGGGCCGACGAAGCTCTGAGCCGCCGGATGGCGTCGATTCCGCAGGTGGAAGCCATCATCGACCAGTCGATTGGCGAGTTTAACGACTGGTCCCGCGAAATGGTCGTATCACCCACCATCAACAAGTTCAAAAACGCGCTGGAGCAGATTCGGAAAGATGAAATCGCCCGTCATCTGAAAAACATGACGGCGGAAGAATCCGAAAAAGTGGAGAAAATCACGCGCAACATCATGCAGAAAATCATGAAGGCGCCGGTGCTGCAACTGAAAGCCGCCTGCAAACGCGGAGAAGCCGACACGCTGATCGATGTTCTGACGGATCTTTTCGATTTGGAAAAACAACCCACCGACTCCCCGCAATCACTTCACTAACCTATGATGAAGGAGTGCCCTGAAGTCCTGAACTAAGCAATTAGTTTGGGATTTTTCGTTTAGAGAGCAAACTGTCAGACCAAAGAGAAAAGGCATAAAAAAATCACACTGACCTTCAATTCATTGATCAGTTCTCTTTTCGTTTGTCTGAATATCCTTACGGTTTTCGGTGTGGTTTCCCACCGGGACTGACGCAAGCTGCTTACAAAAGCGAGATACCCTGTAAACCGTACACTCTCTAACTCATTTCCTATGACCCGTTTTATCAATGCAATCCTTCGTTTGTTCCTGGTTAGTTTGCTGGTAGTTGGCTTGATCGTATTCTGGGAACAGCTCCGGAACTGGCCGGTATTCAGCGGGTTGCGAAAATCAGAAAAGACCACGCAAACGGTGGTGCTCCAGGAAGTCAGCGAATTGGGAAAACTGGAACTGGTTAAATACCGCTTTAAGGACATTGTGGAGCACCAGCTCGTCCGGGACTGGCTACCGAATCCGAAGGCCATACTGATCGTGGAAGGGGAAGCCATTGGCTGTCTGGATTTAACGAAAATAACGGCGGACGATATTACGACCCAGGGCGACAGCCTGATTGTTCACCTGCCCGAACCCGAAATCTGTTCGTACAAAATCGACCACCGGCGTTCGCGGGTGTTCAATACGGAATACGCCTTTCTGGAAGAAGCGCAACTGGTCAGTGAAGCGTATCGACGGGCCGAATCGCAAATCCGGCAGTCGGCCGTAAACAGCGGCATCCTGGACCAGACCCGCGAAAATGCCGACAAAATTCTGAAGCCACTACTCGAGCGGATTTCCGGCAAAAAAGTCTTTCTGACCACCCGCATGAAAGCCACGCTACGCCCCCTGCGCTAATTTGTCAGGAGGTTATCGTCGAACTCGTCCTTCAACTGTACACCCGACAGTTTGCGGGTTTTCATCTCGGTGAGTAAGTAAAGGAGCTTTTGTACGGCGGCTTCGTACGGCAGTCCTTCGGGCCGGATGTTGGAAAGGCAGTTGCGGGATTCGTCGGTCAATCCGGGTTCCGGCCGGAACGTCAGGTAAGCCCCGAGGCTGTCGGGCGAGGTCAAACCGGGTCGTTCGCCGATCAGCACCACGACGGTTTCGGCCCCGAGCGCGTGCGCAATTTCGTCGCCAATCGCGACCCGCCCCTGTTCCACCACGCAAACCGGCGCCAGCGACCAGCCCCGCTTCCGGACTTCTTCGGCCAGCCGCGAAACGACCGGCACCGCGTGGCGATTGATGGCCGTCGCTGATAACCCATCCGCAACGACCAGGCAGAGGTCAAAACCACTTATACTGGCGTTCGTCCCCTGTACCATTCCCAAGCTGTTCTCATCCAATCGGCGGCCCAGATCCGGTCGTTGCAGGTACTGTTGCCGGTCGGCGGCCCGACTGTGAAGTCGCAAAACCGGCTCGTGAATCGAGGATAGCAACGTCTCCAGTTCATCCGTTTCCAGCACCGAATAAACCGCATCACGGGCGCGGGCGTGATCAAGCTGGAAGTCCAGTAAAGCGCGGGTGGGCAGGCTGTGCCCCGTGCGCCCCCGGGCAATGCGGGCGGAAGTATGGTTTTGCAGGAAAGCCCAGGGATCGGGTTGGTCAATTAAAAAGTTCATAAACCGGCAGCTTGCAGTAAACGGTGGGTTTGTTGGGCGGGCAATAACTTTCCGTCCGGATTCATTAGTTCCATGCGGTATAACCAGGCTTCGAACTCGGGTGCGGGGCGTAACCGGAAAAGATCACGGACATACTGCGCATCGTGGAACGACGTACTCTGGTAATGCAGCATCACATCGTCGGCACCGGGAACGCCCATGATGAAGTTGATACCTGCCGTGCCGAGCAGCGTCAGCAGCGTATCCATATCGTCCTGATCGGCCTCGGCGTGGTTTGTGTAACAAATATCGACGCCCATCGGCAGCCCGAGCAGTTTCCCGCAGCAATGATCCTCCAGTCCGGCGCGAATGATCTGTTTGCCGTTGTAGAGGTATTCCGGCCCAATAAAACCAACGACGGTATTAACCAGCAGTGGTTCAAAAAGCCGGGCGACGGCGTAGGCCCGCACCTCACAGGTCTGCTGATCAACGCCGTGGTGGGCGTTGGCCGACAGGGCACTCCCTTGCCCGGTTTCAAAATACATCACATTTGACCCCACGGTGCCCCGGTTCAGCGACCGTCCGGCTTCCAGCCCTTCGCGCAAAACTGACAGATTGACGCCGAACGAGGTATTGACAGCCTCCGTCCCGCCGATGGACTGAAAAACCAGATCGACCGGCGCACCCTGTTCGATGGCCTGCAAGGTGGTCGTGATGTGACTCAGGACGCACGATTGCGTCGGAATCTCGAAGCGTTGCCGAATCTGGTCCATCAGTTCGACCAGCCGGACCACCGTGCGCACGTGGTCCGTAGCGGGATTGATTCCAATCACCGCATCTCCGCTACCGTAAAACAAGCCGTCGATGATGCTGGCTGCCACCCCCCGAAAATCGTCGGTCGGGTGGTTGGGTTGCAGGCGCGTCGAAAACCGCCCCTTCAGCCCGATGGTGTTGCGAAACCGGGTGACCACTTCGCACTTAGCCGCCACGGTAATCAGGTCCTGATTCCGCATCAGTTTGCTGACAGCCGCTACCATTTCCGGCGTCAAACCCGTTTGCAGGCTGGCCAACGTAGTGGCTCCTACCTCGTCCGACAGCAGGTAATTCCGCAGATCCCCCACCGTCAGGTGACGGATCGTTGCAAACGCATCCGCATCGTGCGTATCCAGAATCAGGCGCGTAATTTCGTCCGACTCGTACGGAATAACGGTTTCGTTCAGGAAGGTGGTCAGCGGCAGATCGGCCAGCGCCATCTGGGCAGCCACTCGTTCTTCGGCAGTCTGGGCCGCTACCCCCGCCAATTGGTCCCCCGAACGCAGGGGCGTTGCCTTCGCCAGCAATGTTTTCAGGTCGTCAAACCGGTATGTGGTATTCCGAACAGCACAACGATATGCCATAATAATATCAGTCAGAAAGAATAGGACGAAACCAAGATACACTGAATTCCGTCCAGGAAAATCGGAAACTACAAAGAAGTCGGGATAAGCTCAAGAATTTCGGGATTTAATCAACCAATAACCGTTTATAAACGGCTCTTTTGTAAGTTTGGCCGGTGATTGTCTATGCCACGTACCATCCATTAATCCACCATTTTTAATCCTTCTTCCTTTGGCTTCTTTCGATTTTATCATTATCGGCTCGGGTGCGTTAGGCACGTTTCATGCGTTCCACGCAGCGCGCGCGGGCAAAAGGGTTCTCATCCTGGAAAAAGATAACCGTCCCGTTGGGGCTACCGTCCGTAATTTTGGCCAGGTCGTGCCGTCCGGTTTGAGCGGACGCTGGTACCCCTATGGACGGCGGAGTCTGGAGCTGTACCGCGAAATCCAGCAGGAATTCGACATTACGGTGCGCCAGAACGGCTCGGTTTATATCGCTTCGGACGCGGAGGAATGGGCGCTCGCGAATGAATTATACGACCAGCGCCGGGCCGATGGCTATCCGTGTGCATTGTGGTCGAAAGCTCAGACGCTGGCCCACTACCCGGTTTTGCAGCCGGACTACGTGCTCGGTGCGCTGGTTTTTCCGGAAGAAATCAGTGTGGAACCCGATCGGATGATTCACCGGCTGCTGACGTACCTAACAACGAAATATTCGACCGTGACCTACCGGAACAACGCAGCCGTCATTGGCTGTGAATCGACGGCGGAGGGCGCAACGGTGCAACTGGCGAACGGCGAACGGTTTCAGACGCAGCGGGTCCTGCTCTGCAACGGCAGTGAATTCCGGCTGCTGTATCCCGATCTGTTCGCGCAAAGTGGCCTGGTTGTGAGCAAATTGCAGATGATGCAAACCGTTCCGATGCCCCAGATTGCACTCCCCGGCAACATTCTGACGGGCCTCACGATCCGACGCTACGAGTCGTTCGCCGACTGTCCGTCGTACGCAAATCTGCAGACGCCCGATCATTTAGCCGAACTGAAAAAATGGGGTATTCACATCCTGTTCAAACAGGCGCTCGACGGTTCCATCATCATCGGTGATTCGCACGAGTACGCATCCGCGACCCAGATCGACGACCTTGGCTTCGACACCAACGAGGCAATCAATCAACTCATTATTGAGGAAGCCCGTCGTATTGTCCGTTTTCCGGTCGATCAGATTCAGCGGACATGGGCCGGTTTTTACGCCCAGACGACGCAGGAGATTTTTGAAGCCAGCCTGGGTAACATTCACATCATCACCGGCATTGGCGGCAAAGGCATGACTTCCAGCGCCGGTTTTGCGGAAGAAAATATTCAGCGGTTTTTATAAGGTCAGACCCGGGAATTGGGACAAGAACGCTTTGGCGCTATTTTGTCTTTTCTCTCTTTCTTCCCAGCAATAAAAAAGCAGGAAGCCAAGGGCCATTCCTGCTTTTTCGATTACTGAAAATGGAAATCGTTACGCGTTCGTCTCCTCCGCTTCGGCGGGGGCCGACGGCGTTTCTTCCGGAGAAACTTCGGCTGTTTTCTCAAACGCTTCCGGCAGGTATTTCCGCAGAATTGTGTACCAGCCGATCATTTTTTTCACGTCGGACATGTGTACCCGATCGCGATCGTATTCCGGGACTACTTCCCCGATAAAATCCGCCAGTTCAGCATTTGACGCAGCCTTTGGTGCTATCGGCAAAGCATCTCCGTATTTTTCGTAAATCGCCAGGAACACATCCGCCAGGGGTTTCGATTGTTCCTCGTCGTCCGTATAAATCGAAATGTCTTTCAGAACCGAAACACGGGCCGTGGGACCGATCATCGACTTTTCTTTCCGATCGTCTAGTGCCTCCACAATCACACCGGCACGGCTGGGTTTTACAATTCGGAAAAGACCTCCTTTTCCGGCAATATTTGCAATTTCTTTCAGCGCTTCCATGCTGCTTGTTTTATGGGTAACGGTCAATTTGATTCGGTTATTGCCAATTTTCCTAAAAACTGACCGGCAAAGATACGGTTAATAACCGGCCAATGGTAGCCTCCCGACGCAATTATCGACACCCGATCCGGGCTTATTTCGCTGGCTTCACGTCCCGTTCGAATTCCTTGTTCAATTGGTCGATGTATACCAGAATTTCGTCGCGCCCGCGCCCGCTCACCGACGACGAAATAAACATGGGGGGTAGTTCTTCCCAGGTTTTCAGCAATGTCTGCTCATACCGTTTCACCGCCTGTTGAACCGCGTTCGTACTGCTTTTTTCGGTTTTTGTAAAAATGATTGCAAACGGCAAACCGCGTTCGCCCATGCGCTCCATAAATTCCAGATCGATCCGCTGGGGTTCGATCCGGCCATCGACCAGCACGAAGGTGCAGATCAGGTTGGAGCGGTTGGTGAGGTAGCTATCGATCATGCGCTCCCATTTTTCCCGTTCACGCTGCGGAGCTTTGGCAAAACCGTAACCCGGCAAATCGACCAGATACCAGTCCGAATTGATCAGAAAATGGTTGATCAACTGGGTTTTTCCGGGCGTTTGCGAGGTCTTGGCCAGCTTATGCCGGGTGGTCAGCATGTTGATGAGCGACGATTTTCCGACGTTCGAACGGCCAATGAATGCGTATTCCGGTCGGTCCGGCTTCGGGCAGCGGGCCGGATCGGAATTGCTCATGACAAACTCAGCTTGTTTTACTTCCATAGTGCCTGGGAAGGCGGTTTTCTGAACCGTCTTCCGGCAACAAAGTTCGTAAAGAATTGAGAAGAGTACTATTATCCGGCTAAAATGGCGGGAAAACCGCCGTTCAAAACTCGATTTTTTTCCGTAGAATTGTACTGGCAATTCCTCCTCGTTCCCGGAAAATTCGCGTATTTGGAAACCAACAGGAGGTTATAAACCGTTATCAGTCAACAAAACATTCTTATCATGAAGTATACACGTTTGGTGTCGTTGTTCCTGGCGCTGGCCCTGCTTTTCAATGCCTGCAACACCAAAACCCAGTCGGAAAGCGAACAGGCCGCCAGCACCGAAGCGGCCGGTACGCCCGCAACGGACGAAGCCGAAACCCAGGCACCGGAGACGACGGCCTCTACCGCCAGCCCCGAAACCGGGATTCAATTCTCGGAAGCAGCCTGGAAAACCCATCTGGCCAAGGCAAAAGCGGAGAATAAAATTGTTTTTCTGGATGCCTACACAACCTGGTGCGGCCCCTGCAAAATGCTGCAAAAGAATGTTTTCACGCAGAAAGAAGTCGCCGACTTTTTCAACAAGGAATTCATTAACGTGAAAATTGACATGGAAGCCGGCGAAGGCCCGGAACTGGCGCTTCAATACCCGATTGAAGGCTATCCGACGCTGATGTTTATCGACGGTGATGGCAAGGTGGTCAAAAAAGTCTTAGGCTACCAATCGCCGGAAGAGTTGCTGGCCATTGGGAAGGGCATCAAAAGCGGAACCGCTTTGTAATTCGCAGAACAGATCACTTAAATCGCATCAGCCGCAACGGGTTTCGTTTGCGGCTTTTGGTTTAATAGCCGGTTTTTGAGCCATCCATATCCCGCCATCAGTATAAGAACAATCCCCAGACTGCCCATCGCCTGAACGGCTCCCTTCTGTTGAACCAGCCATAAAACCGCTCCGTTCACAACGAGTTGCATCCCCGCATAGGCGGCCGAAACCCGCAAATGCGACCATTGCCAGCGGTGTACCAGCAATTGAAACAAATGCAGTTTGTGGGGCCGGAAAATGTTTTCGCGCAGCCAGAGCCGGTGCAGGATAGTCAGTCCGCTGTCGACTCCGTAGACCGCCAGCAGCAACCCGTAGGTCAGCGTACCGCTCTTCAGCAGTAACCCGGCCAGCAGAAACAGGATGATAAAACCGGCGGATATACTGCCTACATCACCAGCAAAACAGCGTGCCTTCCGACGCGCATTGAAGAACGTAAACACCAACAGGCTAATGACGAAAAAAAACGCCCAAAGCGGCTCGGTAAAAGGTTCGACCAACTGGTTGATATACAACAACGTACTTCCCGCAACGAGGCTATAGAAAGCGGTGATCCCGTTGATGCCATCCATAAAATTATAGGCATTCAGAATACCGCAGGCCCCAATCACCAGCCCGGGTATCCACCAGAGCCCGACGACTTGCTCCAGTTGAAGTTCCCTAAAAAGCAGTCCGATACTGAGTAGCTGCACCAAAAACCGGTACCGCCGGGGCAACGAAAACCGGTCGTCCAGGAAACTGATGAGGGCCACCAGGGTGAGTCCCGCGAAGAAAAAAGGCCGGACAAACCCCTGATACACAAACGCCAGACAGGCCGCCAGCCAGAAAACAATCCCCCCCCCGCGCACCGTTGGCCGAGTGTGCGAGCTGCGTTCATTGGGTTGGTCAATAATCCGAAACCGGATGGCCAGGCGAATATAGAGTACTTCGGCCCCAAACAGCAAACCAAATGTCATCAGGTACAGGATTCCGCTCATAGGGAGGAAGGAGGGCTAAGGGTATCGTAAAGGTGAATCAATTTCTTTTGTTCCGTGGCCCAGTTATAGGCGGTTTCGGTGGCCTGCTGCCCTTTTCTACCCATTTGTTCGGCTTCCTGCGGATGGTTGATCAGGTAACGAAGGTGTTCAGCGAGCGCGAGCGGATCGGTCGGATCGATGCAATAACCGCAATGGTAGGTATCGATCACATCGCGGTACAGGTCAAAATCCGCGGTGATAACGGGCAGGCCCAGCGCCATGTATTCGAACATTTTGGTAGTATACGATTCCGGATAATCGCCGATCGGTTTTAACAGCGCCAGCCCGGCCACGGCTTTGGCCGCAACCGGAAACGCTTCTGTATGACTCGTATAGCCGTAAAAAATCAGGTTTTCTTTCACGTGTCGGTAAGCCGGAACCCTCCGCAAATCGCCTTCCGTAAACAGGCGTCGGCCAAACAGGTGCATTTTAAAATCCGGATAACCAATTTTCAGGATTGCCAGCCCTTCCAGCAGCGTATCGATAGCCCGCTCGAAGCTAAGCCAGCCAATGTAGAAAAACTCAACCGGGTCCGACGGTTTTCGGTACGGGCGGCAGTAGGGTGCCACAAAAGGTAATGAAGGATAATTATAAATAACCGTATACGGTTTTGCCAGATTCGTATACGTGGACAAATAACCGTGTTCCGTGAACACGAGCGAAAAATGCCGTTGGGCCAACTGGTCGAAAAACCGGAAGAGGCCGCCTAAAAGCCAACCGCCGTTCTGTTTTTTAAGGTGAAGCTTTTTGTACAGATTTTCCTGCACTTCGTACACCACGGCCGATCCCAGCCATTGATAGAGAAAAGCAAACGGCAGAAATTCCGGCGAATAAACGTGCACAATGGCAGGACGAAGCCAGATGGTCTTACAGAAAATGAAGGTCCCGGTAATCACAAGCCGGTAAAAAACCTGCCTGAAATAAGGCAATCGAATAAAATGTACCTGCGGAACCACCGTGGCATCGGCCCCCGGAATGGCACAATAGACCTCGTACCGCTCCGTTAGGGCCGGGCAATATTTATAGACAATCCGCGGATCGTAAGGGGGGTGGGCCGTGGTAATGTGTAAAACCCGTAATCGTTTCATGAAAATCGGTTTTTATAACAGCCGGACGCACAGCTTACTCAAAAAAGGACACGACCGGTTTAGGATCCCAACCCAACTGCTGCCGGGCGCGCAGGTCGGAAAACGTCAGGGACTGGGTGAGCTTGGCCAATGCCATCGAATCCAGCGGAAACCGGCGTCCGACGATCGCATTGATGCCATCGCCAACCGTGGCTACCGCCCGGGCCGCAAACAGGGGAACGGACGGCAAGCGTCGGCGCCCCACCTGGCGCGCAATGGCGTCTTCCAGTTCCCGGACCGACGGATGAACCCCATCGGTCAGGTTATAAATACCGGGATAGTGGGCGGCTTTCGGAATAATGCGGGCTACATCATCGGCCAGTACCATGCTCCGGCGACAGGAACCATCGCCAATTCGAACGTAACGCCCCCGCCGGATCGCCTGAATCAGCGCGGCCAGATTGCCCCTGGGGTTTTCGGCAACGACCAGCGGTAACCGGAGAATCGTCGTTTTCACGCCGGTTTTCGCGCCCCATTCCTGTACAACCGCTTCCGCCCGGATTTTGCTTTGCCCGTATACATCGGTGGCCCGCAAGGGGGTATTTTCGTCCAGAACCTCCCCTGCCGAACAACCGTAGGTCAGAATGGTACTCATGTGCACGAACGCATGGGGCAACGCAGCCGACTGTTCCAGCGCCGTCAGTAACCGCTTCAGCCCCTGCACATTGACCTGCTCATAGTCTGCCGCATCCCCGGCTGTTCGCGGAACGGAGTGGGCTTTCCCGGCGGCATTGACTACGCAATCGAAGCGGTAAGGCGACAGATCCGGTGTTTCGACGGCCAGGTTACAGGCAATATGCCCCGGCCCTACGCCCTGCCGGCTGAGTGACGTTACCAGATCGGTTTTGCTGAGCACCCGGTAGAGCCGCTGCCCCAGAAAACCGGATGCGCCTGTTAATAATACGCTCATTGGGATAACACGAGAGAAGGATTTTCGGTCTCGCTCCGTTTTTCAGCCGTTTGCAGAACGGTTTTGGCCAGCTCCCGCATAATGGTTTTCCGTTGAAACTGCTCCCGAAACTCGTCACGACTGCGGTAGACCGGCGTTTGCGCCCTGAGCTGCTCCACCATCGAATCGACATCGCCCGGATTGAATACCAGACAGTTATCGACGTATTTGAGCAGGAACGAGCGGGCATACCCGGCAACGCCCGCGACGATGGGTTTGCTGGTTGCTCCGTATTCGAATAATTTAGACGGCAAAACGCGTTTAAATGCCTCCAGATCATTCAGGTGAACAAACAAGTAATCGGCACGCTGGTATAACGCAATCAGCTCGTTCCGGCTTACCGGATTCCGAACCTCCACGTTGAAAACCACTTCTGTTTTCATGGCCTCCAGCAGCTTGCTCATGGCACCACCGTCTCCCACGACAATAAACCGGTAGGCATTTCCCAACCGTCGGGCGGCCTGCGGAATAATTTTGTGTAAGCCTTGCCCCTCTCCAATATTGCCGGCATACACCAAAGTCAAGGGCTGCGATGGGTCCCGGTTCGTATGCGCGGGCTGTGCCAGGAAGGCATCATCGATTCCGTTGGTGTGATACGTATAGTGCGCCTGCTTATACGAATCAAAATAGTTGCGAAATCCTTCCGAAACCAAATTGATATGACGGGCGTACCCGAAGGTATAGGTTTCAATCCCACGCAACACGAAATCCAGCCCCCAACGCCCAACCGGATTCTTGAGGATCTCCAGAATGGTTTCCCGAAAAAGGTCACGAATGTCCAGCGACAGCGGAATCCGCCGGGAACGGGCGACCCGCGCACCCAGAAAAGCCGTGAACAGACGGGACGATGAGGCAAAAACCAGATCGTACCGATTCCGTCGGACCTGCCGCAGCGCCTTGTAATAATACGCCACGAATGATCGGGCCTGATCCACGAAACCGCTGGTGTGGGTGGGAATGGCGACGCGATCAATGGTGATCCGGCAACCGCTTTCCGTTCTTTTTTCTTCGTGAAAAAGTGCCTGAACCTGAAACGTTTTGTACCGGTTGGGCTGCGTCGTCACCACGTGAATGTGATCGCCGGCTGACAACTGAGCGGCCAGCGCTTCGACCAGCGGTGTATTCCGAAAGGACCCGGCGCATAAGTCCGGCTCGAAATAAAAGCTAAAGTATAAGATATTCATTCTACGACCGTTAGGCACCATTCCAACAACTCTAAAAAGGCAATTTCGATGCAGGGAGCCACCTGAAGCTGATTAAATGCCACGGCATACTCATAGGTCCCGACTGTTACTTGCCCTATTGAGACGTTCAGGAACCTGATTTGTAACGGTCCGGCCATGAGTTCTTTCCCGGCGATGGAAATCCGCACCGATGGATGAAAATGCAGCCGGGCAACGCCCCGGACCTTACCGGGTCCCAGGAGTCGGTCGGTTATTCGGATCGTGCCGGCGTCGATCAGGTCCCAGCTCCGTTCGTGCGTACAGCCGAATCGGGCGTAGCCATTGTGTTGCGCCCGCAGAGAAGTGGCCGAATCCTGCACCAGCGTAACCGTCGCCCGTCGCGCAACCCGAAAACCGCCCCAGACTTCCGACGAATCGGTTTCACCGACCTGCACGGTATTATGGGCCGCCGTACTCCGTTCCCACTGCCGCCGGGCGTTGGCTTCGTAGGTCGAGGTACCTGCATCGACAATCACCGGTTTGCCACGAACCTGCAACTCAAAACTAAACGTATCGGCATGCGCATGGCCGGGCTGGTGCCCAGGGCCAACCGCCCCCACATCGGCCAGCAATTCAAGGGTCTGCGTTTTAAGCAGCCGATAACCGCTGTCCGATAACACGGCTTTTTCGGAAGAAATACCCAGAAGACGGGCTTTGGCACCCAGCTCGCTGGCAGAAGGAGCGATTCCTTGGGCCGCATCATTGACCAGTGGCATATTGCCGTTGCTAAAGGTAACCGCTTCGAGCCAGCCCAGCATCCGCCTAGCCTGGTGCAGCAGCACCGACTCCAAAACCGGATCCTGGTACCCGTCAGGCTGACGGAGGACACAACAGACATCCAGCAGTCGATCGAGCAGAATCTGGTGATACATGGTGCTGCGCTCGTAATGACCGCCATCGGCCAGTACCTGCTCCCGCAGTTGTTCCAGCAGCAGCGCCGACGCCTTCCGGTACAGAACCCGGTCCTGAAAAAAGATAGCCGCCAGCACCAGAGCAAATGCGTTTTCCAGTAAATGGTTGCCCCCCAGATGATACTCCAGACGGTTTTCCAGTAAGTTTACCTGCGCGCGCAGATGGGCCTGGATGTCTGTTACCTGGAGGTCATGGAACGAAAGAAAGCGAATCCAGTTGATGATGCGAAGCGAGGTCGGATACGGTTCCAGGCCGTCATTCAGTTGCCCGGTTTTATCAATAAACTGCCGGATCAAATCGAGTCCCTGATCGCGATCCAAACCGGGCTGAATCAGAAAATCAAAATAATTCAGATTGTAGGCCCACAGCCGCCCTTCGCCCGCATAATTCCAGTCAATGGCGCCCGGAAAGGAAACCGCCTTATTGAGAAAAGTGAAGGTACGGCCCTGCACACTGACCGGCTTGTCGGGCGGAGGAAAATGCAACCGACGCACCCCGGTTTTAGGCAGTCGGCCGATAGACAAGGATGGTTTGGGGCGGAACCGGTTGATAAGCTGATAGAGTATCTGCTGTGGCCGCAGGTACCGAACCGTATTCCAATACAACCACCCGCGTTTCATACCGCAGCCGGATAGTTTGAACGTTCCGATACGCCAACGGGCACTTCCACCCACCCTTTTTCGCGGAGACTGCGCAAAGCCGCCAGCGTTGTCCGGCTGGTAGTAACGATCTCGTCGAACGGAATCAACGGCAGTCCTCCGGTTCGGACCTGCTCCACCAGGCGTTGAAACTGCATCCGGTGGCCTTTATCCTGCCGGGTTTTTAGGCTCGAAAAACCTTTGAAACCGTAACCTTTCAACGAGCGGAAGTTGTCCAGAATGAGCGTTCGTTCCTGCGAAAACACTTCCACCCGTTCCTTGGCATACGCCTTGCTACCATTCGCAAAATAATTGATTACGCCCGTCGAGCCATTTTCGTACTGCAACAACAATGTCGCTGAGTCCGACACTTCCGTAGTCCGGCGTCCCATGCCGTTCATGCAAACCGCCACCAAGCGGCTGCCCGTCAGGAAAGAAATCAGATCGACATAATGACAGGCTTCGCCCAGAATACGGCCACCGCCCACCCGTCGATCGTGGACCCACGAATGGGCCGGTATGAACCCCGCATTCATCGTGGCCACGACATTCATCGGTACCGTTGCCGACTCGCCCAGCAGCGCTTTCATTTTCTGCGAGTGGGGTGAAAACCGCCGATTAAATCCAACCAGCACGGTTTTGTCGGTTTGCTGGTAGGTGTCGATAAGCTCGTCAAGTTCATCTTCGTAAATCGCCAGCGGTTTTTCCACAAAAACGTGCTTACCCGCCCGCAGAGCCTCCATCGTCATCCGGGCATGCTGGTGATGGCGGGTGGTAATAACGATGAGATTGATGGCCGGATCGTTCAAAATTTCCCGGTAATCGGTCGTACTGCTGGCGATGCCGTATTTTTTTGCCAGCAACAGG
Source organism: Larkinella bovis (assembly GCF_042655385.1). Classification (NCBI taxonomy): domain Bacteria; kingdom Pseudomonadati; phylum Bacteroidota; class Cytophagia; order Cytophagales; family Spirosomataceae; genus Larkinella; species Larkinella bovis. The sequence continues at coordinate 44,661 of NZ_JBHSMA010000002.1, read as the reverse complement.
GCGTTCAGCCCGTTGGCGCTGGCGATGGATTTCAACCGGGCATCCGTCGTTTTCAGCGACGGGAGAATCATGGCGCTGGTAAAATTTCCGGCACCGATTAATCCAATGACCGTCCCGGTTTTTGTTGCCTCATAGGTACTCGTCCGCAACGGCACGACCGACCGGGTAGACACCTCATCCGGGTAGCGCAGCAACGATGCGACGGCACGTGAGTGCGAAATGGATCCGTAAATACTGTGAAAGGCCTCAAACGGGACCACTTCCGTAATCAGGGGCTGCACATCCAACTGGCCGGAGGCCAGCAGTTGCAGGATGGTGGTAAAATTCCGGTTTTCGGTCCAGCGCACAAAGGGGAGTGGATAATCATGTCCCTGTTGCTCGTACGAGTCGTCGTAGCGTCCCGGCCCGTAGGAGCAGGACACCTGGAAGCTCAGTTCTTTCTCGTAAAACTCCGCCCGGCTCAGGTTCAAACCGATCACGCCCACCAAAATAATCCGGCCCCGTTTACGGCTCATCCGGGCCGCCTGCGAAATCAGTTCGTCGGTTTTGGCCGAGGCCGTGATCACCACTCCATCGGCCCCAACGCCGTCCGTCAGGGATAGAACGGCTTTCACCGGATCGGAGCCGCCCGCGGGATGGAGGGCGATGATCCCCTTCTGCCGGGCGAGTTCCAGTTTTCGTTCGTCCACATCCAGTCCGATCACCCGGCACCCGTTGAGCCGGAGCAATTCCGCCGTTAGTAACCCAATCAGGCCCAGCCCCACCACCACAACGGTTTCGCCCAGCGTCGGATTTAACAACCGAATACCTTGCAGGCCAATCGATCCAATGACGGTAAAAGCGGCCTGTTCATTGGTCACCCCATCCGGAATGAGGGCCACCAGATTACGCGGAACACAAACCACTTCGGCATGGTGGCCGTTGGACGCCACCCGGTCGCCGATGGCCAGATCGGTAATGTCCTCCCCCACCGCTATCACCTCGCCAACGTTGCAATAGCCCATCGGCAGCGGTTGATCCAGTTTGTTAAAAACCGCTTCCAGCGTCGGCACCAGCCCATCTGTCCGGATTTTTTCCAGCACCTGTTTCACTTTGTCGGGTTGTTGCCGGGCTTTGGCAATCAGGCTGGCGCGGCCAAACTCAACGAGCATGCGCTCGGTTCCGAGCGATACCAGGCTCATCCGGGTTCGGATCAGAACCTGTCCCCGCCGAACCTGGGGCGTGGGGACTTCTTCCAGCAGGGTTTCGCCGGTTTTCAGGTTTTGTATAAGTTGCCTCATGACATAATAACGTGTTAATCAACGAACTGACGGAACCAGGATTCCATCGCCATCAGCCCCCAGATCGTGTAGGAGGCATCAATTTTGCCCCGCTGGTTGTTCTCCATCAAATTCCGGACAGCTACCGGGTCGAAAATTTCGCGCTGCCGCAGACTTTCTTCGGATAAGTAATGGCTCGTCATACCGGCCAATTGCCCGCTCAGGATCCAGTCGCGCAGCGGTGTGCCAAAACCGGATTTGGATCGGTAGATAACCGAATGAGGAAGATACCGTTCTGCCAGCTTACGAAGGAGGTATTTAGTCGTGGTCCCGCGCATCTTGAGCGACGGCGGCAGTCGCGCGCTAAATTCGACCAGTTCTTTATCCAGAAACGGAACCCGCACCTCTACCCCCACCGCCATGCTGAGCTTATCGGTATAGTTCAGATTATGATCCGGCAGAAAATAGTTAAGCTCCCAAAAAAGCATCTGATTTAACAGACTGATTTCCTTCGGAATACGCGCCAATGCTTGCAGCAATTGCTGGTTGGGTTGGTAGGTTTGGAGCGAATCCCTGATGGGGGGTTGAAATAACTTCCGGTTTATCGCGACGGGAAGCCAGGCAAAATAATCGGCCATTCTTTCGGAAGACGACTGTCCTAAACCGCTGGTTATTTTCCGGATACGTCGCGTCAGAGGGCGGTTGCTGTGACCCGCCCCAAACGTTCGTTGCAGAAACTGACCCACCCCGGCCGGAATCCGGCTTAACATCGGCTCCATGGCCAGCGCCTGATGGCGACGATAACCGGAAAATAAATCATCACCCGCTGCTCCACTCAAAAGTACAGTATGCCCATTCTTTCTCGCCGTACGGCAAATATTCAGCACGTGAATCGGAGCGGTATCAGCCTGAGGTTCATCGAGGTAATAAATCATCTGGTCGAAATCACGGACTACGGCCGCTTCGGCTTCAACCCCGATCAACTCTACCTTCAGATGGCTAGCCGCTTGTCGGGCATACCGTAAATCGTCGGCAAAATTATCGAACTGAAGTCCACCGCCGGCTGTCTGGATCGTGTAGCACGTCAACCGTTCGTGGGGTCGCGCCCGCTTTGCCATAGCCACCACGATGCTGGAGTCCAGGCCACCCGACAGAAAAAAACCCAACGGTACATCCGATTGCAACTGCCTTTTTACAGCCTGAAATAGGCGCTCATCCAGTTCATTCAGTAAATCGACTTCCGAAAGCGGGCTGTAGATACCGTCAAACGGCAGCTCATAATACCGCTCAAGCTGAATCGTTTCCGGCCTATCAATCTGAATCCGCAGCAAATGCCCCGGCAGTAACTTACAGACGTGCCGAAAGGGCGTTTGGGAACCCGGTGAATACAGAAAATGCAGATAATTGGCCAGAGCCTCGTAATCGAGAGCCTTATCGACCCCCGGATAGTTAGCCATTGCTTTTAGCTCGGAGCTAAACAAAAACTGGCCTTTGTGGTGGTAATAGTAAAGCGGTTTGACACCAAACGGATCGCGAGCCAGCGTCAGCTCGTGCAGGTGGGTGTCGTAAATAGCACAGGCAAATATTCCATTAAGTTTATTGAAAACCGCTGGCCCGTAAGCCGCAAAACCGTACAGCAGCGTTTCAGTATCCGAGGTTGATCGGAATGTATACCGATCTTTGAGCGCATTTCTCAGTTCAAGGTGGTTATAAATTTCACCGTTAAAGACGATCACGAAACGACGATCGGCCGAGAACATCGGCTGATGCCCGTTTGGCGAAAGATCCAGAATTGCCAGACGGGTATGGCCCAATGCCAGTTTATCAGTCGCATAAACTCCTCGGTCATCCGGCCCCCGGTGGTGAAGAAGAGTTGTACAGTAATCGACATACTCCTTTGGGTTATCCGCTATAAGCCCTACGATACCGCACATGATTTATCTCTTCAATTTATAATTCAGTAACTATGTACTTAACGTCTCTCATATTCATCTGAATAAATCCAGACCTTAACACTATTCATTCTTAAGTTATTGATACAAAAAATCAATAAATTCATTGACCTTATTCTGGATTATCAACTCAGACGCCGGGTTTTTCTGCATCAATAACTTTCGAACGGCGGCCGCAATATCGGCTGGATCATAGGGATCAAACTCGACCGTAGGTTTAACCACATATTTTAGAAAAGGCCGCTGGCTAACCGCAATTGGATTACCCATTAGCTGAGCTTCTACCAAGCCTAACCCCAGGGTTTCGTTCAGGGAGGGGAACACGCAAAAAGAGCTACTATATGTATGATCAAGCAATTTTTCATAAGATATATTTCCCAGATTATTTACCCGGACCCCTTCCTGCTGAAGCGCTTGTAAATAAGTCTTCAGTCTGGTGGTGGTGAACGGCGACTGGGGCGAAATGGTCAACAACAACGTGGGGTAAAGCCCATCTTTCGCCAACAAACGCCAGGCATTCAATAGATTAATGTGGTTTTTATGGGATTCAGAACTACTTGCGTATAAAAATGTCTGGGACTGTTTCCGGATTCCGGTTCGTTCGTACCCCCCCTTCGCAGCCACAATTTTTTCTTCATTAAAAAACGGAAATATTTTTACTTTATCAGCCGGGATGTTAAATGATTCAACAAAACCGTCTTTTACGAGTGGCGTTTGGACCACAAACTCCGTTGAGTTATTCAAATAAAACCGCATATACATGCGCCGGGCTATCGATCGGACCCTATCCGGAAAAGTGTGATTCGTCTGGTCATGATCTCGAAGAATATGCAGGTTATGAAAGTACGTTATGGTGCGAATATTCGTCTTAAAGGGTGGCGGAAAATTCCCAAAACAGAGCAACCTTTTCGCCTGAAGACTATCAATATATTTCTTCAGAAAGGTCTTCCTTTTAAAGTTAGGACTAATGGCTTCTACGACCAGGTCCGGCGGCACATCAACCGGCGTACCCGGCTTTTTAATCAGGAAGAACTCATATCCTTTCGCCTGTATTTTATCTACGAGATATTGAAGTAATACGACTCCTCCTCCAGACACGTTCGATGCATCAATTATTAACATAGTGTAAGGGTTAAAACAATCAAGGAAACGAAGCTGCCTTTCCCTGAAAAAAATCAGTCATTATCGTATTAATTTTCCATTTTTACTTCAGGCATGCGGCTTCGGTTTCGCTCACCAATTTGTTTATAAAGCAGGTCGTATTCCTGAGCGATCTGGTTTCGTGTGAACCGCCGGGCGTTTTCAAAACCACGCTGAATGAGCTGTTCCCGGTAAGTGTCATCCTCACAAATCCGCAGAACCCCTTCCCGGATGGACTGAACATCAAACGGATCGATCAGGCACGCTCCCGCACCGGCCACCTCGCGCATGGGCGACAAGTTGGAAGTCAGAACTGGGCGTCCGATGGCATTCCCTTCAATAATCGGCATTCCAAAACCCTCATAGGTCGATACAAACGCCACCAAATCGCAGTCCTGGTATTTACGGATTATGTCCGCCTGACTAAGCCGCTGGCTTTGCGTGTACACAATGTTATTCGTCCGCAACGCATCACGCGCTTCATCGGTTAATTCGGCCACGATATCCAGTCGGCAGCGAACTCCTTTCAGGGCCGCAATCAGTCGGAGCAGGTTTTTATGGGGTGGGGTTCCGATGTGTAGAATAATAGGGTCGACGGTATTAAACGGCTGAGGAGCCGGTTTAAGCACGGGATCGTAAAAGCAGGGAACCACGACAATCTTGGAAGCCAGACGGCGGCCAATAAACTGAACAAGATCCTCCTTCGATTTTTCGGAAATGGCCGTAACAATACCCGCCTTCCAAATCGGCCAGAAATAATACAACAGCCAAAAGAAGGCAAAGCGGAAATACTGGCGATCGGCCCAGGTGCGTACCAGAATGATACTGTCCAAAATCGTTAAAACCGTGCGGTCAGATGGCGTTGCCAGGGCCAGGTAATTGTTGTCGCCGGTTATGTGGTAAACATCCGACGAAACGCCACGAGCCTGCTTTAGATTCTCGTAAATAGACCGCAGCGATGAACTGACATACCGCATTTTCACCGCCGTAATCCGGTACATCGATTGCAAGCGCATTTCTTCCATCAAACCGGAAAAAATCCCTTCAATACTAAAGCCGGTTTTTTCATTCCGGAATAAATACGTAATCTTCATTTAATAAGACGATAGTTTTTATTTTTCTAAATGCTTATTCGTAATAAACCCGCCATTTTATAGAAGAAAAAAGCAAACAAAACCGATTGAACCAAACTCCCCCAGGTTGTATACAGGTCCGTCTCAAAAGTCAGGCTACGGGCAAAAAAGCTCGGCAACCAAAGCACCAGCGTAGGGATATATTCCGCTTTTTTCAGTACCCAGTGAAAACAACAATTAAACAGGAGGCCAAAGAAAAAAATGTAGATAATTCCGCCCCAATAACCAAAATTGACGTAGCCTTCGCCCAGCGGAGTAATGTTGATACTATTATTTTTAAAAATGGGAAGATTGGTAAACCGGCGAATGGTTTCTTCTCCGCCCGTAATCGGTTTATTGTTCCAGAAAAGCCGGGGAATAAACGGATAGGTCAGCGCCAGCAACACCTCTCCGTTGGCAAACGGCTCATTCAAGGGCACATGCACCATGGCACTTCCCATAGTAATGCCCTGGTTAAACCGTGTAAATGAATTATACAGTGGCGCTATTTCAACGAGTTTCGCTGGATTTTGCAGGCGTTCAGCAACCAACTCAACCATTAAACCGGCATCACCCTCTCGCTCATCCCGCGTATTGCCCCAGGTATTGAGACGGTATTCAAACTTAATGGATTGTAGCACAAGCAAAGCCCCAAAACCAAAGACCACTAAGCCAAGTTTAAAGCCTGAACGAAAGACCCAATCGTTCCCCATCGCGACCATCAGAACCCAGAGAAGCACCCAGAAGACCAGTTCACCGAACATTCCTTGCCGCACAGTTTGCAGCAATAAGGCTCCAACGGCTATCAAAATCGCCAGATTTCGGCCCCGACTCCTGGAATAATAGGTGTACAGCACGCCGATATTGGCACAATTTGCCACCACAACAAACAACGCTTTTACGGAATCCGGCGCCACTATCTGAGCGATATGGCCCGTCAGACCAATACCGATCAGGCCAATCCCAACGTTTCCTTTATCTTTCAAATACGCCTTTGCCCGGTCTATATATGCCTGATGCGGCACGGTGGATCGGGCGAATGGAACATGTAAACCCAGCCAAAACAGGATGGCACCGGACAGCGCAAAACTCAGGTAGAGGTCGGAATCCAGGGGCATGGATGCCGGAAAAACCGCATACGCAACGCAGGGAATCAACAGGATCTCTAAACAGGCAATAAAGACCCAGATTTCCAGAATTGCGATGCGTCGGCCCAGTGTATGCAAGCATTGATAAAAGGTAATGGCCGAAAAACTAACGGATGCGCTTTCCAGAGCGGTCATAGGGCTGCCTAGATAAAGTAGAACTGCTAGTAAAACGCCTGAAAATACCCATATAATTCTTTGCATACTGAAGGCTTATTTTTTTAGAAATAGGTATAGAACGATACAAAACTGGATCATAAAACACAAAATTGTAGCCATTGCCGCACCGATAATTCCAAAATATGGAATAAAAAACCAGCCAAAAACTAGATTTAAAAAGGCGCCGATGACGTTGTGAAACAGGATCAATTTTGTGTATCCGTATACGTAAAACTTCACTTCCAAAAGGTGAATGCCCGTCAAAAAGAGGTAGCCGCCTGCGATCATTGGGGCAATCAGAAAAGCAGGGCGGTATTGCTCGGATAAGAGTACACTCCCGAACCAATCATGCAACACGAAAAAGACGAAACAAGCCGTTGCGGCCAGCAATCCGTAGATTTTCAAATACGCTATTACGGTTTTATTCACGGAGGAGGCTGCTTTCTGCTGGCTCCGGGCCTGAAAAACAAGGGGTGTCAATTGGGCCGTAAACGGAGCGGCCAGCAATAGCATCCGTGACCCGACACTGTACCCCGTTGAATAATAGCCCACTTCGGCCTTCGTCAGAAAATAGCCAATCAGATAACGGTCGGCATAATTGACTATCCAGTTGAAAAAAGCCAGCCCGAGCAGGGGAGCACTATAGCGAATCAGGTTGCGCAGATAGGGATAGGCTTCGCCTTCTTTTCCGGAAGATGGATTTGCCCGCCAGACCCGTCGGGCGGTCCACAGGGCCAGCCCGGCCAGCAGGAGATTCAGAATGGCCAGGTTTATCCATAATCCCGTTGCATTTCGCTGTCCGGCCTGCACGACAAGAACCCAAAACAGCAGCACGTTACCCATTGCATACAGCACCTGCAACAACGCAAAGAAGCGATGTCGGGCGGTCAGGTTCAGGTAATCATTCGACAAAGCGTAAAGGCCCTGTCCGATAACTGCGGGTATCAATAAAATAACCGTATGATTCTGGGTAAACCAGCCCCACCCGCTCCCTACCACCACGATGAGCAGATACAAACCACCCAATACCTGACTATAAAACCGTAGGGTATGCTGCGGATTGGCAACTGCCAGCGTTGATTTGAATGATTGAATACAAGGCGCAATAAATGTCGTATGCACCAGCGTCATGACGGCAAACAGCAATGAATAAGTACCAAACTCATCGGGCGGAATATACAGTGCGGTTAGTTTTCCGTACGCTAGTCCCGCCAGCGCCACAATAACCTGGACGCTCAGCAGAACGCCTAACATGCGGTTGACGGGAAGGCGATCTGTGAAAAAGGGACGACTAACCATTTTTGTATCTAGTCTTTGTCGGTGAAAGCCCGCACCGGCTCAGATGGGTAAAACAGATGCTTTAGTTGCTCAGCCCGCTGCTGATACGTGTGCTCTTTCAGCGTATACCGAAAACCCGTCTGTCGGATCGATTCGGCTTCGAGGGGGTTTTGAAGCCCGCGACGAACCTGCGTAACCAGCTCGGCATCAGTATGATAATAAAGCACCTGTTCTCCATCTTTATAGATTGCTTCCCACTCCGGACACGCGCTCGCTAACTGCAAACCACCCGCGATGGCAATTTCAAAAAACCGCATATTGGCGGCCGGGAAACAGGTATCATCAATCACATTCAGGTTAATCCGGCTCTGGTTAAGCATGTCGGAATACGCCCTCCCTCGCAGGGGTTGCCGAAGCAAAAATGGTCGCAAAACCGGGTCGTTCACCCGCTGCCAGTCGGTTCCCCGGATGCCCATCTTCAGGTGTGGAAATTGTCGGATTATCACAGACAATGCCTGTTCCCGTTCCGGTCGCCAGGCCCCGACAAATGTGAGATCATACCCAAAGGCATTTTTTCGCGGTTCGGTTTTGTGTAAAACCGGATCGGCCGCCAGCGGCACCCAGTGAACCTGGCAGAACCCCAGCTGTTCAAAAACCGGCTTGGAGGCCCGGCAGTAGGTGGCTACGCCATCGTACAAGGCAGCCGCTTCCCGCACATGAGCTTGCATTCCCGTTAATGGGTCAGGCCAGACGAGAACAAACCGGACGTTGGAAATTGATTTGGCAAACGCCAGCGTACTGAATAAAACCGGTGCATTGCCAAACACGAGTACCAAATCCGGCATCCCGCTTTTAATCGCCACCGCCAGGGCCCGGTTTGCTTTCCGGAGCCAGGCATCCACGGGCCAGAATCGATTCAGGGACAGCCCCAATCGGCCAAACCGAGTATAACGCTCGACTTCCCGATAGATTGAAAACTCCTGAACCGCATCCTTCAGTTGCTGAAAAGCTCGCCGGTAAGACGATTCCAGCGAATAATTATTTACATCACCCACAATCAGTACTTTCATTCGAACAAGGGTCTAAACGTCTGTTTTAGAGAGGATATCGTGACGTTATAATTGTAATCCGCCACTTGTTCGGCCGACCGTCGGCGCAGGGTCTCAAAGGTGGTTTTGTCCAGATCAAGCAGGCGGTTTAACGCCACTACCAACCCATCAATATCGCCCGTCCGGAATCCAAAACCGGTTTCTCCTTCAATCAGTAAATCTTCCGCACAGCCCACCAGGTCGGACAATACCACTGGCAACCCGAACAGCATGGCTTCATTGGTGGAAAGCCCCCAGGTTTCGCCCACCCCCGAACACATCACATAGACGTCCGCGGTAGCGTAATATTCCAGAACCTTCGACTGATTGACAAAGCCCGTTAAATACACCTGAGTCAGCTTGTTTTCCTGAATATATTCCTCCATGGCCGACCGGAGCTCGCCCTCCCCCATCATCACCAGTGCGGTATCAGGCCGGTTGAGTTGATGAAAAGCTCTGATTAAATCCATCGGTCGCTTTTTCGGTATGTATTTTCCCGAATACAGGATAATGCGCTTGTCCACGGGTAACGTCAGACGCTGGCGGTTTTGCCCTTTGTTCGTCACCGACTTCTCGGCATAAGCTCTGAAACGGCTATTATCGATCGCATAGGGGGTAAAAATCAGGCGGTTTTCCGACACGCCAAACGACTGATAGAAAGCCTTGTTCTGTTTACCGATATACAGGAAATAATCAACCAGCGGAAACAGGCCAAACCGCAACAGGCCTCTTCGGACCGTCTGCTTCCATCCCGCTTTCAAGCGTTCATGTTTTAAGGGACTTTCCCCACGCAGGCAAATTGTATGCCCAAGCAAATTTCCAAACAAAATAACCAACCAATTAACCGCATACGCCCAGCCATAGACAATCAGGACGCTTTTGGGGGCTTCCCACAACCGACGAATCACCGACAAATTCAGCAAACCCCAAAACGAATAGATCGATGGTCGCAGCGAATGATTGGACAAAAATATATGTTTGTAGCCCTCCAGCAGGGGAATATCCCAACGAACGGATTGCCCAAACTGCCGGTCCGTTTCCCCCGTCATACCGTGCCGGGAGGCATAATAAACTGTTACATCAATGGTTTCATCGCGAGCCATTTGCTGGTATAAGGGAGCAAAATACTGGATCGGATGACTATTAAAAACAAGGATTGGCAAGGATTTATCTGCCTTTATTTTTCCCATTTCCCGAAAACGTCTTTACATCCGCCAGTATTCCATGCCTTCCGTTTCTTCTGATGCGTATAACCCTTTCAGGTCCAGCAAAACCGGCTGGTCATTCATGATAGACCGAAAATAACCGATATCCAGCTGCTTGTATTCGTCGTGCCCAACAGCTACCACCACGGCATCGTATTTCTTCGAGGGGGAATCCATCAGCGTCAGGTTGTATTCATGCGCCACTTCGTTCGGCGACGCGTGTTCATCCACAATATGAACGTTGACGGAATACTTCATCAATTCCCGCACCAGATCGGCCACCTTGGAATTCCGGATATCGGACACGTTTTCCTTGAACGTAATCCCCATCACCAGCACCTTCGTCTGCTGGGGTGCCCTGCCTTTTTTGATCAGCATCTGTACCAGTTTGGTGGCAATGTACGCGGGCATCCCGTCATTAATCCGCCGGCCACTGTGAATCACCTGCGGGTCGTAGCCCAGCTGCCGCGCTTTATACAGCAGGTAATACGGATCGACCCCAATGCAATGTCCACCGACCAGACCGGGCGTGAATTTCAGGAAGTTCCATTTTGTTCCGGCGGCTTTGATGACCTCCTGCGTATCGATATTCATCTTGTCAAATATGATCGACAATTCATTCATCAACGAAATGTTCAGATCGCGTTGGGTATTCTCGATCACCTTGGCAGCCTCCGCCACTTTGATCGTCGGTGCCTTATAAATACCCGCCTTGATAATGCTGCCGTATACGGCAGCAATTTCGTCCAGGGCTTCGGCATCACTGCCCGACACAATTTTCAGAATCGTGGTCAACGTCCGCTCCTTATCGCCCGGATTGATCCGTTCGGGCGAATAGCCAATTTTAAAATCCGTTACGCCCGTCAAACCGGAATACTGTTCCAGAATCGGAACACAGTCTTCTTCGGTGCATCCCGGGTAGACCGTTGATTCATAAACCACATAATCGCCTTTTTTCAGCACCTTCCCCACCGTTTCGGACGCCCGCTGAAGCGGTTTCAGGTCGGGAACCTTATAATCGTCAACCGGCGTCGGAACGGCCACCACGAAAAAATGGGCGTTCCGCAAGTCATCCAGGTCGCTGGTGAAGTGAATATCCCGGTTTTCGAACCCTTCCGGTCCGATCTCGTTTGAAGGGTCTTCGCCCCGGCGCATCATCGCGACCCGGTCGGCATTAATATCAAAACCCACCACTTTAAACTGACGGGCAAATTCCAGGGCAATCGGCAGTCCGACGTAACCCAGTCCAATAACGGCAATCTGTTTTTGTTTTTTACGTAATTCCTGGTACACAATCTGGCGGTTTTATGAGTAGAACAGGGTTGTAGGCAATCAGGCAGTGGTAACCTCCCGCATCCGCTGGCGAACGATTCCGAGCGTACCAGACCCAATAATAATCAAAAATAAACTGCCAACCATAAACCCAACCATTGTATACATGAATACCAGGACCGTCCGACGGGGCGACACCCGCTTCAGGGGTATTTTAGGTGGTTCCAGCACCTTAAACACGGGGGTCCGTTCCTGTACTTTAATTTTGGCCTGCTCGTGTTGTTTGGCCAGCTCGGAATAAACGGTTTCTGAAATGGCCAGTTCAGCTTCTAACTGTTTTTTTTCCATCGTAGCGGCCTGCACGATCATGTATTTGTGCCGGTCGTTATACTGATAAAGATTGTATTGAGCGGTTTCAAAACGTTTTCTCGCTTCGTTCAGCCGGTTGGTATAAAATTGCAGGTCCTGCCGTACCTTACCGGTCCGATAGGTCGTCACATACTGAGTCAGATAATCCATCGCCAGCTGGGTTACGGCGGCCACTGCTACCGGATCAGGCATTTTGGCCGAAATGGTGATAATCCCCGAACGGGTATCCATCCGGGCCGAAATTCGCGTCTGTATATCTTCCAGCAAATCCTGCTGCTCCTGCGTCAACCGGACTGGCTGACGGGCATTTCCCTTTCGAACGGCATCGGTCTGTTCCGACGAAACACCCTTCCCAAATACCGTCCGGTGTTCCAACAGAATCGCGGAAACGGTTTTCCGGGTTCCGTCTTTGGTAAGAACGGGGCGCTCCAGCAAATACAAAATGAACGGCATACTTTGTAACACATTGGGATACAGGTCCGGTCGAACCGCATCCAATCCTTCGGCATCCCCAAAATCAATCCCGGCAAAACCGGCGGCTGACGCCAGCTTCCGAAACATATCCCCCGAACTCTGATTCATTTCCGGAACAATCCGGGCTTCTGAAACGTATTCCGGCGTCGTTAGCAAAGCCACTGCTACGCCCACCAAACCGAACAAACCACCGATGAGCAGCAACCTCCACCGTCGACGCCACAAGATGCCGATTATTTTTTCGGGGCTTATGGTCGGCCAGTTCGGCTGCCGGTTTGGTGGTCCACTGTCTTTTTCGTCCATGCCCATTCCGCTTCGTTCACTCATTGCCATAGCCGAACCAGCGTCAATACCACAGCCGCCAGGGACGAAATTCCCGTCATGACGGCCACCCGTTCAGCGGGTGATAATTTACTCTCCGACTTGGGCGGTTTGGCTGGAATGACCAGTTCCATACCCGGTTCCGATTCCGGATACGAGCGAAAACCCAGAAAGCCTTTCGTTTTATTGACTTTGCCGTTGGCATAAATGACGTATACTTTCCGACGCTGGGCTTTGGCAGTAAAACCGCCCGATTCGCTGACATAGTCTTTGATCGACTTGCTGCGGTTATAGTCAACAATGGCGGGATTCAGGACTTCTCCGCGAATTTTAACCAACTCTGTCTTCCTGGGTATGTGAATGGAATCCCCCTGCAACAGTAACAGGTTCCCACTATCACTGGCTTTCACCATGACCTCCCGCAGGTCTACGGAAATTAACTCTCCTTTCCGAACAAACCGGGTTGCTTTCAAATAAGCCTCCGGTCGCAAACCGCCCGCACGGGCAATCAATTCCGTGATTCGCTCCGACTTATCCCGAATCGGATAAACGCCCGGATAAGGAACCTCGCCCGTAATGGTCACAAGTTTCTGGGTTTCATAGCGCGACGATGTTCGTACAAACACCTGATCGAACGGCTGAAGCACAAACCGGGCATCTGTCTCCCTCCGCTTTAAATCGTCGCTGACGTTAAACTGGAAGAGCCGGACATTCTGACTGGGCAGTAAACCGGTGGTATCCTTCCGAATCCGCCGGGCAATTTCAATCCGGGTGGCCGTTGCGCCGTCCGAAAAACCGCCCGCCAGCATAACCAGATCAGCCACACTCAGGCTGTCGACATAGTCAAAAGTCCCGGGCCGGTTGACGGCCCCCTGAATGCTGACACGGCGGTGTTCCCGCAGCTCGCTATACGACGAAACCGTTACCACATCCTCCCGCTGAAGCACCATGTCTCCGGCTTCGCCCCGCATCAATTTACCCAAATCAACCGCGATGATTTCCGGGTCCAGATTGTCACGCAACCGCCGGATAATAGCCCGGTTCAAAAAGGCATCTTCCCGTAAGCCTTCGGCCGTCTGGATCAATTGTCGAAGGGTGGGGCTTTTTTGCAGGGCATACGCTCCGGGCCGAAAAACCGCCCCGCTAATCATGACGCGGTTTTCGTACCGATCGATGATGGCCCCCACCGAATACTGGTCCCCGCGCTGCGGCACAAAAACCGGGATTTCGTCCGCTGGAACGGTTACAATCTGTAACTCCTTCGGCGTGTTCCGGCGCAGGGTGAGCGAGGCCGTATAGGCTTTATCGGTAAATCCGCCGGCAAACGCCAGCACGTTCTTCAGCAGTTCTCCCTTCCGGACTTCGTAGACAGCGGGCTGTTTCACCTCACCGGTCAGCTCGATCCGCGTATCGTAATGGTTGACGAACACAATATCCTGATCCTGAAGCCGGATGTTGTCTTTCTGATCGGCCCGCAGCAGGAAATCATAAATGTCCAGCGAACGAATCAGGCGGTTTCCGCGATACACCCGAATATCGCGAAACGAACCCCGGTCGGGATCAGGACCGCCCGACACATAGAGCGCATTAAAAACCGTGGAGAGGGACGATAACGTATACGTTCCCGGTTTCACGACCTGCCCGATCAAGGTTACTTTGATGCTTCGAATACTACCCAGCGTGATGGTGGCGAACACGCCACTGGCGGCCGAATTCAAACCGGCATACAGTTGGCGTAACCGGCTCACAATCCGTTGTTCCGCCTGTTCAATAGTCAGGCCATTAACGTAAATCGGGCTTAAATTTTCGAGTTTAATGGCTCCTTCGGGACTGACTTTTACCCGGTAATTCTGTTGCGCATTCCCATATACGTCGATAATCAATTCATCTTCCGGACCGATCTGATAATTCTTCGGCGTCGGAATCCGCAGGTTGGGTTCGAAGGTCAGATTCGTAGAGGAAAACAAACTGACCCCAAAAACCGGCAGCCCTGTATGGCCCGTGTGGGGTGCCGGAGCAGCATCGATTTTTCCCTGATCGGCTTGTTCCCGGTTAACCGGGGGCGGGGTTGCGTTGACCGCTGCTGGATTCTCCAGGGCCGTAATCCGCTGCCGCATTTTGGCCATATCATCGCTGGTAAATCCACGCGACACGGCCAGCTGCTCGATCTGGGCTTCCGACAGACCGCTGCTTTTAGCCTGTTGTACAAACTGGCGAACCTGATCATCCGTCAGATCGCTTACTTTCTGGGCCCGCATCGGACGGGTCAACAAAAAACTCCCTAACAGAATAAACCAACCGATTTTCCGGCGCCAAACCCTACGATTTTTCGGCCGGGCTGTCGATCCCGTACTATCTTCTACCTTACTGAAAATGGGTGTCACCAAAAGACCATTAATAAATAACGAGGGTAAATAGCGATCTGTGCATTCCGGTGCGGAGAGTTGCAGACCGGTAGGGTGTCCGTTTTCCAGTCTTTCTTTTTGGGCTGATCTCGCGTCATGGAACTTTCAAAACCGTATTCTTTAGACGCAAAAAGCCCCGGCAGGTTACACCTCCGGGGCTTTTTTGTTGAAATTTATTTAAGGTCCTTACGGAACCAGCCGCAATTCAACCCGGCGGTTTTTCGTCAGACCCGCCCGCGAGTTGTCGCCGATGGGTTTGAAAGAACCAAAGTAGTCGATGACGATCCGGTTCGGATCATTCAGACCTTGTTTCACTAGGTAGTTTTTGACGGCTTCAACCCGGCGACGAGACAGCGCGATGTTGTAGCGATCGGAAGCCCGGCGGTCGGCATGACCCGACAGTTGCAGGCGGCACTGCGTCTTGTTCAACAGCTCAACCACTTTGTTCAACATATCGTAGAACTGCGGCTTGATGATGTTTTTGTCCGTATCGAACGTCACGTTCGTCAGGATTTCGGCGCAGGCAATACCCGGCAACGCAGCACTGACGTACTTGTCGAAATCGATGGCTTCACCGGCTCCGGAAACAATGCTACCCGCTGGCGTATTGGGCTGACGGTCGAAGAAATCAGACACCCCGTCGTTATCCGTATCCATCAACAGTCTCGGATCGATGTCTTTCGGCCGGTTTGCTTTCGCAACAGAGTCGATTTGTTCCAACGTCAAGATAACCGGCGGTTTAATCAGGTTTTTCGGATCGGTCCAGCGCAGGTGGTAGGTTCCTTTGGTCGTATCGTACTCGTACTTCCCGTTCACTTTCTGTACCTTGATGGCGTTCTTACCTAATTTGTAAGTCACCGTAGCGGCCACATACCCCCATTTATCGAGGTTCGATTCCCCTCTCCGCTCAAACGGGTTGTCAAACTGACCACGGGTTCCGAAACCGTCGAAATAGCTGGAGCTATTTCCACCGATAGTGGCATCGAGCCGGTCGGTATTTACGTTGTTAAACCGAAAATCGAGGCCCAAATCGAAGCGGGAGCTCAGTTCATAGTTAACGGCCACACCAACGGGGATAACCCAGTCTTTTTCATATTTGGCATCCCGCAGAATCCCGTCGCCATTGTTGGTTTTGGTCCAGCGACGTACCCGTCCGGTTCCTAACTCATAAGCGGTTGATTTAAAAAACATAACCCCCACACCCGTGTAGGCGTCAATTTTCCACCGCTTCATTTTATTGATTCCAAACAACAGACTCTTCAGGTTGACACTACCTGTCAAATCGGTTTGAATGAAATTAGACCGAAAGTATGAATAATAGAGCCGGCGCTTCATACCGACCAGGTTCCCAAATTGGCCGTCGAGCTGAAGCCCGAAAAGGTGGGATAACTGTTTATTGACCGATACGCCAAAAAACGCGGACTTACGTTCGTTGTAACTGTCAAAATTGGTTTTTGAGACTGGGTAGAAGTCATATTCCCGCAGGTCTCCAAAGAATTGAGTGGGTCCACCCATGAGTGAAACTGACCAGGTGTTCAGTTTAGCTGGACCTTCATACGAGGCTTTCGGGTTATACTGGGCACTGGCACCTGTCGCTGCCAGTAGAGCCAGTCCCATTGCCCTTACGAACAGGGATACTTTTTTCATACTTATCAGGTTATTGTTTGACAGTTAGTAAACCATTGAGTGTGGTGAAACAACGTGTGTCGGTTAATTCAATCCGGTTGTTTTTTAACAACTTTCAACGCTTTGCCGCAAAACTATAGATTTTCGTTTAGTTTGCAAACAAGACATCGGTAGTTTACAAACAAGTTATGGGCCTGTTTGTTCATTCGATCGATTTGTTTTCTCGGCACAAGAAAAACAGGATTTGGGTACCATCAAAGACGTTGCATCAGTTTTTTTGTCATATTATCCTTCCAGTTTGTAAAATTCCCCGTGTTTATCTGATATCGGGCCTGTTTCACTAACCATAAATAGAAAGTAAGGTTTTGAAGACTGGCAATTTGTGCGCCTAAAATTTCTTCAGACTTTATCAGATGGCGCAGGTACGCTTTGGAATAAAACGTTCCGGCATACCCGCCCAGCGCCTTATCCAGTGGGCTGAAGTCATCTTTCCACTTCTCGTTTTTGATGTTAATGACGCCTTCGGTTGTAAACAGAATGCCGTGCCGGGCATTGCGGGTGGGCATCACGCAATCGAACATGTCGACTCCCAGGGCAATGGCTTCCAGAATATTTTCGGGGGTGCCGACGCCCATCAGGTAGCGGGGTTTGTCCGACGGTAAAATGGCATTGACGTGTTCGATCATACCATACATTTCCTCGGCGGGTTCACCCACGGCCAAACCGCCAATGGCGTTGCCGTCGCGCTGCTGTTCGGCCACAAACTCAGCCGACTGCCGCCGGAGATCACGATACGTACTTCCCTGCACAATCGGAAACAGGGTTTGCCGATACCCGTATTTCGGCTCGGTGGCATCAAACCGGTCGATGCAGCGGGTGAGCCAGCGGTGGGTCATTTCCATCGACTTCCGCGCATAGCCGTAGTCACAGGGATAGGGTGTGCATTCGTCGAACGCCATGATGATGTCGGCCCCAATCGTTCGCTGAATATCCATCACGCCTTCCGGGCTAAAGATGTGTTTGGAACCGTCGATATGCGACTTAAACGTGACACCTTCTTCCTTTATTTTCCGCGTCCCCGACAACGAATACACCTGATACCCACCGCTATCGGTCAGAATCGGCCGTTGCCAGCCGTTAAACCGGTGTAAACCGCCCGCTTTCTCCAGAATATCGAGACCGGGGCGCAGGTATAAATGATACGTATTACCGAGGATAATCTCCGCCCGAACGTCCTCGACCAGTTCACGCTGGTGGACGGCCTTTACGGTTCCGGCGGTTCCGACGGGCATAAAAATGGGGGTTTCAATCAAACCGTGATCAGTTGTTATGACGCCCGTGCGGGCTTTCGACTGCGGGTCAAAAGCTTGGATGGAAAATTGCATGCTGTTGGTTTAACGATCTTTTCTGACTACAAAGGTCGAAAGACCTGCGCCGAAAATCAAAATCCGTATATTTGCGGCCGGATTCGCATCCTGTCCATCAGTTCATTATCCCTGGTATTTCGTGGTGGTTATCGTGTCGGTTGTATGCCTTGCTGTGATTTGCATACAGCTTTTTTATATTCTTGGTATTTTTTCCCGAACAGCGTTTTACGTTGATTCCAACGAAAACTGGTCGCCGGGTGGCGTCGAATCGTCGGCTGGCGAAACCGCCGATCCGCCGGTTAGTATTATTGTTTGTGCCTGGAACGAACTGGAAAACCTGCGGACACTCCTGCCGCTGCTCGACGATCAGGTCTATCCGAATTTCGAGGTACTGGTGATGGACGACCGCTCCACCGACGGCACCCGGGAGTTTCTGGAAAAAGCCGCCGAACGGTTCGAACACGTCCGGTTTATTCGCATTGATCGGGAGCACGAACACGTTACCCCCAAGAAATACGCACTGACAACCGGTATCCGGAATGCTTCCTACGATATAATTCTGCTAACCGACGCCGATTGCCAACCGGCCAGTGAATATTGGCTGGCGGGGATGGCCCTGAAACTGGATGATCCCCAAAAACAGATTGTTCTCGGTTTTGGTCCCTACAAACGACGGAACAAACACGGCTGGATCAACCGGCTGATTCGCTATGAAACCCTCTTCACGGCGGTTCAGTATTTTTCCCTGGCGCGAGCCGGGATGCCGTATATGGGCGTCGGCCGCAACCTGATGTACCGCCGGCAGTTGTTCCTCAACAACAAAGGATTTTACTCGCACATGCGGGTGATGGGGGGCGACGATGACCTGTTTATCAACGAAGTAGCCACGTCGCGAAATGTAGCCATCAGCCTCCACCCGGCGACGTTTACGTACTCCAAACCGAAAGAAACGGTTGCGGAGTGGTGGCACCAGAAACAGCGCCATCTGTCGGTCGGAAAATACTACAAAACCCGGAACAAATTCTGGTTGGGGCTGCTGTCGCTATCGCACGTGCTCACCTGGCTCCTGGGGCCGGTCGTTGTCGCAATAACGGCCACCCAGTTACAGGCCAGCGGTTTTCCGGTTTTAGCGAGTCAGCAGGAAGGGCAGTTACTGCTCGCTGCGAGCGGGTTGTTTCTAGTCCGGTTTCTGGCTTTCTGGGTCATTGTTGGCCGGATCAGCTACCGGCTGGGCCATACGGTCGATTGGGTCGCCATTCCGTTTCTGGATATCGTTCTGGGAATTTATTACGCCGTGATGGGCGTTGTCACCCTGCGCCCCCGTCATAAAAACCGGCTTATGAAATGGAAATGAAATCCGATCACTGAGCCTCCGCGCCTACTGCGGTGAATCGTTGCAAGCCTGTATTCATAACTCACCATTCATTCCTTATCGTGTAGTGGAGTTGATAAAAAAATATTTTCCGAATCTGACAACGCAGCAACTGGATCAGTTTGCGGCTTTGGAGGAATTATATCGCCAATGGAATGCCCAAATCAATGTGATTTCGCGGCAGGATATCGATTCCCTGTACGAAAAACACGTACTGCATTCGCTGGGCATTGCCAAAGTAATTCAGTTTGTGCCGGGTACGGAAATCCTGGACGTTGGCACGGGGGGCGGTTTTCCGGGCATTCCCCTGGCGATTCTGTTCCCGCTGGCCGACTTTCACCTGGTCGACAGCATTGGTAAAAAGATCAAGGTGGTAACGGAAGTCAGTTCCGCCCTGGGCCTGACCAACGTGCGGGCGGAGCAAGCCCGGGTAGAGCACCTGAAAACCACCTACGATTTTGTGATCAGCCGGGCGGTGACGCGCCTGAAACCGTTTCTGGGCTGGGTGCGTTACAAGATCCTGAAAACAGGCAACAATAAGCTTCGGAACGGTGTTTTGTACCTGAAAGGGGGCGATTTGGCGGAAGAACTGGCCGAAGTGAAGGACAAGTATCGGATCTATGAATTATCTGATTATTTTGACGAGCCGTTTTTTGAAACAAAGAAGGTCATCTATATTCCCAAGTAATTCCAGGCGGGACGGTCTAAAACCGCTCCGCCCCTGACAACTACCCACATTCCTACTAAACGCACATGGCAGAGATTTTTAAATCCAGCAGTTTTAAAGACCCCATCAACCGCGACGTCGTCGAGTTCAACGAAAAAGGGGTAACGTTCCGGGTCAACCGACTGATTGGCGGCACTGACAATTTCGTATTCTACGGTGATATTTCCGGGGTAGAAATTGATAATGGTCTCTTTTTTTCGACGATTCGCATCATTCCGCGGGCTCGCCCCGAAATCGTGATCAAGAACTTCACGCGCGGTGACGCCCGGCAGATCAAGCAGTTAATCCTGGAACGGGTGCCGACACTTGGCTAAGCAGGCCGGTTCAGGAAAGAATTCTTGCGGATTTTTCAAGAAAATACTTGCACGAGTTGAGCCGGAGTCTTACTTTTGCACCCACAATAACCCACCACGATGGGTTGTCACTCCCGAATAGCTCAGTCGGTTAGAGCATCTGACTGTTAATCAGAGGGTCGCTGGTTCGAGCCCAGCTTCGGGAGCCTTGATAGTGAGCCACTTACGAAAAATTATTTGTAAGTGGCTTTTTTATTTGCATACCGATTTGCATACATTATTACTTAAATGAGGGTTTGAAGGGTTAAGCTTATAAAGTAGGAAAGTTGATGGAAGACCTTTCTAAAATACGCATATACCGCCTAACCCATTATAAAAACCTACCATTTATCTTGCATAATGGATTACATTGTGCAAATAGTCCGGTTAAAGATCCGGCATTTATCAATATTGGTTTTCAGAGACTAATCGAGTCAAGAGGAAAGACACCTGTTAAAGTACCGCCGTCAGGTGTCTTAAATGATTATGTTCCTTTTTACTTTACTCCGCGTTCACCAATGCTATTTATGATAAATAAAGGACAAGTACCGGACTACAAAGGGATACAAGAGGAGCTTATATATTTAGTAAGCAATGTAAATGTGATACAAAATGCAGGCAGACTATTCGTTTTTACAGATCGTCATGCGAAGTTAGACTATGCCCAGCATTTTAACGATTGCAGCCGATTGGTTGATTTAGATTGGGCCACAATCCAAAGTGACAATTGGGGGCAACAGTATGGAGTATTAAAAAAAGAAAAAAAACAAGCCGAATTTCTTGTATATCAGACGGTCCCTATTAATTTAATTCAGGGAATAGTATGCCATAATGAAACTATCAAGAACTCAGTAGAAGTAGCAATGGAAGAGGCAAAAGTATTTTTGCCAGTTGTATGCCGACCTAAATTCTATTATTGAACAATGATTACACTCGTTCAAGACAACCTACTTAAATCCGACGCTGAAGCACTGGTTAACACAGTTAACACAGTTGGAGTTATGGGTAAAGGAATTGCGCTACAATTCCGCGAGAAGTACCCATTGAACTACGAATTATACCACAAGGCATGCAGTAAAAAAGAAATTAAGATTGGTAAAATGTTTGTTACAAGGACTGATCGGATAGGTCATCCTAAATTTATCATAAACTTCCCAACCAAGGAACACTGGAAAGGAAAATCAAAATTAGAATACATAGAGCAAGGCTTAGATGACTTAATACGTGTCATCCAGGAGTATAACATTCGATCAGTTGCAGTTCCCCCTCTCGGCTGTGGAAATGGAGGATTAGACTGGAATTCTGTTAAACCGATTCTCATAGAAAAATTAAGTCATATTGAAGCAGAAGTTTATTTATATGAACCTGGCTTAAGCCCAGAAGAAGTTACTACTCCAGAAGTCAGTCGAGGGCTGACTAAAGCAAGAGCACTTATCTTAACACTTATCAATCAGTATACAATATTAGGTTTTGACGTTACTCACATTGAAATTCAGAAGCTAGCATATTTTTTGCAGGAATTTGGTCAAACTGATCTTAGGCTAAAATACCAGCAGGGCACATATGGTCCCTTTGCCTATAACCTCCAGCACTTATTGGCAAGGTTAGAAGGAGCATATTTACAAGGTCATATTCGCGTGGCAGATGCACGCCCTCATGATACTCTTGCGCTTTATAATGAAAGAATTAATGAAATATCTAATTTCTTGTCTCAAAATACATCTCCAACAGAAAAGCAGCGATTAAAAACTGTTACACAATTAATAGAAGGCTTTGAATCACCTTTTGGCTTAGAATTACTTGCGACTGTTCATTGGACAATGAAGCAACTCAATGTGACTAAACCTCTTCTTGATTCTGTTGTACAATACATTCATAATTGGAGCACTCGTAAAAGAGAAATTATGACTCCATCACTGATAAAAGTTGCTTTTGACCGAATTAATTTATTTCATCAGTGAAATGCATTTACGTATATAATCATAGTATAAAATAAATGGCGTCAATTTAACCCGGAAGTATTTATCTATCTATAAAAATCTTATTTAAACACAAGTTTAGCTCCACTTTACGTCAATAAATTCGGTTAATTATTATGGCATTCAAATCTAAGGCTTCAAAAAGAAGCCAGTATACTGACATTGAAGCTCTCTTTATGGACCTTAATACAGTTGGCATTGAGGCTTTATACGCGCATCAAGCCGATATATTAAGGAGTTACCAAAAAGATGCTTTAAACAAGGAAAATATTGCCATTGAACTTCCTACAGGAAGTGGAAAAACATTAGTCGGATTATTAATCGCAGAGTTTAAAAGAATAAACTGGGGCGAAAGAGCATTGTATCTCTGCCCGACAAAACAACTTGTCGGGCAAGTTATAGAACTAGCAGAAAGGTATGATATCAAAACTACACCGTTTATTGGTACAAAATCTCAGTATTCTGTCTCTTCCAAAAGTTCGTATCAAAACGCAGACTCCATAGCGGTTACAACTTATAGCTCTTTATTCAATACTAATCCATATTTTACAGAAAGCAACCTAATAATCATAGATGATGCTCACGCTGCGGAAAATTATATAGCTTCTAATTGGTCTGTTAATATAAATCGTTTTAAGAATGAGGACATCTTTAACGCACTAGTGTATTTTTTAAAAGACAAGCTAGAAGATCATACATCTTATAAGTTATTGAATGATAGCTATGATCCATTTTATAGAGGTTGGGTTGATAAATTACCATTTAAAAATTTCACTAGTGCAACAATAGAATTAAGAACACTTTTAGATGGGCTCTTAAATGGCACAGGAAATAACCTTTCATATAAATGGCACAATATTTCTGACAACCTTGAAGCCTGCAATCTATATTTTAGCTGGAATGAAATTTTAATTCGCCCTTTGATACCACCAACTTTGACAAATAGTGCTTTTGCAAATGCAAATCAAAGGATATTTATGTCAGCGACTTTAGGAAACGGTGGGGATTTAGAGAGGTTAACTGGCATCAGCAACTTTCACAAAATCCCCATTCCAAAAGGCTGGGATAAAGAAGGACTTGGGCGAAGATTTTTTGTATTTCCCCAACAAAGTCTAGATGAAAGTGAAACCTTAGCGCTACTTAAAAACGTTTTCGAATCAACGCCCAGGTCGCTTATTTTAACTTCAAGTGAAGAAAAAGTATCAGAGTTAACGAGTTCAATTAGCAAGATTTCAGACGTTGAAATCTTTACTATTAATGATATTGAATTATCTAAAGATACATTTATTAATAGCCGCAAAGGGCTATTAATCTTAGCGAATAGATTTGATGGAATAGATTTTCCAGGTGAAGAGGCAAGGTCACTAATATTATTTGACATACCGTATTTTGCGAATCTACAAGAGAAGTTTTTGAGAGCAAGACTAGATGCTTCAATAATATACAACGACAGAAATCGTACTCGCTTAATTCAAGCGTTAGGAAGATGTACTAGAAGTCCTAAAGATTATTCATTGGTATTAATAATGGGAGACGGGTTAACTGAATGGCTTACATTTAAAGAAAAGAGGAGTTTTTTTCATCCAGAATTGCAAGCAGAAATAACTTTTGGTATTAATCAATCAAAAAAATCAACGATTAAAGACCTTATTGACAATATTGATATTTTTTTTGCACAAGGTGATGAATGGAAGGAAGCGGAAAAGCAAATAATCGATTATAGAAATGAATCCAACAGAGAGCCTATCCCTGGCGAAGCAGAACTTGAAAATGTCGTCAGCGATGAAATAAGGTATTTATACGCTCTTTGGAATAAGGATTATGTAAATGCCTTAAATTATAGTCAAAAGGTACTTGAGGGCCTCTCAGGAGGCCATGAGCTAAAAGGATACCGCGGATTTTGGTCATACTTATCAGGAGCTGCAGCATGGTTAGCCGGAAATGACTTAGATAATAACCTGTATAAAACTAATTCAAGAAAATTTCTAAATAAAGCATCAGTCATAGCCCCTTCAGTAACATGGTTAAGAAAATTGGCAGATGAGCTACCAAAGGCCGAAGTTCAATTTGATGAGCAGTTGCTGCTAAATATTGACACACTTCTTATAACATTACGAGCTTGGAATATATCAAGACCTAGCAAATTTCAGCTTAAACTTAGAGAGCTTGAGGAAAAATTGTTTAGAAAAGAAGAATTTGAGGCTGCAAATGAAGAGATAGGTAAACTGCTTGGTTTTCGTACTGGAAACATGAGCTCGACAGCTTCCCCAGATCCTTGGTGGATTTCTTCCAATAACTTAGTTTATGTATTTGAAGACAAATGGTATTCCACTACGGATGGATATATTAATATAAATGATATTCGACAAGCCAATACCCACAAAGATTGGATTTTAAATAATATTAAAGATCTAGCTAAAGATGTAGAAATAATAACAATATTTCTCACAAATAGAGCGAAAATAGAAGCAGAACATTTATTTGCCTGCAGTAACCTCTATTACTGGTCTATGAATGATTTTGTAAATTGGTCCCAAAAAGTAATCAACTTATTTCGAACAGCTGGACCTTCATACACAGGTGATGGAGACACAAATTGGAAAGATTATATTATTAATGAATTGACGTCTAACGATTTTATACCTGTATCAATTAAGAAAAAAATTGTCCCACTTTCAACCTTAGTTGAAAAGAATTAGCATCTTGACTAAGGTTGAAATCTTATCAAGAATTTTGTACGAGTAGAATCGGGCTTGTAATCTCAATTTTTCAATATAATTGAGATATTTTTCATTCGGCTTTAGCTGGTGGAAAGTGAGAAAGGAAATCATCAAGTTCATCAGGAAAAATGCGAAAACCACGTTCAGCTATTTCGGCAGCCGGTTTTAAGAAAACTCTCTTTTTGCCTCCGTTGATCGGTCGGCCTCGATGAATCCAGCCGTAAATCGTCAAAACAGAGAAGCCGGTCAAGAATGCTACCTCCTCCACGGTGTACAGTACCTTTGAGCGAATCGTTCCCTGTTTTGTGAGTTGCTTCAGCTCCTCCATTAGAGACCGAATTTCTTCTTCGAATGTTTTGCCCATAGTCGACTAAGCCTTCATGGGTGGAAAATGTGACAGAAAATCATCGAGCTCATCCGGAAATATTCGGAAGCCTCGATCATCTAGCCCGGAAGCCGGTTTGAGAAAAACCCGTTTCTTCATTCCATTTATGGAACGTCCTACACGTATCCAATCATAAACGGTGTCTTTTGAAAATCCGGTTAAAAATGCCACATCCTTAACGTCATATAACACCTTGGCTCTGATTGCTACGACGTGTGTATTTTGCTCAATTCGCGCTAAAGCTGCACGAACTTCCTCTTCAAAAGTTGGCTTCATGTACTTTAGGTTTACTAAATTTTTGCCGATTGTTTACCCCAGGCTTTTTGCATCACTTTGATTTTATCCTCTCCCCGAATGGTCCGGTAGATCATTGTGGTAGAAATCGATCCATGGCCCATCAAATCGCTCAAATCCGTAATGTCGACTTTCCGATCGAGCATGATCATTGCAAACGTGTGCCGACCCATGTGAGAAGAGATAATTTCATGTAATGCTTTCTCGACGTCGACGCGCTGACCAGCATAGTACTCTGTCAGGACAACCCGACGATTCAATCCGGCTTTCCTGGCAACCTCTTTAATCAGCACATTATATTTCTGGCCTGAAATGACTGGCAAGGTGCCATCATACTTTTTAAGAAGTTCAACCGCCTGATCCGTGAGTGGCACCAGATTTTCACGTCTCCCCTTCTCCTGAATCAGTCGCAATGCTGGCGCCATTTCATTTCCATCGCTCCGGATCTCAATCATGTTACCAGGTCGAACGTGCTTTAAATCGCTCCAGCGCAAACCGGTATAACACTGAAATAAAAAAATGTCTCGTTGCCGGGCAAAGCTACCCGAGAGGTCGACATTCTGAAGGGCTACTACTTCATCCCACTTCAAGGCTTCCCGTTGGATAATTGATCGATAAGAAGGAAAATCTTCGAAATCATTCGGGATAACTATGCCGCTTTTTCGGGCATACCTCATCACAACGCGTAGGTGCTTCAACTGCTTATAGGCAGTTTCGTCCTGCACTCCTTGCTTCATCATGTATTGTAAAAAGCGATTGGCAAAAGGCAGAGTGATATCTTTAAAGTCGGCCCAAGGAGCAAAACGCTGCAAATGATCCTTGGTGGCCTTAAAGTGACGGACATAATGTTTTGCTTTCAGGCCGGTATGATCAGACATATACTGATCCCAGAATTCAAATAGAGTCGGGGCCATTGCCGCAGTTTCTTCCGGCTGTTTCTTTTCTGGTTGCTTTGACTGAATCCCCAATTCTGCTTGCCTTATCCGGGCCAATTCGGCTCGTACCTCTGCAATGGTTGGGTAGTAATCCAGTTTGTCAAAGTATTCTTCGAGGCCATTGGAATATACATCCAATTTTCGGTTGACGGCGCGGTTCAACGTTTGGAATTTCTTACGTTTCCGCCGTCTGCCGGTCGCGGGATCGACTACCATCTCAACGGTTTCAATCCAATCGTCCGGATGAACCTTATAACCCGATGAAAAGCGAATCTTTTGTTGTTTCCAACAGATTCGAAAGTCAATAGGGCATTCTCCATTCTCATCCGCACGTTCCTGGCGGAGATAGCGTGATATTTCCATGAGTTATAAATCAATGGTTAAAATTGCCTTGGTATTCCTCCAGACTCGGCGCGAAACCGGAACCGATTCGCCATTGGCCAATTGCATAAAATGCAAGCTCTCCCGGATCAGCCAGGGCGCGGATCGATTGACAAAAGCAGGGTTAATCAAATGAGAGCGATGAATACGGACAAAGCCCTTGAACCGAGCACCTAGTCGGCTGAGGTTACCGCTGACCAAATACCGCTCCCCATTTCGGGTATAGATCAGCGAATAGCTCCCCTGAGCCTCGATCCGGATAATGGAATTTGTATCGATCAATTTCTTCTGAGTTTTTACCCAGATAAGAAATTGGTCTGGTGCCTTCACTGACAGCGGAATTTTCAAGGGATAGCTTGGAAACTGTTTCATAGGAGAGATTGGGCCCTCGATAATGAGGGCCGTTTTACAAGGGTGTTGTTGATTTCCGGCGTACCGTATTTTATAGATTGTATTTCCGTTGCCAGGTGTAATAATCCGGAGGCGTTAATCCAGCGTACTCGGGATACCCAGCCGCAAAAAGTGAGAAGTCCCCATTTTCCCCAATCCGAACGATATCGGTTAAGGCCACATCAAATGGCTCAAATTCTTCGGGCAGGCTTCGTAAATAATCCAGCTCACCATGTTCGATATTTTCCGCCTTCGAGCCCGAATGCGTTGAAAACAAAATGACATTATCCGCATCAGCGAAGTAAGCCAACCGAGCAATCCGAGAGATCCGGAGATATTTACATAAAGCTGCAGCTGTTATATCCAATGGTTGCAAAGCTAGAATCTGGCTGCCTTTCAATAACAGAGCAAATACTTTATCTAAACATCTGTACTCTTCCTGATCCTGCATGGCTAAGAAAAGCCGCAAGGCATCACCAGGTGTCTCGACGCTAATCGGAATGTAATTCTCAGGATAGACATATTCGACCCTGAACCGTGGCAGTAGGCTCAGGCTACCCACTTCTGGACAACAGCTGAGGAACTGGCTAACCGTTCGTGAAGATTGTTGGGGCGCACTTGCGCCAGATGCTACCGGAATGTAGCTTTGCTCCCGACTCATAACAGTAATTGTTTTGGGTTTCTCAAAACCCCCTCGCTATGGCCTCGTAAACTACAGCGTCGGGGTTTTCATTTGAATTCACAAGTAGCGTCCTCATACAGTCCAGCGAGCAACCTCATCGGTACTATAGCGCCTTTTCTGATATCTGCCAATTTGATAATACAATTATATCCAAACTGGACAAAATAGTCAAGTTAAAGTATAAAAAATTTACGCTTCCTCAAATAGTATGCATAGTTTAACTCCTAATGCTTCTGTCACTTTCTTTAAAGTTTGAACAGTCAGACTACGTGTACCACTTTCCAGTTTGTTAACTGCTGATTCAGACACTCCCATCTTTGCTCCTAACTCTTTCTGCGTTAATTGCTTTTTCTTTCGAGTAATTCTAATAAGTTGTCCGATTTCTTCCGGTGTATTTGACATGATAAGGATGTTTATATGAGTGGCAATATTAGTAGTTCATTGATTTTGCTAGGCTTACCTATTTAGTAAATGGCCATGTGTTCAAGTAAACGGTTAATGGCGCCGGACTATACCGTCACTTTTCCAGATCGGCGGCTATTAGTGTATTTATATAGCGATTCATGGGAATCTTCTTTTCCTGGCATTTCTCTTTCATCTTGCTAAACCGTTCGTCCGAAACACGGAGCGGATAGGCTTTACCAGGACGTTTATTAGTAGACTTCACGGCAAATTGTTTGACATAAATATGGTAAAAATTTGACATCTATTGGACAACAACCGAATAAATGTCAAACTTAAAACCCGGTTTTCATCCTAAATATTCCAATTAAGTAAGCGAAATATTTTGCGTATATTGAAGGTAAAACCTTTGCTATGGCAACCGAAAAGCAACAATCGAATCAGGAGTTCATTGACGAAATGCAGGCTTCAACCCAAGAGATTTTAGCTATGCTCGATGCGAACGGAATTCAATACAATCTCAAGGAGTGGGTCTCGATCGCCGAATATGCCAAACTGTTTCGTATAGACGATACCGACACAATTTTGGGATGGATCAGCAGTGGTATCATTCCTCCTGAGAACATTATTGAGATTCCTATATTGAATGGCTTGAAACTGATCAAAGCAATATCCTCTAAAAGTCAGGAAACTTCTGTGTAAGCGGACATCATTCACCTGTATAAATCTGAAAGTCAGAACTTGAGTGAACAAGTAATCTGGCAAATAATGAAGTAAAGATTGACTCAGTATTTAACAAAAAATAAAACCCGGCAGTGGTAGCCGGGCTCGTTAAAATATAATATCTCAAGAAACGGTACTTATTCTGTTTACCATGTCAAATCGAGATTTGATAAACGGAAGCTCATTGCCTGTATACTTACCCCGAATCGTTTAGCTAGCTCTTTGACTACGTCGTTTTCCTCTTCTCGGAAATCACAATAATCAAGAATATTTTTCATTATTTCCAGTATTATTTCTTTGGGCATTAGCAATGCCGCGGCAAAAGCGTTAGCCTCTCGCTCCTGCAAAAATTCACCGGTTGAGGAGTTCTCATCACGGAATAGAATCGTAAAGTACTTATCGGGTGTATCAACAAAGACACCTTTCCGCTGATGCCCTAGCACGTAATGACCCAATTCGTGGGCAATGGTAAAACGCTGTCTATTAGGTTTATTATTATTGCTATAACCAATTTGAGCCTTTTCTCCATCATGCAAAAAGACACCCGAAACTCCTATTGTGAAATCAACGCCTAACACCTCAATATTCTTTTTTTTAGCAACCTTCTCAACATCTATTGGTAAAAAGTCGCTGTAGTTATCCAACGGTTCAGGATAGAAACCGGTTTCTTTGAGTACCGACAATGCCAATTCTTCTATTTGTTTCTGACGTTTCTTGTTCATGGCTTCGTGTTGGTAGTTTGAAAGTCTTTTATAAGGCTATTAATTACGTCTAAGTCATTTTGTTCGATTTTCTCCTTATCTGAATCAAGTACAATTCCAACATTTATTTCAGAGGCTTTAGGAAGCAAATCATTTGCATTAACCTGTAAGCAGTCGGCGATTTCATACAATAAATGTATAGGTGGATGCTGGCGCCCTTGTTCAATATTGACGATAGATGTGCGACTAAGATCAACTTTGATTGCCAAGTCTTGTTGACTGACTTTTTGCCTAATACGACTGGTCTTTATATTCTCTCCCAGGAGTCGATACAATTCCTCTTGACTTTTCTTATTCATAGTACTAAGGTAACATTTTAATTACAAAATGTCAAGTATTACAAACACAATTTATTTGACACAAAAAAATGTTAATTTTTACTTGACAATTTGGTTTGTTATAATTTACATTTGTATTATATATGTTAACTATAACAAACACTATGCCAAAACCAAATACGCATGTTGTCCCACGAGGAGATCAGTGGGCAGTGCAACGAGCAGGCGGAGAACGCGCAACAAGAATTGTTGATACGCAACGCGAAGCCATTCAAATTGCTAAGGAGATTGCCCAAAATCAGCGGATTGAAATGATAGTTCATGCGCAAAACGGGCAAATAAGCTGGCGCAATTCTTACGGCAATGACCCTAAATCAAGCAAAGGCTAATTTGACGAAATTGAAAGTCTGTCCGAAGTCATTTGAATTCGGGCAAAATTGTAGTACTCACTTAAAGTAACTTATCAATATGATCATCAAACAACGACGTATCCGTAAACCGGAGAACTTTTTAACAGAATTTGCCGAGGGAAGTAACTTTTATGTGTCTTTACCAAATATCGAGGACTTTCATTTGAAGCTTATTGGTATAGGTTTTGGCCCTGAGTTAGCAGTAGGAACGCAGGTATTGCCCAAACCAATTGGGGCTGTATCCCGCTTCAACGCACAAGGAGGGTTTCGCGTTCTAAAGGATTTACCTAAAGAAACCGCTTACCGGGAGATCTGGTGGGAATGGGAAGACTGGAATAAAAACCAGTATGCTGACGTAAAGTATGTACCTTACGAACGCTATCAACGGGAGCCAATACCAGCACCCTCAGAAGAATTGACCATTATTGAAAAAGATGGCAACAAGCTAATTGTCTCTCGAAAACTATTAAAAGCTGATATTCAACTCCCAGCCATAAAACACTTGATCAATTTGTTTCTTGAGCTGTTTGGAGAATGCGAACTACTCACTGATGCATTGATACCAGTGTACAAGTTTGAAGTGAAACGACTTCATTGGGATGTTTTGCCACAGGGGAAGTATCCTTGGCAACGGCTTAAATCAGAAGTAATGCCCCTGATTGAGCAAGTTTCTGAGCAGAAGCAAAAAATTCTTGCTCACCGATTGGAAGTTGTTGCTTCCCATGAGCCGGATTTTGTAGCCACAGGAAAGGCGGGTTTTCACGGTTATCTAATCTTCGGATTCTCCAAGTTAGGTATATACGTATTAGAAAGCATGTTTGTGGGAAATGCTACATATATATTAGGCGAAAACTGGGCTAATATCTCACAGATGACAAAAGCGGAAATACTCAACGGAGAATTGCATTTAGATCGCTTGGTACATCGCGAAGGCTGGACTGAAGCGCTAAGAAAGCAATTTGTTTCTAAACCCGCAGCTATATAACGCCTTCGTACTCATTGAAAACAACATGGCAGGTTTGCTAAAATACATTCGAGTCATTTTGGTAATTACTTTATTCCAATATCTAGAATTACCTGATAAGTGTAATCAGTTATTCTCAAATAATGTTTCCAACTGTTTTAAAACAGGAAGCCGACCCCAAACGATCCGGTAGCTACCGGATCGTTTGGGAGTTTTACAAGGAGAGTAAGAGAACTGCATTAAAAGACTATTTTTCAAATAGTTACTATTAGAAGCTAAGTGCTTGAATGGTAAAAAACTGAATTTTGGCTGACATATTCCGATTGAAAATATTAGCGAGATTACACAAGACAAATTATATTCTTTACGCAGGTCCTTCCAATTTGCAATAGCCTTTCTCCTGAACGAATTCCCAAAACCGATCCGGGCGTTCTTACGTATTCGACTAAAATGCAATCAACGTTACCGTGCACATTTGCCCTGATCTATAGCTGTTAACCTGATTCAGATAAAAATAGCCATCACTTATTTCAATCTCACCTAACCTGACTTTCCGGAGACGAATTGGCAGTTTGGGGTTGAGGTCGGCAACCACATGATTTTGCAGATAAATAGAAGGCGTAAAGACTCGAGGCCTGCGCAGCACCCGTTTCAAACCGTCATAATACCGAGCAATTAAGCCCATTTCTGAAATCTGAGCCGGTACCGGATCGAAGGCCAGCGAAAAGGCATTGTTTTCTGTAATAATCGTTTGGGGCCGTCGGCCAAACCAGCAGCCAGTAAGTGTCACCGAGGCCGGAACAATTTCGCCTGCCGTGTTCAAAACCTTCGTGCTGATCTCAAATGATTTCGTTGGTTCTACCAGAATAACCCGCGCCCCGGTCGCCTTCTTCTGAATCTGGAGCGTCTCACCGCTGCCGGTTATTGTCCTGGTTTCGATCAACAACGGTGCGCCGTAGCTGCCGACCTGCCGGATGGATTCCATCGATGCGGAAAACGGTAGCGTGAACAACGTTGTCTCGGCAGGCAATGTTGCCCGGTCGCAACGAATCACGCCATCGCCAAACCCCCTATCCACGCCGGATTGCTCTTTATACTTCAGCAAATTCCGCTGAGCGTACGGATCGATCTGGAACAAAAGACTTGGCTCTTCTCCCTCTTCCAGGTAGGCCGACCAATCCACCGCCTGCGCCCGGTTCTGGGTTACATCCGTCAACTTGACCAGCTCCACGGTTTTCCGACGACTGTCGATAGCAAACCAGCCCCCCATTTTGAAAGCCAGGCTGAGCAACAGCTCCGTGCATTTGAGATCGGGTAGATTCTGAGCCACTAACCAGGTATCTCCCGTATGAATTGTCGGATCCGGTATAAACGAAGCATAGGTCGAATCCGGATCATTCATAATAAAACCTTCCCACTGGGCGATCGCCGAGCGTTTCTGTACAATCCGTCTGATTTTTACCGTGTCACCCTTCTTCAGCAGAATCTCGGTATCGAGTTCTAATTGGTCAATCTTCGCCCGGCTCTGGTTGTAACCAGTCGTTTTCGACCAGTACGCCTGCTCGACGAAAGCCCCGTTTTTTTCTAGTTGCAGCTTGACCTCCACGGTCCCCACGTCCACTTTAATCATAAACCGCTGCACCGCGATTACTTTCAATCGCATTGCCGCATCGGCCACATAGCTATACGTCGTGGTGTTGAAGTTATTGGCTTTACCGTCTTTCCAGTTGTCCAGTTCCCGGTCATCCACGGAAAGCGCAATGATCTGGTTGAGGACTCCGCCAAACATGGGGGTCGGCGCCATGGTCTCGACCGTGACCCGGGCCGTCCGGGCATCGATCCACTCCTGATCCCGAGCCAGCGGCTCCGCTTCCGTAAATGGAATGGCCATTTGCTTCAACAACGGATCATCCAGCCAGGCCCCCACCGGCTTGTAGCCCTCCTCTTGTAAGACCTGCCCGATGATCTCCTTGTAAAACACCGCGGGAAAAATGGTATCCTGCGCCACTATGCCACCATCAATGGTCCCATAATCCAGAACAGGGTAACAAACGCCTTCTGTCGCCCCGGCCCTGGCGTTGATTTCGTCGAGTGTCCACGGATGATCCAGCCGCGACAAATCCAGATCACGAATACTTTTCTCCGCCAGCTTGTCAAACAGCGCCCGCTGCGGATCATAGAGAGCAACTTGCCATTCACCCTGAAACTGTTGCAATTCGGCCACGCCTTCAAAAACAATTTCATCCTCTTCAACCAGCCGGGCCGGAATCAGCTTATAGGGGTGTTGACTACCCGCATCCAGTTGTTCGGCATTTTCCAGCAATCGTTGGATGGCCAACGAATTCGGCAGCGTAAATTGATTCGAATAAGTGAGTTGAATACTGTCGGGCTTGGTCAGGTCGTTAGCCTGAATCGTCAGCGCCAACAATGATTCGGCCACCCATACCCAGCCGGCCGGCCCCTGCAAATAGATTCCGTCTTCCATCAGTTCAGTCGGTTCTTGATTTGGGTGGTTTCGTGAAGATCAAAGAGTTGCTGAGACACCTCATCGGTTACGTCCCAAAGCTCTTCCGTGTGCTGGGAGTAGGCTTGCAACCGTTGCCGTAAACGCTCCACCTCCTGTTCCAGCAGCACTTTCTGAAATAAAACAGTATGGCAACGAATGGCATAATACAGAGGATCGTCCAGCCAGCGAGCCTGATAGTCGATCACCTTCCGGAGCAGAGCCGGACACGTCGGCAAAGGTTGGTTATTTTCGCGACAAATCATCTCCGCTGTCGTATAGTGCGCGACAGCCTCCGTTAAATACTGACCGATTATTTCATCCGGTACGAGTCCCTTCATGTCGGGATACTCAGCCAGTATTGCCCGGATCACTTGCCGCCGTTGGCGGAGGATCCGGTATTTTCTGAATAGCGGTCTCATTATCCTTTGGTGGTGACATCGCCCCGGACCTGAACTTTGGTCATCTGAGCGGATTTGGTGTGAATGTCAGTAACGGCCACGATCGGAGCGGGAATATTTTGCAGAACCGCAGACATTTGCTTAGAAACTTCCCGGCCAATCATCGTTGCTAACCGGCCCTCATCAAAGGGGCTGGTTGGTTGCAAAGCAACTCCTCCGTAATTGAATCGCGGGATAATAGTTGTCGCAAGCGCTCCCGGAAACCGCCGTCCACCGCCATCCATATTGATTGCTGACAACGTATGGTAATGCTTCCGGGTTGATTCCGCATTGATCACAGCCTCACCGTTGCTGATCCGGGCCGCAATGCTGTCTGAAGTTCCGGTGCCGGGTCCGGTGACATATGCACCCCGGCGATCGGAGACGTACCCACCCTGCGCAAACTGCTCGGCTTCAATCTTCCGGAGTTGCGCCTGCGTTTGGATTTCCGTCAGTGCCACCAATAAAGCCGCCAGCAACGGACGCCCGGCATTATTGGCCAGAATGTTGGTGATGGCCTGCGCCTGGTTAATCCGGGCCTCGATCTTGGCCACGGCTTTACGCTTCTCCCCAGCCTCCTTTTCCAACTTTTCCCGTTTTTTCTGAAACTGTTGCTCGATCTTCTCCCTCATTTCGGCATTCGCCCCCGCTGACTTCAAAGCCGACTTCTGCTGATCATCCAACGCCTTCTGCTGAATGGCCGTTTGAGCGTCGTAGATGGCTGACAGCGTCGACGTACCCTGTTGCAGCGTAGAGGTGATGGTATCGGCGATGTCCTGAAAGTATTCTTTTGTCAAATCCTTCTGGGCCCGCGCGTAACGCGTCCGAATTTCCTCCTTCGCCACTTCATTTTTACCGGCCTGAGCGATTTCCAAGGCTTCCTGCTGAGCCAATAATTCCTTACGCTGTCGATATTCGGCAGCGCTGCCGGATTTGGTCACATTCAACCGGGACTGAGCCGCCGTCACCGCATCGTTTTTCTGTTTGACCAGCAACTCCCGATCCACCGCGGCTTGTTCTTTGGCAAACCGACTCCTGATTTCTTTTTTCTGTTCTTCCGTCAGGGTGATGTTTTCGAGTTCGGCCTTCATCTGGGCATCAAGCAACTCCTTCCGGAGCGCAAATTCAGCGTCCGAACCTTCCGAAACCGCATTCAACCGGGCCTGAATTGCTACCGCATCATTCTGCGCCAGCTGTGCCTTCAAAGCCGCATCGACGACGAGCTTTTGAGCCTTCTCCGACGCATCGATTTCGGCCAGTTTCGCCTTTCGCTCATTGGCGTTCCTGATCGTGGCCAGCACGTTGATTCGTTCCTGCTGAGCCTGATTGGTAATCTGCTGTTTGACCAGGTCAGCCTCTTCCACGGTTCCCTTTTTGACCAACGCCAGCCGGGCCGCAATGCCTGATTGCTGGATTCGGAAAAACCGGCTTTGCTCCTCGACGGCTTTCGCGACCCGAAGATCGACGATATCGGCCTCCGCTTTGGCATCGACCATGCGGATCTGGGCTTTGTTTTTCAAATCCTTTTTCTCCAGTTCGGCCCGTTGCCGGATTAACTGCTCCTCGATGGCCAGCGTATCCCGGCCTAACTTTTTGGCGGCATTCAGTCGCAACTCATTCCCGGCAATCTGAGCACTCAACGCCTCCTTACTGGCTTCGATGCTTTTTTCTTTCTCCTCCGTCACCAAACCGTTCAAGGTGTTTTGAATCTCGGTAGCCCGTTCGTAGCGTTCCTCCCGGATGTCGCCTAATTCGGCTTCAGCTTCCGCTACTTTCTTCCGATCCTCGAAATTGTTGCCGTTCAATTTGGCTTCCTCCTTCACATTGGCGACAACCCGTTTTTGGAAGGCCTCCCGTTCCTTCTGCAACCGGCTTTCCAACTCGCCTGCCTTCCGGATCGCAGCCAGCCGATCGTTATACGGCTTCGTCGTATCGTCGGCAATCTGTTTGAGCCGTTCGGCTTCGCCCCGCATTTGCTTGTATCTGGCTTCCATCTGGATCGATAGGTCCCGAATCTTCTGCGATTCCAGGGCATTGGCCTCCCCTGCCTTAGCCGCCCGTTCCAACTCATCGGCAAAGCCCGACGCCTTTTTCGAAGCGTCCGTTATACCGGTGGCCACCTGGACAACACCGTCCATCATGCCAACCCAATTACCCTCGCCGATCGCTTTCAGGATTACCCCGAAGCCCTTCACCCGGTTAATGAGGTTCTCCTGAATGAAGTCGCCGAATTTCTTGATCGTTTCGCCCGGTTTCGTCCAGACGTTGACCAATAGCTCGCCCAGCGAATATATGCCACGAGATATCAGACTGACCACCGCCCCGAATGCCTTGGTTTTTCGTTCAATGAAATCCATCCCGGTTTGCGTTTTGGTCAGAAAACCGATCAGGGCTGTAAACGCCAGCACCAACAACCCGATACCGGTCGCGGCCAGCGCTGCCTTTGCCGCCTTCCCAAAACCGGTAACACCGATCGACGACAGTTGGATACTTTTCGCCTGGTCAATCCATCCCTGCCGGTTTTCTTTCAGGTAGCTGATCCCATCGGTAAGCAGTCCATGAATGGATTTTAGCTGACCAATAATCGGCACCTGACTGCCAATCGCTTCCCGGATACCGTCGGCATACCGGGCCACTCCGCGACCGGCTACACCGTACGATTTTTCGATCCCCAGAACCTCTTCGTTGAGGTCGTTGGTCATTTTGATGAAATCGCGCCCGGCCTTCGACGCCCGTTCCTCCGGAGAGAGATCGCCGATCAGGTCCTTGTACTGAGCCAGCCGTGTACGCATTTCGTTCAGCGATCCGGAAACAGCTTTATTCGCCTTATCGTTGAGCGTCAGGGCACGTTCATTGGCCTTCATTTCGGTCGTCAGCGCCTTGGTTGCCCGTTCGTTTTTAGAAATTGCCGTGGCGTATTCTTCGGAGGTGATGGCCCCGGCCTTAAACTCCTTTTTGATCCGGGCTTTTTCAGCCCGCAGATCCTCCAGCGATTTACGGAGGCCTGCGATCCGTTTTTCAGTAGCGGCCTCATCGATGGTGATCTCGATGAGAACTTCGTTTTCTTTTTCCTGAGACATTCTGGTGTGGATTGGATTTTGAAATTAATTTTCTCCCGAATCTGCCCCCTCTAAATTCATCGTCAGTTCAATTTCAGCGGCCAACTCGACGTGTTGCTTATCGCGCCAATGTTCCGGCTGTCGGTTTTTTAACCAGTTTAGACAGGCAGCCGCATCCGGAGGGAAGTACTTGGTAACGACTTTCGTGACCCGCAATAGTTTTTTATCATAGCCTCCCGTATTCGGGTCAAATGGAGCGTCCCCTTCGCGCGTAACTTCGTGATGTTCAAAGCCTATAGCTCGTTTATAGAAGGCTTCGGCCACATTCATATCGGCGACAATTTTTCCCGCTTTGACTGACTCTAAAAAATCGGGATATCTCAGCTTCCAATTATTGATCGTAGCCTCACAAACGCCGAATACATCAGCTAGTTCTTTGTCGGTTACTCCGAGCAGACAGACTTTACGGGCAATGCTAGCAAACTCTGGCCGATACTTTGTTGGTGTGCCACGTTGTTTTTGAATTTCCATGGTGTGGATTGATTGTTTATGTAAGTGAAAGATTTTGCTCTAACTGGTCCGGAATCGACTCAAATGAGAAGAGAGGTAACGTTTCTTCAGATAGATTGAAAGCCGCGGCTATTTCGGCTCGTCGAGGACTAACAACAAGACGAAATGTTGGTTTTTGATCCGTTACATCCCATCCCTTCGGATAATCGGCCATTGCCTCAAATGAAACAGGCACGTATTCAATCGGCAGATTATCCCACATTGAATAAGTTTGTGTAGGCACTGTCTGAATAGAGGCTTGCGTTCCTACCGGATGCTCATATACGATCCCGAATTCCCGACAGATCGAAAAGAAGGTTCCTATTCTGACTTGACCGCGTGCCTTCTTCAGAAAGTAGCTGTATTTACGATCGCATTCGGCGTAATTATATTCCGGATGGAATTGGCTAACAGCATGGAAGTATTCTCGACCACCTTCGCCAAACTCATCAATCAGCGCCAGGGCAACCCGAAACCAGCGGCCATCATAAGCAGTGATGTCTATATTTTGCCGGCAGATTTTTTCAATGACCTGCTCGACCTTTTGCCGGGTACTGTTGCTATCATCTGCCTTAGCTTTGAACTCGCTTCGTTTGGGCTCCGGTTTAGGCCGTAGGGGAGGCAACCGGACTACCTCAGCCTGATGGTTAAAGTAGGCTTCAGGGTCGTGGCTGTAAATCCGAAGGCGGCTAACGTCGCCACACTTCTTATCGATCATCACACCCCACTTTCCGAACATCGCCCGGAAAAACTCGAAGTATTCTGAGTGGCGGTCTACCTCGGCAATCGGGATCAAAATGAAATACCCTTCCCCGCTCAGCGACCAGCCGCAATAAGCTACATTCTTGATTTTCGGGAACTGTTCTTTCAGTTCGTAGAAGTTGGTCAGGTGTGGGTTATCCTTTCGGTCAATGTCCAGGCAGATAAAACCACTGTGCTTGATGAGGCCCGACGCTTCTCGGTATTCAAATTCACCGGACATGGTAGACGCTGGCAGCGTATTCACTTTTTCGTACTGATACGCTTTTTCATTTGTTGCCTTTAATGCCCGAATCCGTAATTGCTCCGAGTACCATTTGGGTGATTTTAGCCAAGTGATCATCTTCACTAGTTTAGGGGCTCCAGGCTTCCGGCAATTTGCATAGCAACTAATGTATTTCCCTTCGTATATGTCCTTCATCCTATTAACTATGTTACTGTGTTAAGCGCGTTAACGTAGGTTAGCGTAACGTAGGTTAATGTTAGTACGTTAAAAGCCCTTATATATAGAGGGCTTAACGTACTTAACACACTAACGTACCTGGTTGCCGTAGCCTGGTTTCTTCCAGTTTGTCCGCATTCAAAGCATAGACTGGAAAAGGTTTTTGTTCTACCTTATGGATCAATTGATGCTGTATGTAATATGCCATGAAGTCTCGGGCAGCATTGTCACCAATGGCTAAGCTATAGTACCCAGCAGCAGCTTTGATACGACTGACCATTTTGCCATAAGATTCCGCTTCCTGCTCATACACTCGGATTAGAATGGCAATATGTTTTTCATTCGGTGTTCCCTCAGGGGTATTCTTCTTGGTTTTTCCCTGACTATCTTGGTTACTCCTTTTCCCTTTTTCTTCGGCTTTCCAATCATCAACTAAATAAGGCAAGCTGGTCTCGTCGATGCCGAAGACAAAAGGTTCGAAATCAATATCCCGACAATATTCAGGACTAACAATTGACGTCTCCTTATCTTCAGGATTTTTAGCAACCGAAAAAACCGTTTCCGCCTTATTTACAGCCTCAGTGCCAAGATGCCCTCTGATATTGGAGTCGCTTTTATTCTGATGAATGACCCCAATAATGTGAATTCTTAACTCTTCACTCCATTTCATCAAATGAGTAATGATTTCGTTAGCCTGATCCGCTTCTAAAATCGGGTCTTGCGCCAAATCACGGATACCATCAATCACCAGCAAGCCAAGGTTAGGGGTATTGTAAACAATCTGCTCAATCGACTTAAGACG
Source organism: Larkinella bovis (assembly GCF_042655385.1). Lineage (NCBI taxonomy): Bacteria > Pseudomonadati > Bacteroidota > Cytophagia > Cytophagales > Spirosomataceae > Larkinella > Larkinella bovis. Next base: position 4,200 of record NZ_JBHSMA010000002.1, on the reverse strand, counting down.
AGTTCGAGGGTCATTTTTACGGAAGGCATATACTTTCAGGTTACTTTGCAAATGGCTCCCAACCAATCGTAAAGCCCGTTTAGCTGATCGCTGAACATGATACCTAGATTGTTCTGTATCGGCAAGCACCACTACTCTTTGGTCCTCAGGGAAATGCCCGCGTACCGGTCCAACTTTATTACCTGAAATAGCAGCCCCAATAAAAAAGGCTAGGCCAGTCGTTTTACGTGATTTAGCTTTCCCTGTTGCAATCGAGAAGTTTCCGAGCGTGCCAACCGGCGCCGTGATTTTTCCACTCTCAATCGTAAAGCAAGTTGGTGGTATTGCTTCGTCAATTGACAAGTTGATTTCGGCATTTTCAATGATTTTGGAGTAATTCTCATGGTCAGGCTCCTGCTGTTTGACATTGGTGTTAAAGTCAAAGTCATTTTCAATTTGTACGGTCTTTGGTACAAATAATCCCTGTCCTTCAACTTTCTGTACGGGGCGGCTGTGGTAGTTCATGGCTGCTCCGCTTTTATTGTTGCCGGTATTGTTTCAAAGCATGCCGAAGTTCCTTTGCCCGATCATTGGGTGTTCGAGGGTCGAAAGCAAACTTCTCGACCGTTTCGCGTGAGTAGCACCAATCCTGCACCTCGGGTACCCATTCGTTGTGACAGTAGAAAGCTATTTCGAACTCCTGGCGAGTCCACTGTGGTTTGGCGTTGATAAAATTCCATTGATGTTGCTGGAATGCTCGTATAAAATCCAGTGCTGGAGCAATTGATTTCTCGCTATTCATTCTGATGTGGATATGGCAATAACTGGGTAGGACTTAACTTAAGGATTTACGAGATCTTCCTTGATCTTTATTGTCCTTCGAAATAATTCGACGGTTCTGCCGAATGGTGACAATTTGGCGGGCCTGCTCCTCCAACTCACCTGCTGTTTTCTGGCGTCCAGATTTTACCCAGTCTAAAAGCTCCTGCTGGGAGAAATACAAGCGCTTCCCTCTCTTGCTATAAGGAATCTTTCGCTCATATACCAAACCGTAAATAGTTGGGGGAGTTAATTTAAGTAAGCGTGCTGCTTGCTCGACAGTAAGAAGTTCTTCGAATGAAGTGGAAGGAGGAAGAGCGGGCGCGTGTTTCAGATCTAGCAATAATTCTTCAATAATGCCTAACCGTTTGCTGATTACTTCAAGGTGATTTTCCATTGCACCGGTGTTTTGTGTTTTAACTGATGCAATTCTAAAATCTTGGCCGTTCAGTAACCGGTTATAACCGGTTACTATTTTTTGAGATTGTTTTCTTTGGCTTTTATTAGTTCGTCTTCAGCGGTTCTAATAGCCCTAATAATTTTCGCATCTTTTTTTTGTATATCTCGCAAATACCCCAAAACTACTTCGATATCGTTCACCACATTTTTCCCCTGCGCGGTTCGATCATTTTTTGACTTGGTTCTACAAAAATCCATGTAAATACTTTGGCCACTTGTGGGTTTTGACCAACCATTAGCTAATGCTATTTCTTCCTGGTTGTGAGAATCAACTGTAATATCTTGGTAATGACAGAGAATTGCGATTTGCCTATGAGATAATTTGACCTGATTATTCTTTCCAGTCTCAATATTCGTAGGATGGTTTGAATTTTCTATATGATGAATATATAATTGAAGCCATTTTAAAGTGGCCAGGTAGCCGAGTGGCTTTAAGTAGCTGTCAAGAATTGGCTCTGCCTTCTCCCAAAATTCATCCCAGATTAAAATTTCATCTTTAGCAGGATATTCATGAGTAGATTCTTTTTTCAAACTTTCCAAATCCCACCAAATATCGTCCCAAGTATCAGAAAGAACAAAATTGACAAGAATTCCTCGACTATATTCAAATACGACCTCACACTGAGGACATTCTTCAAACAAATGTTTAATACGTTCAAACTCATTTCTTAGGAAACTCGCGGCATCTTTCTTAGGGTTCGGCAGAAACTTAATCCCTTTTTTAATCGATGTAACCAACTCTCTAGCATCTGTATTCCATACTGATTTTCGAATTGCGTAGTAAGCATTTATTCTGGTATAGCATTCCGTTTTGGAGTAAGGAAATAAACTTACAATAGCATCAACCCATTTTTCTAATTCAGGATCTTCAGGCTCCTCTTCAGCAGTATCCACTGTAAAATCGTCAATTTTTTCAACTATAATATTTTGATCATCCCAATACACACGTGCATCCTCGCCTTCATCAAGCTTATCTAAATCAATTACAAATCTTTTCTTTTCCATTGTATAAAGGTTTCAGAAGGTTGGACCGGCCACTTTAAACTGTTTTTTTAAATGACGTCAAAGCATTGGCGTATTGAAGCTTAACCTCATCCTCAAAGCTATCAAGGTAGTTTTCCGTCGTTCGAATGTCTTGATGCCCCAGACTTTCACTGATGAACTCGATAGGCGCTCCGGATCGCTTCAAAACCGTACTAAACGAATGCCTGGCCGTGTATGTAGTCACTTCTTTATCGATGCCTAGATCTTGAGCGATTCGGCTGATATACTTATTGATGGTCTTTACGAATTGCTGCACAACTGCTAATTCCCGTTCAGCACTCATACCTGGTTCCAGAACACCAAAAACGTATCTATGTGGAATAGCAGGTTTTTGACCCCATTTAGCGATAATCCGCCAGACATCGTCCGTAATAGCTACCACGATCGGCTTAACTTCACGCTTGGTACGTTCTGTCTTCGCCCGTACAAATCGAATATGTGTTGAGCCGATTTGCTGATATGTTAACCGGCACATATCCTTTGGATTCATCCCATTGCAGAGGTAAGAGAACAGCCACAGATCCCGAGCCCGGTCCTCAGCACTCATTGGCTCAGCCGGATAATGGAATATCTTTTCAATATCGGCCAGGGTTAATGCCTTCTTTACATTACGGCCAGTAGGAACCTGGTACCGACGTTTTGTAAATGGATAATTTTCCCGGTCAATAGCACCATCTTCGATTGCTCTATTATAAATCGTTCTTAGCGATCGTAAATAAATACCGACAGTAGTAATAGAATTGCCGATGCTCAGCATCCATTTTTCAAATCCCTGTAGCCATTGTGGGGTAACATCACGGTAAGTTAGCGGAGCCTTACTCTGGTGATAATTTTGTATGGCGTTTAGAGCACATCGGTAGCTGCTCCCGGTACCGGCACGACCTTCTTTAGTAAGTTGCTCGATGTAACGCTCGAATCCTGCAAATACACTATTAGATGGAGCCCCTACCGTACCAGCGTAGCGAGTCTCGAACTCTTCAAACGTAAATAGCGGTAAATCTCGAATAACCTTTTCGGCCCGGCTACATGCCGTTTCCAGCAAAGCCTTGGTATCTTTAATGTAGTCTTCACGAGGCTTTGGCTTACCAACTTTCTCCCATTGAGATTCGGTTAGATTAATACCGGTTGGGTAGTACTGTTGTTTTCGTTTGAAAGTGACGCGCAATTTGACCGGATAGGTGCCGTCATTCTTCTGGCGCCGGGTGTCGAGGTAAAGGCTAACAATTGCACTCATAGATGGGTTCGCGATGGTTAGCTAACTTGAAACCGGTTGAGATACCGACAATCAGATGGCCGAACCATTTGCATACAAATTTGCATACATTTACCCCATAAAAACAAATAGCAAGACGAAAAAAGTAGCTAATATTTTTAATTTAACTACCTGTATATTAGTAATATTACGAAATAAAGACGAAGAAAAGAAAAACAAAAATTTCTGACTGTTAATCAGAGGGTCGCTGGTTCGAGCCCAGCTTCGGGAGCAAAAAGCCTCAAATCGTAAGATTTGGGGCTTTTTTATTTAAAAATGTATCACCATTTGTAACAGAAAAAATGCTAATATTGACTTCATTTTGAAAGTCTATAAAGGATTCTTTATTTTCTTGAGGTCCTTTTAAAGCAAATCATTACTGAGAACAGCAAATCAAATTCATCGTGAAATTTAGAGAGATTGAAACAGAGGAAAAGCCCACTAAGGCTCCAGCAGAATTTACAATTTACCATAGTCAAGGTGAACAATATATTTACTGTCCGATAAGAGATAAGGCATATATTGATCCGTGAATAAGCTTATAATAATCGTATCTTGTTGTCGGTATGGGAAAATACAAACAATCAGATTACGAACTACTCCGCAGACGCTGTGTTGAACTAGATCTGGCGGGTTGGAAGCAAGGA